>NZ_NIBS01000099.1 GCF_002632465.1 Xenorhabdus budapestensis | reverse complement strand
TAACGCGATGCTCGACTTTTATGATGAGTTGAAATGACATAGCCGCTCCTTTATAACTTTAAGTCGTCAAAAATAGAGAAATAAAGGAACAAAAGGCTATGTCACAACAAGATTTTATCATTTGGGTGTTTTGTTGGGTAGATGACAATTTAACGCAGTTACAACAAGGTATGCGATTCAGAAGCCGAGGGCTCCCACCTAAATTGAGTGATGCGGAAGTCATCACGATGGAAGTGATTGGTGAATTCTTAGGATTTTCAACAGATAAAGGGATTTGGACGTATTTTTGTGACCACTGGCGCGACTGGTTTCCGGGACTGGGTTCACGCGCCAATTTTGCTAAACAGGCCTCGAATCTTTGGGCTGTAAAACAAAAACTGCAAGAGAAGCTGGCGATGTTATTGGGCGCATTCGACAGGCCGATACATATTATCGACGGATTTCCGCTGCCCGTCTGTGGGTTCAAAAGAGCTAAAGGAAGTGCCAACTTTAAAGGGCAAGCCGATTATGGGTACTGTGCCGCTAAGAATGAAACTTACTACGGCTTTAAAGGGCATCTGATGATAGATGAAACCGGCGTAGTAACGGGGCTCACGGTGACTCCTGCCAGTTGCAGTGAGCGTGAAGCAGCTTGGGATTTGGTCGCCCCGATAAAAGGCTGTTTGCTTGGCGATAAAGGGTATTTAGGCGTTGAATTTAAACAGGAAATGAATCAACAGGGCATTAAGATGATTACCCCGATGCGTATCAATATGGATGATCCTCTTCCCAAGGAAACGAGAAGAATGATTAACGCCAAACGCCGTTTAATTGAAACGGTGATTGGTCAACTCGCCGGACAATTTGCTATCGAGAAGGGCTGGGCACGGGATCTGTGGCATTTGAGTAATCGAATTGCCAGAAAACTGCTTTCTCACACGTTGGGTATTTTTGCCAATTTTAAACAAGGTAAAAGTCAACGCGACTGGCTTCAACAAGCCAACGTTATAGGATGTTAAAGTCGAGCATCGCGT
>NZ_NIBS01000098.1 GCF_002632465.1 Xenorhabdus budapestensis | reverse complement strand
AGCCTTTTGTTCCTTTATTTCTCTATTTTTGACGACTTAAAGTTATAAAGGTGCGGCTATGTCATTTCAACTCACCACCATAAAAGTCGAGCATCGCGTCAAGTTTATATATAAAATTTGGTTACTTTCTATATCTCAGGAAAACATATTGTTTTGTGAGCAGAGTGAGGCAGTCATGTCTCACTCTGAATAGCATGACTTACTGTCGGATTAGCCGTCCCGTCAGTGGAGCACTGTCATAATTACTTCTGAAAGGGTTAATATCCAAACCACCACATCGTGTATAACGGGCAAATACGGTTAATTTCTCTGGTCCACAATAATGCATGATATCGTTATAAATGCGTTCGACGCATTGTTCATGGAATTCGTTATGTGTTCTGAATGAGATAAGTAAGGTAGCGCAGCAGTTTTTCATGATCAATTTTTGCACCCTCATAACGGATCACAACGCTGCCCCAGTCAGGTTGGTTTGTGACCAGGCAGTTTGATTTTAAGAGATTTGAGTGTAATGTTTCAAAAGAGAAGGGTACGGTTTTTCTTACCTTAATATCGAATAAAAATTTGACCTCGCTTAGTCCAACCGATAAGGTACTTAACTGTTACTTATGATCTGTCGTCTGTAAGGATCAGCGTGAAGCGGCGAAATAAAACTCCCGTAGCCTGCAAGGGAGAGCATTACAATGCGGTACATCTGCGCACTTTTGGAAGCAGGTATCATTGGACATCTAACCCTCCGTCTGATGATGAAAGTTTCCCGGTGTTACTCATCACCGGCTACTCACACAATAGAGCAAAACAGGCTCTGTCTTACGTCAAACGATACCGTTTTTATCGGTACAACATTCATCTGCGTTTTCACTTCATCACGATAAGCGTCCCGGATATTGCGCGGCGTCACTTGTGTTGAAGCGCAGCGATTACCAAGTGACGCCGCAAAGCGGCAAACGTCCATAGCCCATCCGGTCTGGTTTTACGACCGATTTGAACCCCGCATTACTCAGTGAAACCACG
>NZ_NIBS01000097.1 GCF_002632465.1 Xenorhabdus budapestensis | reverse complement strand
CGGGACAACACGCACCGGATCGCCGAGTTTGGTTTTTCATCCGGGTTACCTGCCGACACCGATGTCGTACTGGCGTTCTTAGGCGGTGACCGCTCTAATGCCGTGGCGATTGGCAGCAATCACCAACAATACCGGCATAAAGGGTTAAATCCCGGTGAAGTGGTGGTGTACAACCAGTGGGGGCTGCATATCCTGCTGACGGCATCGGGGATCACCATTGAAGCGAAAGGGCAGCCGGTCACCGTCAATAATGCGTCAAAAGTCACCGTCAATGCCTCCACCGAAGTATTGCTGAATACTCCGGTACTGAAAGTGACCGGCGATGTCATTGATAACTGCAACAGTAACACCACGACCATGAAACAGTTACGTGATGCCTATAACCGTCATACGCATCCCGTGTCTGGTGTGAAATCCGGCGATGCGACGGTCACCAGTCAGATAACCGGAGAAACCGTCAAATGAGTGATATCACTTCCTGGTGGGATATCAAAAATATTCATGCTGACTGGCTGGCAGGACGCGGGGATTTGGTGACCGGGAATGATCTGCAAACGGCCATCATTATCAGTTTATTTACGGATCGGCAGGCACGGCCTGACGATGATATAGAGAGTACTGACCGTCGCGGCTGGTGGGGTGACAATGGGGCTGATTATCAGATAGGTTCCCGGCTGTGGTTGTTACATCGGCAGAAACTAACCCCCCCTGTCGCGTTGGCGGCTGAGGATTATGCCCGTGAGGCGCTGCAATGGATGCTGGATGATGGCGTGGCCGCGGCGATTGATATCCGTACACAAATTGTCTGGCCCAATCGGCTGAATATGATAATCCGTTATCAGCGTCCGGGGCGGGATAACGAGGATCTACGCTTTTTTTGGGTCTGGGAGCAAGAAAATGCCCTTTAAACGAAAAACACTCACTGAACTCCGGGCACAGAACCGCAGTTATTTACAATCAGAATTACAGGAAACCGGCCCGTTATTGCGCTTTTCCAACATGGGCGTACTGGCAGATATGGATGCAGG
>NZ_NIBS01000096.1 GCF_002632465.1 Xenorhabdus budapestensis | reverse complement strand
TGTGCTAAGGATTTTGGCAGTAACCAAGCAAGATCCTGAACGATGGACTATGTGATTCACCATGATGAGAAGTAACGAACTTAACTCTTTTCAATTGACTGCTTTAAGTAGACTTTTTTCCGCTTCCGTCTTCAACGAGATAGCGAAAAGAGGGCAGTCTCCTATGTTTGCTCGTTCTCTCCGAGAGACCGAGCTTTTTGACCATGAAGATACACTTGGGATTACCGTTGGTGAGGCCTTCAATGAGGCATTTGCCTTACTTAGACAAACTGGCTTGCGGAATGAGTATGTTTATCGTTCTGCCCTCACACACAATCTTTTGCTCGGAAAGCATTCATTAAGAACTGCCTGTATGCTTAATGAATTCAGAATCGGTCCTTGCAAAGCTGATCTCATCATACTGAACAGAACTGGAACTGTTTACGAAATAAAATCCGAAAGAGATTCCTTAAGCCGTCTACAAAACCAAATAACAAACTACCGTAAAGCATTTGGGAAAATCTATGTGATAGCTGGTTCAGAACATATAGATGATGTGCTGAAAACAACAGAATCTACTATTGGGGTATTGAGTTTAACCCGATGGAATAGAATATCTACTATAAGAGAAGCTGTAGAAGTCTTAGACTTTATATGCCCTGTAACAATCTTTGAGTCATTAAGGATTAATGAGGCGAAAATTATTGCTTCTGATTTAGGTATAAAAATTCCCGACTTACCTAATACTCAAATGCATGGTTTCCTGAAAGAAGTATTTAGCGGTTTACCCCCTCTTTCTGTATACAATTTAATGCTTAAAACTTTAAAGGAAAGCAGAAGTCTACTTTCTTTAAGAGAGCTTATTCTCAACTTACCAAAGTCTTTGCAACCAGCAGCACTTTCTATTCAGCTTCGCTTTAAGGATCATGAGCGATTAATTAATACTATGCAAGTTCCTCTTAATGAGGCATTGTTATGGGAGTAACAAACTATGTATTATCCTTATTTCCGTGGGAAACAATTTGAACTGTTGGCTATTAGAGATACTGC
>NZ_NIBS01000095.1 GCF_002632465.1 Xenorhabdus budapestensis | reverse complement strand
ACTTTAGCAACAACACCAGCACCTACCGTACGGCCACCTTCACGAATTGCGAAACGCAGACCTTCGTCCATCGCGATTGGCGCAATCAGGGTTACTTTCATGTTGATGTTGTCACCTGGCATTACCATCTCTACGCCTTCTGGCAGTTCGATAGTACCAGTTACGTCAGTTGTACGGAAGTAGAACTGTGGGCGGTAACCTTTGAAGAATGGAGTATGGCGGCCACCTTCATCTTTGCTCAGGATGTACACTTCAGATTCGAACTGAGTGTGTGGGTGGATAGAAGCTGGCTTCGCCAGAACCTGACCACGCTCAACGTCATCACGCTTAGTACCACGCAGCAGAACACCTACGTTCTCACCTGCACGGCCTTCGTCCAGCAGTTTGCGGAACATTTCAACGCCAGTACAAGTTGTTTTAGTGGTTTCTTTGATACCCACGATTTCAACTTCGTCACCCACTTTAACGATACCACGCTCTACACGACCAGTAACTACAGTACCACGGCCGGAGATGGAGAATACGTCTTCGATTGGCAGCAGGAATGGCTTATCAATATCACGCTCTGGTTCTGGGATGTAAGAATCCAGCGCTTCAGCCAGTTCGATAATTTTCGCTTCCCACTCTGCGTCGCCTTCCAGCGCTTTCAGAGCAGAACCACGGATGATTGGAGTGTCATCGCCTGGGAAATCGTACTGAGACAGCAGCTCACGTACTTCCATTTCTACCAGTTCCAGCAGCTCTTCATCATCAACCATGTCACATTTGTTCAGGAACACGATGATGTATGGTACACCTACCTGACGGCCCAGCAGGATGTGCTCACGAGTCTGTGGCATTGGGCCATCAGTTGCCGCAACAACCAGGATCGCACCGTCCATCTGGGCAGCACCGGTGATCATGTTTTTCACGTAATCGGCGTGGCCTGGGCAGTCAACGTGTGCGTAGTGACGGGATGGAGTATCGTATTCTACGTGAGAAGTAGAGATGGTGATACCACGTGCTTTTTCTTCTGGTGCGTTATCGATCTGGTCGAATGCACGAGC
>NZ_NIBS01000094.1 GCF_002632465.1 Xenorhabdus budapestensis | reverse complement strand
GATATCTGGAATGCGTCCATTAACAAAAGCACTCACCAGATACGGGTGACCGGACGCGGTAAATGTCAGGATTTGGTTGATTGTTCGGCAAAATGGCCGCAGAACGTGATTACTTCGGCGACGGCATTACAAATTGCTCAAAAACTGGCGCAATGGTACGGCATTGAAGTGAAATCGGATGTGACTGATATGAAAGCCGTACCGCAATTCACCCTGAACTGGGGGGAGTCTTCACAGGAAATCATTGACCGCATTACTCGCTGGTCTGCCCTGCTGTATTACGACACCCCGGACGGCAATTTATTTCTGACCCGGGTCAGTGACAAAGTGGCTGCCAGTGGTGTGGCGCAGGGGAAAAACATTGAGCAGGCCGATTACCAGTCCGCCATGAATGAGCGGTTCTCAGAGTACATCGGCCTGTCGATGAATGTGAGCGGGTTAAGTGAACTGTCGGCAGGAAAAGGTTATGACGTGGTGACGATTGCGACAGCCAAAGATCCGGCAGCGGAAAAGATGCGCTACCGCAATTACGTCACTATTATCGAAAGTACTTTGCATACCTGGGGAAAACAGCAAGACGCGATTAACTGGGAAATGAACCGCCGTTATGGACGCTCTAAAGTCCTCAAAGTCTTGGTTGATAGCTGGCGGGATGTCAGCGGGACACTGTGGACGCCCAATACCCTGATCCCGATCCATTTACCGGCGTTCGGGCTGGCATCCGAACAATGGCTGTTATCTGAAGTGTCTTATGTTCGTAATAAAGATGACGGCACACGGGCAGAACTGACCCTGATGCCACCGGCCGCGTTTGCCATACAACCGTATGAATTTTACGAGACAATTATGGAGACACGTCATTATGGACGTTAAAAATTTATATCGCCGCGCCATGATGATGCTCGGTTTAGGCAGGGTAACTACCTGTAATGATAAAGGGGTTATCCAGCAGGTACAGTATCAAACCGCGATGGAAGTCCGGGACAACACGCACCGGATCGCCGAGTTTGGTTTTTCATCCGGGTTACCTGCCGACACCGATGTCGTACTGGCGTTCTTAGGCGGTGACCGCTCTAAT
>NZ_NIBS01000093.1 GCF_002632465.1 Xenorhabdus budapestensis | reverse complement strand
AGATTAAATCTGGGTGAGATTTTTTTCAGCCCGGATTAATTTGCCTTCCAATAAGGTTTCTATTGGCGTACGACCACAACACATTTTTCCTTGATGAGTACGATGATGGTTGTAGTCATCTATCCATTCATCCAGATCCTTTTGCAGTTCATTGAGTGAGCTATACAATTTCTTTCTGAATGTGACTTGGTAAAACTCGTTCAACATAGTCTTATGGAAGCGTTCACAGATACCATTTGTTTGGGGCGACATCGCTTTCGTTTTCGTGTGGTCTATATCATTTATCGCTAAATAAAGCTGATAATCGTGGTGTTCGACACGACCACAATATTCTGTCCCCCGGTCTGTTAAAATCCTCAGTATCGGTAATTTATGCGACTCAAAGAAAGGGAGCACTTTGTCATTAAGAATATCAGCCGCGGTAATCGGTGTCTTGGTGGTATAGAGTTTGGCAAACGCCACCTTGCTGTAGGTATCGACAAAAGTCTGCTGGTAAATCCGACCAACACCTTTCAAGTTGCCCACATAGAACGTATCTTGTGAACCTAGATAACCGGGGTGAGCGGTTTCGATTTCACCCCAGGCCTCATCATCCTGTTTTTTTCTCTCAAGTGCGACAACTTGTGCTTCCGTCAGGATGATTCCATTCTCAGCAACGTGTTTTTCGAGCGCCAGTAAGCGCTTTTTAAAGTTTTCAAGGTTATGCCTTAGCCAAATAGAACGCACTCCACTCGGTGAGACAAATACACCTAATTTACGCAGCTCGTTACTGGTTCTCACTTGTCCGTATGCCGGATAATCAATGGCGTATTTGACAACCGTTTGTTCCGTTTCAGAATCAACCCTGTTTTTGAGATTGGGTGCCCTTCTGCTTTGGTTGATAAGCGCATCAATGCCACCAGTTTCAACGAGTTCTTGATAACGATAAAAAGTGTCTCGTGATACACCCATCACTTTGCAGGCTCTGGATACATTGCCAAGTTCCTCTGCAAGATTGAGAAGACCCGCTTTGTGTTTAATAATTGGATTGCTAGTATGTAGCATGAGAGTTACCTCTTAGTTTCTTTGATTTAAGATTCAGCA
>NZ_NIBS01000092.1 GCF_002632465.1 Xenorhabdus budapestensis | reverse complement strand
TAAGTTAACCAGATAAATTATCTGCATTGTTGCTATAATCAATAACACGATAATCAGATTTTCCGGCTGTTTTTATGAAATCGCAGATAACACTTTCTGAGCCTGAACGAATGACATTGCAACAACTTGCTTTGAATCACCCACATCGGGACATCCGTACGCGAGGTACGGGGTTGCTCATGCTTGCCAGAGGGGGCAAACCGGCTCAGATCGCCGCTGAGATAGGATGCAGTGTCCGGGTTATCTACAACTGGGTTCATACATGGCACAATTCAGGGATAGCCGGATTATTAGGGGGTCATGCCGGAGGCCGGTATCTTGCCATGACACCTGAAATGATTGCCACTGCGGTCGAAGCTGCCAGCGCAGCGTCCCTGACGCTAGCCAGAATAGCGCAGTGCGTTGAGGAAAAGCACGGTCCGCTGCCCTGCACACTGGAAACGCTGGCGAAGACCCTGAAAAAGCAGGGGCTCACCTATAAACGAACCCGCCTGTCGCTTAAAAAAAGCGCAACGAAACGGAGTTTGCTAAAAAATCCGCCTTACTGAATAAAATTAAGGCCGGCGCACGGTCAGGCCATTACCGACTAATCTATTTTGATGAAGCCGGTTTTGCCGCGTCTCCTCCGGTGCAATATGGATGGAGTCCACGGGGTAAACCCCATGAGACTGAGCCTCAACTCCATGACAGACGGTCAGTTCTGGGGGCGTTAAATTACACGGACAACACGCTGTTTTACCAGACAACATCAGGCAATATCACCCGAACGGATGTGATTGATTTTTTAGAGCAGGCCGCCAAACAAGGAGACAACCGCCTGACATTTTTAGTGTTGGATAATGCGCGTATCCACCATGGGATCGAGGAAAAAATCAGACATCGCTGGTTACGAGAACACAACCTGCTGTTACTTTATCTTCCTGCCTACAGCCCAGAGCTGAATCTAATTGAAATCGTTTGGAAACAAGCCAAGTATCACTGGCGACGTTTTATCACCTGGACTCAGGAGACAATGGAGTATGAGCTAAATACGCTATTGGAAGGTTATGGGGCTCAATTTGCAATTAATTTTTCTTAATCACTTA
>NZ_NIBS01000091.1 GCF_002632465.1 Xenorhabdus budapestensis | reverse complement strand
ATTAGAGCGGTCACCGCCTAAGAACGCCAGTACGACATCGGTGTCGGCAGGTAACCCGGATGAAAAACCAAACTCGGCGATCCGGTGCGTGTTGTCCCGAACTTCCATCGCGGTTTGATACTGTACTTGCTGGATAACCCCTTTATCATTACAGGTAGTTACCCTGCCTAAACCGAGCATCATCATTGCGCGGCGATTTAAATTTCTAATGGCTTCCATCATGTGAATAACCTCCGTCACGCAATTCCATGATTGCATCGTAAAATTCATACGGTTGTACGGCAAACGCTGCCGGCGGCATCAGGGTCAGTTCTGCCCGTGTGCCGTCATCTTTATTACGAACATAAGACACTTCAGATAACAGCCATTGTTCGGATTCCAGCCCGAATGCCGGTAAATGGATCGGGATCAGGGTATTGGGCGTCCACAGTGTCCCGCTGACATCCCGCCAGCTATCAACCAAGACTTTGAGTACTTTAGAGCGGCCATAACGTCGGTTCATTTCCCAGTTAATCGCGTCTTGCTGTTTTTTCCAGGTATGCAAAGTACTTTCGATAATAGTGACGTAATTGCGGTAGCGCATCTTTTCCGCTTCCGGATCTTTGGCTGTCGCAATCGTCACCACGTCATAACCTTTTCCTGCCGACAGTTCACTTAACCCGCTGACATTCATCGACAGGCCGATGTACTCTGAGAACCGCTCATTCATGGCGGACTGGTAATCTGCCTGCTCAATGTTTTTCCCCTGCGCCACACCACTGGCAGCCACTTTGTCACTGACACGGGTCAGAAATAAATTACCGTCTGGTGTGTCGTAATACAGCAGGGCAGACCAGCGAGTAATGCGATCAATGATTTCCTGTGAAGACTCCCCCCAGTTCAGGGTGAATTGCGGTACGGCTTTCATCTCAGTCACATCCGATTTCACTTCAATGCCGTACCATTGCGCCAGTTTTTGAGCAATTTGTAATGCCGTCGCCGAGGTAATCACGTTGTTCGGCCATTTTGCCGAACAATCAACCAAATCCTGACATTTACCGCGTCCGGTCACCCGTATCTGGTGAGTGCTTTTGTTAATGGACGAATTCCAGATATC
>NZ_NIBS01000090.1 GCF_002632465.1 Xenorhabdus budapestensis | reverse complement strand
AATATTGATGTGGTTCAATGATTTTGGTCACCGTTATAGAGGTGATATGCTCACTTCGATAATTCAACAGGTGACATGATGAAAAGAAGTTTCAGCCCCGAATTTAAATTGGAGTCAGCACAGTTAGTGCTTGACCAAAACTACAGTATTGCCGATGCCGCCAGAGCCATGAATGTCAGTCAGTCCGCCATGGGGCGATGGGTTCATCAGTTAAAACAGGAACGGCAGGGAAAATCTCCCAACGCTTCGCCCATCACGCCGGAGCACATTGAAATCCGCAACCTGAAAAAGAAACTCCAACGCCTTGAAATGGAAAATGAAGTTTTAAAAAAGGCTTCAGCACTCTTGATGTCGGATTACCTGAACAATTCTCGCTAATCGAGCAATTCAGAGTGCATTATCCCGTGGCTTTCCTTTGCCAACTGTTTGGCGTTTATCGCAGTAGTTATCAAGCCTGGCAAAACCGGAGGAAGCCGCCCGATCCTGAGCGAGTAAAATTAAAGAGTCTGGTGCGTGAAGCTTTTAACGAGAGCCACGGCTCAGCCGGTGCACGGACAATGGCGACGATAGTCACCACCAAAGGCAGGCCATTGGGCCGATGGCTGGCGGGAAAATTAATGGCTGAACTGGGGCTGGTCAGTCGCCAGCAGCCGACACATCGCTATTCCTGTAAGGAACAGGAACATGACGATATTCCCAATCATCTTGACCGTCAATTTGCGGTCACCGAACCCAATCAGGTGTGGTGTGGGGATGTAACGTATATCTGGACCGGTAAACGTTGGGCTTATTTGGCGGTCGTCATCGACCTTTTTGCCCGTAAACCCATCGGTTGGGCGATGTCTTTCTCGCCGGACTCTGAACTGACGAAGAAAGCGTTAGAAAGGGCATTTGAATCCAGAGGGAGACCTCAAGGGATCCTGTTTCACAGTGATCAAGGTAGTCACTATACCAGCAAAGCGTTCAGACGATTATTGCAGCGTTATGGTATTAAACAAAGCCTGAGCCGGCGGGGAAATTGCTGGGATAACAGCCCGATGGAACGTTTTTTCCGGAGCTTAAAAAGTGAATGGGTCCCTTTGGCAGGGTATACAAATTTTAGGGAAGCTTACCATTCTATTATTCAATACATAACAGGTTATTACAGCCAGCTTCGTCCTCACTGGTATAACAATGGGTTAACGCCCAATGAGTCAGAACGATTATTTTGGAAAAACGCTAAGCCAGTGACCAATTTTTGTTGACCACAACA
>NZ_NIBS01000009.1:81237-150218 GCF_002632465.1 Xenorhabdus budapestensis | reverse complement strand
TCACTAAAATATTCCTGTCGATAATCTATCGTTATTTTTAGTTCCTGATCATATCCATAATCTTTCAATCGAAAGACGATAGGATAAATATTAAATACTTCATCCAGATGATAATATTGATTTTCGGTAATTTCAGCGGCTGATTCATAAAAACGTTCATAAAATATAGATATGTTGGGTAAAGAAAACCTATGCTGACTCGCAAGCCGGGTAAGATGTGAATGAGGAAATTTACTGTGACGATAACTGTCTTTCAGTGCTAATTCCATTCGCTTAATCTGTTCAATCACACTGGATGTGCTTGAGATGTGACAATACACGGGATACGTACTTGCCTGCATGCCAACAACATATTTTTCTGATTTTTCCCTTCTTCCATGTGTGATCGTGTTAAATACCAACTCTTGTTGCCCGGTAAGTTCTATCATCATAATGGTGATAAGACCAGAAAAGACAGCCAGTAAGTTAGTTTTATGCTCACTGCAAAAAACAAGTAAATCTTTTTTAGTCTTAAGGGGCAATATTAACGTACTATTGCCAGGCCCTGTATTTTTATAGTAAGGCGTTAACTGGTGTATTTCATTTTCTTTTAGAAAATTAAGCCAATAATTTTTATCTTCTTCATAATGAAGAGTGCTTAAATATTCTCTTGCCTTGGTTATTGTTGTTAAATATTGTGGAATATCTGACAGCCATGCTATTGATGTGCTATCCTTAAAGCATTTGTATAATTTATGGACATATTTATGAAGCCGGTATAATCCGACACCATCAATCATAATATGGTGAATTTTAGTGAAGAAATAATAATTTTCATCAGCCAGACGGATCAAGAAAATCTGATATGGCGTTTCCTTCAAATAATCCATTGGTATTTCAAGTTGTTGCTGCATCCAGAGTATTGCTGATTTTTCTGGTTCAGCCTGCATGGCAACATCATGAAATATAATTGTTTCCGGTATACTCTGTTCTTCAATATATTGTATCGCTTCATTATCTGAATTAACCGATATACGCAAGCGCAACATATCAATATGTTGATGTAATACGTTCCACACTTTTTGTAACAGGGCTATATCGACCTCTTCTTCTATTACAGTATACCAATTGAGGTTGTGTATCGGATTATTCTCATAAAGCGCTTGTTCGTAAAACACATCTTCCTGAGAAGGATGGAGGGGATATAAGTTCGGATGCAATGAATTCTCAGATATTATCATAATAAATTATACGAATGTATTCCGTTTACAAGTTATTTGTAATTTATGGTGTAAATGAGTAGATTTAATTATTTGCCTGACCTTAATTAATTTATGTTTTAGCATTGATATAATTAAGGATGCTATATTTTGTTTTATATCTTTCAATATTAAATTGTTATTTTCGGTTAACAGGTATTGGCATCATCTATCATAATGTTATTACAGATAATCTCGCAATCTTTCAACACTCTCCTTCATGAAAAATAGTTAATATTTATCGGCCAATGATTAAGTTTTTATTTTCGATATTTCAAGTATACATCCTTGTTACCTACCTTATCTTTTTAGTTTGTTTTCAGTAATATTATTATTGCTTTTATTTGTCACTTCATGGTCATAAAATCTTTTGCAATGCAATAGTGATTCTCATTTGAGTCGATGTCTATATTATTTTTTGTTTATTATGGCAATTTTTTTATGGTTTATAGATGTAAGGCAGTATATTTAAAGCTCTTTATAATCATCTGCTGATGATTTGATTGCGATATTGGTGTTTTTTATTTTGATAAATAATTTTATTAAGTTATTTTGTTGGTAAGTTATTAATTATATAATAATATTATTTTTGTTGGTGGGTGAACAAAGTTTAAAACTTCGATAGAATTATTATTTTTAGATTTAAAATAATGAATTAATTATAAGCAATATATGAAGGTAAGATCGTTTATTATAAATTTTTATCTCGAATTATATTTGTTCTTGCCGCCTTGATTTTTAATAATCAGATAATCGGAGGTATTTTGTTTAAATTCACCCACGCTTCAAACTTTCACTCGGTGTTTCACCATAGCGTGCTTTATATTCGGCACTGAATCGTCCCATGTGGGCGAACCCCCAACGCAGGGCGACTCCCGTGACATTGCTTGCTTCTCCTGCCAGTAGCTCCGTACGAACATGTTCCATGCGCAAGTCGCGCAAATACTGCATTGGGCTGATAGCCAAAAATTCCCTGAAACCGGAGTAGAGACTGCGAAGGCTGACTCCTGCCACTTGAGCAAGTTGCTCTACCGTAATAGGTTCATGGGCGTGAGCCTGTAAATATTCCTGCACTTTTCGTACATGCCGTGGGCGAATGGAACAGCGACGATTAGCGGGGAGGCCGCTGTAATTATGCTGATGGGTGGACAGCAGGGTAACAGAAAGTAATTGCTCAATCTGACCAGTAATAAGTTTATATTGCAGAATATCAGGTACTTGTGTCGCACATTCAAGCAGATAGAGCATCAGACAGCGCCACGTCTGATAACGTTGCCATTCAAACCCCAGTTCAAATACTAGTGGTTGATCTAAAGGATGCCCCAACTGTCCGATAAGAGTTCTCTCCAGCAAAGAGCGGGAGATCCTGACCATAAACTGGTCATTATCAGCACTCCAGTGCATGGAGGTATGCTGATCCGGGCTGAGGATGGATGCCAGATTCGGTGTTGAATCAAGGTGCTGACCGCCGCTTTCAATACAGGCACAACCTGATAACGGCATCTGAATAAGAAAAAAAGATCCCAATGTGTTCGGATTGATTTCAACATTAGCTCCGTAACGCAGGCGGCTTATGGAAAAGTCTCCAAACGGGATATAGTGCATTCTGGCATCCAGCTTCCGGCTGCTACCCAGTATATTTAGCTGGTGGGGTTTCATCACCCGACCGACCATCGATCTCACTTCATCAAGATCATTGGATGAAAAAAGCAAATGTTCTGGAGAACTGAGGTGAGACTCAATTTTGGATACTGCATTTTTTGGGTCTGCGTACCTTGAATCAGAGCTTTTGGGATCAGAATAATAGTGAGACCACTGATTGCCCATCATTATTAGATACCTCTTTAAACATTTATTAAAGCTATACAGTTTTCTACTAGCAGTATCCACATTTTGCTTAAATGGAAGATATATGATTGTGAATATATTCATGAGGAACCTTACTCATTATTAAGATAGTAATGAGTTTCAAACACTCTCATTCTTATCTGTTTTGACGGGCTTTTTTATCCGCTCTCTGCATGTTCTATCCAGACACTGCGTAAATCATAATTACATGACAGATTATGTATTGACCGTTGATTCATACTCTCATTACATAATACCCGTCCCTGTTTTCTTTTAAGGTCTTCTTTTGGTCTTCTTTTAACTTTAACAAGCTGTAGCAAAACAGAAATACGAGGTAATTGATCATGGCGGAACGATCATTTGTTAAGGAAGTGGAAAAATTACGCCTGGGTCAGGGCGAACTTTTCCGTGGGGAAGGCATACTCGCTGTGACAAAAGCGTTGTTGGAATCAGGCGTTGCTTATATTGCAGGTTATCAGGGAGCGCCCATTTCCCATCTGATGGATGTTCTGGCTGATGCGCAGGAAATCCTTTCCGAATATGGTATTCGTTTTGAAAACAGCGCCAGTGAAGCAACCGCCGCTGCCACACTTGCTGCTTCTGTTAATTATCCATTACGCGGTGCTGCCATATTTAAGGCGACTGTAGGCACAAATGTTGCTTCAGATGCATTAGCAAATCTGGCATCTGGTGGTGTTTTAGGCGGTGCGCTGATTATTGTCGGTGAAGATTATGGTGAAGGTTCTTCCATCATGCAGGAGCGCAGCCATGCGTTTGCGATGAAATCCTAGATCTGGTTGCTTGATCCGCGTCCCAATCTGCCTTCAATTGTGCAGGCAGTAAAAATGGGGTTTGAGTTGTCGGAAGCCAGCCATACACCAGTGATGTTGCAGATGCGTATTCGTGCCTGTCATGTGCATGGTCGGTTTGTTTGTGCAGATAATCGCGTATCAGCGTTCAAAATAAAAGATGCATTAGTAAATCCGGCGCGTGAGCTCAATCGCATTGTTCTGCCTCCTGCCAGTTTCTTACATGAGAAAGAGAAAATTCAGGAACGCTGGCCTGCTGCTGTGCGCTTTATTCAGCAGAATGAATTGAATGAATTTTTTGCTGAAAGCGCTGATGACATAGGTATTGCGTTGCAGGGAGGATGCTATAACACCGTGATCAGAGCCTTAAATTTGTTAGGGCTGGCGGATGTGTTCGGTAATAGCCGGATTCCGCTGTATGTCATGAATGTGGCATATCCATTGCTTGATGAGGAATTTGAACGCTTTTGTTATGGCAAGCAGGCAATTTTAGTATTGGAAGAAGGTCAACCTAATTTTGTAGAACAAAATGTCGCTAATATCTTACGGCAGCGTGATATTACCATTCGGTTACATGGTAAAGATTTACTGCCAATGGCGGGAGAATACGATACAGCCACTGTGTTGGCGGGAGTTCGTGCTTTCCTTGAACGTTACGACAAGGTTGAAGCCGAAGTAACGGTCGCTGCCTGTCAGGTGCGCATTCCGGCTGTTACTTTACCTGCTGAAGATTTATCAGATAAAAACTCATCAGACAAAAAATCATCAGTTACAGAAAATAATGTGGTTCATACCCGCCCACCCGGATTTTGTACGGGCTGCCCGGAGCGTCCGATCTTTACCGCTATGAAGCTGATAGAGCGGGAACTGGGGCAACATCATGTCAGTGCGGATATTGGTTGCCACCTGTTTGCCATCTTGCCCCCATTCAATTTGGGGAATACCACGATGGGATATGGGCTAAGTGCAGCGAGCGCGGCAGCATTAAGTGCGCCAGTCGCGAATAAGCGAGCGATTTCAGTGATGGGAGATGGGGGATTCTGGCATAACGGGTTGACGAGCGGTATTGCTAACAGTGTTTTTAATCGCAGTGACAATTTGACCATTATTGTGGACAACAGCTACACCTCTGCTACAGGTGGGCAGGATATACCATCTTCAACTGCTTTCAACTCCAGTCGCAGCACGGGTCATGATATTGAAAAAGCGGTTAAAGGTGTTGGAGTGAAGTGGATACGCACGATCAAACGTACCTATGACCTCAAAGCCATGATCCATACTTTGCGGGAAGCACTGACAACAGGTAAACGGGGACCGAAAGTCGTGGTCGCACAGAGTGAATGTATGTTGAATAAACAGCGCCGTGAGAAGAAAAGGAACAAAGAGGCAATAGCGGCAGGGCAACGAGTAGTGCGTGAACGTTTTGGTGTTGATCCTGATACTTGTACCGGAGATCACTCTTGTATTCGTTTGTCTGGTTGTCCTTCACTGTCGATTAAGCCAAATCCTGATCCCTTGCGTACCGATCCGGTGGCAACAGTATTGAATAGCTGTGTGGGTTGTGGATTGTGCGGGGAAGTTTCCCATGTCGCGGTGTTGTGCCCCTCTTTTTTCAAGGCCCGGATCATAACCAACCCCAACTACTGGGAGCGGTTGCTCCATTGGATTCGTAAAGGGATCATCGGTTACTTGCAACGTTGTGATACTAAACGTCGCGAGCGATATGACGCTTAAAAGCCAGTCCCTGTAGGCTCTAAGGGGAAATTATGTTTATGTCATCATCCATTCAGTCTCCGATTATGAAACCGAAAATCCAACCTATCAAAATTGCGATTTTGGCAATGGGAGGTGAAGGCGGTGGTGTACTGGCAGATTGGATCGTCAATTTGAGTGAAGAGTATGGTTATTTTGCTCAGGTAACATCCGTACCCGGTGTCGCACAACGGACAGGTGCGACGATCTATTATGTTGAACTGTTCCCCGGAGCAGATGATCCGGATGTTCCAGCGCCGGTACTGGCATTAATGCCGACGCCCGGAGATGTGGATATTGTACTGGCTTCTGAGTTAATGGAAGCCGGACGCGCAGTTCAGCGCGGCTTTGTGACGCCGGATCGTACTACGCTGATCACTTCAACTCACCGTGTATTCTCAATGGAGGAGAAAACAGCAATGGGTGATGGGCGTGTGGATAGCCATGTCCTGATCCAGCAATCAAGACAGGCTGCGTTGCGTTTTGTCCATTTTGACATGGCATGGATGGCAGAAAAGAGCGGTAGTGTGATTAGTGCTGTGTTATTTGGGGCACTCTGTGGTACGGGGATCTTGCCATTCAGCCGTATGCATTTTGAAAAAACGATTATCAAAGGAGGCGTGGGGGTAAAACCTAGCCTGCAAGCGTTTGGATTGGGGTTGAGCAGGGTACAGTCAGAAGAGTCTGGCTATCAGCCTTGCTATCATCGTTCTCATCATGAGCATTCTCAATATGGCCGCTTAAATCGTAATCGTTTCAGCCATAACTGTACCAATGACGAGCGCATAAACGTTTTTTTATTGCATATTCGAAAAACATTGCCTTCTTCTACCCATGAGATTGCTGCTGAAGCAGTCAGACGTTTGGTGGATTATCAGGATCCGGCTTATGCCGATTTATATCTTGAGAGGTTGCAGAATCTGATGGAGCAGACTGGAAAACATCATCAGCGACTACTGTGTGAAACTGCCCGTTATCTGGCGTTGTGGATGACTTATGAAGATACCATCCGGGTGGCAGATCTGAAAATCAGAGCCAGGCGGTTCGAGCGGGTTCATAAAGAAGTGCGGGCACATAGTAAACAGGTTGTTGAAATTAATGAATTCTTTCATCCCAGAATGGAAGAGATCTGTGACACCTTGCCCGCCAATGTTGGTCGCTGGTTATCCCGTCCTCATTTTGTAAACCGGACACTGACAAAACTACTCAGCCGCGGTCGTGTAATTACCACCAGTTCAATTTGGGGATTTCTGTTGCTGTATACGCTGGCGGGTTTACGCCGTGTCCGCCGCCGTACCTTGCGTTTTCAGCATGAAACCGAACGGATTGAAAACTGGTTGCAGCGGATCGTGATTGCGGCAAAACATGACCCGGAGTTGGCTGTGGAAATTGCCCTATGTCAGCAGTTGATTAAAGGATACGGTGATACCCATAGCCGTGGATTGCGTAATTTTCAAAGCCTGATGGGTATCATTGATCGCCATCTCGTTCATCTGTCTTCGGCCAACTTGCGACAACTGCGTGAGGCAGCATCAGCGGATGAAGATGGCAACCGGTTACGTGAGTACCAACAGCATCTTGAAGCAACTATCTTAGAACAAGGTACTAAAACGACAACATTGAGGAGGAGTCACTGATGAGCCTGCTTAGATTTGTACAGCCTCATAAGATTCGATTTTCTGAATGTGATCCTGCGGGGATTGTGTTTTATCCCCAATATTTTGTGATGTTCAACAATTTGTTCGAAGACTGGTTCGATGAATTAACTTCAATCGGATATGCCAATTATATTGCTAAGCATCGCTTTGGCCTGCCAACTGTTCATTTAGAGGCAGAGTTTAAGGCGATCAGCAGAATGGGAGATCAGGTTTGGCTGGAATTAAATGTTGAACAGATAGGCAAAAAATCACTGAAACTACGCCAGCGCTGTATCAGCAGGGAAGGAGAATTAAGGATGAGTGCTGTTCAGACTTATGTTACGACATCACTGGATACCCATCAGGCCATCCCAATCCCTGATGAACTTTATTACTCATTAACTAAATCAATTCCTTAATTAAAAAAATGCCTTAATTAAAACAATGTCTCAACTATATAACCTTAACTAAATACCTTAACTAAATACCTTGACTGAATCCCTGAACTGAACTTATGCGCCGTGGCAGGTATGGTGTAACAGGAGATAAATCATGAACAAAAAAAATATGAACATCGTATGTATTGGCGGCGGGCCAGCGGGTTTGTATTTCGGTTTGCTGATGAAGTTACAGAATCCTGATAACCGTGTTGTCGTGATCGAACGTAATCGTCCCTATGATACTTTTGGTTGGGGAGTGGTGTTTTCGGACGCAACATTGGAAAACCTGAATGTGGCAGATGCGGTATCAGCCAGTACCATTGGTGCAGAATTCAGCCGTTGGGAAAATATTGATATCCACCTCAAGGGAACGGTAAATCGTAGCGGCGGTCATGGATTTATCGGTATTGGCCGTAAAAAATTACTCAATATCCTGCAAGATCGCTGCCAGCAGTTGGGGGTTGAGTTGGTATTCGAAACGCAGGTTAAGGACGAACAGGAAATCGCCCGAAGATACGATGCCGATTTGCTGATTGCTTCTGATGGGATCAACAGCCAAACCCGTACCCGCTATGCTGATGCCTTTGAACCTGATGTTGATCAACGCCATTGCCGTTTTGTCTGGTTGGGAACCTACAAAGTATTTGATGCTTTTACATTTTTGTTTGTTGAAACAGAACATGGCTGGTTTCAGGCTCATGCCTACCAATTTCAGGAAGGGCTATCGACTTTTATCGTTGAAACGACAGAAGGGGCGTGGTTGGCCGCAGGTATCGATAAAATGTCACAGGAAGAGGGCATTGCATATTGTGAAAAGATATTCGCACCGTGGCTGGATGGATATGAGTTGATATCCAATGCAGCGCACTTACGCGGGGCTGCTATTTGGATCCGTTTTCCTCGTGTCATCTGTAATCATTGGGTGCACTGGATCAGGCCGGAGGGCGGTAACGGCAAAAATGTACCGATCGTATTAATGGGGGATGCTGCCCATACCGCCCATTTTTCTATTGGCTCCGGGACAAAACTGGCATTAGAAGATGCGATTGAACTGACTAACAGTCTGAAAACGCATCAGGGAGATTTGTCTGCGGGCTTGTCACATTACCAGAAAGTACGCAGTGTGGAAGTGTTGAAAATCCAGAATGCGGCACGTAACTCCACGGAATGGTTTGAAAATGTAGCGCGCTATGAAGATTTTCCACCGGAACAGTTTGCGTATTCTTTGCTGACACGTTCACAACGTATTTCTCATGAAAATCTGAGGTTGAGGGATAAAACGTGGCTGGAAAGTTATGAACGTTGGTTCAATCAGCAGCCTGACCAACAATCTCCCTTAACTCCACCGATACTGACACCTTATCCGGTGCGGGGAGTAACCCTGAAAAATCGTGTCGTGGTTTCCCCTACCCTACTGTATAAGGCAGTGGATGGCATTCCGGGGTTATTTCATCAGGTTCATCTTGGCAGCAGAGCATTGGGCGGTGTGGGGTTGGTGATCGCCGAAATGACAGCAATTTCACCTCAGGCGCGTGTGACTCCTGCGTGCACAGGATTGTGGAATGACCAACAAGTGCAGGGATGGAGGCTGATTACCGATTTTATCCATCAGAACACAGATACCCTGATCGGTATTCAATTGGGGCATGCGGGACGACGGGGTTCAACCCAACGGGGATGGGAACAGTCTGACCATCCGTTGCCGGAAGGAAACTGGCCTCTGGTTTCAGCATCGGCTGTGCCTTATTTATCAGAGAGTTCACAAATTCCGGCAGCTATCACAAGGGCGCAAATGAGTGAGGTTATTGCACAGTTTGTCGCGGCAACCCGCCGGGCTATTGATGCGGGTTTTGATTGGCTGGAAATTCAGGCTGCCCACGGTTACCTGCTTTCCAGTTTTATTTCACCAGTAACTAACCTGCGTGATGATGAATATGGCGGCTCACTGGAAAATCGACTTCGCTTCCCGTTAGCTGTTTTTAAAGCGGTACGTGATGTCTGGCCGGCTGATTTGCCGATATCTGTGCGCATTTCTGCCACTGATTGGGTTGAGGGAGGAACTAGCATTGATGAAGCTGTCTTGATTGCCCGGCACTTCCACAATGCGGGGGTGGATATGGTGGACTGCTCCACAGGGGAAGTTTCTGCTGAACAACGGCCTGTTTACGGGCGCATGTACCAGATTCCGATGGCTGATCGTATTCGTAATGAGGGCAATGTGCCGGTTATCGCGGTTGGTGCGATTACAGACGCTGATCAGATCAACGGAATTATTGCGTCAGGTCGTGCCGATCTCTGTGCTTTATCACGTCCATTTTTATCCGATGCGGCCTGGTTGCTACATGAATGTGCCAGATATGGCTGGACAAACGTTGATTGGCCGAAACCCTATCTTTACGGCAAACAGCAACTGGAACACCAATTGATGCAGATACAGAGAGGTGTTCAATAGATTTCAGGTTAGCTTCCAAATCACAGTTACCATCCGTACAGGAGATACCCATGTCTCAACAAGAAAATGTCCAACCACATGATCAATATCGGGAAAATATTATCGGTCGCGCTAATGTAGCCGATAACCCTGAACTGTTGGCTTATTACAAAGAACTGGAGAAGCACAGAACAGGCGCACTCTGGACAATCGCCAATAAAATTGAACCGTGGCAACCGAAATCAGCTTCGGTTCCGGTACTTTGGCGTTATAGCGTTCTGCGTGAACATGTCCTGAAATCTGCTGATTTAGTTACACCGGAAAAAGCGGGTCGTCGTGTGGTCTATCTGAACAATGCTGGAGATCCGGGTTCATCCAGTGCCGTGGGGCTACTTTATTCCGGGATTCAGACTATGCGGCCGGGAGAAGCGGCATCAGCTCATGCTCACTCCTCGTCCGCTCTGCGTTTTATTATGGAAGGGCGCGGAGCTTATGCCATTGTTAATGGACAGAAGATGCCGCTGGAAGCGAATGATTTTGTTTTGACCCCCGGTGGGACATGGCATGAACATGGCGTTGATCCTGATGGTTCACAATGTATCTGGCAGGACGGTCTGGATATTCCGTTGGTCAATGTACTGGAAGCTGGTTTTTATAAGGTACATCCTGATTTACGTCAGGCGGTAACAGAACCCGTAGATGCCTCTGTTGCTCTTTGGGGAGCGCCGGCCTTGCGCCCGCAAAATATCGGTTGGGATAAACCTTATTCTCCATTGTTCAAATATCAATGGGAGCCAACCTATGCAGCGCTGCAACGTTATGCCCGTGTTTCAGAAGGTTCACCATTTGATGACATGCTGATGCACTACACTAATCCGCTGACCGGAGGCCATGTGATGCCAACTCTTGGTGCCAGTATGCAGCTATTACGCCCCGGATTCGTTGGTAAGGCGCACAGGCATACTGGTAGTTTCATTTATCAGGTAGCGAAAGGACAGGGCTATTCTGTTATTGATGGTCAGCGGTTTGACTGGCAGGAGCGGGATATTTTCTGTGTTCCTTCATGGGCACTGCATGAACATGTCAATACATCACAAACGGAAGATGCCTGTTTATTCTGTTTCAACGACCTGCCGGTGATACGGGCATTACAGTTGTATTATGAAGAAGCCCTGGCCGATAACGACGGACATCAACGAGTAGGAGAATAAAGATGCGTTTAATCACTTATCGTACCGAAATAACCGCTGCTGCACGGTTGGGGGCGATTATAAATAATCATGTGGTGGATTTGGCAAAATTGGCTGCCCATGCCGGAAGTGTCTTACCGGATAACATGCTGGACTTTATCGAATTGGGACCATTGGCCGTAAACAGTACAACCATATTGTTAAATTCGTTTGAAGGTCTATGGCCAATCGGCGTGGCCCGGCCATTGGAGAATGTAGAAATTCTGGCTCCTATTCCCCGCCCGCGCAAAAACATTTTCGGCATTGGGCTGAATTATGTTGAACATGTTGAGGAATCCAGTCTGTCTCTCGATACGGCAAAAGATCTGCCAAAAGAGCCGATTATTTTTTCTAAGCCACCAACCACAATCATTGGTCCGGGAGATGCGATTGAACACAATCATGAAATCACCCGGCAATTGGATTGGGAAGTGGAGTTAGCCGTGATTATCGGGCAGCGTGCGAAGGGTGTACCGGAGTCTGACGCACTGAAATATGTTTTTGGTTATAGTTTGATTATCGACATGAGTGCCCGTGACTGTCGCCGTGCCGGGCAGTGGATCTACTCTAAAGGTCAGGATACCTATGCACCTTTCGGCCCTTGCATTGTCACTGCTGATGACATTCCCGACCCGCATAATCTTGCTTTGAGTCTGAAAGTTAATGGAGTGACTAAACAGGATTCCAATACTCATCATATGTTATTCAAAGTTAATGCTTTGATCGCAGATATCAGTAAGGGTATTACACTGGAGCCGGGAGATATCATCGCTACAGGAACGCCATCAGGTGTCGGGGCGGGACGTGATCCGCAGGAATGGCTATGGCCGGGGGATGTCATTGAAGCACATCTTGAGAAAATAGGTGATTTGCGCCACCCCGTTATTGCTGTGTAAATATTCATATAGCGGGTATAAAGAAAACAGGAGCCTGATATGTTGAATCTTCCTAAATTCAAGGCAGCTACGGTACAGGCTGCGCCGATCTTTCTGGATACAGAAGCGACAGTTGATCTCGTTTGCCAGCTTATCCATGAGGCGGCAGATAATGACGCCAGTCTGGTGGCTTTTCCTGAAGTATTTATTGCGGGTTATCCCTATTGGAACTGGGTAATGACGCCCGTTCAGGGCAGTCCGTGGTTTGAAAAACTGTGCAAATCTGCTATTGAAGTGCCGGGGGCTGAGATCCATAAAATCGCTCAAGCTGCTGCTCGTCATCATATCAATGTTGTGATTGGCGTGAATGAACGCAGTCCCACAGGTATTGCAACGCTCTATAACACACTGGTGACTATTTCTGATGACGGGCGTATTTTGGGACGCCATCGTAAACTGGTCCCGACATGGGCTGAAAAACTGACATGGGCGAATGGTGATGCTTCTTCGTTAAAAGTGCATGATACGAGTATTGGCCCACTGGGGGTGCTGGCCTGTGGTGAGAATACCAACCCGTTGGCACGTTTTGCTTTGTTATCTCAGGGAGAGCTGGTACATGTTGCCAGTTATATCTCCCTGCCTGTTGCACCAGCAGATTATGATATGGCTGAGGCGATCCGTTTACGTGCGGCTGCGCATTGCTTTGAAGGTAAGGTTTTTACCCTCGTTTCCTGTTCCACTATTTCCGCGGAAATCGCACAGGCTATGACAGCCAGCCATCCCGAAGCTGAACAATTGCTGGCACGGTCTAATAGTGCGTTTACGGGAGTTGTCGGGCCGGATGGGCGTGTAATTGGTCATCCCCTGATTGATAAAGAAGGAATTGTCTATGCGGAAATTGATCTGAACCGTTGTATTCAACCCCGCCAGATGCACGACATAACAGGGCATTACAACCGTTTTGATATTTTCGATTTGAAAGTGAATCGTCGTGCTACGAATGCGATCCAGTTTACCGATTCATCGGATCAGGCAGATTCTAATTTGTGTACTGATTGGGCTAATCCCACACAAGATGATCGCTTATGAGTGAGAGCTTGGGCTAGGCACATTCGCTCCGGGATTCGGTTCACTGTTATCTTGAATAGATACCAGGGTCTTAAACTGGCCAGCGAAGTGAGAAGGTGCAGGCAAATAAAATGTAGGGATTCGGGTATAATAGTGAAAGATTATTAATACTCTGAATATATACCCTATAGTTTTCAGAATGCAGCCAACAAAACTGTAATTGGAAAGATGGGGGGATAGCAGTTTAACCAAAGGCCTGCATATGACGCGCTACGAACAATTGGCAGTAACGATCCGCCAACAGATAGAGGATGACATTTGGCAAGTGGGGGACAGGCTGCCATCACTGCGGGAATCGGTGAAATCGTCGGGATTAAGTTTGATGACGGTGCTGCAAGCCTATCAATTATTAGAAAGTCAGGGCTGGATCGTGGCACGTCCGCAATCAGGCTATTATGTTGCCCCGCGGATAAAACCGTTTGCAGCGGCAAAAGGGGGAAAGAAACTGAATCTGAGTGAAAATGTGGAGATTAGCGCCTCAATTTTTGATGTCTTACAAGCGGGTAAAGATCCACGAATCGTTCCTTTTGGTTCCGCATTTCCTGATCCTTCCTTGCTGGTAGAACCCAAGTTAGCCAAAACACTGGCCTCAGTCGCTCGTCGCTTTGTTCCCCACAGTTCATTGGCTAATTTACCACCGGGAAATGAACGATTGAGGCGTAACATATCCCGCCGTTATGCCGCACAAGGTATCCATGTTTCTCCTGATGAAATTGTGATCACAGCAGGCGCAATGGAATCGTTGAGTTTTAGTTTACAGTCAGCGACTTCCCCCGGAGATTGGGTAGTGATTGAGTCACCGGCTTTTTATGGTGCATTACAGGCCATAGAGCGTTTACGTTTGAAAGCTATTGCTATAAAAACAGATCCGAAAACAGGTATTGATTTGGATGTACTGGAAGAAGTTGTTGGTAAATATCAAATAAAAGCTTGCTGGCTGATGTCCCGATTTCAGAATCCGTTGTGTGTCAGTATGCCGACAGAAAATAAACAGCGGTTAGTTGAAATTCTGAACCGAAGCGGCATTATCCTGATTGAAGATGATGTTTATGGCGAACTCTATTTTGATCAGGATCCGCCGATGCCAATCAAAGCATGGGACAAGGAAAATAATTTCATGCACTGTGCATCCTTTTCAAAATGTCTCGCTCCCGGGTATCGCGTCGGATGGGTCGCTGCGGGAAAACATGCGATAAAGATCCAACAATTGCAGATGATGAGTACCGTTTCAGCCAGTATCCCCACACAGTTGGCGATTGCGGAATACCTGACTCAGGGAGGGTATGATAACCATATAAGGCGGTTGCGGCGTCAATTGGAGCAAAGGCAAATTCAGATGCTGCGGGCAGTCAGTGAATATTTCCCTCCGTCGGTCAAAGTTAACAGCACTCGTGGAGGTTATTTTATCTGGCTGGAATTCGAACCGCCTTTCAATGCTAATCGGTTATATCAACAGGCGCTGGCTAAAGGCATCAGCATTGCACCCGGTAGCATGTTTTCCACCAGTTCTCAGTTTGATCACGCTTTCCGGTTGAACACTTCGTTTGCGTGGAATGAAATTCAGGCGGCAGCCATGAAAACATTGGGAAGTTTGTGCCGTATGTTATTAAAGGAATACGGGTAATTAATCACATTTTAATTGTTTCTCGGTTGCGGCAGGAAAAATTATTTGCGAAGTTTGCAATTGGACGTTTATTGCCTCTTCAGGTGTAAGTAGAACAGTAAGAGTAGTGAAAGGGGGAGCATGAGAATGAAATGTTTCGATTATGCAACGTTACCAAGAGAACAATGGGCTGGAGGGATCGGAGAAGTAAGGGATATTGTTTGCTGGCCGGTTGCTGATGATTTCGCTTGGCGTGTCTGCTTCACATCTATTTATCAAAATGGGGCACTGGGGCAATTTCCTGATATTGATCGCTCCATTGTATTATTGAAGGGAAAAGGCATCCGTTTAACCAGTCCGGGTTTTCTGGAACATGAGTTGGTGAAAAAAATGATCCCCTTCCATTTTTCCGGTGATATTCGGGGACATGCTGAACTGTTGGATGGATCTGTTCAATGCTTTAATATCCTGACTCGCCGTTCTTCCTGGGGTTCTGAAATTTCTGTTGTGACTGCTGAACGTCGTTTACCGACATCTCACAGCGGGGTGCTGTATGTTCTGAGAGGGCGTTGGGAAATGTCCGGCACAAATTCTGTTCAGCTTGCTTTTGGGCAAGGTGCATGGTGGTTGCCGGAAGATATACGGGAAGGAGCGATTAAACCGTTAGTTGCAGACAGCCAGTTGTTGTGGGTGGATTTACATCCGAATGAGTAAATATTAATGAATTTATCATTAGGGCTAGTTTGGCGATATTAATTTGAACTGAAGTCATTATTAATAAGCCCCTTTTCAGGGGCTATATTAAAATTCCCCACTATACAAATTTGTTTTCATTTTACTCATTTTGAGGAAATTCTTCTAAATAGAAATTAAAATGATAACTGCTGACTTTTTCAAACCGCATATAGGGTGGTTTTGTTTCATCATAAGCAACAATATCAAGGTCGGTGCCATTATATTTAAAATAAACAGCACCATGAGTTACTACGATATTCTGATCATTAAATACAGCTACGGAGGTAACATATAGTTGCCCATCTTTTGGTATCAGGCCAACGACTTCATAGTCGCCATCTGAATAACAGTTTACTGCATCAGGAATGGTATAAGTTTGGATATTTGCCCTAAATACCTGATCTATTCCTGATTCGTTAATCAATTTTATTGCCAGCAAATCACGGTTTGACGGAGATACAATAAACTTTGACAAACCTTGAATATCACTAATATCAGCCTGACTTGTATCCCATTCGCGATAAATTTGTCCTGCTTGACTATCACTGCCATGCCGCCAGGCAAAAACTATTGACTCCAGGCCAACTTCGACAGAAAGAAACTTATCATTTAGTGGAGTGCCTATTAAATTTACTTCCGTACTATTTTCTGGGTATTGATAAGAACTACCAGTGTAATCCTTTTGGGTATAAAATATAGCCCCATTGGCGAGCTGAGTTTTAGACATAATAGATATTCTCCTTACGTTTATTGCAACAATGTCAAACTAGAATAAGGAGAAGGAATTATGTGTCAAGGTAGTGGGTAACTCTTATATTGAGACATGGTTTTAAAAAATATTTGTTTAAATTTGGACGTATGAAAATTAATAAATGAGAGCGTTTTTATTTGACAAGGTTTTATTTTATTTAATCTCTATAATATTTATTACTTTAATAGCCTTTTAGAGAAATTATTTTAATAAGCATTAGTGAAAGTGGTATGTCTAAAAAACAAATTTAGTTATTTTAGGTGCTTTGTGATCACTTCACACTTCAGTAAGCGCATGTTTACCGTGCGCTTACTTCTGGGCAATCCAGCACTTAAATTGTTTCAAAATATTGTTTTACAATTTCTCTGCCAATTTCAAATGATGCTGTAGCGGCTGGTGAAGGGGCATTGCAAACGTGCAGTGAGCGATGGCCGGTCACAAAGTGAAAATCATCCACCAGTTTGCCATCGACTGTTAATGCCTGGGCACGAACACCCGTTGATCCCGGTATGATATCTTCGGGCTGTAAATCAGGAATGAGCTGACGGGCATTATCAGTAAAAAGCTGACGTGAACATGAACGACGTATTTCTGCCAGGCCTTCATCGAAATAGCGTGTGGCAATTTTCCAGAATCCTTTGTAAGTCACTACTTCCGTCAGATCCCGCAGACTGAAATCTGTTTTATGATAGCCTTCACGCTTAAATGCCAATACTGCATTAGGGCCAACATCCCGCTTACCATTGTACATGCGTGTGAAATGAACACCTAAAAACGGAAAATCAGGGTTGGGAACAGGGTAAATCAAGTGATTGACCAAATAGTTTTTACTACTATCCAATACATAATATTCACCACGGAATGGCACAATCTTCATACCAGTATCATAGCCCGCCAGCCTAGCAATCCTGTCGCTGTGTAGTCCGGCACAGTTCACCAGCCATTTGGCCTGATAACCGCGTTGTTGAGTTTGTACTTCAACATAATCACTATGTTCACGGATAGCTTTTACCTGTTGTTGACAATGAATATCTCCGCCTCTTGTTTGTATGATCTCAGCCAGTTTTGCTGCAATTTCCTGATAATTCACGATCCCCGTATCCGGCACTAAAATTGCTTCAAGACCATTGACATAAGGCTCACGTTCTTTCAAAGCAGATTGTGATAACTGACTGACATTAAGATCGTTTTGTAAACCTCGTTGATAAATATTTTCTAATAAAAGGAGTTCTTTTAATTGTGTAGCAACAATAATTTTGCCGCAGCGATCATAATATAAGCCATGTTCTTGGCAAAACTGATATATCGTTCGATTGCCTTTTTTCGCCAGACGCGCTTTCAGACTGCCGGGAGTGTAGTAAATGCCAGAATGGACAACATTGCTGTTATGACCACTCTGATGAGCAGCCACATTCTTTTCTTTATCCAATACCAGCAGGCGTAAGCGTGGATGATGTTCTTGCAGGGCATTGGCAGTACCAAGCCCGACTAATCCTGCACCAATAATAATAACGTCATACATTTTTACTTTGCCTCTTTAATTAATTGTTTTTTCTCAATTGGCTCCAAGGTCATGCTTGCTGCTATTGTCCCGTAATACTGTCCGGTAATGTTTATAGCGCAGGAGATGAATACCACCTGATAACACAATCGGCATTCTGCCCGCTAAATCTGTCCATATGTCCGGCTTGATTAAAAGAATAGCGGCAATAGTGAAGAGAACTCTTTCCAGCCAGTGGACCTTAATCATCCAGAAGTTGGAGGTTGCAATAGAGAGAGAATAAATACCAATTAATGCCATCATTATCATGTAAAGAATGGACAGCACATTCAAGTCACTGCCTTGCATCAATAATGCGGGGTTGTATACCAAAATAAAAGGGATGATAAATCCGGGTAAAGCCAGCCGGACAATAATGTCTATTTCGAAAATCCAACGGTTTTTCGTGAAGCTATCTACATAAACACCAACTATTCAAAAAAATTAATAAGATTCATAAAAAATGACACTTAGACATTATAAATAAGCAGTTACATTATAGCGTCAAGATTTGTCTCACAGGAAAGTAACATGTTACAAATATTAACGACTCAAACATCTCGCTTGGAACTGACTGAAAGTATTATTGCAGCTAAACTTGCTAAAAATCTTTCATGGAAAGAAATTGCAAATGGTACAGGAATGAATGTTGCTTTTGTCACGGCGGCTTTACTTGGGCAACATCCGTTGCCTATAGAGGCAGCAAAGAAGGTTGTTGAACAATTAGGTCTTACGGATGATGCGGTAAAGCTTCTACAGGCTGTCCCTATGCGAGGTTCAATTCCAACTGGAGTACCAACTGATCCAACGATTTATCGTTTCTATGAAATGTTGCAAGTATATGGAACAACATTAAAAGCATTAGTACATGAACAATTTGGTGATGGTGTTATTAGCGCAATTGATTTTAGATTAGATATTAAGAAAGTCGAAGATCCAGAAGGCGGAAGCCGAGCAGTAATAACTTTGGATGGTAAATATTTACCTACGAAACCGTTTTGATGATTAGTTTTTAGAAATAAGCCAGCATCATTTTATGAAGCTGGCTTATTGATTAATATGATTTTTTTAAGTCTATACTCTTCATCTTTCAAGTTGCTGCTTTGTTGATTATTTAATACACGACCGTTTGATTGACCAGATGTTGTGTAATTTGTCGTTAAAATACGCACTGACTTGCATATTTTTCATTTAGCAAGGTACTGCTTGGTAACATTAGATGCTATTAATGGGTAATAAGTTATTTGAAATATAGAGAACAGAGATAGATGTCACAATCATAAAATTAATAGTTTTATCCACTTATTCTTTTAGAAATTTGAACGGAATCATGTCCTTGTTCAACATAATTAATTCCATAGTTAATTAATGTTTTTCATAGTAAAAAAATTTCATATTGGAACCCGAAAGTTATTGAAAGAATCAATCTGGCAAATTCAAAAATAATGATAATGAATTCCTAAAGTTATTATTCATTTAAGAATCATTGAGAAAAAAATCAGGTGTATGTGAATGTTAATAATTGAGAGGGGGCAAAAAATACCGTATTGTCATGCCACTAGTATGTAAGACATATAAGGTATCAAGATAAAATGCAATAAGTTACTGTATATTTTAGCAGAAAAATTACTCTGCTATTCACTCATTAGGAGATAGAATCATGGCTGCTGCACACACTAATATTCACTACTATGATATATCCACCTGTTATGCTCGTATTTCAGTATTAGATACTGGCGGTAATCGGCTCCCGGTTCTTTTAATACATGGTAATTCAAGTAGTAAAGAGATATTTCGCCATCAGATAGAATACTTTAAAAAGGACTATCGGGTTTTAGCTCTGGATTTACCGGGACATGGTGCATCTTCTAATGCCAGTGATCCACGTCAGACATATTCAATGCCAGGTTATGCCCGCACCGTTATTGAAGTACTGGATAAGCTCGGAATTAACAGAGTGGTTGTTTTGGGCTGGTCATTAGGGGGACATATCGGGCTGGAAATGCTGGCACTGTACCCCAAAATGATTGGACTGATGATTTGTGGTACACCCCCTGTAGCTGCTGGTAAAGAAAATGTCGCACTTGGTTTTCGTCAAAATGAGCATATGAGGCTTGCCGGGAAAGTTGATTTCACTGAAGAAGATGTGAAGAATTATGCCTATCAAACAGTGGGCGTTAACGCTCCTCATGAGCCGTTTATCCTTGAGGCAGTAGCAAGAACAGATGGGTTGTCACGCCAATATATGTTTGAAGCTTTTACTTCCCCACAGGCAACAGATCAAAAGTTATTGGCTGAAACAAGTAAAATACCTTTGGCTATCGTGAATGGTGCAGGTGATCCTTTCATCAATGCCGAATATGTTGAAAATTTGAATTATCAAAACCTTTGGCAAGACCAAGTATTTAGTTTGGTCGGTGTGGATCATGCACCGTTTTGGGAAGCACCAGCCAGGTTTAATCCGGTATTGTCTGATTTTCTTTCTGATTTCCAATAACATCGATTAGTTAATTGAAAATATTATTGGCTGGGGAATTTATGAGAGTGTAATAATTTCCCCAGCCTCATATATCTTTTTTTCATCTTTACAGATGAACTTTATCATTCTTTCCTCACCATGATTTATTCTTACTTACGATAAATAGAATAATATCTTTCTATATATCATCACAGTTTTTCTAATCCATTGGATATCACACTTATAAACATTCGACTGAAAGTAATCGGAAAAAATTATCTTTTGTCTAATAATGAAACAAAAGCATTTTACTCGCGCTTGATTAAAAAAATAAACTTTTAATCAGGATCACAGTTTCGATTGATTTCCTTTGTTGTAATGTTTAGGTGTTATTAATACCAATGCTTAATAATTTTTACCCGTCATTTCTTGCTTATTATTATCTATTTACTCTGCCTATTCTCCAAAGATTCCAACAACGGCAGAGCTTAAAAAATGACACTAAAACTCAATGTATTTAAGGTATTGGAGACATGAAACATTATGCAATCGCTATTACAGCTTATCCGTCGCCATAAATCTGGTGAGTTGGTTGGAATTTACTCTATTTGTTCCGCACACCCCTGGGTATTGGAAAGTGCACTGCGGTTTGCTAAAGAGCGGGGAACCGCCATATTAATTGAAGCGACGTCCAATCAAGTCAATCAGTTTGGTGGTTATACTGGGATGCAACCTATTGATTTTAGAAATAAAGTATGGAATATCGCGGATTCTGTCGGTTTTCCAAGAGAACAAATATGGCTAGGAGGTGATCATCTGGGGCCTAATGCCTGGCAGGATCACCTTGCTGAAGAAGCGATGGCACTCGCTGAAACCCTTATCTATGATTATGTCGCTGCCGGATTTCGTAAAATTCATCTCGACTGTTCTATGTCCTGTGTAGATGATCCTGTACCATTGACCGATGAAATTGTAGCCGAGCGTGCAGCCCGGCTTTGTTTGGTTGCTGAGTGTAGCTGGCAGGTAAATGGTGGTGAGGCACCTGTCTATGTGATTGGCACAGAAGTACCTGTACCGGGAGGAGCCAAAGAAGATTTGGACGGCGTACAGGTTACAACTCCTGCTGCTGCGGCTTCTACACTGAAAATCCATCAGGCTGAATGGAAAAAAGCACATCTGGCTCATGTTTGGCCGCGAGTCATTGCATTGGTTGTACAGCCGGGAGTCGATTTCGATCATCACCAAATTGAACATTATCAGCCGGGAAAAGCTCAGGAACTCAGCCAATATATTGAGACACAACCCCATATTGTCTATGAAGCCCATTCGACGGATTATCAGACCCCACAAACTTATCACAATCTGGTTCGTGATCACTTTGTCATACTGAAAGTAGGGCCAGCTTTAACTTTTGCTTTGCGGGAAGGTCTGTTTGCCCTTGATAAGCTGGATCGTGAATGGCATGGAGAGTCAAAAGCTGCTCATTTAAGTGAAACACTGGAGCAGGTTATGTGTGAACAACCAGAATACTGGCGTTCTTATTACAAAGGTAATCCACATCAACAGTATATCGATCGCCAGTACAGTTTGAGTGATCGTATTCGCTATTACTGGGCGAACCCTGAAGTAGAAGCGGCTGTCGAGAAATTACTGTCGAATCTGCGCAGCCAGCCAGCTCCTTTTTCGATGATAAGCCAGTACTTGCCTGAACAGGCCAAAGCCATCAAAGCGGGTCTTCTTTCTCTCGATGAACCTAAAGAGTGGGTGATGGATAAAGTCCGTTCGGTATTGGTTCACTACGCTGAGGCCTGTGAAACTGAGACAGAAGGAGCTGTGTTATGACACCTTTTTTCCCTTATTCATCCCAGTGGCTGGCAGAACATCAGGCATACTATACCGCGGAGGAGATCCAGCATCAGCCCAGACTTTGGCGCACCTTATATCAGGAGCTGGACGTGCTCCAACCATACTGGCGGCCTTTTCTCCATCCATTGCTCACAAAGCCTGATTTGCAGATTATTCTATGTGGTGCGGGTTCTTCCGCGTTCGTTGGTAAGGCTGTAGCCCCCTGGTTACGTGAAGTTGGAAGGCGTGGCAAGAAATGCGGACTGAATGTTCATGCTTTTGCCTCAACGGATATTGTCCCTACACCCTGGCAATATCTGGATAAGAGTAAACCCACCCTGTTGGTCTCTTATGCCCGTTCCGGTAACAGTCCTGAGAGTGTGGCAACTGTTAAATTGGTAGATTCCCTCTTAACCGACTGTTATCACTTGATCCTTACCTGTAATCCTGAAGGGGAATTGGCCCGTTATGCAAAGAATAAGACGCATGTTTGTTCGCTGATTATGCCGGAAGGAGCCAATGATCGTAGTTTTGCCATGACGTCCAGCTTTAGCTGTATGGCGCTGGCGACTCTGTTACTCCTTGGTGATATGGATTTCGATACAGCAGAGCAGCCATTAAAAAAACAATCGCTGGAAACGATGGCTGTACTCTGTGAGACACAGGCACCTGCCTGGCAATCGCTGATCCGGCAAATCATCGGGAAGGGATTTAAACGTATGGTTGCGTTGGGAGCAGGTGGTTTTACCGGTATTGCGGAAGAAGGGGCGTTGAAGATGTTGGAATTAACCGCAGGCCGAATAGCAACCCGTTACGATTCCAACATGGGAGTGCGGCATGGGCCGAAATTTATCATCGACCATGATACGCTGGTGATTATCATGCTCTCGGCTGATGCTTATTGCCGTCGTTATGATATCGATTTACTCAATGAACTCAAACAAGATGGTTTGGCCAAACAAATTATTGTTTTAAGCAGTTTGCCCTACCCTGGGATACTGGAAGCTAATGTTGCAGAAACTCATATTCTGGAAATTCCCACTGATTTGCCGGATATCTGGCTTATTTTCCCCTATTTGCTTTTTTTTCAAATGCTGGGCTTTGAAACCTCACTGTCTCTCGGCCTGTCTCCTGATAACCCATGCCCGACAGGTGAAGTTAATCGTGTGGTAAAAGGCGTTCAAATTTATCCCTACACTGAATCAGAAAAGTAACAGGAGTTAGAATGTCTACCCCAAATATCCTATTGACCCGTATTGATAACCGTTTGATCCATGGACAGGTTGGCGTTACCTGGGCTAATTCACTGGGTGCCAACCTTGTTGTCGTAGCGAATGATGAAGCAGCAAATGATCCTGTTCAGCAATCGCTTATGGATATGGTGATGTCTGATGGTGTTCAGACCCGCTATTTCACCCTACAAAAAACTATTGATGTCATTCATAAAGCTGCGGAGCGCCAGAAAATCTTTATCGTCTGTAAAACACCACAAGATGTGCTGACGCTTGTAAAAGGTAATGTACCAATCAAGTTTGTGAACGTTGGTAACATGCATTTTTCAGAAGGAAAAACTCAGGTCCATAAAACCATTTCTGTTGATAAAAGTGATATTGACACCTTTCGTGAACTGGAAAAACGCGGCATTCCCTGTGAAGTCCGCCGGGTGCCAGACGAAGCAGGCGAAAATATTGCTAATCTTCTGAAATAACGGAGGTGAATATGTTCGTTGATGCGCTTTTGATCTCAATACTGGCAGGGATTGCAGGTATTGATCTGTTCAATGGATTGACACACATCCATCGTCCGATTGTTATCGGGCCGTTGGTCGGATTAATTTTAGGAGATATTCAGACCGGTTTACTGGTTGGTGGTTCATTAGAACTTGTCTGGATGGGCATGGTGCCACTAGCGGGTGCCCAACCGCCCAATGTTGTTATAGGGGGGATTATCGGAACAACTTTTGCCATTCTCACTCAGGCAGATCCCAAAGTTGCGATTGGTATTGCAGTTCCTTTCTCTATTGCTGTTCAGGGGTGTATAACACTGCTGTTTACCATTTACTCACCGATGATGCACAAATGCGATCAAATGGTCAGAAAGCTCAATTGGCGCGGTGTTGAATGGGTAAACTATTTTGGTGTCATTATCCTGTTCTGCTTCTATTTCATTGTGTCTTTTTTACCTATTTATTTTGGTGCAGATACTGCCAGAGTCATCGTGCAGAAAGCACCACAATGGCTGCTTGATGGTCTTTCTGTTGCTGGTGGCATGATGCCTGCTATCGGTTTTGCTCTGTTGATGAAAGTCATGATGAAAAAGACCTATGTGGCTTATTTCATCCTCGGTTTTATTTCTGTCACTTTCCTGCATTTGCCTATTATTGCTATCGCTTTGGGCGCATTTGCGATTGCATTAATTGATTTCTTTAACCGTACCCGTAACGACGATGGTAATACACAGGGTACATCATCCCAGTCAAATTCACCGAAGGAGATGCAAGATGGCATTTAATACATTGGATAACACAGCGTCCGAAAAAAACGGTGCGAATATAGAGCAAGACAGCAGTTCGGTAGATCGTGATGACTATGTTGATACGACCCCAGCGGAAGAGTTAACAAAGCGCGATATTAATGTTATGGCTCTGCGTTCTCTGCTGTTACAGGCTTCTTTTAACTATGAACGTATGCAGGCGGGAGGCTGGCTCTACACACTGATCCCCGCACTGCGTAAGCTGCATAAAAATCCCGATGATCTGGCAAATTCCATGAAAATGCACATGGAATTTTTTAACGTTCATCCATTTGATGTCACTTTTCTGTCCGGTTTAGTACTGGCGATGGAACGCAGTAAGGAGAAACTTTCTACCATCCGGGCTGTGAAAGTTGCTTTGATGGGGCCATTGGGCGGGATCGGTGATGCACTGTTCTGGCTGACCTTATTACCGATCTGTGCGGGTATCGGGGCATCACTAGCACTGCAAGGCAGTGTTCTGGGGCCAATTCTGTTTCTGTTGATGTTTAATATTGTACATTTTGCTTTGCGTTTTGGTTTGGCGCATTACGGTTACCGTACCGGCACCAAAGCCATAGCTATGCTGAAAATCCATACGAAAAATATTTCTCATGCAGCATCAATTGTCGGTATGACGGTTATCGGTGCTCTTGTTGCTTCTTATGTTCATCTTTCGACACCTTTTGTCATGAAAGCAGGGGAAGCAAAAGTCGCACTGCAAACAGATGTACTCGATAAGCTGATGCCTAACTTACTGCCTCTGACCTTCACATTGCTGGTTTACTGGTTAATGAAACGTGGTTTCTCACCAGTGAAGCTGATAGGTATTACAGCCGTGTTTGGGGTTGTTGGTAAATTGGTCGGAATTTTATAAGGAGAAAAAATGTTAGGTATCGTAATAACCGGGCACGGAACGTTTGCCAGTGGCTTGCTACAGGCGGTAGATCAGATCATTGGTAAACAGCCGGGATGTATTGCCGTTGATTTTCCTGACGGAATGACGACAGAGCAACTGTATCAAGCATTGTACATAGCCAGCAAAGTGTGTGACTTGGGCAAAGGAGTTGTTTTCCTGACAGATCTGTTAGGCGGCTCTCCTTTCCGGCAGGCTGCACAGTTGGCTTTAACACATCCACAATTAGTTTATCCGCAATGGCAGGTGATTACGGGGACTAATATGCAGTTGGCTGTTGAAATGATGATAATGCGTGATGAGATGAACACCATTGAATTTCGTGACATGGCTCTGGAGTGTGGTCGTCGCGGATTGACCAGCCTGTGGCATGAACAGCAGCAGTCAAAACAGGCACTGCCCGATATTGATGGCATCTAAGACGATAATAAAGTGATAGCAGGGTAATAATAAGGTAATGATAAGGTAATAGTATAATGTTGATCTCTAACAGTAAAATGTTGAAAAAAGCACAGCGGGAAGGTTATGCCGTTCCGGCATTCAACGTACACAATCTGGAAACTGTGCAAGTGGTGGTTGAAACAGCAGCAAAAATGGAGTCTCCGGTCATTCTGGCCGGAACACCGGGCACATTCATCTATGCTGGCCTTGAATATATGGTTTCTATCTGTAAAGTCGCCGCCGCCGTCAATAAACTTCCTCTGGCACTGCATCTTGATCACCATGAAGATCTCAATGATATCCGCCATAAAGTAGAAAGTGGTATACGTTCGGTGATGATAGATGGCTCTCATCTGTCCTTTGAGAAAAATATAGTTACTGTAGCTGGAGTGGTACGATTGTGTCAGCGCTTCGATACCAGCGTGGAAGCAGAACTAGGAAGACTGGGCGGGCAGGAAGATGATTTGAAGGTTGACAGCCAGGATAGCTTCTATACCGATCCCATCGCAGCAAAAGAGTTTGTTGAACGAACCGGGATAGATTCACTGGCTGTTGCTATAGGTTCTGCTCACGGGCTTTATCACGGTGAGCCTCATCTGGACTTTTCACGTTTGGAGGCAATCCGCCGTTATGTGGAGATCCCACTGGTTTTACATGGTGCATCGGGTATTCCAGAAGAGATGATACGTCAATCCATCACGCTTGGGATCTGTAAAGTCAATGTTGCAACAGATTTAAAAATTGCTTTTGCTGATGCTGTAAAAGCCTATTTTGCAGAATATCCTGATGCCAATGACCCACGAAAATATATTACACCGGGTAAACTGGCAATGCAGAAAGTTGTGGAAAATAAAATCATTATCTGTGGTAGTGCAGGCCGGATATAATTTTATTTGCTTAATATTTGGATACATCATTTAGTTGTGTTTCCATTATTTCTGTTATTCCCATTATATAGCGTGATATTTGCATAATAACATATGCCAGTCTGACAATGATTATGAAAAAAAGAGTTATGAAAATAATATTTTCTATTATAGAAAGATGGTTTCGATATTATTAATCTATACCCGTTTTATCAATGTTGATATTATCGGAGTCAATTAATTTCTATTCACAGCTAGTCTATTCATAATTAACCTATTTACAGTAAACAAAGAGGTAACTAAAAAATGAAGGACAGATATTTGCGCGGAATAATGAGTTGATTACCATGAATGACAGTCAATTTATGGAATAAAAGGAAGATAACTATGCGTGTTGAATCATTGTCAGAGCGTCATTCAAGTCATTCCGTATTTTGTTGTGTGCATGAACTATTTGAGCAGCAGGTAGCGAAAACACCGGATGTTGTTGCCATAAGATTTGGTGAGCAATCATTGTCTTATGATGAATTAAATCGTAGAGCAAACAGGTTGGCGCATTATATCCGTCAGCATTACCATCATGATGGTGAAAAAATTTCTCCGGTAGGTATTTGTCTTGAACGTAGCATTGATGCGATTGTTGCGGTTATTGGTGTTTTAAAAGCCGGTGCTGCTTATGTCCCGATTGATCTGAGTTATCCTATTGAGCGTCAATCCTACATTTTGACCGATTCTAATGTCTCAGTTGTTATTTTCCGTGGCGATATTGAATTATCATTTCCTGAGACTATCGCATGTATTGATTTAGCTCAGTGTGATTTTTCCGACAGTAATAAAGAGAATATCAATAGCGATAGTTGTGACATAGAAAACTTGACAGGAGTTTGTACCCCCCAAGATCTCGCCTACTTAATTTATACCTCAGGTTCGACAGGAAAGCCTAAAGGGGTTTGTATGCCTCATCAGTCGTTGGTGAATATGCTGGTCTGGCAAATTCATCAGCAAGGCGATTACTTTGGTAAAAAAACGTTGCAATTTTCTCCACTAAGCTTTGATGTCTCATTTCAGGAAATATTTTCAGCTTTATCCAGCGGTGGGGAGTTAGTGTTGATCTCCAATCATTTACGATTGGATCAATTGGCTCTGGTTACGTTTATTGCAGAGCAGCGGATTGAACGAATATTTTTGCCTTATGTAGCATTAAATGGTTTGGCAATGGCGGCGATTGCACAGGAATGTTATCCAGAGAGCCTTATTGATGTGATCACGGCAGGGGAACAATTGGTTATTACCACCGCTATCAGGCAATTTTTCCATGCACTGCCACATTGCCGCCTGCATAATCACTACGGCCCATCAGAAGCACATGTCGTGACAGCTTACACTTTGGAAGGCAAAGCAGAAGAATGGCCGGTTCTGCCTCCTATTGGCGCACCGATTGACAATGTTGAAATCTATCTGCTCGATACCAAGAACTGTGCTATTAAGGATGAAACACCGGGTGAGCTGTGTATTGCGGGGGCACAACTGGCTGAAGGTTATCATCAGCGCCCGGAAGAAACCGCGGCTAAATTTGTCAATATTGCGGTAAATAGTGCGCTTCCCAAACGAATGTATCGCACCGGTGATTTAGCGAAATGGCGGAAGGACGGTTTGCTGGACATTCTTGGCCGGATGGATTTTCAGGTCAAAGTACGCGGTTATCGCGTTGAATTGGGTGAAATTGAAGTGCTGTTGATGAAACATCCGGCTGTGCGTGATGCTGTTGTGCTGATACAAACAGCGCGGGAGAAAAGTGAAAGTTCAGAAGACAACCGGTTGATTGCTTTCGTGATTATTTCAGAACGTGCTTTGCAGCATCATTCACAGAGTAGTGTGAAAGAGAGTATTCAGCAATTCATGAAAAGAGTGGCTCCTGATTATATGCGGCCGGCAGCCATTGTTATTGTCAATCATTTTCCTTTATCTGCCAGCGGTAAACTTGACCGCAAGGCTTTCCCGGTTATTGCTATTGGAAAGCTTAAACAACAGGATTCCGCTCCGGCAAAAGAGGGGATTGAAAAAATACTGGCTGAAGTATGGAGTGAATTGTTCGGGGTTAAAAAAGTCAGCAGACATGCTCAATTCTTCAATTTGGGCGGTAATTCACTGTCAGCTATAAAAATGGTACAGGAATTACGGCGTCGCGGATTGATGGTGGAAGCACATATGCTGTATCAATATCCTGTATTGTCCGAATTAGCCGTTCATTTGCAGGCTTGCAACTCAACAGATATCGACTCCAATGGGATGGAATGCCCTAAAATGACGGCACCTTTGTTGAAAGATGATAAACCGCCTTCAACTCCATTCGATGTGGAAACATATTTAGGTATCGGTACTATGGCGGTTGAAGCGTGGCGATTATTGCCGGAGAATTTGTGTAATCAAATACGTCAACAAGCTAAAGTCCATGCTGTTGGTGTCGCTGCAATTTTTCACTTGGCCTGGGGCAAAACAATGGGTTGTCTGGTTGGACATAATGATGCTGTTTTTGGCACGGTTTTATCAGGGCATATGCTTGCAGGCGCGGATACTGAGAATGGGACAGAGCAATTTATCCATATAATACCAATTCATATGCGTCTGGATAACTTGCCTGTGCTTGAGTGCCTCTGGCTTGTTCAAGACAACCTGGTACAGTTGGTCAAACATCAAAAAGTATCGCAGGCACTGACTCGGCAATCGTTTCAACAGCAATTATCACAATTGTCGGGAGCTGCACCATTATTTACTTCAATATTGAATTATTATCATAGTGAAATACGTCACATCTCTCCGGCAGAACCACTATTAGCACTAACGCCTTCTGGTGCCGAGTCTTTCAGTAGCGCTGGCATTATGGAACACACGGATCACCCGATTTACATCAGTATTGAAGATATCGACAAAGACTTTGTGATCCACACACAGGCTGAACAGGGGGTTAATCTTGAACGCGTCTGTGACATTTTCCAAACGATATTACAGAAAATCGTTACCGCTCTGGAAAGTACACCAGAGAAGAAAATAGATCGTATTAACCCAATTACCGATACTTCCAAGTATTTTCTGACTCACTTGACGAATAACCAGATTAACTAAAGGCCTTAATTTTGACTGATTCAATCCTATACCCTGCGTTCGAAAGAGCAGAAGCGAAAGTTCAACTTGTGTTTTTACATCATGCTGGTGGTTCCAGCTTCTCTTATCTGCAACTTTCTCAGAGGCTGTCTGGATTTATTGAAGCTTATTGTATGGAACTGGCAGGCAGGGGCTCGCGTTTCTTACAGCCATTTCAGACAGATGCTGAAACGGTAATATCTGACCTTCTTGCTTCGATCAAGCGATTGAAATTGGGAGAAGATAAGCCTTTGCTGTTGTTCGGTCATAGCCTGGGAGCAGAGCTTGCCTACCATATAGCCCGAAGATTAAAAAGTGAGGCACCGGAGAAGAAATTGGGCCTTATACTTTCTGCGCGGGGAACGTCTGCTCCGGATGATTTACGAAATGAGGCATTATCAGAAGCGGAAATAATAGACTTGCTGGAAGAATTTGAAGAGACGCCGCAGGATGTTTTCACACATCCTGAATTGCGAAAATATGTGGTTGATGCCATGCGAAGTGATCTTCGTCTGCTGGCTTCTCTGTCCCGGTTGCCGAAGCCAGTGATAAACTGTCAGACCTATGTGATTGGTGCGGATCACGATGAGCACGTTCCTGTCCCGTGGTTGGCACAGTGGCGAGAAATATTTACTACGCCCGTGACACAAAAAGTTTTTGCAGGTGAACATTTCTACTTGTTTTCCAGTGATGAAGTTATTGATTGGATAGAGGAACGGGCACGGGAATTGGTGGCCTAACTTTCCAAACTATACCCAATGGATTTCAAGCTGCATCGCGGCGGCAAGGGAATGACAAATTCGTCGGGAACGAATTTGCCCAGCCAACAAAAATGCAGCTTGAAAGACGACGGGTATAAACATTAATAACTACACGAAACTACCGATAAGTCAGTTGAAAAATCAATAATATTAAAACCAAAGCCTTTTGCCGTTTTGACGGTATCTGTACCTAATAACCATTGGAATGAAACTGCTGGTGCAACACTTATTGTCATCTCATTTTTATGCCAAATACGTGAAGTGTGTGCATGCCCGCAACCAATAAATTTAATCTTATATTTCTCACATAGCGCCAGTAGGGCATTAGCGTTTTCCAGCATACAGCTATCTACAATTGGCGTACCAACCGATTTGACATGGTGATGCATGAATAACGCAATATTAAAATGACTGTTTTCAATAATTCTTTTTTCTAATTCTGCAAGGTTAGTTTTAGTGATAAAACCATAATCTTCACCTTCAACAACAGTGTCGATACCAGTGATATACCAATTGTCACGATTATATTCACGAGAGGTAATGTGATATTTTGGTTTGATTTCTGCAAGGGAAATATTAAATTTCTCCTTGAGATCATGGTTGCCAGGTATTGCAATGTAAGGTGTATTGAGTGATTCCATCTTATTTAAAAAATAGCTGTAAGCGTCTGTGTCACCATCATTTGTAATGTCACCTGAGACTATAATTAACTCTATTTCGGTAATAGTCTGAATGCGACGTATTTCCTCACAAATAATATCGAAGTTGTCATAAAGGTTTACATCAAATATTGTTTTTTCTCTTCTCTGAGTCAGATGTATATCGGTTAACTGAATCACTTTCATTTTTTATTGCCTCCAAAAATAAACGGATTATATGATATTCCCCAATCGTATACATCAGCAGATTCTAAATTTTTTATCTTAGCTGCTAAGATGATGCCGATAGGTAAAAGTATAATAGACATTATTACTTTATAAGACCAAGTTGTAGAAATTATTATGACTAATTCATTTACACTATATTTTGAAGAAAGGCTTATAGGGTATGATGATAATAAAAGAGACGCTTGGGTGAGCATTGAAGCAATAATATATCTGAGGAAAAAGAAGCGGCCAAAAAAAACTTTTTTTAAAGAAGATATTACAAAGCCATTGATAAAGTAAGAAATTGGTACAGAAGTCCATGTACCTACCATAACGCGCCAAAATTCGCCAAACAATGACTTAAAATTCATTGAAATCTGGTTATTTTCTGGCTGAGTATGTGATGCAATAAAAATGACCATTACAAAAATTGATTGGCATAAAACCATGATCCAGACTGTTTTTACTCCTTGTCTATAACCATAAACTTCTGTTTGAACTGTGGATATAAGGAAATAAAAAGAAAATAAAATTCCACTAAAAGTAATTTTAAGACCATAAAAATCCAGAGTCTTATAGACAAGAACATCACAAGTTATCATGATTGTGACGGACAGAGAAATAAATAAAGAATTATACTTGAAGCTTGAGTTGGTGGGATAAATTTGAGTCACTTTATTACCTTTAAGTTTGCAGATTTAGATGATTTTATTTTTTCTGATTTTGAAATTTCATCGGAGATTTTTCTTCCGTCTTTTAATCCGGATATGTAGGCTATTCTTATCAGACTGGCAGGATCTAATTTCTCTATAATATTCTGTTCTGAAAGCAGTTCTTTTCCATTTATTGTTCTGCGAGAATATTCATTTTGTATAGTGAATGACAAATCTCTGTTTTCTTCTATTATCTTGAATTTTTGTTTTTCTTTCAGGTCATGTTCTTCAAATTTTGCTATAAAAATAATGTCATAAGGATTGATGTTATATAATAAATCACTTTCAAAAATATCTTCTGCTCTTGCTTTTATGCATGTATGAGTACCTAATTCTTTTAAGATGTAGAATCCGTTTTCTTTTATTGGCTCGAACCTCTGCAAATTGTAAATGTAACGAGGTTTGAATATGCTTCTGAAAAAATCAATTATTTTATTCACAATTAAATTCCTATTTTAAATTTTTAATTGATTTAATCAAAACCCCAATTATTGTGTAATTTTGACTGAATATTGTTTTTCGCTCATTATCAATACCTAATATTGAAAAATAAATTCCACGCTCACCGACAAAGACTTGTCTGAAACAAATAGGTGTATCTTTAATCTTTACAAGAACTATATCACTGTCACAAACTGATTCAGTTCTGGAAATGATTGCAATGGTGTTACTATCAAAGTACGGAGATAAAAGATTGTTTCCAAATTCTACTGCGAAAAGTGAGTCTTCCTGATTATCCTGGATACTGAGTTTGTATAGATTGGTGTGGATTATTTTCCCACATATATATCCATCTAATTCATCATAACGAATTAAAGGTATTGATGAAATAATTTCTTCATGTCGATAGGATTCAGATAATTTACCATCGGTAATTTCACCGACATTCACACCAAATATATCAGCAATGGATGAGACTGTAGCAATAGTAGGATTTCCAACACCACGCCTAAGGCTGTTAATCGTAGCAATTCCAAGGCCTGTCAATTTACTTAGGGTTTGTGAGTCTATATTGTTTTTTTTCATCAAAAAATCAATGTTTTGTGAAATGTTAGCAAGCAAAGCATCGGCTTCAGTTGATTTTTTATTGTTCGGCTCTTGCATTATATTATCTCGTTGATATTATCTTGTCAGATGTTGGTGTTTATAAGCGTATCTTATAGGTTGATATTTTATAATACAAGAACTCAAAAATAAGAGAAAGACTGGCATCTTAGTAACATATTAAGAAGGTAATATTAAAGGTAGTATATTTTCTAGTATGTGAACTATATAAGTTTCATTATTATTAATAAAAAACTAAATTATCTGTTTTTTAATACACCAGGGAACTAATATAAAAATAATTTACTGTTGACTATAATTGTTTAAGTTTATTATTTTATCTATTAGTGGATTTTTAACGTATTATTTATACTGAGGAAGTAGCATAAATAGTTATAATTAGCATCTAAAAAATAACGCCCGCAAAAACGGGCGTTATCCATGTTTTTATTTCCTCTCTGTAATCGCTTTAAGTAATACCTTACCCACATCCTGAATATTTGGTTGCGTCACAATAGAACCGTGGTCTCCTTTAATCGGGATAATAGTCAGTCGTTCATTGGGTACAATTTTATCCCATCCAAGAGTTGTATTTCCCTGAGCCGCTTCTTCGGTTGCTCTGAATAGAGTAACGTCTATGGCTGCCGGAGATGGTGTATAGCTGTAGGCTGCAACAGCGATATTATGGCGTAATTGCAGCAGATCGTTGATATTCTCAAGCGTGATTTGTGGTGGTAGCAAATTGTTCTGTTCTGCAAAGGTCAGCATTGCCTGGTAATCACGATTTTTAGCCAATCTATACAGTTCATCACTGAAATGCTCCGGAATGCCTTCTGGCAGTAACTCAAGCAATGTGGTGCTTTTCTCAAATGGTATTCCGGCTTGCTGTTCTTCTGGAGTGAAGAATTCCAGATAGTTGGAGGCGGAATCCAGTAATCCGACAAAGTTGACTGTCTCACCATCGGTGACCAGTTGGCACGCTATTTCATAAGCAATAGTTCCGCCTGATGACCATCCTGCCAGATAATAAGGACCATGAGCCTGTACCTGACGGATACATTCAATATATGTTTGAGCCATTTTGTTAACGGTGAGTTGTGCATCTTCTTCTGCGTAGGAGTCACTGGTCGCGAGTCCATAAATTGATAGTTCACTATCTTCAATATAAGGGGCAAGATCGTAAGCATAGTGAATATCCCCATCTACCGCATGGACAAGAAACAGTGCGATGTCACCATTGCCTTTACGGATGGTCACCAGATTTTCTTGTTGAGAAAGCGCAGCGTCTGACTGCATAAAAGCAGCCAGTTCACTGATAGTCGGATGGACAAGCAAATCACGTATCCCGATATCTTTGCCTAATACTTGTTGCAGACGAACAGCAACTTGCAAAGTTAACAGGGAATGACCCCCAAGCTCCAGGAAGTGATCATGTCGTCCTACATGTTCCAGCCTGAGTACGTCCTGCCATATTTCAGCAATGATCTCCTCCGTTTTACCGACAGGAGCTTCATAATCACGGCTGATAACAGCGGATTTATCCGGTATCGGTAATGCCCGACGATCTAATTTGCCGTTTGGTGTCAACGGGAATGTCTCCAGGATCACAAAAGCACTGGGAACCATATAACTGGCTAAATTAGTGTGTAAGGCTTTGCGCAGATTTTCCAGATCTACCGTTGTTTCTGGTTGTGGTACTACATAGGCCACCAAACGTTTATCATTGGGAATATCTTCCCGTACTATAACAATTGCGTCTTTGATACCAGGATAGGCGAATAATCTGGCTTCAATTTCCCCCAGTTCGATACGGAATCCGCGGATCTTAACCTGAAAATCGTTGCGTCCGAGATACTCAATCGTACCGTCCGGCAACCAACATCCTAAATCACCTGTTTTATACATTTTTGCATCGTCTTGCTGGCTGAATGGATCAGGAATAAAGCGTTTCCCTGTGAGTTCAGGATGATTGAGATAACCGCGGGCAACGCCTGCGCCGCCAATATGGATTTCACCGGCAACACCAAGAGGAACAGGTCGCCCCTGTATATCCAAAATATAAATGCGGGTATTGGTTAATGGATAACCAATAGGCAGGGTTGCCGCAGTATAAGCAGCATGACCATCTACTTTTAATACCGTGGCGATGACAGTCGTTTCCGTTGGCCCATAGGAGTTGATCCAGCGGCAGGATTGAGTTTCAGGCAGTGATTTCCAGAGCTTGAGATGGTGAAGCTCCGCTTTTTCTCCCCCAACAATAACCAGACGCAAAGAAGGGCTGAAACCGCACCTTCCTGCGGCTAATTCTTGTACCCACTGATGCCAGAAGGCGGTGGGGAGGTCAGTAACGGTAATTTGTTGTTCCCGTAAGAAGCGGGCAAAGTTGCCATCCGGTACACGAAGATCAGTCGGTCGCAGGATTAAAGTCGCACCCGTCGCCAATGTGGCAAAAATATCGGATACAGTGGTGTCAAAAGCAACAGAGGTAAATTGCAGCACGCGATCAGCAGGTGTCAGTTCGTTGGTCTGGCGTTGGACATGAACAAAATTGACTACATTGCGATGTTCAATCATCACACCTTTCGGCTGGCCGGTCGAGCCGGAGGTATAGATGATATAGGCCAGATGGTGCGGAGCCAGCTCCAAAAAATGCGGTTCAGGGTTACGGGGAGAATATTGTGCTACGGAAGTTAAATAATCTTCCCCATCCATTAACCAAACCGGTACGTTAGTTGTCAGACGATGCTGTAGATGCTGCTGAGTCAGTAATAATTTCGGTTTGCAGTCTGTCAGAATATAGCTCAACCTTTCGGTCGGATAATCTGTGTCCAGTGGTACATAACCAGCACCCGCTTTCAGTATCCCGAACAGGCCGATGATCATCTCCAGACTGCGTTCAACACAAATCGCTACCCGATCATTCGGTTGTACACCCGCAGCAATCAGGGCATGGGCTAATTGGTTGGCACGTTGGTTCAATTCAGTGTAACTGAGTTGTTTCTCACCACTTATCAGGGCAATGGCATCAGGTGAAACAACGGCTTGTTGTTCGAATAACTGGTGGAGCAGGATATCTTGCGGATAAACAATCTCAGCACTGTTGAAATCTACCATTAACTGAACGTGTTCTTCTGGTGGCAAGATAGTTATTGTCTGAATATTCTGTTCCGGTGTGCTTTGCAGTGCAGTCACCAATCCTCTTAGTGCAGTCACCACATAGGCATTGATGCGAGCAGGGTCGATTTGCTGGTTACACTGAGCGGTCAGTTCAAATCCATCATCATAAGCATCAACATCCAGTGATAAAGGATAATTGCTGCGTGACTCTTTCGTGTTGAGTGTTTCAATACCTTCCCAGATTGATGAGAGATCCTGTTCATCTTCGTCAGATTCATCCGAGCTATGACGGAAATTAAGCAAGCTGTTAAATAACGGCAGAGAAGCGGGAATACCACTGCAACGCTGAGCAATCGCCAAAGGTGCTTGTTCATGTATCAGTAATGAACTGAGTTGTTTGTAAGTATCTTGTACTGTTTGTTGAACGTTGCGTTCCCGCAGAATAACCCGGACAGGCAACGTGTTGATAAACATTCCCAATATTCGCTCTGTCTCTTCTCCACTCTGTAATCTTCCTAGTAAAACTGTTCCGAAGACGACATCATCACGACCACTGCATTGTGCCAGTACCTGAGCCCAGGCGACATGGAACAAGACCGCAGTGCTGACACCTTGCTGGCGGGCACATTGCTGGACCATTTGAACCAGGTCATCATCCAACGTCAGAACATCTTCCACAATTTCATCGTTATTATTCTGAATATCGAGTAAATCAAATGGCAGGGTAGGTTCTTCTACATCACCTAGCAGTTGCTGGAAATAGCTCTGATGTTGTTCAAGGGGAACGTTTTTAGTCTGGGCAATAAAATTGCGATAGGGTAAAGGTGTTGGCAATTGCTCACTTTTTCCCTGTAACAAAGCATTGACTTCATTAAATACCAATTTCAGCGATAAATGGTCGCAGACTAAATGGTGATGCAGTAAGGATAACAGCCAATTGTCACTATGCGGATCTTTGGCGATGCTGGCGGACAATAACGGTGCTTTGGTGACATCCATACGTACCACGTCAGGATCGGTATAATCACGCAGTTGTTGTTCAGCATCAGTTTCAGATGACAATCCCAGCTCTGTGACAGGCATTGGTGCATGGCGATGAACCACTTGTACCGGCTCCGGCAGATTTTCCCAATACACGGCACTGCGCAGAATATCATGGCGGGCAATGACCTGTTGCACCGTCTGCAAAAACTCATCCAGACGTGCGCGGTTGTCGAAAGTCATCAACAGATTGTCCAGATAAGTATCACCGGTTGTTTCCAGCAAATGGTGGAACAGAATACCTTCCTGTAATGGCCCCAATGGATAGATATCCTGAATATTGGCGACACCACCAGAAACCTGATCCACAATCTGGTCAATGTTGTCTTGCGTCAGCGTGACCAATGGCAACATATCCGGTGTGATAGCCTGACAGTCGTCAAAGATAAGATTGGGGGGGACATCATAGGTAATGCAGTCTCCTGCTGCTGTTGCGGTCAAACGTTCCGCCATTGCCATCAATGAAGGAGAAGAGAAGACAGCACTGATTGCCAGAGTAAAACCGCGCTGACGCAACTGTTCAATCAGACTAACCACCAACAGCGAATGACCACCCAATTCAAAGAAATTGTCATACCGTCCGACTTGCTCTAACCTCAACAAAGTTTGCCAGATAGCTGCTAAGAGTTGCTCAGTTTCCCCCTGAGGAGCCTGATATTCACGGCTGACAATTGCAGAGCGATCCGGTGCCGGCAGAGCCTGACGATCCAGTTTACCGTTCGGAGTCAGCGGGAAGGTGTCCAGAACCACAAAGGCGCTGGGCAGCATGTATTCCATCAGGCGAGTGCCAAGCTGTTCACGTAGTTGAACAATATCTAATGTCATTTCCGGTTGTGGTATCAGATATGCGACCAAACGTTTATCACCGTTTTCATCTTCACGCGCAATAACGATGGCATCTTTGATTCCATCACAGGCCGCCAGTTGAGCTTCAATTTCTCCCAGCTCAATACGGTATCCGCGGATCTTGACCTGAAAATCATTACGTTCCAGATATTCAATTGTTCCGTCCGGTAGCCAGCGGCCTAAGTCACCGGTTTTGTACATGCGGGCATTCGGTTGTTCACTGAAGGTATCCGGTACAAAACGTTCGGCGGTAAGATCGGGGCGATTCAGATAACCACGGGCCACACCGGCTCCACCGATGTGAATTTCACCGGCAACACCAAGAGGAACAGGTTGTCCGTCTTTATCCAGAATATAGATCCGGCTATTGGTGAGCGGGTAACCAATCGGCAGGGTTTCTGCCATGTAAGGTGAATGACTATCCAGCTTCAGGATGGTAGCAATAACCGTAGTTTCCGTCGGGCCGTAAGAGTTAATCCATTGGCATGAATGAGTTTCCGGCATGGATTGCCAAGTCATGAAATGGCGGAGTTCGGCTTTTTCACCGCCAACGATCACCAGACGCAGGTATGGGCTGGAACCACAGCGGCCTGCTGCCATCTCCTGTACCCATAAGTGCCAGAAGGCAGTCGGGAGATCGGAAACGGTGATTTGTTGTTCCCGCAGGAATTCGGTAAAGGTGATATCTGGAATGCGCAGATCCGCAGAGCGCAGAACTAATGTTGCACCAACCGCCAGCGTGGCAAAAATATCGGAGACGGTAGTGTCAAAGGCAACAGAAGTAAATTGCAGTACACGGTCAGATGATGTCAGTTCGTTAGTCTGGCATTGAACGTGAACAAAATTGACTACATTGTGATGTTCAATCATCACGCCTTTCGGTTGTCCGGTAGAGCCGGAGGTATAGATGATATAGGCCAGATGACGGGGTTCCAGCCCTAACTGATGTGGATCAGGGTTGTATGCCGGCTGTTGTGCCATCGCATCCAGATGGTTGTCACTGTCCAGTATCCAGGTTGGTATATCGGTTGATAAACGCGTTTGTAAATGCTGCTGGGTCAGTAACAGCTTAGGCTGGCTGTCTGACAGAATATAAGCCAATCGCACCACCGGATATTCGCAATCCAGTGGTACATAGCCCGCACCGGATTTTAATATTGCCAACATGGCAATCACCATATCCAGACTGCGTTCGACACAGAAAGCCACGCGGTCATCAGGCTGTACACCCGCTGAAATCAGTGCGTGCGCCAGTTGGTTGGCACGTTGGTTCAGTTCTGTATAACTGAGATGCTCTTCACCGCTAACCAGCGCAATGGCATCAGGTGAGAGAGATGCCTGTTGTTCAAATAGTTGTTGTAACAGCAGTATATCTTGTGGAGAGGCGACACTGGCACCATTGAAATCTACCAGTAACTGACGACGTTCGGCGGGTGGCAGAACAGGGATAGACTGAATATTTTGCTCAGGCGCATTTTGCAATGCGTTCACCAGCCCTCTTAATGCAACGTTCATATAGGCGTTAATGCGAGCAGGATCGATTTGCTGGCTACACTGAGCGGTCAATGAGAAGCCATCATCAAAATCATCCACATCCAGTGACAGGGGATAATTGCTGAGTTCTCCGGTGTCGAGAGTCTGTATCCCTTCCCAGGCAGGTGATATGTCTTGTTCGTTGTCACTCGGATTGTGACGGAAATTAAGCAGGCTGTTAAACAGTGGCAAAGAAGCCGGAATACTGCTGCAACGCTGGACAACAGCCAAAGGCGCTTGTTCATGTGCCAGCAACTTGCTGAGTTGCTGGTACGTTTCCTGTACCATTTGTTGAACTGAACGACCCTGTAGGGCAATGCGGACAGGTAATGTGTTGATGAACATTCCCAATATTCTTGCAGTGTCTTCTCCGCCTTGTAACCGTCCCAATAAAACAGTACCGAAGATCACATCATCCCGGCCGCTGCATTTCGCCAATACCTGTGCCCAGGCAACATGGAACAGAACCGCAGCACTGACACCTTGCTGGCGGGCACAATCCCGTATCGTTTTCGCCAAGTTACTGTCCAGTGTGAAAACAGACTCTGCAATCTGGTGGCGGTTGCCCTGTATATCGAGCAGGCCAAAGGGCAGAGTCGGCTCTTCTACATCTCCCAATAGCTGTTGGAAATAAGCCTGATGATTTTCCAACGGAACGTTTTTGGTCTGAGCGATAAAATTACGATAAGGCAGGGGCGCAGGCAAATCTTCACTCTGTCCCAGTAATAAGGTTTCAACTTCGTCGAATATCACTTCCAGTGACAAATGATCGCAAACCAGATGATGGTGCTGTAACGCCAGTAACCAACGCGGTTTTTGTGCAGTATGGTCTTGTGAAGAATGGTCTTGTGCAATGCTGGCGGACAGTAATGGCGCTCTTGTAATATCCATACGTGTCGAATGAGAGTCGGTATGGTGGCGCAGTTGTTGTTCCGCGCTGTCTTCCCCTGACAGTGTTAACTCTTGAACAGGAAGTGGTGCATGACGGTAAACCACCTGTACTGGCTCTGGCAAGTTATGCCATTGGACGGCACTTCGCAGGATATCATGACGATCGATAACTTTCTGCATAGCCAGCAGGAAAGTATCCAGACGTTGGCGGCTGTCAAAAGTCATGATGACGCTATCGAGATAAATATCGCCTTCGGTTTCCAGTAAATGCTGGAACAGAATTCCTTGCTGTAATGGGCCGAGTGGGTAGATATCCTGAATATTACTGACGCCACCTGTTACCTGGGCAACTATCTGATCAATATTACCTTGTGACAGCGTGACTAATGGCAGCATGTCCGGTGTAATTGCCTGACAGTTATCTGGGATCAGGTTTGGTGGAATAACCGGACTGTTTGCCTCTGAACCGGCGTGCATCGTTAAATGGGTTGCCATCGCAGCCAATGTTGGAGCGGAAAAAACAGCACTGACATCAAGAGCACAATTGCGCTGACGTAGCTGTTCGATCAGGCTGACGACTAATAATGAATGGCCTCCTAGCTCAAAGAAATTGTCATGACGCCCAACTTGTTCCACTCCGAGCAATTCTTGCCAGACTGTTGCCAGTTGTTGTTCCGCTTCTCCTGCTGGAGCCTGATATTCCCGGCTGATGATAGCAGTACGATCGGGGGCTGGCAGTGCTTTGCGATCGATTTTTCCGTTAGGCGTTAACGGGAAGGCATCAAGAATGACATATGCACTCGGCAGCATATATTCCATCAATTGGGTGCTTAATTGTTCACGCAATTGAATGATATCCAGTGTTATTGCCGATTGTGTTATTGCAGAATGTGTTGTTGCAGAATGTGGCACCAGATACGCCACCAGACGTTTATTGCCGTTTTCATCTTCATGCGCGGTAACGACGACATCCTTGACACCATCACATTTAGCCAGTTGTGTTTCAATTTCTCCCAGTTCAATACGGAAGCCGCGGATCTTGACCTGGAAATCATTACGCTCCAGATATTCAATCGTGCCGTCCGGCAGCCAGCGGCCTAAATCCCCGGTTTTATACATCCGGGCATCAGGTTGTTCACTGAATGGATCAGTCACGAACCGCTCAGCGGTGAGGTCAGGGCGGTTTAGATACCCGCGCGCGACGCCTACACCACCGATATAGATTTCACCCGCCACTCCGATGGGAACAGGTTGCCTCTGAGTATTGAGGATATAAATGCGGGTATTGGTGAGCGGGTATCCAATGGGGACGGTGCCCGTCAGACAAGGGGAGTGACTGCCCGGTTTCCATACTGTGGCAATCACAGTAGTTTCCGTTGGGCCGTAAGAGTTTATCCAGCGGCAGGATTGGGTTTCCGCTAACGATTGCCAGGTGTTGAAGTGACGGAGTTCTGCTTTTTCCCCGCCGACAATCACCAGACGTAAAGAGGAGCTGAAACCACAACGCCCTGCCGCCATTTCCTGCACCCACAGATGCCAGAAAGCGGTGGGTAAATCGGAAACGGTGATTGCTTGTTCCTGTAAGAATTGGCTGAAGTTTTTATCAGGGATGCGCAGATGGGCATCTCTCAGCACTAATGTTGCTCCGACGGCCAGAGTGGCAAAAATATCGGAGACAGTGGTATCAAAGGCGACAGAGGTAAATTGTAGTACCCGGTCAGCCGGTGTCAGCTCATTGATTTGACACTGGACATGAACAAAATTGACTACATTGCGGTGTTCAATCATCACACCTTTAGGCTGCCCGGTGGAACCGGAAGTATAGATAATATAGGCCAGATGGTGCGGCTCTAATCCCAGTTGTTGTGGTTCGGGATTGTGGTCGGGCTGTTGTGCCACATAATCCAGATAGTCATCATCATCCATGACCCAGACAGGCACTTCGGTAGTTAAGCGGCTCTGTAAATGATGTTGGGTCAGCAATAAATTAGGTTCACAATCTGACAGAATATAAGCCAGACGTTCAGTGGGGTATTCAGGATCTAATGGTACATAACCGGCCCCGGCTTTCAGGATGCCGAACAGGCCAATGATCATATCCGGCCCACGTCCGACACAAATCGCCACGCGGTCGTCCGGCTGCACACCAGCGGTAATCAGGGCATGAGCCAGTTGGTTAGCCTGCTGGTTCAGTTCGGCGTAGCTGAGTTGCTTTTTACCGCTAATTAACGCAATAGCATCAGGTGAATGCCCGGCCTGTTGCTCAAAGAACTGTTGGAGCAACATATCTTGTGGATAGCTGGCCTTTCTGGCATTGAAATCTGCCAGTAATTGGGTACGTTCATGTGGCATCAGCAGTGGAAGATCTGCCACGCGTTGTGAATCATCGCTAACCATAGCGCCCAGAAGAGTTTGCAGATAGCCCGCCATACGTTCCATGGTGGCCTGGTCAAACAGATCGCTGGCATATTCCAGTTCACCGATTAACCCATTTTCGGTGTCATGCAGTGATAATGAAAGATCGAAGTGTGAACTGTCTTCGGATAGATCCAGTTCACTGATAGTTAATTCTGGCAGCTCAAACTGCTGTTGTCCGGGAGTATTATCCAGTGACAGCATAACCTGAAAGATAGGACTATAACTCAGGCTGCGGGGTGGTTTTAATGCTTCAACTAATTGTTCAAATGGAAAATCCTGATGTTCAAAAGCCTGCAAAGTATGTGCTTTCACATGTGCCAGTAGTTCGCTGACAGTGGGATTATTCTGTAATTGAACCCGTAACGCTAAGGTATTGACAAAAAAGCCGATTAGAGGCTCCAGATCGCGATGTTTGCGATTAGCCACGGGAGTGCCTATCACCACATCATCTTGTCCACTGAGGCGGGAAAGTAATATTGACCATCCTGCCAGAAGGGTCATAAATAAAGTAGCGCCATGACGTTGGGCGAAAGCCTTTAATTTTCCGGTCAAATCAGGTGACAACGTAACGACAGCCTCTCCTCCGGCATAGGTTTGCCGTGAAGGACGAGCCCTGTCAGTCGGAAGTGTCAAAAGCGTCGGGGCATCTTGTAGAGCGTTACGCCAATAATCCAGTTGTTTCTCCAGCTCTTTACCCTGTAATTTCTGCCGTTGCCAGAGAGTATAATCAGCATATTGGATTTTCAGTGGCGGTAATGGGTCAGGCATCCCGTGGCAGAAACTTTGATAAATGGTGGAAAATTCCTGCATTAACAGGTTGACTGACCAACCATCTGAAATAATGTGATGCTGAGTTAATAACAGGGTATGTTCATCTTCTGCAAGCTTAAATAATTGCCCCCGTATTAAGGGGCCGTTTTCAAAATCGAAAGGCTGGGTTGCTTCAAACTGCATGGCGTGCTGAATTGTCGCCTGCTGTTCCCCTTTGGTTAACTGGCTGAGATCTTCAGTCATTAAAGAAAAACCATAATCTGCATTATGAACGACTTGCAGGGCGGTTCCCTCCGCCCCGGTTTTTCCTTCAACCTTAACTTTATCTTCCGTCAATGTCGTCAACGTATGCGCAGCCGATGTTATCGTAGTACGCAGGATCTCATGACGGGCGACAATCCGATCCAGCGCGGCCTGTAAGGCCGGCTTGTTCAGATCACCTTGCAGATGAAGAGCGGTCGGAATGTGGTACGCTGTCAGCGCCGCCGGATCTAACTGTGCAAGGAACCATAGGCGCTGTTGCGCCCAGGATAGTGGTATTTCCTGCTGCGGATTTCTGGCAGGGATCTGATCTTTCCCTGCTGTCAGACTACTTTGAATGCGTTCTTTCAGTTTCTTCTGGAGTACTGCTTGCCTTAATTGATTCAGTGTTTGTTCATTTTTATTCATTGTTGACCTCCATTTGGTTGATCTCCATTTAGCATGGCAAGCAACTCTTCCTCGGATAGGTTTTCCAGCTCTTTTTGAATATCGTCAAGATCCTGGTCAAAAAAGGTTTCTACTTGTTTTGACAGAATAAGTTCAGCAAGTTTGGATAGGATTGAATGACGGAAAATATCTGCAATTGAAATTTCCAGATGGAATTCTTCATGCAGTCGCGTTGATAATTGCATGATTGATAAAGAATTTCCTCCAAGTTCAAAGAAGTCATCATGACGACCAACCAACTCCAGTCCCAGCAGGGTTTGCCAGATAGCGGCCAGTTGTTGTTCTGCTTCTCCTTGTGGTGCTTCATACTCCCGCGTTGCAGTAGCAGAACGGTCAGGGGCAGGCAGAGATTTACGATCCAGTTTACCGTTCGGGTTCAGCGGGAAAGCATCCAGTACAATAAAGGCACTGGGGATCATGTAATCCAGCAGGTGATTGCTCAGTTGTTCGCGTAAGCTGGCGATTTCCAGAGTGGCATTAGGTTGTGGCACCAGATAAGCCACCAGACGTTTATCACCCGTTTCATCCTCACGAACCATGGCGATAGCATCTTTAACTCCCTCACAAGCCGCTAACTGAGTTTCGATTTCACCCAGCTCAATGCGGAATCCGCGGAGTTTGATCTGAAAATCGTTGCGTCCGAGGTATTCAATCGTACCGTCCGGCAGCCAGAGGCCTAAGTCACCGGTTTTATACATGCGGGCATTTGTCTGTTCAGCTGGTGACTCAGCAAATGGATCGGGCACAAAACGGTCAGCTGTGAGTTCTGGTTGATTCAGATAACCGCGGGCCACACCGGCACCTGCAATATAGATTTCGCCGGAAACGCCCATCGGGACAGGCTCTCCCCGTGTATCAAGGATATAGATGCGAGTGTTGGCGAGAGGGTAGCCAATCGGTAACGTCTCTGCGGTATAGGCAGCAGAGCTATCCAGTTTCAGCACCGTAGCAATAACGGTAGTTTCAGTTGGGCCATAAGAGTTAATCCAACGGCATGAACGGGTTTCCGGCAGCGATTGCCAGGTCATAAAATGACGCAGTTCCGCTTTTTCCCCGCCGACAATCACCAGCCGTAGAGAAGGGCTGAAACCACAACGTCCTGCGGCCATCTCCTGTACCCACAGATGCCAGAACGCGGTAGGTAAATCAGTCACCGTGATTTTCTGTTGCTGTAAGAATCGGGCAAATGCGCTATCCGGTACACGCAGTTCGGATGGACGTAATACTAAAGTTGCACCAGCAGCGAGTGTCGCAAAGATATCCGATACAGTGGTGTCGAACGCAACGGAAGTAAATTGCAGTACCCGGTCCGCCGGGGTCAGTTCATTGGTCTGACGTTGGACATGAACAAAATTGACCACATTGCGGTGTTCAATCATCACCCCTTTCGGTTGTCCGGTAGAGCCGGAAGTATAGATGATATAGGCCAGATGATGGGGTTCCAGCCCTAACTGTTGCGGTTCTGGGTTGTGAGTGGGCTGCTGTGCCATCAGCTCTGTATGATGATGATTATCCAGGCTCCAGACAGGTACATCGGTTGATAAGCGAGTCTGTAAGTGTTGCTGAGTCAGTAATAACTTAGGTGCACAATCTGACAGAATGTAATTCAGGCGTTCAGTCGGGTAGTCTGTATCCAGTGGCACATAACCTGCACCGGCTTTTAAGATCCCGAACAAGCCAACCACCATATCCAAACCACGCTCGACACAAATCGCCACACGATCGTCAGGTTGTATCCCTGTTGCAATCAGTGCGTGAGCCAGTTGGTTGGTTCTCTGGTTCAGCTCTTCGTAAGTGAGTTGCTGTTCTTTACTAATTTGCTCTGTGCTAATTTGTGTGCCGTGAATCAGCGCGATGGCATCAGGTGTGAGCGCAACCTGCTGTTCAAATAGTTGCTGGAGCAACATATCCTGAGGACAGTCAACTTTGGCCTTGTTAAAGTCTGCCAGTAGCTGTGTACGTTCTGCTGGTGGCAGGATGGTGATGGATTGAATAGGCTGCTTTGGCATATTTTGTAATGCCGTCACCAGCGCTCTCAACGCCGTATCCATATAAGCGTTAATGCGGGTTGGGTTAACCTGACGGTTGCATTGAGCAGTTAACGCAAAGCCATTTTCAAAATCATCCACATCCAATGACAAGGGGTAATTACTGCGTTCTTCACTGCTGAACGCCTGAATGCCTTCCCAAACTGGTGAACTGGCCTGTTGATCGTGTCGTTGGCTATGACGGAAATTGAGCAGACTACTAAAGAGTGGCTGAGGTGCCTGAATACCACTGCAACGTTGGGCGATGGCTAACGGAGTTTGTTCATGTTCCAGTAATGCACTGAGTTGCTGGTAAGTTTCCTGGACCACCTGTTGCACAGTACGTTCCTGTAACATAATACGTACAGGCAGAGTATTGATGAACATACCGAGCACTTGAGTGGTATCCGTTCCTCGTTGAGAACGACCCAATAAGACGGTGCCGAAAACAACATCTTCCCGTCCGCTGCATTGTGCGAGAACCTGTGCCCATGCCACATGGAACAGAACAGCGGCACTGACCCCCTGCTGACGGGCACAGTCACGTATCTGATGAGCTAACTCATCATCCAAAGCAAATTCAGCTTCTTCTATCTTGCTGTTTTCATTTGAGTCGTCGTGTTCATCGTGATTACCTTGTACATCAAGTAAGTCAAAAGGCAGAGTGGGTTCATCCACATCACCCAAAAGCTGGTGGAAATAGGTTTGATGTTTTTCAATCGGCACCGAACGGATCTGGGCGATAAAGTTACGGTAAGGCAGTGAAGGCGGTAAATGGTCTTTTTGCCCAAGTAGTAACATTTCAACTTCATTGAAGATCATTTCTAGCGACAAATGATCACAAACCAGATGATGGTAGAGCAATGCCAAATGCCAACAGTCAGTTTGCGGATCTTTGACAATATTGGCGGATAATAATGGTGCTCTGGTGATATCCATCCGTATTGAGCGGGGATCTGTCGCATCACGCAGTTGCTGTACGGCGTCGATATTAGATGATAGCTCTGATTCGATGACTGGCAGAGGTGCATGGCGATAAACCACCTGCACAGGCTCCGGCAGGTTATCCCAATGAAATGCACTGCGTAGAATATCGTGACGGTCAATGACTTGTTGCAATGTCAGCAGGAAAGTATCCAGACGTGTCCGGCTGTCAAAACTCATCAGCAGATTGTCCAGATAAATATCGCCTTTTGTTTCCAGCAAGTGATGGAACAAAATTCCTTCCTGTAACGGCCCTACCGGGTAGATATCCTGAACATTGGTAACACCACCAGAAACATGAGTCACAATCTGGTCAATGTGATCCTGGGTCAGAGTAATTAACGGTAACATTTGCGGTGTGATGGATTGGCAATCGTCAGTAATGAGGTTAGGTGGTACATCATATGTAACAGTATCATCCAATGCAGTATCCATCAGGCGTGCTGCCATTGCCATCAATGTTGGAGAGGAGAAGACGGTACTGACTTCCAGAGTGAAACCTCGTTGGCGAAGTTCTTCGATTAAATTGACAACCAGCAACGAATGCCCGCCTAATTCAAAGAAATTGTCGTGGCGTCCAACTTGCTCCAATCCCAGCAAGGCTTGCCAAACAGACGCTAATTGCTGTTCAGTTTCCCCCTGAGGAGCCTGATATTCCCGACTGATAATAGCGGAGCGGTCAGGAGCGGGTAGCGCTTTGCGATCCAGTTTGCCATTCGGGGTCACAGGGAAGGCATCTAAGATGACATAGGCACTGGGTAGCATGTACTCCATCAGGCGGGTACTCAGTTGTTCGCGCAACTGAATGATATCCAGTGTTGTTGCAGATTGTGGGATCAAATAGGCGACCAGCCGCTTATTACCGCTTTCATCTTCATGGGCGGTCACTACCGCATCTTTGACGCCGTCACACTGCGCCAGTTGGGCTTCAATTTCCCCCGGTTCAATACGGAAACCGCGGATCTTGACCTGAAAATCATTGCGCTCCCGGTATTCAATCGTGCCGTCCGGCAGCCAGCGGCCTAAGTCGCCGGTTTTATACATCCGGGCTCCGGCCTGATCGCTGAACGGATCGGAGACAAAGCGTTCACCGGTCAGGTCAGGGCGGTTCAGATACCCGCGGGCCACGCCTGAGCCGCCGATATGGATTTCACCGGTCACCCCGACAGGCACCGGTTGCCCTTGTGCATCCAGAATATAAAGGCGGGAATTGGTCAGGGGGTAGCCAATGGGCACTGAGCCGGCCGGGCAAGTTGCCGGGGTGTCCGGTTGCCATACTGTGGCGATCACGGTGGTTTCCGTCGGGCCGTAGGAGTTAATCCAGCGGCAGGATGGGGTTTCCGCTAACGATTGCCAGGTGTCGAAATGGCGCAGCTCGGCTTTTTCCCCGCCGACAATCACCAGCCGTAAAGACGCACTGAAACCACAGCGGCCGGCCGCCATCTCCTGTACCCACAAATGCCAGAACGCAGTGGGTAAATCGCAGACGGTGATCGCCTGCGCTTGTAAGAACTGGCTGAAGGCTTTATCCGGGATACGCAGATGCGCCGGGCGCAGTACTAACGTTGCCCCGACCGCCAGCGTGGCGAAAATATCGGAGACGGTGGTATCAAAGGCCACCGAGGTAAATTGCAGTACCCGGTCCGCCGGGGTCAGTTCATTGGTCTGACGCTGGACATGGACAAAATTAACCACATTGCGGTGTTCAATCATCACCCCTTTGGGCTGCCCGGTAGAGCCGGAGGTGTAGATGATATAAGCCAGATGGTGCGGGGCGAGTCCCAGTTGCTGGGGTGACGGGTTGTGACCGGGGTGTTGGGTCATCGTGCTCAGGTAATCGCTGTGATCCATGACCCAGATCGGCACCTCAGTGGTGAGGCGGGGGTGGAACTGTTGCTGGGTCAAGAGTAGTTTCGGTTCACAGTCGGACAGAATGTAATTCAGCCGCTCAGTCGGGTAATCCGGATCTAACGGCACATAACCGGCCCCGGCTTTCAGGATACCGAACAGGCCAACGATCATATCAAAGCCGCGCCCGACACAAATGGCGACACGGTCATCCGGCTGTACGCCGGCTGCTATCAGGGCATGGGCCAGCTGGTTGGCCTGCCGGTTCAGTTCGGCATAAGAGAGTTGCTGCTCGCCATACACCAGTGCGGTCGCCGCCGGTGAGGTCGCCACTTGCTGTTCGAAAAGTTGTTGCAGCAGCAGATCTGGCGGGTAACTGACGGCGGGGGCATTAAATGCGGTCAGTAGCTGAGTACGCTCAGGCGGCGTTAAGAGCGGCAGATCGGCCACCGGCTGGCTATCATCAGCCACCATCGCAGCCAGCAGGGTTTGCAGATACCCCGCCATACGTTCAACCGTGGCATGGTCAAACAGATCACTGGCGTATTCTAAATCACCGATTAACCCGTTTTCGGTGTCATTGAGTGACAGCGACAAATCAAACTGGGTGGTTTTTCTGTCTAACGGCAGTTCACTGAGCGTTAATTCCGGCAGATCAAAACGCTGTTGATTGGATGTATTATCCAGATCCATCATCACCTGAAATATCGGGCTGTGACTCAGGCTGCGTGGCGGTTGTAATGCCTCCACCAGCTGCTCAAAAGGCAAATCCTGATGGGCGTAGGCATCCAGTGCATGGGCTTTAACACGGGCCAATAACTGTTTGATGGTAGGGTTATCCTCCAGCCGGACTCTTAAGGCCAGCGTATTGGCGAAGAAACCTATCAACGGCTCTAACTCACTGTACTGGCGGTTGGCAACCGGCGTGCCGATAACTACTTCGGGTTGTCCGCTGAGCCGTGACAGTAAAACCGCCCAGCCGGCCAGCAGGGTCATAAACAGGGTGGTACCATGACGCTGGCTCAGGGTGTGTAAACCGGTGCTGAGTGCAGGGGACAGGGTAAAGCGTACCAGATCTCCCCGATAGCTTTGTTCCGGCGGACGGACGCGGTCAGTGGGCAGTTCCAGCAAGATCGGCGCATCCTGTAGTGTATTGCGCCAGTAATTCACCTGCTGATCCAGTCTGTCTCCCTGCAACCATTGGCGCTGCCACAGGGCGTAGTCAGCGTACTGGATGGGCAGCGGTGGCAGCGGATCTGGCTGTTGTTGGCAGAAGGCCTGATAAAGGGCAGAAAGTTCTTTAGTCAGAATATTCAGTGACCAGCCGTCAGAGATAATATGATGCTGGGTCACCAACAGAATATGGTGTTGATCCGCGAGTTTCAGCAATTGGGCGCGGACTAACGGCCCTTGCGCAAAATCAAAATCCTGCTGGGCTTCCGCCTGTGTTGCCGCTTCCAGTGCCATTTGCTGCTCTGCCGGGGATAACGGGCTGAGATCTTGGTATATCAGGGCAAAACCCCGGTCAGCCTCACCGATAATCTGGCGCGTTTCCCCGTCGGTAACGGTGATCGTGGTACGCAGAATTTCATGACGGGCCACGATGCGATCCAGCGCTGCTTGCAGGGCGGCCCGATTTAAAGCGCCGTGCAGTTCCAAGCCACCGGCGATGTGATAGGCGGCCTGCGCGGCGCTGTCCAGTTGTGCCAGGAACCATAGCCGTTGCTGTGCCCAGGAAAGGGGTAACGGCTGCTGGCGGTCTGCGGGTAAGATCAGCGGCTGGACGGATTGGGCGGCATTTACCAGCGACGGGGCTAAATCGGCCAGCACCGGGTGAGTGAACAGATCTTGCAGTGTCACTTCCAGATTCAGCTTCTCCCGTAAACGGGCGGCAACCTGTACGGTCAATAACGAATGTCCCCCCAGTTCAAAGAAATTATCATGGCGTCCGATTTGTTCTACGCCCAATAAATCCTGCCAGATTTCAGCCAGTGTCTGTTCAATTTCACCCTGCGGTGCGGCATATTCACGGCGCACAAACGCAGCACTGTCAGGGGCGGGCAGGGCTTTGCGATCCAGTTTGCCATTCGGGGTCACAGGGAAGGCGTCTAAGATGACATAGGCGCCGGGCAGCATATATTCCATCAGGCGGGTACTCAGCTGCTCACGCAGCTGCACCAGATCCAGCGTAATATCAGGTTGCGGCACCAGATAGGCGACCAGCCGCTTATTACCGCTTTCATCTTCATGGGCGGTCACTACCGCATCTTTGACGCCGTCACACTGCGCCAGTTGGGCTTCAATTTCCCCCGGTTCAATACGGAAACCGCGGATCTTGACCTGAAAATCATTGCGCTCCCGGTATTCAATCGTGCCGTCCGGCCGCCAGCGGCCTAAGTCGCCGGTTTTATACATCCGGGCTCCGGCCTGATCGCTGAACGGATCGGAGACAAAGCGTTCACCGGTCAGGTCAGGGCGGTTCAGATACCCGCGGGCCACGCCTGAGCCGCCGATATGGATTTCACCGGTCACCCCGACAGGCACCGGTTGCCCTTGTGCATCCAGAATATAAAGGCGGGAATTGGTCAGGGGGTAGCCGATGGGCACTGAGCCGGCCGGGCAAGTTGCCGGGGTGTCCGGTTGCCATACTGTGGCAATCACGGTGGTTTCCGTCGGGCCGTAGGAGTTGATCCAGCGGCAGGATGGGGTTTCCGCTAACGATTGCCAGGTGTCGAAATGGCGCAGCTCTGCTTTTCCCCCGCCGACAATCACCAGTCGTAAAGACGCACTGAAACCACAGCGGCCGGCCGCCATCTCCTGTACCCACAAATGCCAGAACGCGGTGGGTAAATCGCAGACGGTGATCGCCTGCGCTTGTAAGAACTGGCTGAAGGCTTTATCCGGGATACGCAGATGCGCCGGACGCAGTACTAACGTTGCCCCGACCGCCAGCGTGGCGAAAATATCGGAGACGGTGGTATCAAAGGCCACCGAGGTAAATTGCAGTACCCGGTCCGCCGGGGTCAGTTCATTGGTCTGACGCTGGACATGGACAAAATTAACCACATTGCGGTGTTCAATCATCACCCCTTTGGGCTGCCCGGTAGAGCCGGAGGTGTAGATGATATAAGCCAGATGGTGCGGGGCGAGTCCCAGTTGCTGGGGTGACGGGTTGTGACCGGGGTGTTGGGTCACCGTGCTCAGGTAATCGCTGTGATCCATGACCCAGACCGGCACCTCAGTGGTGAGGCGGGGTTGTAACTGTTGCTGGGTCAAGAGTAGTTTCGGTTCACAGTCGGACAGAATGTAATTCAGCCGCTCGGTCGGGTAATCCGGATCTAACGGCACATAACCGGCCCCGGCTTTCAGGATACCGAACAGGCCAACGATCATATCAAAGCCGCGCCCGACACAAATGGCGACACGGTCATCCGGTCGTACGCCGGCTGCTATCAGGGCATGGGCCAGCTGGTTGGCCTGCCGGTTCAGTTCGGCATAAGAGAGTTGTTGCTCACCATACACCAGCGCGGTCGCCGCCGGGGAGTTTGCCACTTGCTGTTCGAAAAGTTGTTGCAGCAGCAGATCTGGCGGGTAACTGACGGCGGGGGCATTAAATGCGGTCAGTAGCTGGGTACGCTCAGACGGCGTTAAGAGCGGTAGATCGGCCACCGGCTGGCTATCATCAGCCACCATCGCAGCCAGCAGGGTTTGCAGATACCCCGCCATACGTTCAACCGTGGCATGGTCAAACAGATCACTGGCGTATTCTAAATCACCGATTAACCCGTTTTCGGTGTCATTGAGTGACAGAGTCAAATCAAAGTAAGCGCTTTCTCTGACCAGAGGAAGTTCACTCAGTTTTAGTTCTGCTAACTCAAAATTCTTTTGTTCTGATTTATTATCGAGAGTCAGCATAACCTGGAAAATAGGACTATGGCTTAAACTGCGGGTTGGTCGCAGAGCTTCGACCAATTGTTCAAATGGTAAATTCTGATGCTCATAAGCGCTTAACGCACAGTTTTTCACCTGAGCCAGCAATGCGCTGACATTTGGGTTGTCACTTAATTGAATGCGTAATGCCAGTGTATTGGCAAAGAAACCGATCAAAGGTTCCAACTCATGCTGTGGACGGTTGGCAATCGGCGTTCCTATCACCAGATCGGATTGTCCACTGACGCGGGAAAGCAGCACTGCCCAACCTGCCATCAACGTCATAAATAAAGTTGTGCCATGACGTTGGCTGAGGTTTTTTAATCCCGCACTTAATTCTGGTGAAAATGCCAGATCGACGCGGTTACCTCTGTAACTCTGTTGTATTGGACGAGGTTTGTCGGTGGGTAATTCGAGCAATTCAGGCGCACCCTGTAAACGATTGCGCCAGTAATTTAGTTGAGTTTCCAGTACATCGCCCTGTAGCCACTGTTGTTGCCAGAGAACATAGTCAGCATACTGGAGCATCAATTCAGGTAATGGGTCGGGTTGCCCCTGACTGAAAGCTTGATAAAGAGCAGAAAGTTCACGTATCAATATTTTGACTGACCAGCCATCTGAAATAATGTGATGTTGGGTCAACAGCAGAACATGTTCGTCTTCTGCCAAACGGAGCAAATGCCCTCTGAGTAATGGCCCACAGGTAAAATCGAAAGGCTTGACAGCTTCAAGGTGGGCGCGCTCTTCAACTGTTGTTTGTTGTTCTGGTTCTGGTAAATGGCTGATATCTTCAGTCGTCAAAGCAAAACCACTGTTGGCATCTCCGATAACTTGCCGGGCAGTGCCTTCAATGGCTACAAAAGTTGTCCGCAGGCTCTCATGACGGGCAACAATCCGATCCAAAGCCGCTTGCAGCGCATTCAGGTTAAGCTGACCTTGTAGATGTAGCCCTACTGACATGTGATACGCCGTCTGGGCTGCGGGATCTAATTGGGTCAGAAACCACAGGCGTTGTTGTGTCCAGGATAATGGCACATCGCCGTTGCGGGTTTGGGGGCGAATTTCTGCTTTTTGTGTATGTTGACGAGATAGCTTGGCGGCTTTGGCTAACTCAAGTAGTCTTTTCCGTTCAGCTAATGGTAAAGATGTTAATTCATTATTATTCATGTTTAAGTACCATTTGAGAGCCAGATTTATTCCATTGATTTATAAATATCTTGTAGGGAATCTGCGTCAAATTGCAGTAATTGAGCGTTGATAATGCACTCTTCAAGCTGGCAGATAGAAGGATGTGCAAACAATTGCTGGATAGAGATATCAACGTCAAAGATTTCATTAATTCTTGATTGAAGTTGCAGAACCAAGAGCGAGTGCCCACCGAGCTCAAAGAAATTGTCATAACGTCCGATACGATCTATCTTCAATACCGTTTGCCAGATATCAGCCAGTTGTTCTTCAATTTCACCTTGTGGTGCTGCATATTCTTGTGTGATCACTGATGAGTGATCGGGAATGGGGAGAGCGCGGCGATCCAATTTGCCACTTAATGTCAGTGGGAAAGCATCCAACATGACAAATGCGCTGGGGATCATGTAATCAGGCAGGCTATTGCCCAATTGTTCCCGTAGTTCAGGAATATTCAGTGTAGTACCTGATTGGGGGATGATGTAGGCGATCAGCCTTGTATCTGCTGAGTCATATGCACGTGCAACAACCACAACTTGCTGAACACCAGCACATTGGGCCAGGTGAGTTTCAATTTCTTCCAATTCAATGCGATTTCCCCGTATCTTGACCTGAAAATCATTACGGCCCAGATAATCGATGCTGCCATCAGGTAGCCAACGCCCCAAATCTCCCGTTTTATACATCTGTGCTTCCGGGCGATTGCTGAATGGGTCATGAACAAAACGTTCTGCCGTTAGTTCAGGGCGATTTAAGTAACCGCGGGCAACACCAATACCACAAATATGAATTTCCCCGGTCACTCCGATAGGAACAAGCCGATCATGTTTATCCAAAATATAGATTTGTGTATTAGCGATAGGATGACCAATTGGTACTAAATCGACATATTTTTCTGATCCACAACGCCAGGATGTTACGTCAATAGCGGCTTCGGTCGGGCCATATAAATTATGCAGCTCACTGTGAGGGAAGTGAGATAAACACTGTTGTTGCAGGGAATACGGTAAGGCTTCTCCACTACACAAAATCTGACGTAAAGAAGGGCAATGTCCTGCCGGAGTGAGATGAATGAAACTTTGTAGCATAGAGGGAACAAAATGGATGGTTGTGATACCTCTGGATTCAATCTCTTCCAGCAAATAAAGGGGATCTTTGTGACCTCCGGGGCGTGCCATAACTAATTGAGCACCGGAAATCAAAGGCAGGAAAAACTCCCATACTGAAACATCGAAACTGAATGGGGTTTTCTGCAATACGAGATCGTTAGGGTTCAATTGATATTCATCTTTAGCCCAAAGTAAGCGGTTGACGACACCACGATGCTCATTCATTACCCCTTTAGGTAAACCTGTTGACCCTGAGGTATACAGAACATAGGCCAAATTACGCGATGTCAGCCCCAAATCGGTGATAGAGAGATTATCTTCCCGCTGTTCAGCGATAGTTGCCTGCAATTCTTCGCTTTCCCATATCCACAAAGGAGCATTAGTGTCTGGTAAGTGGCTTTGTAACCCATGATGGCTCAGGATAAGTGCCGGTCTACTGTCGGTCAGAATATGCTTGAGACGATCTGCCGGATATTCTGGATCGAGAGGAACATAAGCTGCACCCGCTTTTAATATTCCCAGTAATGCGATGACCATAGCCGGGCTACGTTCCATGCAGAGACCGATGCGATTATCTGCCTGAATACCGGCTGCAACAAAAGCGTGTGCGAGTTTATTGGCCTGACGATTCAATTCCTCGTAAGTCAATTGTTGATTATCACAAACCAGTGCAATTGCTGCCGGCGCATAGTTGACTTGTTGTTCGAATAATTGGTGAAGCAGAATGTTTTGTGGGTAGGAGACGTCAGTTGCATTAAAATTATAGAGAATTTGCTGGCGTTCTGATTCATCCATCAACGGTAAGCTGTCAATAGTCTGTTGATCATCATCTGCCATTACTGTCAGCAAGTTGAAAAAATTGTTCATGAGTTGAGCGATTAACTCAGCATCGAACAACTTAGTATCATAATGAAAACCGCAATTAATCTGTTGATCGACTTCTATAACATTAACCATCAGAGGAACAGGCATCTCGGCATAATAAGGATATGGGAAAGATCGCAGTTCTGCTCCTCCCCAGTGCACAGTCGTACTGCCACTCTGATCCATCCAAAGTGATACCAGGTTACTGATATATCTGGGTTGTTGAAAGGTCATAATCGTCTGGAAAACAGGGTGGGTATCTGCGTGCCGTTGTACCTTAATTTGTTCCAGGATTTTGGGGAAAGGATATTTTTGATTCTCGATAGCCTGACGAATAGTTTTAACTGCTTGTAAGATATGTTCCTGTACAGTCATTTCGCCATTGATTTGACCGCGTAAGGCTACTGGGTTGACAAACTCACCCACCAATTTTCCCCAGGGAGCCCGGCTGCGACCTGGCATTATAGAGCCGACAAAAATATCGTCCTGACCAGTGTAACGATGTAACAGAATTTGATAGGCAGCCAGAAAAATTGCAAACAGGCTATTGCCATATTTTTCCGCCATTGTAAGTAGTTTTTTGGTCAGCGTATCGGAGAGCTTGCCGGGAACCGTAATTTTATCTGTTGCCGAGGGAGATTGGTTAATTACCGGTTTATTGCTAATAGGCAATTGTAATTCTGTTAAATGGCCGCTCAGATTATCGCACCAGAATTGTTGTTGTTTTTTGGCATTGTTACTATTCAGCCATTGCTGTTGCCAGATAACATAGTCTTGGTAACTGCGTTCTGATGCAGGGGGTAATTCTTGTTCGGTTAAGAGCTTGCCCAGTTCTTCCAATAATATCCAATAAGACCAGCCATCAACGGCAAGGTGGTCAAAGGTTAATACCATGACGCTTTCCTGATCATCACATTGATACCAACTGGCATAAACACGTAATGGATTATTCAGATCGAAAGCGTGCCAGCAATCATTACGAACGACTTGTTGTAGCGTTTCTTCACTCAGATCCCTGGCATCATGTCTGGTGATCTTAATCACGGCATTTTCTGCTATTTGGTATCCTAACTTACCGTCATATTGACCAAAACTAGCCCGTAACATAGGGTGGCGTTTTATCAGATGATTGAGTGCGTCTTCTAATTTCTCAGCAGTTAAACCCTTAACTCTGGCACAAAACGCACTATTATTCTGCCCCCTTTGGGCCGGGTTAATTTGATATTGAAACCAACGGCTGCTTTGTGCTTCTGATAAAGCAAATGATTTCAATGTATCAGGATAATTCATTTTATAGCTCCCCTTTTATGGGTATATGGAAAAACAAAAACTTGAGAACTGATAAAACAAAAAAGAAGAACAGAATTTAAGGCCAAAAATATTGGTTAAATAAAGTTCAATAAATTTATTTTCCAGCAGAAAATTAATGCGATGGAAGTACAACGTAATAAAAAAAACATTACAGTGACATGAATGTCATTTCACAGGAAAGTTATAAGTTAATTTCATTTTGTATATAAGCTGTATTTTTTCTTTATTATGGTATTTAAGGTGTTAGATTATATATTAAATAAAAAAACTTTACATAGTGATATTCCCTTTCTTTTATATCTAATTTTATTATAGGTAATAAGTGTTATTATTATGAATATTTTATATAACATAATAATCTAAATGATATATATATCCTATAAAAAAAGAGCCTGTTTAACGAGGCTCTCAAAATGGGCGAGGATATATTTATAATAAGTAGGTTGTCTTTGATCTAGATCATTTTCAGCCAGAATGATGGCTATTGGTGTTTACCTCTTTAATGTGTCCATCTTCCAACTTAATTACGCGTTCTGCAATATCAAAATATGCATCATCATGGCTAATAACAATAACGGTCTTACCACGAGCTTTTAGTTCCGGCAATAATTCTGTATAGAATATTCTTTTAAATACAGGGTCTTGATCCGCAGCCCATTCATCAAATAGATAAATAGGACGATCTTCCAGATAAGCAGACACTAAGGCTAAGCGTTTTCTCTGACCGGCTGAAAGTTCAGTTGTCGAGAATTGTCCGTCAACGATTTTGACTTTATGGCTCATGTTTAAAGCTTCAATATAATGGGTCGCTTTTTCGGTAACATTTGCTCCGGTATTTAACAGTTGATCGAATAGATGGTAATTAGAGAAAACGGCTGCAAAGTATTGACGATAGTGTTCGTTATTTGTCTGATCCATTTTTACACCATTAAGCCAGATAGAGCCGGATTCTTGTTCGAACAAGCCGACTAACAGCATGGCAAGTGTTGTCTTTCCGCTTCCGTTTCCACCGACAATAAAAATAATTTCGCCTTGGGAAATAGTCAGACTCATCGGCCCCAGTTTAAACTCCCGATCTTCTTTGTCGGTAGTGTAGTGGTGAACGACATCTTTTAATTCAAGCGATAGTGACTGTTCATTTGCAAATGGGTTTGGTGTATTAGCTTGTTGTATATACAGAGATTCTTCCAACTCGCTATCCAGTTGTTTCATTTTTTGTAGCGAAATTTCGGCTTGTCTTAATTCTGGAATTGCGCCGATCAATTCGCTGATTGGGCCGGATAAAAATAGAACAATCAGAGTGACTGTCATCAAATTAGAAGGCTCTTGAGGTAACCAGATAGGTACAACAAAAATCATAAAGCCGATGACAATATAAAAGACCACCGAGCCGGCATTCAGTACCCAGGCGTAGTTGTTATTTGCTTTAATACAGATCTCTTTGAATTTTTTCGCGCCGGGAGAAATGACTCTGTCAATAAACGCATTGCCTTTCTGACTATTGAGTTTTAACTCTTTGCTGCCATCGATTAGCTGTTGGAAGCTGAGGTATATCTTATCTACCTGCTCACGCATCTCTTCCATCAGGCGTATAGGGCGCTTTTCCAAGAAATAGAAGATATACATTGTGAGCAGACAGACAACGGTCAGAATGATAAAGAGTTGCCAGGAAATCCAGGCTAAGTAGCCGAAACAAGCGATAATAAGTGTAATATTGCCAAAGGCGGTTGGTGCTAACATAAAGGAGTGTATAAACACATCGACATCTTTGGTCAGAACAGCCAACAGGCCATGTTTCCCGATATTGTTCAGTTTCTTGAAAGGTGCCCGTAATATTTTATTACTCAGACTCAGTCGCAGGGAATAAATCGTTGCCTGGGTTAAATGTGATAGCAGAACTTCTGATAAGGTCTTAGTAATAAAAAAAAGAATGCAGATACCAAAAAAGTTCCAGATAAATGATGAGAGACTAACTGCACCTGTAATTCCCTGGCTAATCATGCCTACTACTGATGCACCCGTAAACCCGCTGATTAATGCAAATATTGTTGATAGAAGCAGCAATATCCAGGATTGACGATAGAGATAAGCTATTAGAGTCATAGAAATAAACCATTATAGGAGATTATGAGTAATATAAAAAAATATATACTGGTCAATGAGACTCAACATGGTTATTTTTTTCTGGTGAAATTTCAAGGAAGATTTATAAACATAAATGTTAATCAATTTAAATCGTGATAAAAGTCACAATTCATAGGTAATAGATTGTAATAGATATTACATTAATTTATGTGTGTTATTTTTTTCGTTAATTGATAGAGTTTATTTGTGATAGCAGAATAAAGAGGTATAAATAATTTCCCCAAGTAATTAGATAGTAACATAGGTGTAATTCTATACAATTCTATATCATCTCATTAACATAGTATATGTTCCCTCTGTCTTTCACGTTGTCTCTTTGTTAGTTAGCTGTGCTCGCTCACTTCTTGCACAGAAAAGAGTGAGAAAGTGATCGATTGCATTATAAATGTTTATTTGAATTAAAAGGTTTGGTTTTAAATAATATTTATCTAATAGCTGAAACGGTTAAATAATGTTTTGTATTATTTGGGCGGTGGATATATTTAATTCTGGAATGATCGTTTCGATTTATTTTTTTATACATATTATCCCAGAAGCTCTATTGGGTATATATCCAATAGAGCTCGAATTACAAATTGAAAGATGAAGCGGATATTAAGTTATCTCAATTGATTAAGTTCTGTAAGGTTTGCCATAACGGATTTTGTTGTGCCAGTTCGCGTTGATCTTCCAACATGCACTCAAGTATTTCTAAAGTCGTCAATGGATTTGCCAGTACAACACGCAAAACAGTTGTTGGTTGTCGATCCCATTGTACGGGTCTGAGACTGGTACGTGAGATAAAAAACTTTCCGGCAGCCCACTGTATAGTCTGGATATTTTGGTTCAGTATATTCAGTGTATCGTGTAGTTTTTTCCGCACAGATTCAGGGGCGTTGCGTAGTGCCGTCAATACCATTGGCGGTATATATCGGTAAGTAAGCAGACAGAGTTGTGGTTCGCTGACTAACTCGAAATCTTCCTGCTGGCGGATAATGTCCGCAAATTGCTGTGCCTTCTCGATACTGCTATCTATTAGTTGGGCAAAACCTTGTCGGCCAAGCAGGTGCAGGTTACTGTGTAACATCAGTGACATCGCACTGCGTGAACCTTCCAGGGTGTGGCGGCCTAAATCTTTCGAACCTTTACGTACAATGTAATTGGCATGTTGGGCGATAGAATCAGTCAGAGTAGGCTGGCGGAACAGTACCATGCCCGTTCCCATAGGGACATACATTTGTTTATGAGCATCAATTGTCACAGTATCAGCGCGCTCAATGCCTTTGAATAAATATCGATAGCGTTCTGACAATAAGCTCGCGCCTCCCCAGGCAGCATCAACATGGAAGTGACACTGCTCGCGCTCGGCGATATCTGCCAGCACGTCCAGCGGATCGATTGAGCCGGTCTCTGTTGTTCCGGCTATTCCGACAATTGCCATGAGTTTGATATTGCGCTGACGCAGGTTTTTCAGATGTGAGTAGAGGGAATCAATACAGATCTGTCCATTTTTGTCGGCATCAACACTGATTAGTGCATCTTGTCCAAAGCCGAGCACATCCACGGTTTTTTTCAGCGAATAGTGTCCTAGTTCTGATACCAAAATCGCCACTCCATTGTAACCGTAATGGAGTAAACCTCTGGCTAGTCCCTCACGCTTGAGACCGGCAAAATTTTCGTCGGCTGGCATGAGCTGATTTCGGCATGCCCACATGGCAGTCAGATTAGCCAGTGTTCCGCCAGAACAGAAGGCTGCCAGAGCATAATCACCACTGTGCAACCATTGTTTATAAAAACTCTCATCACAACCGTATACCAATTTGTGCATCATACCCAACACTTGGCGCTCCAGTACGGTCAGAACATGCGATGTCTCCAGTTTGACTAAATTTTGATTCAGGGCGGTCAATATCTTGCCAAGCGCAGGTAAATGTCTGGGAAGGGCTGATGTCATATGACCAACAAAAGTAGGGGATGACACAGGCATCACTTGGTTAAGAACATTTTCATTCAAATTTTGGATATATTTTTCGGTATCAATGGGAATTTCTGGTATGAATACCGAAGAGAACTTCTGCTCTAGCTCTGCTAGTTCATGTACTGGTTTGTTTAGCTCACGGCAACAATAACCTACAGGGTCATCTGCAATCTTCTCTTCCAGTTCAGACAACGCTTTTTCACCGATATTGGTGGTAAATTGATTGAATAATTCTTGCCATTCTTGTGTGTCCGAATAATTATCGTGAGGAGTCGTCTTTTCTGTTTCATTGTGATTCAGTCTGTCAAGAGAATTCTGCATAGTTGGTTTGCCTCTCCAGAATCGCTAATTAATGTAGTGTGAACAGCATTAATCATATCATTGTTGCGCGCAAGTAGTTGGGTGCAGCTGAACGGTAGGTGTATCCCTTTGGAATACTGGTTTATTGCCTTCTTTGTATCTCTCTTTTTCTGTATTGATCAGATCAAACTAAGGGTGAGATTCATCTATTCTGTATAGATATTATTAAAAATTACTGATGATTTTTCTGTGAAAAAATAATAATAAAACTATACTCAGGTTAATGTGATTTATATTAATTTTCAGATTTTAGTATGTCATGATTGATAAATTGAAAGTAGCCAAATAAATAAGTATTATTAATTTTTATCAGTTTCTTTTATCTATTGATGATGAAAATAGTTTCTTATAGAAAAGATAATCACTACTCAAAAAATAGTATGTGATAAATGGTTGGTTGTTTAATAAAAGTTAAGAACAAATAATTTATGGTGATATCAGAACAGCGGAGAAAGCTGGCTCCAGAAAAATATAAATTTGATCTGAATCACAGAAAGATTTTATTCAATGACTTTAGGATCATTTTTTGAATTTCTTTGTCTCACTTTATAATTATTTTAATTTTTCTGGAGCCATAATTAAAACCATTATCTATTTATGTATTATGGTTCTAATTTAGTTAAATGATGATACTAATAAGTAATGAGGTGATATATGAAAGAGTTAACAATTATTGAATTAGAGCAGGTTGCAGGTGGTGCTTTTGACTGGCATAAAGCGATAAAAGTCGGTATTCACGTCCTTGATAAAGCAATTAATAATACCGTTGATTTCCTTACCAAAGAAGGCTATATCTCGAAAGATTTAGGCGGATTTATTAAAGGTGAGGCAGATGCTTTAGAAAAGTTTGGTTGTGATATAATTGATAGTTTCGATGATAAATAAATTCCAAATTTCAGAGTGCATATTCATAAAACAGAATAATATAGATTTTATATGATTTTTTAATTAATGTACTAGGAAGTTAATATCAATTGTTATCAATAATTAAATAATGAGGTGATATATGAAAGAGTTAACAACCATTGAATTAGGCCAGGTCTCAGGTGCTGGCTCTGTTATGAAGAAAGATGATCCAGCATTGAAAGAAATTGGCGAATACGCAAAGCGCATAATTGATTATATGCCATATGTCATTCGACCAGAATGGCCAGTTATTCCCCCATATATCGAACCAGTATGTGATAACTAATTCAGATAAGTTCTGAACATCAATTTTAAATTTTATATAAGATATAAATCATTAGCTGTTCTATTAGAATGGCTAATGATTTTTCTCAAAATATTCACTATATATTTCAAGGCATAGCAGAAAATCAATTGAAAAATAAATCAAATCTATGACATAGAGATAACACGCTCGGCAGATTTAATTGTTGATGGTCTATGGGCAATAATAATTCTGGTAATATTCAATGCAGAGATTGATTCATTGATATGCGCTTCATTAGTCAAATCCAGATGGCTGGTTGCTTCATCCATAAATAAAATGCTTGGGCGACGATAAAGCGCTCTGGCTATCAATAACCTTTGTATTTGTCCACCAGATAATCCATTGCCTAATTCACCAATAAGTGTTTCATATGCCATTGGCATCAATAAAATATCATCATGAATACTGCAACGTTTAGCACATTCTTGTATAAGTTCAATATCGGGTGAAGGATCAAAACCGGATATGTTTTCAGCGATAGAGCCGGAAAGTAATTTATCGTCTTGCAAAACACAGGCAATACACTTCCGGTAGTTATTTAGACCAATGACATTAATATCAAGCCCATTCATTAAAATAGTGCCTTTATCTGGCTCTAATAACCCGCTCATTAATTTCATGAGTGTTGTTTTTCCAGCCCCAGATGGGCCAACAATGGCCACACTTTCTCCCGCTTTGACATTAAGACTAAAGCCGGATATCACAGGCTTTGATAAGCTATCATATTGATAATATAAATCATGGATTCTCAAATCAACAGGTTGCCCTGAAATGCCGATTTCCCGCGCAGGGGCTTCTCTTTCTGGTTCAGAGAGGACGATATCGGCAATTCTCTCATTATGTAAATTTAACATGCGCAATTTAATTGCCATATCAATCAAATTACTTGCTCTATCCGCAAATTGTCCCCGGTATGCGTTAAAAGCAACAAACATTCCGAGTGTCATTTGGTTGTCTATCACTAATGATGCCCCTAACCACAGGATGATAATTTGTTCACAAGTAGTAATAAAAACATTAATGATATTAAAAATTGAATTTATCTTATTGAGTTTAGTATTTGAGTTCAGGGTATCAATATTCAGGTTTAGCCAGGATTTTGCCCGGGTTTCACATAACCCCAACGCCTTTAATGTATTAATACTGTATAACGTTTCCATAAAATGGGAGTTTGCTCTGGCCTCTTTAACTATCTGTTCCTCAGAAAGCTGTCTGTAATATTGATAGGTCAGGAACCTGACTACTATATAGATAATAGTGAACCCTGATACAATCCAAACCAGCCAGTTACCGTAAAGCAGCATCATAACAAAGACGCTGATCAGCATAATGGTGTCAATAATTCCATTAACAATATTTTGGGTAAAGGTTGTACGAATAATATTTAGTGAACCGAAGCGTGACTGAATATCACCTAACTTACGTTTTTCAAAGTAAGCTAAAGGTAATTTCATTAAATGGTCGAATACACCTGATTTCCATTGCACATCAACAAATGCTTCCATAGTGATGGATATCCAGCTACGTAACGTTGACACACTGACTCTAAATAAGATAAAGAAGAGCAAACCACAGCAAATAATGGTTAAGAGGCTACGATCTTGAGCAACGATAACATGATCCATGACCAATTGTGTCCCCACTGGGAGCAGTATATTAATAGCTTCTATGACAATAGATAAGAAGAAAATTTTCCCCAGAGCAGATTTAATTCCTTGAATATTATTTAACAAGGAGATGATACGTAATCTATTTTGCTTTTTTACGGGAGTAAAATTACTACCCGGCCATAATTCCAATGCAATACCGGTAAAGTGTTTGGAGAATTCCTGAGTACTCATTACCCGTTGGCCAAATGCTGGATCATGAATAGTAATTTTATTTTTTTTTACACTCACTAAGACAACAAAGTGATTCATATCCCAATGTAAAACGCAGGGAGTTTTTAATGCGTGAAGTTCATCAAGATCTAACGACACAGCTCTGGTTTTGAATTTGAGCGTAGTAGCTATACTAATCAATACAGGGAGTGTCGCCCCTCGTGTAGAAATTCCAAACTGACTGCGTAAACTGGATAAATCGATTTGTAACCCATGATAATGAAATACCATTGCTAAACTTGCTAATCCACATTCGGCTGCTTCAGTTTGTAAAATCTTGGGGATTCTTCTTCTGAATCCTAAATTCAATTTTTCCGTAATGACGTCAAAAGATGCTTTATTCATTGTTAGGGCCTGTTAATGTTTTTTGCATATCATAAAATGGTGAGAACATCCATTGATAAAGAGGTCTTTTTTCAAGGAAGAAAGTAGACTGGGCTTTCATGCCATTAGATAAATATAGTTTTTTTCCATTATAACTAAACTGATTCTTATTCAGACTGACTAACACCTTATAATAAGATCCGGCTTTTTCCCCAACCTTATTTATCGGTGAACTTTTATAGTGAGACATTTCTTGAGAGGAGGCCGGGACATATGAAATATTATTGATATGCCCTGAAAACTGGCCGAATTTTTCAAATGGAAAGGCATCATAACGTATATTAATTGCATCACCTTTTGTAATGTAGGGTAAACTGTTATTAGGAACCCATAGGATTAAATAATAAGTTGGTTTTACATCATTTGGGATCACCTGTGCCAAATTATCATTTGTAATGACCATTTGCCCCACGGTAAATCCAAGTGATTCAATACGCCCATCAATAGGGGAGGTAATGAATAAGGAGCCACTGGCAGCCATTTCGGCTAGTTGCCGCTGTAGATCATCTTGTTGAATTTTGTATTGTGAAATTTGTTTATCAAAATCTGCTTTTTTGAGCATAATATCACTATTCAGATTTGTGATTTTTAATGAATCGCTGATATATTGGCTGTATAGATTTTGGTATGTATTTTGCTGCTGATAATAAGAGTATCCATAGTTATTAAATTGATCTTTAGTAATAAGCCCTCGTTTCTGATAGCTCTTATAGTTTTTCATGTTTTCTTTTGCAAATTCAACGCCCTGACGTGCATTTTCAACGATAACTCTATCCTTCTCGTGGGATAATTCATACTGTCTTTTTTGTTCTTCAAGGCTTTCTAAAGTGATGCGTTTATTATATTGCAAGTTTTGAATGATATTATTGACTTGTGTTAATTGATTTTTGAGGGAGTTCTTTGTATTAGTGCTGATTTTGCCTGACTCCGTAATTTGGCTGAAGTCTACCTGATAAATTTTTTGGCCTTTTTTTATTATGTCTCCTGCTTTGACAAATGCTTTTGAAATAAATCCTTGTTGAGAAGATAAGATGTTTATTGGATGGGGATTAGTGATGACCTCGCCATAAACGCTAATACGCCTTGTATAATTTCCAAAAGTAATAAATATAAATAAAACAGTTAAAAAAGTTAATGAAGCAATACAAATAACCCATGCCGGAATTTTTGCTATCAATAGTGCTTTTCCCGTCCATTTGGATTTTTGGTTATCTAAGGCTTCTTGCCTAAATAACTTATTCATAGCAGTCATATATAATTAATCTTCATACTTTATTTAATGATTATGGCTTGAGGAATAGCTGAAAATATCAATTTATCAATGTGATGTTGGTAGATTTGGCCTGCCTGATGCAATATCACTGTAATATAGTTAACCTGAATGCCACTTCAACCATTAACAAAATTTCTTAATATGGATTTTTAAAATTTCGTCTTGGAATATTAAGAATAGGCAGGATTATTGCAATATTTTGAGGGCTTATAAAAGAAAAATCCGCGTCATCACGCGGATTTTAAGCATAAATATCATCGATTAGTATCGGACAAGATAAACAAATTTATTCGTAGATCAGACGTTGAACAAGAAATTCATTACATCGCCATCTTTAACAATATAATCTTTTCCTTCAGCCCGCATTTTACCTGTTTCTTTTGCGCCTTGTTCACCTTTATAGGTGATGAAATCTTCAAATGAGATAGTTTGAGCGCGGATGAAGCCTTTTTCAAAGTCAGTGTGGATTTTACCCGCAGCCTGTGGCGCCGTTGCACCTACCGGGATTGTCCATGCACGCACTTCTTTTACCCCTGCTGTGAAATAGGTTTGCAGGTTCAGCAACTGATATCCGGCACGAATAACACGGTTCAAACCGGGTTCTTCCAGCCCCAGCTCTGCCATGAATTCTTCACGATCTGCCTCTTCCAGCTCTGCGATATCCGCTTCAATAGCTGCGCAAACCGGAACAACCACAGAACTTTCTTGTTCTGCAATGGCACGAACAATATCAAGATGTGGGTTATTCTCAAAACCATCTTCATTGACGTTGGCAATGTACATCGTTGGTTTCAACGTCAGGAAGCTCAGATAGCGAATGGCAGCTTTTTCTTCCGTGCTCAGGTTTAAAGAGCGCAACATGCCTGCTTGTTCAAGATGAGGAAGACATTTTTCTAACACTTCTAATTCAGCTTTGGCATCTTTATCACCACCTTTAGCTTTCTTCTGAACGCGCTGGATAGCACGTTCGCAAGTATCCAGATCTGACAATGCCAGCTCGGTGTTGATGACTTCAATATCGGCAGCGGGATCAACCTGACCGGAGACGTGCACGATATTGTCGTTGTCGAAGCAGCGTACAACATGACCGATCGCTTCCGTCTCGCGAATGTTAGTCAGGAACTGGTTACCCAGACCTTCGCCTTTTGAAGCACCTTTTACCAGACCAGCAATGTCCACAAATTCCATTGTGGTTGGCAGGATGCGCTGTGGTTTTACGATTTCAGCCAGCTGGTCGAGACGTGGATCCGGCATTGGTACAACACCCGTGTTTGGCTCGATAGTGCAGAAAGGGAAGTTTGCTGCTTCGATACCTGCTTTGGTCAGCGCATTAAATAATGTAGATTTCCCAACGTTAGGCAGGCCAACGATACCGCATTTGAATCCCATAGATTTATCACCTTTGATCACTTATAAACCGACAGATAATAGTCTGTCGGTGAGTTATAAAAAATTGGCGTTATTATACACGCAATAGTCTGACGCGCCACGCACTACTCCCCGGATCTGTAGGGCAAACGGGTCTAAATTATACTGACGTAAAACCCACCGTGAGGACTTTCAGCATGTAACCATTATCCCATCCTGCTTTCTGACGCTTAGTTTTCA
>NZ_NIBS01000009.1:37485-81137 GCF_002632465.1 Xenorhabdus budapestensis | reverse complement strand
AGGTTGCTAATGATAAATCACAAACGGCGATTATTCCTATTTCTCTGTACTGAATATACTCCGCTAATCACATTGAGCAATTTAGACCCGTTTGCCCTGCCCGGATCTGTTAAGTGCTGGCTTTAAAAGTGTGCAGGCGATTAATGGCTTTATTCATACCATCTTTCATCAGAATGTCAGTACAGCTGAGAGCTTCAGCAATAGCATCATCAATCAGTTTCTGTTCATTGGCGGGGGGCTTGCCGAGAACAAATCCCACAACTTTGTTTTTATCACCCGGATGGCCGATGCCAATACGCAGACGATGAAAATTAGGATTGTTGCCAAATTTGCTCTGGATATCTTTCAGGCCGTTATGCCCACCATTGCTGCCACCTAGCTTCATTTTTGCGACACCGGGGGGAAGATCAAGCTCATCGTGTGCAACCAGAATTTCATTTGGCTGGATGCGGTAGAACCCGGCTAAAGCAAGAACAGACTTACCACTGAGGTTCATAAATGTCGTTGGCACAAGCAGACGGACATCTTGCCCATTCATATAGATACGAGCGGTATAACCAAAAAATTTACTCTCTTCTTTTAAGGGCTGATTATGGCGTTGTGCTAATAAATCGACAAACCATGCTCCTGCATTATGTCGGGTCTGTGCATATTCAGCCCCGGGGTTTGCCAGACCAACGATTAATTTTATATTACTCACAGTTTGATTTCGCTTATTGGCATTAAGGTATTAAAAAAAGAGGCTTAGTTTACCCGCCTGAAGGCTTGAGTACAAAACCCATTGTGATATTAGATAATAAAGGGGAAATAAGTTAAAAATCGTACAGCTTGTGATCGTCAGCGCAATAACCTCTCAGATATTATGGCTATAATGTCCGAAAGGAGGTATCTGCTTTCGTGCTTTTGAGTTCGTTTGTTGACAAATTGCGTTCACAAACTACGTTCACAAAAAGTATTGGAGGTTGGTTATGAGACGTAAAAAAGCCTTTATTCTGGGTAATATTTTTATGGGATTAGGCATGATGGCAATGCTTATCAGTTTAGCCTATGTCTTACTCAGCCACATATTCAGTTTTAGTGAATCTGAATTTTTGGCAGGAGTCGCACTAATGGGGTTATTTGTTGGTGCATTGATTTGGCTGGGGGGAGCCAGTCTCGGAGGGCGGGAGCAGGTTACCGATAAGTATTGGTGGTTGAAGAACTATGATGAGCGTTATCGCCGTAAAAAACAACATAAACATTCATAATTCTTATTACGTTATATTTTTTAAATGTTGCTGATTTTGACGTAACACACGATATAACAAACACATAATATGAAACGAATACCTCACTTTTTAACTGACTCGATTTATAATATAAATCGAGTCAGCTCTCTGCACTGTAGATTTTTATCATACGCCCAATAGATTTCAAGTTGCAGTCTTGTTGGCTGCAACTTGAAAGGCAAAAGGTATACATACAACTAGCGCTAAAAGCTGGCATTAATACCCAGGCTGAAATTGTAATCAGGCTCCTGGGCACTTCCCTCGTTGCGTGTTACGGCAGCAAACCCGTGTAAACTTTTTAAAAAGTCAGCATTGATTCCCACTGTATATTGACGCCAGTCTTTACTCTGTTTGCCGCTATCCACAACAAACGATGTTTTGGTGGAATTAATGGCACTGCGCAGTTTGAAATGGGTATCGCCGAACTGGTGATTAAACTGAACAGAAGCATACGGGTTGAAACGACCTAACTGAGTATCTACACGCCAGCCGAGAGAGCCTACTTTGGAAGTGTATTTCTGATCAGAAAAGTGCATGGAGGTGCTGTAGTTACCGGATTCACGGTAACCTTTTATATTACCTTTATCCCAGGTGTACTGGATAATTGGGCTAGTGGTGATGACCTTAGTGACAGGAATATCCCAACCAGCCGTAAGACGAATACCCCATTGTTTACCCGTTGTTGATCCGACTTCTCTGCGGGTCGCTTTGCCAAGCTGGATACTACGAGTCAGGCTATCGTAATTTATTCGTGAATAATGGAGATCGCCACTTAACCATGTATTGTTATAGAGATTCCATAAGCCATAAGTAGTCACAACATGACCACGCCCCTCATAGGTGAACCTGGAGGCGAGGGTACGTTCATCTTGGTAGTTAGAATATACTGCGCCCAGTAACAGACTATCTGTTAGTTGGTAGTCGCTACCCAATGTAAGAACATGGTTACCACTGTTTGTGTAACCACCAAAAACACCGATTTTCCCCTGTGGATTACCTCCGTTGCGAAGTTGTTGCAGATGACCATCAAGGGAAGCCCGAACACCTTTAACCGCGAGTCGGTTAACTTGAGTCAGTGACATCACAAGTGATGGGGCTATATAAATAGAGGCAATGTATTGGCCAATAACTTGATGCCCTAATGGTGTTGGATGGAAACTATCGGAGAATAAAAACTCTCTGTCTTTATTAAACTCTTTATCTTTAGAAGAACAACTACTGGCTAATTTTCCCTGAGGGCAGGCATAACCTAATGTATTTTGAATGCCATAAATGTAGGGATTTGCCATCACTTCACGCATCAGAGCATTGACATCTGCACGCAGGAGATTGCCATTATTCTGGCTGATTTTATCATCTATCACTTTATTATAAATATCAGTAAGCTCTGAGGCATTTTTATTGGTTTTTTCATAGGCCTCAGTCAGTTTTTTTTCAATTATTTCAGCGGGTATTCCAAGTTCCTCCTGGGCTTTTTTAGCTAATTCTTCAAATATTTTTTTAAGGGCGAATTTGCGGGCTTTATCACTGGGGATATCATACTGGTCAATTTTCTTATGAACTTTATCCAGAATTTCTTGGATCCTCTCTTTAGAAGAACCTATTTTTTCTAAGCTATTTTTAATCAATGTTTCTAACAATTTAGGTGTCATTCCCACATCGGGAGCAGTAGGTACAATAATGAGTCCAGCACCAGCTTTAATGAGTTGATTGATTTGCTCTGTGGTAGCATTGGCACTAGTATTGACAATTTCATGTGATTTAGAAAAGTCATCCTGATCGGCAACTAAAGCCTCAGCAAGATCGTTACCGCCTACCCAGTGAATATAGATACCATTTGGATCGGCTTTTCCGTTATGTTGTTTGAGGTAATCATTAAGTTGTTCTTTAGTATTTGGCTGAAGAATATTCAAATAAGGATCTTGCCGTGGCATCGGTAGGGCTGTTGAACCTCCCTGAGCGTAATTAGTTCCTTTTTCGTTAGAAGGGATTAATTTCTTACCAGTAAGTTGATGAGAAATATACTCATCGTACAGTTCGCTATTGGCTCCGTCCGTTGTAAAACGGCTATAATTTCCCCCGTCACTCAGGCTATCACCAAAAACATAGACATTGTCGTAAGCATAGGCGTTTGTAATGAAATTAACCAAAAATATTGTTGTCACTGATATTCTTAAATGTGCTTTTTTCATTTGAATTCCCCGGTCAATGTAGCCATTACTTTGCAGTCAGCACAAAACCTTGAATATTTAAGGGGTATTTATTTTGATTTTTTCTCGAACCTATCGGTTTATGTATTCTTTGGTTGAGAGCTGATCCCTTTGATAATTTCTATCTGATATTACTTCTGGCTATATATACTAAAAGTCAACACCATGCAGGCGTATGTATACGTAGGTTGAACGATGAGAAAAAAGCATGATAGGAATACAAAAGCGCAAGGAGATTTCATTTTCCTTGCGCTTTTGAAGCGTTACGCGTGTTATTGCGATGGTTTTATCAGATACATCACTTTATTACATGCACAACATTAGAAGCTGGTATTGATACCCAGATTGAAGTTGTAGCTAGGATCTTGCGTGCTGCCTTCATTACGGGTTACGGAAGCGAAGCCACGTACGTTACCGAACAGATTAGCGTTCGCCCCTACTGTATATTGACGCCAGTTTTTGCTTTGTTTGCCGCTATCCATAACAAACGATGTTTTAGTGGAATTAATGGCACTGCGCAGTTTGAAATGGGTATCGCCGAACTGGTGATTAAACTGAACAGATGCATAAGGGTTGAAACGGCCCAATTGGGTATCTACACGCCAACCTAATGTACCCACTTTAGACGTGTAGTTCTGGTCACTAAAGTTCATGGAAGTACTATTGTTGCCGGATTCACGGTAGCCTTTTATATCACCTTTATCCCAGGCGAACTGGATGATCGGGCTGGTGGTGACGACGTCAGCGACAGGGATATCCCAACCTGCTGCAAAACGGGCACCCCATTGTTTACCTGTGGTTGAGCCTGATTCTCTGCGGGTAGCTTCACCAAGTTGGATACTACGGGTCAGGCTATCGTAATTAATACGGGCATAATGGAGATCACCACTTAACCATGCGTTATTAAACACGTTCCACAATCCATAGGCGGTTGCTACATGGGCATTCCCATTATAGGTGAAATTAGAGGTAGGGGAGTGTTCAGTTTTGTCGTTAGAATATAGTGCACCCAGTAACAAGCCTTCTGTCAGTTGATAATCGCTACCTAATGTAAACGTGTTATTACGGCTGCCGCTATAGCCACCGAATACGCCAAATTTCCCCAGTTCATTGCCCCCGCTGCGCAGTTGTTGCAGGTGGCCATCAAGGGAAGCTCGAGCACCCTTAACCGGGGCACGGTTGATTTGGTTCAGGGTCATTACTTGTGATGGGGCGACATAAATGGATTCGATATATTGCCCCTGAATTTTGTGTGCAAATGGGGTAGGATGGAATTCATCAGAGAATAAAAACTCTCTGTCTTTATTAAATCCAGGATTTTTATCTTTATCGGAGCTACATACACTAGCTGATTGTCCCTGAGGGCAGGCGTAACCTAATGTATTTTGAATACCATAAATATAAGGGTTGTCGATTACTTCATGTAGCAGACCGTTAATATCAGCACGCAGGATATTGCCATTGCTCTGGCTGATTTGATCTTCAACTATCTTATTATAAAAATCGGTGAGTTTTGTTGCACCCTCGCTGGCCTTTTTATATCCCTTTGTAAGTTCTTTTTCAATTTCAGCAGCAGATAATGGCTTTTTGCCAGACTTTAATGGTTTTTCCTTTAGTATCTGTTCGGCCTTTTTCGATAATTCTTTAAATAATTGTTGCAAAGCAAACTCACGGGCGGCACCGCTGGGGATATCATGCATATTAATTCTCTGATGCACTTCTTTCAGAGTATACTCGATTGTAGCATTGTCAATTTTGTAGTCTTCTAAACCTTGTTTGAGCACTGTTTCGAGAAGTCTAGGCGTTGTACCTACATCAGGCACGGTTGGTGCAATAACCAATCCGGCTCCAGCGTCTACCAACTGTGTAATTTGTCCTGCGGCTGCACTTGCACTTTTTTGCACAATATCGTGTGCAATAGAAGGATTCTTCTGACCAGCTATCAAAGCCGCAGCAAGATCATTACCACCAACCCAATGGATATAGATACCATTAGGATCTGCTCGCTTATTACTTTTCAGATAGCTGCTGACTTGTTTGTTTGTTGTATTATCAGGGGTTTTAGGATTTAATTCCCAAATAGAAGTCGCCCCACCTTTGGCATAATTAGTTCCACCTTCATTTGAAGGTATTAATTCGCTGCCAGTAAGTTTCCGAGCAATATACCCAGCATAAAGTTGCTCACTTTTTCCATCTGTTGTAAAGCGTTCTATATCCAGTTTATCTGTCTTACTATTTCCGGTGTCACTTAAGCTATCTCCAAAAACATAGACCTTATCATAAGCATGAGCATTAGAAACGGCGTTGATTGAAAGCGCTAACAGTGCAGGTGTGAATAAAAATGCCTTTTTCATTAGCATTCTCCTTAAAGTAGTTTTTCTTATTTATCATTTATCAGCGTATCGACATCTAATAGCAAAGCCTGATTGACGCCCCTTCGTCAGATTTTGAGGTGCTGATGGGTTGAATATTTTAAATTGATATACTATTAGTCAGGCTGTTAACCTATTGATAACAACTCTTTGGATTAAATACTGATTCCTTGTTAACAATATTCCATATCGCATTGGTTTATTTGTATATAATGTGTTCTAAAAAATATTTGGTGTTTATACTTTTCATTAACCGGACTAAAGTGGCAATCAATGTTGTATTATTTAATCTAAAGTTAATTTCATTAGAGAATTTTGACTTTTCTGATGAAAAATATTTAACAAAATAATTGTTGTGTGACTTATCTATTTTTTGTCATTCATGCTTTTTTGAAGGTATTTCGGAAATGGATATCAATTCTTCACCATCAATACCTTACAAGGCATAGCAGAAAACGGCCGACAGGTTAGCAGTATCCATGGCACCATACCAGTATTGTTACTCACGTTAATTACTGGACGTACCAGATGATTTATTAAGCTGTTATGAGGTTGGTTTTTTTCTGTTCTTATATTCAGGTTGTTGTTTTGTCTAATATGATGTTTGTAAAATTAATTAACTAATTGATATGAATAATTATTTTAACGTTATAAATATCCCGTCTTTTAATTAAAACTATTTGAAATTATTAAACTCATGGATTAGAGAAAACAGAAAAACCCGTTGATACAGGTGCACCAACGGGTTTTTTCAACGATGACTTATTTAATCACTTGTATAAGTTTGTGCTCAAAATCTGCACTGTACTATACCTTAGTGTTCAAACATTGCAGAGATTGACTCTTCATTGCTGATACGGCGGATTGCTTCAGCAAGCATGCCAGACAGTGTCAGAGTACGAACTTTGTTCAACGCCTTGACCTCAGCAGACAGAGGAATTGTGTCACAGACAATAAATTCATCTATCATTGAGTTCTTGATGTTTTCTACAGCATTACCAGAGAAAATAGGGTGGGTTGCATAAGCAAACACCCGCTTCGCTCCGCGCTCTTTCAATGCCTCAGCAGCCTTACACAGAGTGCCACCTGTGTCGATCATGTCATCAACCAGAATACAATCACGGCCAGCGACATCACCAATAATGTGCATAACTTGAGAAACGTTCGCACGTGGTCGGCGTTTATCAATAATAGCCATATCGGTATCATTCAACAGTTTAGCAATAGCACGGGCGCGAACGACACCACCAATGTCTGGAGATACAACAATCGGGTTTTCCAAATCTTTCTGGAGCATATCTTCCAGAAGAATTGGGCTACCAAATACATTATCAACCGGAACATCAAAGAAACCTTGGATCTGCTCGGCGTGCAGGTCAACCGTGAGAACACGGTCTACACCAACGCTGGACAAAAAGTCCGCAACGACTTTGGCAGTGATAGGCACACGTGCTGAACGAACACGACGATCCTGACGAGCATAACCGAAGTAAGGAATTACAGCGGTAATACGTCCGGCAGAAGCGCGACGCAGTGCGTCGACCATAACGACTAATTCCATTAGGTTATCATTGGTTGGTGCACAAGTGGACTGGATGATGAATACATCGCCACCGCGTACATTTTCGTTGATTTGAACACTGACTTCACCGTCGCTAAAACGACCGACAGCAGCGTCTCCCAGGCTTGTGTACAGACGGTTGGCAACATGTTGTGCTAGTTCAGGGATGGCATTACCAGCAAAAAGCTTCATATCGGGCACGAGAAAAACCTCAGGCTTGCGTCCAGAGAGATATTGTTGACCAATTGAACATTACCTTTATCTTTCAAGTTGCCTCTTTGTTGGCTGCGTTCACTCACCCTGGTCACATAATTATCTATGCTCCCAAGGATTTGTTCTCTTTCCGCCGCGATGTAACTCGAAATCTGTTGGGTATAATTATTCATTGGTTCAATAATATGTTTTTATCCCAGAGCGGAATGTATGCAATGGTGAAATGTTAACGCCACGCGCAACAAAGCCCTGCATCCACTCTGGGGCTTGATTAAACACCTTACGGGCTGATGCTTCTGATTCGAACTCGCCGAAAATACATGCACCAGTTCCGGTCAGGCGTGACGGGGTATATTCTAACAGCCATGAAAGAAGCTGTTCAACCTTACGAAAACGTTTTCTTGCGATTGGTTCACAATCATTTTTGAATGGCGCCTGTAATAATACGGATAAAGCGCGGATCGGAGAATTTCTTTTTAATTCAGGATCTGTGAAGATTGTCGGGGTTGAAATCTCAATTCCAGGATGGGCAACCAGAAACCATTTCTCTTCCGGAGAGGCTGGTTGAAGTTTTTCCCCGATACCTTCTGCAAAAGCGGCGTGGCCTTTGATAAATACCGGAACATCTGCTCCCAGTTTGAGGCCAAGTTGTGCCAGCTCATCATCAGATAAATTGGCTTGCCAGTGGTAATTCAGGGCGATAAGCACGGTTGCTGCATTGGAAGAACCTCCACCCAGCCCACCGCCTATTGGCAGACGTTTATTAATATGGATATCTGCTCCCAGATATGGGCTGGCAATTGGAAGTTTGTTATTGCCTTGTAATAAATGGCCTTTTAATAAATGGCTCTGTAATAAACGGGCAGCACGCACGGTCAGGTTATCGTCATATGCTACGCCTTCAACAGCAGTTAACAGGCGAATTTGGTTATCCTGACGGGGAGTAATAGTAATTTCATCACCGTAGTCCAGAAACTGAAACAGCGTTTGCAGTTCGTGGTAACCATCAGGGCGTTGTCCGGTGATATATAAAAATAAATTTAATTTTGCCGGGGAAGGCCAGGTCAAAGTCATTCTTGGGTAGTCCAGTTATCCATTTTTAATTTGATACGGTTATTGCCCTGAGTGAGTTCCAGTCGGTTTGGCAATGCGGGAGTGATTGAAGTGTCGTATCCTTGGTAATTTATTTGCCAGACTTCATTACTTGCGCTATCGCTTATGGATTTGAGCAGATAGTTTTTATCTAGCTGGAAATTTTTGGCATTTCCGGGCAGGCCGATAATCCAGTTTTTCAGATTATCTAAAGGGATGTTCATATGGGTGAGTTGATAAATCAACTCTTCAGGATTATCACTGATATATTTCTTTCCTTCATTATCAGTAATCTGGATCATATTTGATTGGACAAATAATTCCAACTCGGTTGTTCCTAATGGATTAAGTAGCAGCAGTTTGTAATTATTAACGGCATATTGTTGCCAGAAAAAACGGGCATACACTTTTTTTTCATTTGCCAGGTAAGCAAAAGAACCTCGTGTCTGATAATGCTTTAAATTTTGTAGTTGTTGTTTGCGATCATTCCATTGCGGAGAATTTGCTGACCCTGTCCCGACCGGTGCTTGCGTAACAGTACAGGCCGTCAGCAAAACAGCGGAGAGAGGAAGTAAACGAAAAAATAATGCTATTTTCATACAGTAACCTTTGGCAGACAGACAAAATGGTCTGGTGGCGAACTAATGTGCCATCAAAGTCTATAATCAAGGGGATAATTTAGCGAAGTTTTGCCAAAATTTCTCGAATAATTACAGCGGAACTGTTCGATTGACTTTTATTGAATTGTCGCATCAAGTAGAATGCTCGACCAATGAGAGTCCTTATGAAGGGTATAGGTTTATGAGAATGATTATTAATATTGTCATGGAATTATACTCGTGATAACTCAACGCAGTTAAGATGACTTTATTAGCACTCGGTATAAATCATAAAACAGCGCCTGTTTCCTTACGTGAGCGGGTAGCCTTTTCTCCAGATACGATAGGGCTTGCGCTTGATAACCTGCTTCAGCAACCGTTGGTGCGGGGTGGTGTTGTGTTGTCAACCTGCAACCGCACGGAACTCTATCTCAGTGTCGAGCAGCAGGATAATCTAAAAGAGCAATTGATCGATTGGTTATGTGAATACCATCAACTTAATCCTGAAGAGCTTAGTACAAGCCTTTACTGGCATCTTGATAGTGAAGCAGTCAGCCACTTAATGAGAGTTGCTAGCGGCCTGGACTCACTGGTGCTTGGAGAGCCGCAGATTTTAGGGCAGGTGAAAAAAGCTTTTGCCGAGTCACAGAACTACCAATCTTTGTCAGGAGAGTTGGAACGTCTGTTCCAAAAATCGTTTTCTGTTGCCAAACGAGTGAGAACCGAAACAGAGATTGGCGCTAATGCGGTTTCTGTCGCTTTTGCAGCCTGTACACTCGCACGACAGATTTTCGAATCTCTCTCTCAATTAAATATTCTGCTGGTGGGGGCAGGAGAAACTATTGAGCTTGTGGCACGCCATCTTAAGGAACATCAGGTAAATCGTATAATAATTGCCAATCGCACGAAGGAACGGGCACATGCACTGGCCAATGAGGTTAATGCTGAAGTTATTTCTCTGCCAGAAATTGATACCCGTCTGGCAGAAGCTGATATTGTGATCAGTTCTACTGCTAGCCCTTTACCGATTATTGGCAAAGGTATGGTTGAACGGGCATTAAAATTACGTCGTAATCAACCTATGTTACTGGTTGATATTGCTGTTCCCCGCGATATTGAACCGGATGTTGAGAAATTGAGTGACGTTTACCTGTACAGTGTTGATGACTTACAGGCTATCATTCAGCAAAATCTTGCCCAGCGCAAAGCTGCTGCTGTGATTGCTGAAGGAATTGTACAACAAGAGAGCACTCATTTTATGGATTGGTTGCGTTCCCAGGGAGCAGTCAATACAATTCGCGAATATCGGGAACAGGCAGAAAAAATCAGGGCTGAAATGACTGCAAAAGCATTAATATCCATACGGCAAGGTGCTGATGCAGAGCAGGTCATCAACCAATTGACTCACCAGTTGACGAATCGTCTGATCCATATACCGACTAAATCACTCCAACAGGCTGCCAGCGATGGCGATTTTGAGCGCTTGAATCTCTTGCGGGACAGCCTTGGGCTGGATCACAACTAACCCTATTTTAAATAAGGTCTGATATTACGAATGAAGCCTTCTATTGTCTCTAAACTGGAAGCATTGCAAGAACGCTATGAAGAAGTTTTGGCTCATCTCGGTGACGCCGATGTGATCGCTGATCAAGAGCGTTTTCGCGCATTATCAAAGGAATATGCACAACTTACTGATGTAACTGGCTGTTTTAAAGCCTGGAAAACGATTCAGGATGATATACAGACTGCTGAGATGATGCTTGATGACCCCGAAATGCGGGAAATGGCGCAGGAAGAACTTAAGGACGCAAAAGTTCGTAATGAAGAGTTGGAGCAGCAGCTACAGTTGTTGCTGTTACCCAAAGATCCGGATGATGAACGGAACTGTTTTCTTGAAGTCCGTGCAGGAACAGGTGGTGATGAAGCTGCAATCTTTGCAGGAGATCTGTTCCGTATGTATAGCCGCTATGCTGAAGCCCGTCGTTGGAAAGTAGAAATTATGAGCACCAACGAAGGTGAGCATGGTGGTTACAAAGAGATCATTGCGAAAGTTTCAGGAGATCAGGTCTATGGTCATTTGAAATTTGAATCAGGTGGTCACCGTGTTCAGCGTGTACCGGAAACAGAATCTCAGGGTCGTATTCATACTTCTGCCTGTACTGTTGCGGTTCTGCCGGAAATTCCGGAAGCCGAATTGCCGGAAATCAGCCCCGGTGATTTAAAAATTGATACTTACCGCTCTTCTGGTGCCGGAGGACAGCACGTTAATACCACCGATTCAGCTATTCGAATTACCCATATTCCGACAGGGATTGTGGTGGAATGTCAGGATGAGCGCTCACAGCACAAAAACAAGGCTAAAGCTTTGTCTGTACTGGCTGCTCGCATTCGTGCCGCTGAGGAGCAGAAACGTCAAGAAGCAGAGGCCTCAGAACGTCGTAATCTTCTTGGTTCTGGTGACCGTTCAGATCGCAACCGTACCTATAACTTTCCGCAGGGACGAGTTACTGATCATCGCATCAACTTGACGTTATACCGTCTTGATGAAGTGATGGAGGGTAAACTGGATATGTTGATCCAGCCAATCATTACCGAATATCAGGCCGATCAGTTATCTGCCCTATCAGAACAGGAATAACTATCAGAGCAGGATTAATGAATTATCAACTTTGGCTACAATACGCAGCGGCTCAGTTGTCTGATAACTTGCCTGATAGTGACAGCCCTAAACGTGATGCGGAAATCCTGTTGGGATACGTGACAGGACGTTCCCGCACCTATCTGATTGCTTTCAGTGAAACTTTCATTTCAGAGGAAGAATCTCACAAGCTCGATGATTTATTGGCTCGCCGTATGCAAGGTGAGCCGATTGCTTATATTGTGGGTGAAAAAGAGTTCTGGTCATTGCCGCTTACCGTATCATCAGCAACGCTGATCCCACGCCCTGATACTGAGTGCCTGGTTGAAAAAGCGCTGGAGTTGTTGCCGGAAACGCCCGCAAAAATTCTGGATCTTGGTACAGGAACGGGGGCAATTGCTCTGGCATTAGCAAGTGAGAGACGTGATTGCCATGTGACAGGGGTTGATATCAATCCTGAGGCAGTCGCACTGGCGAAATATAATGTGGAAAAAATTAATACAGGGGAAATCGTTTCACAACTCGTAATTCACAATGTGAATTTTTTACAAAGTGAGTGGTTTTCTGCAGTGGGTGACAGACAATTTGATATGATTGTTAGTAATCCTCCGTATATAGACGAGAATGACCCTCATCTGCAAGAGGGAGATGTCAGGTTTGAACCAGCTACTGCATTGATTGCTGCCCACAATGGTCTGGCAGATTTAAAGGCAATTGTGGAACAAGCCCGCCATTTTTTATTACCGAATGGATGGCTGTTACTGGAACATGGCTGGAAACAGGGAGCTGTTGTTAGGAGCCTGTTTTTAGAGAAGGGTTATCATCAGATAGCGACTTTTCAAGATTATGGTGGTAATGAACGTATCACGGTAGGTCGATGGAATAAAAATGAACCCCATAGCTAATTATGAATTCAATAATGCTCCTCTGATTGATGGTATTATTTTGGTTACAAAGGCTATTCGTCCTGATTTCCCACAAATTTCAGTGGCAGAGCAGTTAACTGTGTTGGTTGACGAAGCGCGGCAGGTACTTTCTTCAGTCAATGATACCAGGGCAAAATTGCAATCATTGCTGACACTTTTTTATCGGGAATGGAAATTTGGTGGGGCAAATGGGGTGTACTGTCTATCGGATACTTTATGGTTGGATAGTGTACTTCATTCACGTCAAGGCGCTCCAGTTGCGCTGGGTACGCTGTTTGCTCATATTGCTCAAGCATTGGCAATGCCTGTACAGCCGGTAATATTTCCAACGCAGTTGATATTACGCATCGATTTACCTGATCAGCCTACGTGGTTCATTAATCCCATGAATGGGGAGACTCTTAATGAGCATACCCTTGATGTTTGGTTGAAAGGTAACATTGGCCCGACTGTTCGGTTGGAAAAGAAAGATTTGCAGGAAGCGGATAACAGCAGCATCGTGCGCAAGATTACAGATACGATCAAAGTTTCTTTAATGGAAGAGAAAAAAATGGAACTTGCACTCAAAGCCAGTGAGGTCGTATTGATGTTTGACCCCGATGACCCGTATGAAATCCGTGATCGTGGGCTTATTTATGCTCAGCTTGATTGTAATCATATCGCTGTTTCGGATTTGAGTTACTTTGTGGAGCATTGTCCTGAAGACCCAATTTCAGAGATGATAAAAATGCAGCTTAACTCTATAGAGCAACCGCCAATAGTACTGCATTAACAGTATTTAAATAGTACTTAATTTAAATAGTATTTAATTAAATAGCACTTATCGTGCGATGACAAAATGTCTGCACCTGATTTTATGTTTTATTAATACAGCAAATTTATTTGCGCTTAACAACAGAAGGTATAAGCATGCAACAGAAAGTGGTTAATATTGGTGATATTAAGGTCGCAAATAATCTGCCATTTGTATTGTTTGGTGGCATGAACGTTCTTGAGTCACGGGATTTGGCCATGCAGATTTGTGAGCACTATGTCACAGTGACACAAAAACTGGGCATTCCTTATGTTTTCAAAGCATCTTTTGATAAGGCTAACCGTTCTTCTATCCACTCTTATCGTGGCCCTGGTCTGGAAGAGGGAATGAAAATTTTTCAGGAACTGAAACAGACTTTCGGCGTAAAAATCATCACTGATATACATGAACCTGCACAAGCTCAACCTGTGGCTGAAGTGGTTGATGTTATCCAGCTTCCGGCTTTCCTTGCCCGTCAGACTGATCTGGTTGAAGCGATGGCGAAAACCGGAGCTGTGATTAATGTTAAAAAACCACAATTTGTTAGTCCGGGGCAAATGGGCAATATTGTGGAAAAATTCAAAGAAGGTGGTAATGAACAGGTGATCCTGTGTGACCGTGGTAGTAACTTCGGTTATGATAATTTGGTTGTTGATATGTTGGGTTTTGGTGTGATGAAACAAGCGACCAATGGTTCACCTGTGATTTTTGACGTAACTCATTCTTTGCAGTGCCGTGACCCATTCGGTGCAGCTTCCGGTGGCCGCCGCGGGCAGGTTGCTGAATTGGCTCGTGCGGGAATGGCAGTGGGAATTGCTGGTTTGTTCCTTGAAGCACATTCGGATCCAGAAAATGCAAAATGCGATGGCCCATCTGCATTACCATTGGCAAAACTGGAGCCATTCTTGGTGCAGATGAAAGCGGTTGATGATGTAGTGAAAGGTTTCCCGGCATTGAATACCAGTAAGTAATAATTTAATCGATTGAAATATTGAGTAATATGCGGTTACAGATAAATATTATTGTAACCGCTTTTGTATATCCGTTGTTTTTCAAATTGCAGCTTGAAAGCCGTATGATTGATTTTTTAGACCTCTAAAGTCAATGGTTAAATTACCCGTAGATAAAAAAGCTGACCGATAACCAAAAGTTTGAAATGTTAAATTTTACACAGAATATACAGAGATTTTTTATTTTAATGGAGCGATGAATGATTCATTACCCCATTATAATATGGCTGAGAAATTTGTGTTAAAATTAATATGTTCTTGGATATGATATCAATATGCTAGCTTTTATCTCGGATAGATTGGCATTAATTAATATTTATCGATTGAAAAATATAAATAAAATTAACTTTGTTCCTCAGGAACGTAACTTGTTAAATAAAAATAAAATTCAACGTCTCTTCCTTGATGAAGATGAATGCTTGGTTTTTCAAAAATAGACATAAGATTTTTTGATCCTATAGAGCGTGCAAAATATCGCAGTTGTAATGCATTTGTAACACTTTTAAATTCTATGCCAGTTACTATAGGAAGAGTTGGAATCTTAAAGGACACCCACTTATTAGCTTCTATATATTTTGTTGAGAATGGTATATTTTTATTGAAGTAAAGGTATATAGATACGTGAAAATTGAATTCAGTATAGTTAGCTATATACCTATCAGGATTAAAATGAAGAGTATTATCCATTTCATAACTCCCCTGTTAGTTATGTTAAGCGATATTATATTGTGATTAAATCATTGGAATTATAGAAATCTGAAAATATTCAGGTGGAATAATTTCATTTATTTCCTTATAATTAAGAACGAATTTTTCATATTTTAAAAGATTAGTTATTTTCGGCACTTTCTCCAGAACTCTTAAACTCATATTAAATTCAATTTCCTCCTGGTCTACAATAAACTCAAGTCTCGATATATAGTCTCCATGAACGGAAAAAGTTACTGTTTCTTTAGGTTGGATTATTTTCTTGAAGACTGAAGCAATACTGCTAGAGTCCAGATAGTCTCCCCTAAGAACTACAATAATAGGTATTTCTGCATTGTTATAAAATGTTCTTTCCATGATGTTTCCCTTAATAGTGAAAAATAGAAACTTTACATCCGACATTCCGCAGCTATATCTATAATATTTTGAACTCTAAGTGTTTATATGTATTTTGCACACACGTTAGTTCTTAATGAAAGCAATAAATTATGAATGAAGTGTGGAATGAAGGTGTATTATTAAAGATAGGCTATAAACGGTAATTGTCAAGATTGTTGTCACCCCAGATAGTTTAAGCCGCTAAAGCAATGAATGTTATGGACAACCCCGTAAAAAAATGGTTCCACTGAATCAGTTTGATGCCTATTTGGATAAACCAAAAGAATCTTAACAATGGCTGGTTTTTTCTGCTGAAATACAAATTTCAGGAGAATAATTAAACTTCATCTCTTTTAATGCTTTGGGTAAGGTAGCATAAAAACTAAGTTGTCTCTCAATGGGTACGATTTTTGCTCTTGCCAGTGTTTTCAATGGTTGGAAAGGAATGTCACAGACTACAACGTGCTTCTGTTCTTTCGCCATTTCGCGCACAAAACCCTGAAAAGCATGTAGCCCGCCGGCATCCAGAACAGGGACAGCATCCCACTGCATAATAATGATCTGATATTCCGCACTTTTTTCTTTCAATTCAGTAAAAATGCGCTCGGCAGCAGCGAAGAAAAGAGGGCCGTTAATCCGGACAACTAATAACCCCTGTTCAGTATCTGTCATTGCTGAGGTACTAATTCGGGTCATGTTGGCAATTTTGCGCATAAACAGAAGTGATGCCAGAACAATGCCAACAGTAATTGCTATCACCATATCAAACAACACCGTTAATGACAGACACAGCAGCATCACCACGATGTCATCTCTGGGGGCATGACGAATTAAATCCACAACCTTGTGAGCTTCACTCATATTCCAGGCCACGATCAGTAAAATCGCAGACATTGCCGCTAAAGGTAAGTATGAGAGCATTGGGGCCAAAAATAACAGTGCCAATAATACCAGCAAGGAGTGAATGACTGTGGCAATAGGGGAGGTTGCACCTGCACGCACATTGGCGGCTGAGCGGGCAATAGCTGCAGTTGCAGTAATGCCTCCAAAAAAAGGTGCAACAATATTACCTAATCCCTGTCCAAGTAGCTCGCTGTTGGAGTGATGTTTTTCCCCTGTCATGCCGTCAAGAATGACTGCACATAATAATGATTCAATAGCACCCAGCATAGCCATTGAAAAGGCTGCGGGCAGTAACGCAGAGACGGTATTCCAGCTAATATCGGAAGAACTTGAACCAGGTAAATTCCATGGCAGTACAAATTGAGGAAGGATTGGCGGAATGCCCTGACCTTGTGTTCCATCCTCCAGTGTGTAACTAAACGAAGAGCCGATAGTGGCGACATCATGCCCCAATAGGTGCATCAATCCCATTATAGCTGTGCCCGCAGCCAAGGCAGGTAGATGACCTGGTAACTTGAAGCCTAATTTAGGCCAGAAAATCAGTATCAGAAGAGTGGTAAGGCCAATAAGCGTATCACTCAACTGAAATGAAGGGAGAGATTGAGAGAGAGCAATAATTTTATCAATATAATTTTCGGGGATATGGGTGAGTTGCAGGCCAAAGAAATTTTGTATCTGCATTGTGGCGATGGTGATAGCAATACCAGAAGTAAATCCAAGTGTAACGGATAGAGGGATGTACTCAATAAGCCGACCAAAACGTGCTAATCCCATCACAATCAGGATAATACCAGACATAAGTGTTGCTATCAGCAAGCCACTCAAACCAAATTGCTGTGATACAGGATAAAGAATGACCACAAAAGCAGCCGTTGGTCCGGAAACGCTATAACGTGAACCGCCTGTAATGGCAATAATCATACCCGCGATGGCGGCTGTATACAGCCCATATTGAGGTGCAACTCCACTCCCTATTGCCAGAGCCATTGCCAGAGGAATGGCAATAACACCAACAGTGATCCCGGCAATAGCATCTTTGATAAAACGGGAAAAAGAATAAGATTCCTTCCAACAGGAGTCAATAAACGCACTAAATAACCGTATGCCATTAATTTTACGAGTATTCATTTTAATATAAGACCTAAAAATAAGCTGCCCACACAGTGGACTAAAATAAGTAATTAGTACAAGGATACTGCTTTTATCGTCTAATAAAGGTGTTATACGTCAAAAAGTTATCTGATAGATTAGCGTTGAATAAATAAAAATCAAATGAATGGTGTTTTTTAATAATTTCACAGTGAAAGAATGTGTTCAGTATTTTTATACTTGTTCGTTTATTGAGCATGAACCTCATCATGATAAATTACCCGAAAATAATAACACAAATTATGCTTTTATATTTTTGGTATGGGATAGATTATTTAAAACCTATAATAAAGAAACATTCAATCAAAAATGGGATTATGGCTTGTCATATCAATGAGATGTTAGTGTTGTTGAGTCGATACTAAAACCATTGGAGAAATTAATTCAATGAGATGAGCCGTAAATCTGCTATTTACGGCGGTGACTAGTAACGATAAAACAGAGAAATATTATCAGATGTGGTGAAATAGTGTTTTTCAACAATGTGCTGATTGAATGTCTGCATCATGTGAAAGCCTATTTGGATTGTGATTGTTCGATCAGCCTGATTTCATTTAGTGCTCTGACGACCCGGTTATAGCAAGTTATCAAGAGTAAAATGGCTACAATAGGAAACAAATAACTGCTCCAATCTAAAGCTGAGGGAAAAATTGCAATAACCAATCCATAAACCCCAAAGACAAAAGCCCGGTCACTTTTCCCCATCGGACCGTCATAACGCCGTGATGCGCCGATTGTTTGCGCCAATATGCCAATAAATTCAGTCAGAATGGTAAGAAACAGAATAAGCAGCAGACTGATACTGTTGACATGAGGTAAAAAACAAAAAGGGAGATAAAGAGCCACATCAGAAATGATATCCCCCAATTCATTATAAATGGCTCCCAAATGAGATTTTTGGTTGTGTTCCCGCGCCAACATGCCATCAATGGCATTCAGTGCCATACGAATAAAAAGAAAAATAGGCAGGATCCAATAGAGATGGGGAGAGGGAAACAAACTTAGTAACAAGCCAATAAAAATTGACAAAAACAGCGCAGTCAATGTGACCTGATTGGCTGTGCATTCTCGCCGATGAAGATGAATGACGATAGGGCGCAACAGGTTCTGAAAACGGGGTTTTAAATCATATATAGTCATTGTTCCCTAAATCCTTTAGAGGTAAAACCGTTAGTTTTATTAATATAAAGTGTAATGTCAAATGTTTATGTGCGGGAAAATATAATTATAAAAATAAGTCATCTCATGCCTGTTAAGCCCGCCATTGACAATAAATAAGATAGTCCTAGCCTAAATCGGCTGAAAAGGTCTTTATTTATAATTCATATATAAATTTGGTTGAATATATCTAAAAATTACAAGTTACAATTCATAAAGGTACAATTCGGAAAATAAAAAGTATAGACCAATATAATATGAAATAGATAAAGCGATAAGTATTACAAGTAGATTTGTCTCTATTCGATAGGAGGGAGTATGACTGTAACTGAAAGTCTTATTAACACCTACACGGAATCGGATGCGCTTGATTTAGCCAAGTTGGTGAAGCAGGGGGAGGTAACACCTGTGGAACTGGTGGAAGCGGCTGTTACGTGTATTGAACGACTTAATCCTGAGCTTAATGCTGTAGTCCACAAGCTATATGATCTTGGCAGAGAGGCCGCTGCTTCTGTCGATCATAATGCCCTCTTTGCCGGTGTACCATTCTTACTTAAAGAACTGGTTACTCAATGGAAAGGTACACCGGCAAAGAAGGCATTACTGCCGGAGGGTCTATCGGTGGTACGGCAGCGGCCGTTGCTGCCCGCATTGTTCCCATCGGAGAAGCCAGTGACGGAGCAGGCTCTATCCGGATCCCTGCCTCCTGTTGCGGCGTTGTGGGGCTGAAACCATCCCGCGGGCGTCCTATCGGTATACAACTCGTCGGCCGCTATGGTGATGAAGCCACAGTGCTTCAGGTTTCTGCACAACTGGAGCAAGCAATGCCTTGGAAAGGGCGTCGTCCACTAGTGACAGCTTGATCAGGCCAGGTAGATACACAAGATATACTTAAACATAAATAGCCTTGTTTATTTAAGCAGGGCTATTATGCTTTCAGCGTTTCAGTTGAGTTAATTTCAGTAATTGGCTTATGATTTATTAGATTATTTTGAACAAATTAAATAGGAATAGAGAATTGTCCAGAGCACAGCGTTTATTATCTCTAATGGAAATGTTACGTAGTTATCATTTTCCTGTGCAGGGGAAAGTATTGGCACAAAAAATGAATATTAGTTTAAGAACACTTTATCGGGATATTGCTACTTTGCAGGAGCAGGGCGCGATTATCGAAGGTGAGCCGGGAATAGGGTATGTCTTGAGACCGGGTTTTGTTTTGCCGCCACTAATGTTTACTCAAAATGAAATAGAAGCACTGGCATTAGGCGCCAATTGGGTAGCCAAGCGTGCTGATCCACAACTAAGAGAATCGGCAAACAGCGTTGTCAGTAAAATTGCGGCTGTTATCCCAACAGAATTGAAGCAACTTTTAGAGAACAATACTTTATTAATTGGGCCAGCGGCAACAACTATTCAACCCGTGATCGATATTCAGTCTATAAGGCAGGCGATCCGTACCAGGCTTAAAGTTACCTTCGTTTATTTAGATCTAAAAGATAATGAGTCTGAAAGAACGATTTGGCCATTCGCGTTGGGGTACTTTGAAAATATCAGTATCGTAATTGGTTGGTGTGAATTACGAGAAGCATTCCGTCATTTCAGGTCAGACAGAATAATGAGTCTGAAGGTGGAAAGGCAGTGTTACCCTCGTTCAAGGCAATCTTTACTGAAGGAGTGGCGGGAATTTGAAAAAATAACTTGCTAACCAGAAGGCTGCTGACAAAAACTGTCACTTGGTATTGATATTTTACAACTATTCTAAGTAATACGTTCAATAGATTAGTTGGAGATATTTTATGTTAACCTTGGCTTTTTCTTCCTCTGTAAATGCCAAACCCTCTTGTATCTGGGCTCATTATGTTGATTTTAACTTACGAAGAAAATGGGAAATTGATCTTGAATCTTTTCAATTTGAAGGTGAAATAAAAACCGGACAATACGGCAGAATGGTCTTAAGTGGTATGCCAGAGATCCGTTTCTATCTTTTAAAGATTGAAATAAATAAAGAATTTACTGATCAGGTCAGTGTACCGAACATAGGAATATTAACGTTTTGTCATCAAATTATTATTGATGAGAACAAAATAGCGCGCCGTATTAATTTGGCGGTGTCACTTGAGCCTGATGTAAATACTCCCGTTATTCAGTCTCAAGATCTCTTTAAACAAGTTACACATGATTTAGTTGAAACAGTATTAAGATTGAAAGCAGTTGTTGAATAAATAAGAAATATGAACCACCAGGGAAAAATTAAAAAAGAGATATCAGTGTTTCATCTGAATACTGATAAAAAATGTATTTAATGAAATGAATATAGGGGGTAATATCGTGGCTATATTTGCTAAACCTAATCTTCAGCTTGTTTATGTTACTGATATTGAGCGTTCAACCGCGTTTTATAAAATGATCTTTAATACTGAACCAATATTTGTAAGCTCACGCTATGTGGCATTCCCTGCTGATGGAGAAGCGCTGTTTGCTATTTGGTCAGGAGGAACAAAACCAGATCTTGCAATTCCACGATTTTCTGAAATCGGTATTATGTTACCAAACAGTGAAGATATCGATAAATTGTTTGAAAAATGGAAACAGGAACCTGCAATTAAAGTCTTACAGGAACCTCATACCGAGGTGTTTGGCCGAACCTTTCTTGTTGAAGATCCCGATGGTCATATTATTCGGGTATGTCCTCTGGATTAGGGAATATGGAAGATCGTTTAGTGTAGCAGCTTGTCAGCAATAAAAATAAGCAAAATAGAGAATCCATTTAGGAACAATTATAATAAGAGCCTATAGTATTAGGCTCTTAATTTTTTTATACCAATAGATTTCAAGATATAGCCAGAAAAGCTGTAACTTGAAAACTGAAGAGTATATGAGAAAGGTGAAAGATATGTCGATATTAATGGTTATAAAAAACACACCTATATGGGTTTGGCTCTTATTTATCTTTTTGGTTTTCCGCGGAATTAAGGCGTTAGACAATAGGGAAATGCATCCCAATCGTTTGTTTTTATTGCCTATATTGTTTTTTATCTGGGCAGTTTACAGCGTATTACATGAAACGGTTTTTCAGGTTTTTGCATTGCTGTCGCTTATTGTGGGTATATTGGCAGGTATTGCGATAGGCTGGAAATTATGGAACTCTCAGCCACGATTAAGACAAAAACCTGAAAGTGATTTAATTATTCGTCAGGGCACCCCTTTAACGTTGATTGTGATCCTTATCATTTTCTGCGTCAAATTCATTCTTTCCGCTACAATAGCTATCCATCCTACTTTAATGCATTTTTTGAGCTTTAATTTGCTGTTTGGCTTTGCCAGTGGTTTGTCAGATGGTATTTTTTGGGGAGGAACACTTAATTTATATATCCCTTATTATAAAAATAAGCAAAAAGGCGTTAAATAAGCTTTAAAAATCATACAAGTATACATTTTATATTTCAAGTTGCTTTTTTGTTGGCTTCACTCGCTCACCCCAGTCACATAGTTATTAACCCGGTATGAAAAATAAATGCCAAAGTGGGGATCAGTACCCCTTTACTGAGTTTTGATACAGCAGAGTTAGCATGACTTTCATGAACATTCCAGCCTCTCGGATGCTTTCTTAATGCATTGAGTAAGGAGTTAAGGCTATAAAACAGCAGGAACACAACACCAGCCCACTTTGCGAATAATAAGGCCATTGGCACTAATTGCACCAAATTACTCATGAAAACAGTACCAAGGGCTATCAGTAATGTATCACACGTAGCCGCGGTTGTTGCGGTAAGAAATACATTCTTCTTTTGCAGTCCGACTTTTATAATAAAGATATTTTGTGCACCAATGGCAACAATCAGACCGAGGCCAACGAAAAAGGGACTGATGAGAACATTAGGGAAAATAGTCATATTATTAAATAGTTATTAAATATAGTGGAGCAAAAAGGGTTTTCAGTCAGTCGATGATAAAGTTATCACCACAAACCTACTGTAAATTCAAATAGAGGTCTGTGATGAACTTCAGCAATAATCCGTTCAAATATTTTGCTCTGTACTTTAATTGGTTCGGTTTTAATCCTCAACCTTCTGCACTACTTTGTCTGGCGATACACACTCACTTATTTCAGCGATATTTAAAGTGATCGTGTGTTCAGCCAAGTATTTTTGAATATAGTCGAAGTTTCGTAGATCAGACTGAATTTCTGTTAACTGACGAACTAACATACTACTGATCTTGTGTGTTTCCCTGAAAGGAATATTTTTATTAGTCACCAGCAGGTTCGCCAATTCCGTAACCGTAGAGAAATTTCTCCAACATAATTCAGTTGCCCGCTCAGATTGGTAGATCGATGTCATCATCTGTCGATGACTAATACTGACAGACGATTTGACGGTATTAATGGCGTCCCACAGCATAGGTTTATCTTCTTGCAGGTCACAGTTGTAGCCGAGCGGGATGCCTTTGTTGATGGTTAAGATCTGCATAAGTGCACCATAAACGCGACCAACTTTTCCTTTAACCAATTCACCGACCCTCTCATTAGGCGCGGATGTTGCTATCAATTATCGGACTGAAGATTTTGTTGCGCAGACTCACTCGGTGACTAATGGGCGAGGGGCGGATGTGATTGTCGATCTGATTGCCGGAGAATATGTAGCGAAAAACTTTCAGGCGGCGGCTGTAGAAGGCAGGATTGCTCAGATTGGTTTGTTGGATGGTAAAGTGAGAGAGTTGAATTTATCCCCTTTGATGCAAAAGCGTTTGACGCTTACTGGCTCAATGTTGCGTCCTCGTAGTATTGAAGATAAAGCATTTATAGCTCACGATTTATATAAAAAAGTTTGGCCGTTGTTGGAACAGGGCAGGATTAGGCCCCAAATCTTTAAAATATTTCCACTAGAACAAGCTGCTGAAGCACACACATTGATGGAAAGTGGCAAACATATCGGCAAGATTATGTTGATTATATAAGAAGGCCATGTAATGCAGGTGCTGGGCAATACCCTGGATTAACAGGGTATTATGTTTCCGTAATAAACAGGCTATTAATTCCATAATTGCTTATAAATAGCTACCATTTCTGCAATCGTTGGAATACGCGGATTATTACCCGGTGAACCGGAGGCTTCAGCTTGTTTTGCCATTATTTCCACAACCTCAAAGAAGCGTGTTTTATTGATACCAAATTGCTCTGGTGTCGGCACAGAAAACTCTTTATTCAAATCGGCTAAAGTTATCAGAAGTTTTTCACCGGCTACATCGTCATTGTCTGTTAGTTTTGCAAAAGTTAGTGCGCGAGCGCATTCGGCATAACGCTCTTTGGCTGCATCTAAAGAAAAACGGGTAACGGCAGGAAGTAACATGGCATTGGATAAACCATGTGGAACATGGAAGAAAGCGCCGATAGGGCGGCTCATACCGTGTACAAGTGCAACAGAAGAGTTAGAAAAAGCAATGCCTGCCAGAGTTGAACCCAGTATCATCGCTTCACGGGCAGCTTTATTATTGCCGTCATGATATACCTTGCGCAGGTTGGGGCCGATGAGTTTCATGGCAGCAATAGCCTGGCTATCTGAATAGGGATTGGCTTTCCGGCTAACATAGGCTTCAATGGCATGAGTCATTGCATCAATGCCGGTATCTGCCGTCGTTCTTGCCGGAACGCTGATAGTCAACTCATAGTCGATAATAGCGGCGATCGGCATGAATCCCGTACCTATGCAAAGCAATTTTTCGTCGGTTTTTTCATCAGTAATAATTGTGAAGCGAGTACATTCTGAACCTGTTCCTGCCGTTGTCGGAATGGCAATCACAGGTAGCCCTTGTTCATTGAATTGGAGGGGGAAACGATATTCGTTGATTGTTCCGCCAAATTTACCAATCACGGCGATGGCCTTTGCACTGTCAATCGGGCTTCCTCCTCCAAGTGCAATAACGGCGTCAAACAAACCACTTTTTACCTTTTCAATCCCAGCCTGAATAGAAGCAGCAGTAGGTTCAGGTATTGTGTCAGCATAGACATCACTTTCAATACCAGCTTTTTGCAGGATAGATTGCAGTTTATCGAGATAACCTAACTGAACCATCATTTTGTCTGTCACAATCAGCGGTTTTTTACTGCGGATACTTTGCATAATTTTCGCAAGATTGATGATAGTCCCACCACCTATTTCCATAATACGAGGTAACACGACAGTGGACATATATAGCTCCTTAACGTTAGGAAATAAAGGTAATGATAAAAGAGGTTGGTCAAATGTCGAAGACAATAGATGGTGAAAAAATAAAATGATCACCAATATTTTTAATAAATTGTTTATTAGAAAATTATTCGTGAGAAGTGATCTATGTTGCGATGAACAATCAAAGATAAGAAATTGGTTCGGAAGAAGATGACTAAATTGGTTTAGTGAGGACAATCAGGCTTTCTTAAAGAAGTGGCGGTGAGGGAGGGATTCGAACCCTCGATACGCTTTTGCGTATACACACTTTCCAGGCGTGCTCCTTCAACCACTCGGACACCTCACCGTATTTTTAGTTTTTTCAAAATATGGCGGTGAGGGAGGGATTCGAACCCTCGATACGTTTTCACGTATACACACTTTCCAGGCGTGCTCCTTCAACCACTCGGACACCTCACCATATTTTGTTGTTGCAGGGATTCTTTCTGTGTTCGTCGCTGCAACGGGGCGCTACTATAGGGAAAAGCAGTGCAGGCGTCAACAGACTTGTCACGATTTTTTCAGGCTTTTTGACTGATTAGACAAATAAAAAACAATTTGATTGCCTGGCAAACACTTATAATAGTGGATGTCACTTTTATAGCGTGTCGCAATAAATATGTTAACTGGGTGACATTATCAATGTTTTCGTATCCTATTCATCTATAGTTACTTGCAACCTTTCAGAAATCGGTTAAATCTATCAAAAAACAATAATGGAACGAGATTATATGAACATCATTTTTTTTAGCCCTTCATTTGATGCCGATGAGTGGATCCAAGGAATAGAAAAGCGTCTGCCCACTGCCAAAGTGAGAAACTGGGTCAGTGGAGATCATGCCCCGGCTGATTATGCTCTTGTTTGGCATCCTCCTTATGAAATGTTAGCGAATCGTGAAAATCTCAAAGGAATATTTGCGTTGGGTGCTGGTGTTGATTCCATTCTCGAGCAAGAGTTAAACAATCCCGGCATGTTACCTGCTAAGGTTCCATTGATTCGCCTCGAAGATACTGGCATGGGGCGTCAGATGCAGGAATATGCCATTAGTTCAGTTTTATACTATTTCCGCCGAATGGATGAGTATAAACGGTATCAGGAGCAACGTATTTGGCAGCTACTACTTCCTCACAACCGGAAAGATTTCGTTATTGGGGTATTAGGTGCAGGAGTATTGGGGCGTAGTGTGATTGGGAAGTTGATGGAGTTTGATTTCACTGTGCGTTGCTGGAGTAAGACAGCAAAAGAATTTGATAATGTTGAAAGTTTTTATGGAAAGGAACAATTAGGTGAATTTCTTTCTGGTTGTAAAGTGTTGATTAACCTTCTTCCTAATACACCTGAAACCCGTGGGATTTTAAACCTATCGTTATTCAGTCAGTTAAAAAAGGCAGCGTATATTATTAACATAGCAAGAGGTTCTCACCTTGTTGAGCAAGATCTCCTGACTGCCATTGATAAAGGATATATCGCAGGTGCAACGCTTGATGTGTTTGCAGAAGAGCCTTTATCAAATATGCACCCATTCTGGACTCATCCTCGTATCAATATTACGCCGCATGTTGCCGCAACGACCATTCCTGAACTGGCGATGGATATCATTAGTGAAAATATCCAACGAATAGAACAAGGGGAAACACCAACTGGCCTTGTGGATATGTCACTTGGATATTAATAAGCAGCTTTACAACATAGCTGAGGATTAGGGACAATATATCCATTATCTTTCAAGTTGTAGTTTTATTTTAAGTTGTTGGGATTAAATTAAATCATGAACGAATTTTCTATTATTTGCCGCATACTGGGTACGCTGTTTAATCGAGCACCACAAGATCCATTGTTACAACCTTTGATGACTATGGTTGCTGAAGGAAAGTTAAAACAAGCATGGCCTTTAGAGCAAAATGAGTTGTTGGATCGCTTACAACAAAATTGCGAATTGTCCGTAATAGAGTCTGATTATCAGGCTTTATTTGTAGGAGAGTCAGCTAAGGTCGCTATTTGTCGCTCTGACTATACTGACGGAACAGAAAATGAAGTGCGTCAATTCCTGATAGCGCGGGGAATGCCATTATCGGATACTGCGGCAGATCAGTTTGGTTCTTTATTGCTGGCAGCATCATGGTTAGAAGAGCAGGCGGCAGAAGATGAAGTTCAGGCCCAAATAACATTGTTTGATGAATATTTATTGCCATGGTGTGGGCAATTTCTTGGAAAAGTTGAAGCACATGCCATCAGTGGTTTTTATCGAACTCTGGCTATTATTAGCCGTGAGGCATTACAGGCATTACGTGAAGAATTAGAGTCTGAGTGATGTTGTCACTTTGTTAATTCCATTTCAGACGATAATTGAGTGAATTATTGCTAAAATAAGGGGCAAATTATTTATCATAATTTACCCCTTATTATTTCAAAGACAATTAAAATTATTTATCAGTTAGTCCGATAACCAGTTTACCCGGTTTAATTTCCAATCCCTTGGAGAATTTTGTAGCAGCAGCTTCAACCTTACTTTTTTCTGGATTCAAAACATAAACCGGATGAGTATCAAAAAATTCACTTAACGAAGTGTTCAGATAGGGCATCAATGCCTTGATGGGTTTCGCCGCTTTTTCAGGTGTTGTCTGATAGTCCACGATTTCCAGTCCCTTAACAAAAATAGCGCCTTTTTCTGCATCAAATACGGGCTTAGCTCTGAGAGTCAATTTCATATCAGTTTGTATAGACCCAAATATTGTTGCAATTTCAACTTTTGCCTGACTGGTCAGTTCAATTTTTTCCGGATCCTGACGGCCTATCTGGCTGGTTAAATTTCCCAGGCTAATATTGGCACTTGTTATTCCAGGAATGCTGATATCTTTCTGATAATGTATTTTTTTTAATAGATAATCATTAAGCAGACCTTCATTGATACTGATATCCTTGAATTGATCACAGCCACTGAGTAAACCAACCAGCACTAATGCTGCCCCTAATAAAAATTTTTTCATATTGTCTCCTTTATTTTCAACGGGCAGATTTTACACCATTACTTATACCATTAACGTTTACTAATGGTGACTGGCTCAATTTTTTTCTGATTAAATTGGCGGTGAAGTGCATAAATGGTGAATAAGCCGATCAATCCCAAAAAGATCCAAGGTAATTGAGGCATGTTCAAAGCATGGCCTGTATCATAAAGCCAGCCACCACCGGTGTAACCAAATACGCCACCCAGAGCCAGTCCTAAACGGCTGAACCCCATGTAGCTGCCGCGTGCTCTGGGATCAGCCAGCCCAGCGCTGAGTATTTCACGGGCAGGCTCTGCTGTTACTGTGCCTAAATAAAACAAGGCAATCAGGGCAAACAGAAGATGTAATTGGTCGATCCAACCGATTGGAAACATGCAGAAACTCATTAAAAATAAACCCATCATCAGGCGTTGTTCCAACCGGAAATATTTTTCGCTCCAACGTGCGATAGGGTAAAGCAATGTCAGGGAAATAGCGGCTTCAATGGCATACATCCATTTAACGGCTGTATGGCTACCGGAAATTTCATGGATAACAATCGGGAACATCAACATGACTTGTACTGACAAAATAAAGTATCCCGTTAGGGTCAGTACATAATAAAAGAATCGTCGATCTTTAATGACCCTTATCATGCCTTCTTTGATAGGAGATCGAATTGTCGAAATACGATATGCCGGTAATAACCAGGCATTAGCTATTGCGGCCAAAACAAAAATTCCGGCTCCGATCCAGCACACGATATTGAAGTTGTATTGTAATAACCAGCTTCCTATCAGTGCACCAATCACAGCTCCTGCACTGTCTTGCATCAACAGTAGTGAATAGAAGCGCCCACGCTCATGAGGGCGGGTTAATTTTATCACCAGCGCAGCTCTTGGTGGATCGAACAGTGTTCCGCCCAGAGCAGACAAAGCACAGGAAAGTATTAATATCCACGGTTCAGAGGCCATTGCCATCAGGGCAAAACCTGATGCACGCAATAACATACCAGTGACAATCATCGGTTTGGCGCCAAACTTATCAGCAATAGCTCCACCAAAGATCCCTAATCCCTGTTGAATGAGTTGGCGAAGCCCCAATGCGAAACCAACAATGACAGCCGCCCAACCCAATTGTTCGACAAAACGAATAGAAATTAATGGAAAAACAACGAAAAATCCTAAAACGACCAGTAAATTATCAAATAACAGAAAATATTTTCCTAAACTACGGGCTTGTGAAACCGATGACATTTCGCACCATTGAGATATAAGGAAGTAAATAATGAAATTTCTATCATTCTGGACGTAATCTTATCTTTAGGATAGAGGGTTTATAGATGATATTTTTTTATCGTGAGACAATGATATTACTTTTTATTAGCGATAAATTATTCAGAGTTTTTGCAAAATAAATATCAGGAGAAGGCATGTTTGGTTATCGGTCTACATCGCCTAAAGTTCGTTTTATTACAGATAGGATGGTTGTTCGTCTGGTATATGAACGTGATGCTTATCGTTTGGCTGAATATTATTCAGAAAATAAAGATTTTCTTAAACCGTGGGAGCCAACAAGGGATAGCAGTTTTTACCAGCCTTCGGGCTGGATAAACAGACTGAGTTATTTTGCAGAATTACAACGGCAAAATACGATATTCAATTTTGTATTGTTAGGCCTTGATGAACGCGAAATTATCGGAGTGGCAAATTTCACCAATGTTGTACGTGGCGCATTCCATTCTTGTTATCTTGGCTACTCTTTGGCGGAAAAACGACAAGGGCAGGGGTTAATGTATGAAGCGTTACAACCTGCTATCCGTTATATGCAGCGTGATCAGAAAATGCACCGAATTATGGCCAACTATATGCCGCACAATCATAGAAGTGGAAACTTGCTCAAAAAACTGAATTTTGAGCGGGAAGGATATGCCAGGAAATACCTAATGATAGATGGAGTCTGGCAAGATCATGTTCTGACCGCATTGACTGATGATAACTGGTAAAAAAGGTGAAGGATTATTTTCTGAGTTTGCAGGTATAAAAATAATTAATAAAAAAGAGATAGCCAATGTAGACAGAGTTTTTGTCTGTTAAACTTTGCCTATCAGTGCTATCTCATCAGATCATATTCTTTACCATAGATCGTTGTGCTTTGTCATGTTGAGCATGTCTGGTGGAATTGCTTTACGCTTTCATATGCATGTCATAAAAATAGACTTTTTAAATAATATTATGAATTTATTAAAATCACTGGCAGCAGTCAGTTCAATGACGATGTTTTCACGCGTGCTGGGCTTCATTCGTGATGCCATTATTGCTCGTATATTTGGTGCAGGAGTGGCAACAGACGCCTTTTTTGTTGCCTTCAAATTACCTAACCTGTTACGCCGCATTTTTGCTGAGGGTGCTTTTTCGCAGGCTTTTGTTCCTATTCTTGCTGAATACAAAGATCAGCAGGGAGATGAAGCAACACGGACGTTTATTGCCTATGTTTCAGGTATGTTGACGTTGATTCTGGCGATTGTCACAGTGATTGGTGTGATCGCGGCACCCTGGGTTATTTATGTTACTGCGCCCGGTTTTACCGATACACCAGACAAATTTGTTTTAACTCGTGATTTACTCAGAATCACATTTCCGTATATCTTTTTAATTTCTTTAGCATCTTTGGCAGGGGCGATCCTCAATACTTGGAATCGTTTTTCTGTTCCCGCCTTTGCACCAACCCTGCTGAATATCAGCATGATTATCTTTTCACTGTTTGTTGCACCTTATTGTAATCCACCAGTAATGGCTCTGGGATGGGCTGTTGTTGCTGGTGGCATCTGGCAATTGGCATACCAACTTCCTCATCTGAAAAAAATAGGCATGTTAGTATTGCCGCGTGTTTCTTTCCGCGACAGTGGTGTATGGCGGGTTATCCGTCAGATGGGGCCTGCCATTCTGGGGGTATCAGTCAGCCAGATTTCTCTGATCATCAATACAATTTTTGCCTCGTTTCTGGTTTCAGGCTCTGTTTCATGGATGTATTACGCTGATCGTTTAATGGAATTACCTTCCGGAGTGTTAGGTGTGGCATTGGGAACGATTTTGTTGCCTTCTCTGGCGAAAAGTTTTTCCAGTGGAAACCATGAAGAGTATCGTAAATTAATGGACTGGGGATTACGTCTCTGTTTTCTTTTAGCACTCCCTTGCGCGGTAGCGTTGGGCATTCTGGCAGAACCCTTGACAGTTTCACTTTTTCAGTATGGTAATTTTTCCGCGTTTGATGCAGAAATGACGCAACGAGCACTGATTGCCTATTCCTTCGGGTTAATGGGGTTGATTGTGGTTAAAATTTTGGCCCCTGGTTTTTATTCCCGTCAGGATATTAAAACGCCGGTCAAGATTGCGATTGCTACCTTGATTCTGACTCAGCTAATGAACCTTGCCTTTATCGGCCCACTGAAACATGCGGGGTTGGCACTTTCCATTGGTTTAGCGGCTTGTTTTAATGCAGCTATGCTCTACTGGCAATTGCGTAAACGTGAAATATTCAAACCATTAGCAGGATGGGGCGTATTCTTGCTTAAGTTGTTAGTGGCGATTGTAGTGATGGTGGGGGTATTACTGACAATGTTGTGGATTATGCCTGCCTGGGAGCAGGGTAATATGGCATTGCGCTTGTTGCGATTGATGGGCATTGTCATTGCTGGGGCTGGTAGCTATTTTGCGGCATTAGCTTTGATGGGGTTCCGATTAAAGGATTTTGCTCATCGGGGATTATAGTGATTATCTGACATTGCCAGAAAAAAACGGGCGGAAAAATCATTTTACGCCCGTTTTTATAAGATGCTGTTACATCCGTTCTACAGTCTGGATACCTAAAGTATCAAGACCTTGTTTTAAGGTCTTCGCCGTCAACAGCGCCAATTTCAGGCGGCTTTGGCGCAATTCTTCACTTTCAGCGTTCAGGATTGGGCAATGTTCATAGAAACCGGAAAACAGGCCTGCCAGGTCATACAGATAAGCACACATCACATGCGGTGTCCCTTCACGGGCTACAGTAATGATGGTTTCTTCAAACTGCAACAAACGGGTAGCCAATGCTTGTTCACGCTCTTCGTTCAGAACGATTGGTAATGTCAGGCTGTTTTCATCAATTTCAGCGCGTTTGAAGATAGAAGAGACGCGGGTATAAGCATACTGCATATAAGGCGCGGTGTTGCCATCAAAGGCCAGCATATTATCCCAGTCAAATACATAGTCTGTGGTACGACTTTTGGAAAGATCGGCATATTTCACTGCACCGATGCCTACTGCTTCGACGACTTTTTTCAGTTCATCTTCCGGCATATCCGGATTTTTCTCACGGATAAGCATATCCGCGCGTTCAATAGCTTCATCCAGTAAATCAGATAATTTCACTGTACCACCTGCACGGGTTTTGAATGGTTTTCCATCTTTACCCAGCATCATGCCGAACATATGATGTTCCAGTGACATGGATTCAGGGATGTAGCCAGCTTTACGTACAATTGACCAGGCTTGCATCAGATGTTGATGCTGGCGTGAATCAATATAGTAGAGAACCCGATCAGCATTCAGCACTTCATGGCGGTATTTGGCACAGGCAATATCTGTAGTGGTGTAAAGATAACCACCATCTTTCTTCTGGATGATAATGCCCATTGGTTCACCTTCTTTATTCTTGAATTCATCAAGGTAAACCACAGTCGCCCCATCACTTTCAACAGCAATGCCACGTTGTTTCAGGTCAGCAACGATCCCCGGCAGCATATCGTTATACAGGCTTTCACCCATAACATCTTTTTCTGTCAGAGTGACATTCAGGCGATTATAGGTTGCCTGATTTTGTGACATGGTTATCTCAACCAATTTGCGCCACATGTTACGACAATATTCGTCCCCGCCTTGCAGTTTCACTACATAGTTACGGGCACGAATGGCAAATTCTTCATCTTCGTCGTAGTTTTTCTTGGCGGCGCGATAGAACTCTTCCAGATCTGCTAATGCCATATCTTTGGCATTTTCATTCTGCACTTTCTCCAGGTAAGCGATCAGCATCCCGAATTGGGTTCCCCAGTCACCAAGATGGTTAGCGCGAATGACTTTATGGCCGAGGAATTCAAGAGTACGTGCAGCAGCATCACCAATGATGGTAGAGCGGATATGACCAATATGCATCTGTTTAGCAACATTAGGAGCAGAATAGTCGATAATGATAGTTTGCGGCTCTACAGGAGAAATGCCCAGTTTTTCAGCTTTCAGTGCGTTTTCTGTATTTGTGGCAACCCACTCTTTATCAAGAAAAATGTTGATAAAGCCGGGGCCAGCGATTTCGACTTTGCTGGCAATTCCTTGCAGATCCAGCAAATTGACGACTTTTTCTGCCAGTTGTCGGGGAGGCATACCTGCTTTTTTAGCTGCCGCCATGACACCATTTGCCTGATAGTCACCAAATTGTGCCTTTGCAGATTGGCGAACGTGAGCTTCACTATCGGTTGGAGCACCAGCTGCAATCAGCGCACTACTGATCTTTCCTGAAAGAATAGCCTGTATATTCACAGTGTTACCTTAAGTTACGCGCTAAAAATCACACATCTTTATAATGCAGCATTTTCAAGCGTGTGGGTTATGAGAAAATAACGGGGTTTATACCATATTCAATACTCTGCATGCTACTGCCAGCCCGCGTTGGCAGGGTTACTTTTTGTTTTTCGGCTCTCTTTCGGTGGATTCTTCGTCGAGGTAGTCGGGGAAAATCGTGTTGTAGACCTTCGTCAAGATAAATAACTTAAAATGAAACTGTCCTTAAATGAGAATGTAATCTCGATCAAGTATTATTCGCTTTCTATCAAGAAGCATTGACAGAAATGCGGAGTGCTTGGCAAAAGTGACTTTTTTATTGTGTTATTTCAGTAAAAAACTCTGATCTTGTGATTTCTGACATGCCATTTTAAAAATATAGTTGTCATAGTTAATAAGTTCGGTAATGAAATATTTCGAATCTATTTATGACGTGTTGGCAGATTGATATTCAAGGGGCTTTTAATGTTAAAGCTAGAAATTTGCTGTTATAGCATAAGTTGTGCTCTGGTTGCACAAGAAGCAGGGGCCGATCGAATTGAACTGAGTGCAGGCCCGTTAGAAGGTGGTTTAACACCCAGTACAGGCGCATTGCAACAGTCGTTACAGTGCCTATCTATTCCTGTTCATCCAATTGTCCGGCCCAGAGGTGGAGATTTCTGTTACGATAAACTGGATTTTGAGGCCATGAAAAATGATGTTTCCCTTATTCGTGATATGGGGTTTCCCGGCGTTTCCTTCGGTGTTTTGGACGAAGAAGGGAAGGTTGATATGTTGCGTATGAGGCAATTAATGGCATTGGCAGGGAATATGGCGGTCACTTTTCACCGTGCTTTTGATATGTGCTGTGACCCTCTTAACGCATTGGAAAAACTTACCGATCTTGGAGTAAAGCGTATCTTGACGTCTGGCCAGCAAAATAGTGCTGAACTAGGTTTACATTTGTTAAAAGAGCTGTCACAAGCGAGTCGTGGGCCAAGCATTATGCCTGGAGCGGGTGTCCGGGCCAGTAATATCAGTAAGTTTTTAGAGATTGGGGTGGCGGAGGTTCATAGCTCAGCAGGTAAGATTGTATCTTCTAAGATGAATTACCGTAAGGCGGGGGTGAGTATGAGTTCTGAAAATAGCGAAATGGGGGAATATTCTCATTACAGTGTCGATCCTGAGTTAGTGGAATCCATGAAGGGTGTGATGAGCTTGATCGATCGCTAGTCTAGCTATGATTGGCCTTACGAAAGTAGTATCTAAACAATTAGTCGTATCTGAACAACTAGTAGCATCTGAGTATTGAGGGTGTGAACTGCCATAACGGGCAATTCACACATCAATATACTATTTATATTTTTTGCAGGATTAAGGCTTGCGGGCAATGAGAACAGCACGCAGTGGTGCTGGGTATCCTTCTATTGTTTTACTTTGATCTGATGGATCAAGGAAATCAACCAAAGATTCTGTTTTCATCCACTCTGTCCGGCGTTGTTCATCGGTTGTTGTAATTGCATGATCAACAATTCTGACATCAATAAAACCACATTTTTCCAACCATGTTTTTAACATCTTAGCTGAAGGAATAAAGTAAACATTTCGCATTTGCGCGTAACGCTCACCTGGAATGAGGCAGTGGTTTTCATCACCTTCGATCACCAAACTTTCCAGCACCAGTTCACCGCCAGAAATCAGTTGATTTTTTAGCTGCCACAGATGATCAAAGGGAGAGCGGCGATGGTAAAGTACTCCCATAGAGAATACGGTATCGAAAGCTTGCAGTTCAGGTAATTGCTCAATACCCAGTGGAAGAAGATGCACACGTTGGTCATTGCCCAGCAGTTTTCTGACGGCTTCAAATTGGCAAAGGAAAAGTTGGGTAGGATCGATACCTACCACTAATTCGGCCCCTTCACCTACCATGCGCCACATGTGGTAACCACTACCACAACCGACATCAAGTACAGTTTTGCCTTCTAAAGAAGAAATATGAGGCAGAACACGATCCCATTTCCAGTCAGAACGCCATTCGGTATTAATTTCAATACCATAAAATGAAAAAGGCCCTTTACGCCATGGCATCAGAAGTTTCAGTATATTGTGGATACGCGTTTTTTCCCCTGCTGATAGATCGGGTTCATGTGTAGCAATAACCCCATTTTTCAGGTCCATATGAGTGGGTTTGATATTAGGCAAATTTTCCAGAATTTTTATCCACGAACTAAACTGACCATGCAATGATGTTTTCTGCCAGTCACTTAATTGGATGGGCAGGCAATTTAGCCAATGGCTCAGATGGTTTTTAGCAATTAGCTGATAAAAGTTACCGAAATTGATCATTATTCAGCTCCTTTTATGGCTAATAGTGAGCCAAAATTGAAACACTGGAACCACACTTCTGCATGCTGAAAACCAGATTTTTTCAGACGTGATTTGTGAGTTTCAATAGAATCTGTCCGCATGACATTTTCCAGCATGCTACGTTTTTGACTGATTTCTAGTTCGCTATAACCATTGGCTCGTTTGAAGTCGTGGTGCATGTTGAATAGTAATTTACCAATGTCCTGATCTTCAAAATTGAATTTTTCAGACAGTACCAAAACGCCACCGGGTTTCATCCCGGCATAGATTTTGTCTAATATTTTCTGGCGATCTTCAGGATGAAGGAACTGCAATGTGAAATTTAATACCACCATTGAGGCATTTTGAATGTCGGTATCAAGAATGTCCTGCTCGATCACTTCAACAGGCGTTTTTGCTTTGAAGGCGTCAATATGACGGCGGCAACGCTCAATCATGGCGGATGAATTATCAATAGCGATAATGCGGCAGTCATCAGAATTGATATTGCGGCGAATGGATAAGGTTGCTGCACCGAGAGAACAACCGAGATCGTAGATCTGGCTGCCCGGAGTCACAAAGCGGCTTGCCAGCATACCGATCATGGAAATGATATTTGAGTAGCCAGGAATGGAGCGTTTCACCATGTCTGGAAAGACTTCGGCGACACGTTCGTCAAAACTCCAGTCTCCTAATTTAGCGATTGGAGTAGAGAACAGACTGTCCCGTTGATTGTGAGGATCTTGATTTGACATAACGACATTGATTTTGAAAACAATTAAGAATTGGCTATTCTAACAGAATGCAAGAAAAGGCAGAAAGAGCTAATCCAATAGAACCTTTCAGGCAGCCAAAAAGATGCCAATTCAAATCAATAATTGGCTTCTTTATCAGTTAAATATAGGTTACGAATAGGGAGAAAATATCTGTTCCCAGGGCAAATAGTATATATTAGCCACAATCATTATTATCATTGACATAAATGTTGCAGCCATGCCCATTCGCCGCCAGCGGAACTCACGATGATGCAGGCCATAGTAGTGTAATAACCTGCCTGCAAGTAACAATATGCCACAAATATGCAGCATCCATACGGCTGCGCCATTCATCTCCATTATCAATAATAAGAGTAGAGAAATAGGGATATATTCAACAGCGTTACCATGAATGCGAATGGCTGTCTGTAATTCGTAAAAACCGCCATCACCAGATGTAACCCGATACTGTGTTCTTAACTTAATTACATCAAAAGACAGTTTAATTACCAGTAGTGCGCCCAATACGATATAAAGTGAGCTAATCATTTATAACTCCATTGCCTAACCAAAAACGGCTAACTGATGATAAACCTCAAAAGTAAAACTGTCGCTATAAATCATAATACTTAATGATAAATTCTATCTGATTTATCCGATAGAAAAAATTGTCTTGGCAGGAACCGTGTTATAGCCTTATCTCTGGATGGAATTTCCAGTATAATGCTCTCCTTTTTTGACAATTCTTCCTAAAAGAACAATGCCAAAATTTCCGCAGCAGAATGCATAACGAGCTGAGTAAAAGGATATTGTATGCGTACTAATTATTGTGGGCAGTTGAGCCGGGCCCATGAAGGCCAAAAAGTGACTCTTTGTGGTTGGGTAAACCGTCGTCGTGATTTGGGTGGCCTGATTTTTATTGATATGCGAGATCGCGAAGGTATCGTTCAGGTATTCTTTGATCCGGATAAAAAAGACGCATTTGCTCAGGCTTCTGAACTGCGTAATGAGTTTTGTATTCAAATTACGGGGACTGTACGTGCCCGTCCTGACAGCCAGATTAATAAAGATATGGCAACAGGAGAAATTGAAGTTTTCGCTGAAAGCCTTGAAATCTTCAACCGTTCAGAACCATTGCCACTGGACAGCAACCAGAATAACAGTGAAGAACAGCGCTTGAAATATCGCTATCTTGATCTGCGTCGTACTGAAATGTCACAGCGCTTAAAGACCCGAGCAAAAATCACCAGTTTTGTTCGTCATTTTATGGATGATGCTGGTTTTCTGGATGTGGAAACACCAATGCTGACTAAAGCAACACCGGAAGGTGCGCGGGATTATCTAGTACCAAGCCGTGTTCATAAAGGCAAATTTTATGCACTGCCTCAGTCTCCACAGTTGTTTAAACAATTACTGATGATGTCCGGTTTTGACCGTTATTATCAGATTGTAAAATGCTTCCGTGACGAAGACCTGCGTGCAGATCGTCAGCCTGAATTTACTCAGATTGATGTCGAAACCTCATTTATGACTTCTGAGCAGGTCCGTGAAATCATGGAAAGAATGATCCGTGAGCTATGGCTGGAAGTCCGTGGTGTCGATTTAGGAACGTTCCCAATCATGACGTTTGCTGAAGCTATGCGTCGCTTTGGTTCTGATAAACCGGATCTGCGTAACCCGCTGGAATTAGTTGATGTTGCTGATCTGGTCAAAGCAGTGGAATTTTCCGTTTTCGCAGAACCTGCAAACGATCCAAAAGGGCGTGTAGCAACAATTTGTGTACCGGGTGGTGCTGAACTGAGCCGTAAGCAAATTGACGAATACGGTAAGTTTGTTGGTATCTATGGTGCGAAAGGATTGGCATGGATGAAAGTCAATAATCGAGCCGCAGGTCTGGAAGGTGTTCAAAGCCCGATTGCTAAATTCTTGTCCGCAGAAGTGGTGGAGGGCCTGTTGTCCCGCACTAATGCACAGGATGGCGATATCCTGTTCTTCGGTGCAGATCAAAAAAATATTGTCACTGATGCGATGGGGGCACTGCGTCTGAAATTAGGCCGTGATCTGAATCTGACTGATCTGACAAGCTGGAAACCACTTTGGGTCATTGACTTCCCGATGTTTGAAGACGACGGAGAGGGTGGGCTGGTTGCAATGCACCATCCATTTACTTCTCCACGTGATATGTCTGCCGAAGATCTGGAAAGTAAGCCGGAATCTGCCATCGCCAATGCTTATGATATGGTTGTCAATGGTTACGAAGTGGGTGGCGGATCTGTCCGTATCCATCGTAATGATATGCAGCAGGCGGTATTCCATATTCTGGGTATCAATGAAGAAGAACAGCAGGAAAAATTTGGCTTCCTTCTGAATGCACTGAAATATGGTACTCCTCCTCATGCTGGGCTGGCCTTCGGTCTGGATCGCCTCGTTATGTTGTTGACGGATACTGATAATATCCGTGATGTTATCGCATTTCCGAAAACGACAGCGGCGGCATGTCTGATGACTGAAGCACCGAGCTACGCCAATCCGGCGGCACTGGAAGAATTAGCTATTTCAGTTACTAAAAAAGAGAGCGAATAATGAACTATAAGCGCCCTGAATCTGTACTGGTTGTTATTTATGCTGCCAACAGCAAAAGGGTGCTAATGTTACAGAGGCGGGACGATCCTGATTTTTGGCAATCTGTTACCGGTAGTCTGGAAGAAGACGAAAAGCCTTATCAGGCAGCGTTGCGTGAAGTACAGGAAGAGATCGGTATTAATATTGCCAGTAGTGCGGATCTTGAACTGATAGATTGTCAGCACTGTCTTTATTATGAAATTTTTTCACATTTACGCTATCGATATGCTCCCGGTGTGACGCGAAACAAAGAACATTGGTTTTTGCTGGCGTTACCTGAGGAGCGTGAAATTTTGCTGACGGAGCACCTGACTTATCGATGGCTGGTAGCGGAAGAGGCTGCTAAGTTGACTAAATCATGGAGCAATCGGCAGGCAATTGAAGAATTTGTTATTTAGTCTATCAAGCCTGATGGATTTCAATTTGCAGTGAACAAAACGAGCAGATTGGGGTGTGCAGGGTAATAAACGTTTTATCGGAGATATTTTCATGGCAGGTCATAGTAAGTGGGCCAATACGAAACATCGTAAAGCTGCGCAGGATGCAAAACGCGGTAAAATCTTCACCAAAATTATCCGCGAGTTGGTAACCGCTGCACGTTTGGGCGGAGGTGATCCTGATTCTAACCCACGTCTTCGTGCTGCAATCGACAAGGCACTGTCCAACAATATGACTCGTGATACTTTAAACCGCGCTATTGCCCGTGGTGTTGGTAACGACGAGTCAGATAATATGGAAACTATCATTTATGAAGGTTACGGCCCGGGTGGTACTGCTGTAATGGTCGAGTGCCTGAGCGATAACCGTAACCGTACAGTTTCTGATGTTCGTCACGCATTTACCAAAACGGGTGGTAACCTAGGGACTGACGGCTCTGTTGCCTATCTGTTCACCAAAAAGGGCGTGATTTCTTACGCACCGGGTCTGGATGAAGATGCTGTAATGGAAGCGGCTTTGGAAGCAGGTGCTGATGATGTTGAAACTTATGATGATGGCGCGATCGACGTTTACACTACACCAGAGACTTTTGGTGACGTTAAAGATGCGCTGGATGCAGCCGGTTTCAAAGCGGATTCTGCTGAACTTTCTATGATCCCATCTACTAAAGCGGAACTGGATGCGGAAACTGCGCCTAAATTGCTTCGTCTGATTGATATGCTTGAAGATTCTGACGACGTTCAAGAGGTTTACCATAATGGTGAAATCTCTGATGAAGTTGCAGCTCAGCTGTAATCAACATCAGGATTCACAGCGTAGAGGAAGTGCACCTTGGGTCAGAGCACTTTCTCTAACGTTTTATTCCATGCTTTTTTATTCCATCTTTTTTATCCCATACTACAGGTGAATAAATAGATATGGCGGTTATTCTTGGTATTGACCCTGGTTCCAGAGTGACAGGGTATGGTGTTATCCGCCAGCAGGGACGACAACTTATTTATCTTGGTAGTGGTTGTATTCGAACAAAAGTTGATGATCTTCCCAGCCGTTTGCAACGGATCTATGCAGGTATTACCGAAATCATTACCCAATTCCAACCTGATGCTTTTGCAATAGAGCAAGTTTTTATGGCAAAAAATGCAGACTCCGCTTTGAAACTGGGGCAGGCTCGTGGTGTAGCTATTGTGGCTGCGGTTAATGAATTCATTCCTGTATTTGAGTATGCGGCGCGCCAAGTTAAACAGACGGTTGTTGGGACTGGAGCAGCAGATAAGATTCAGGTTCAGCATATGGTACGTTCGATGCTGAAACTATCGGCCAATCCACAGGCTGATGCGGCAGATGCCTTAGCGATTGCAATTACACATTGTCATCTGAGCCAAAATTTACTCCGTGTAGGCGATCCACGGTTAAATTTGACACGAGGGCGTCTGAAATAACTTTGGCTGGATATACGTCCAGCTTTTTTTATGCTATAAGCTGTATCGAATCATTTATTTTTATTTTCAGGGGGTAAATAGTGATAGGGCGTTTGAGAGGAACTGTATTGGAAAAACAGCCTCCATTGGTTTTATTGGAAACGAATGGTGTAGGTTATGAAGTTCATATGCCAATGACCTGTTTCTATGAACTACCTGAAATCGGCCAGGAAGCTATTTTATTTACCCAATTTATTGTGCGTGAAGATGCGCAATTATTATATGGTTTTAATGATAAGCAAGAGCGTGCACTTTTCCGCGAACTGATTAAAGTCAATGGCGTCGGGCCGAAACTGGCACTGGCGATCCTTTCTGGTATGTCTGCTCAGCAATTCGTGACAGCTATTGAGCAAGAAGCCATTACTTCTCTGGTTAAACTGCCGGGAGTCGGTAAAAAAACAGCGGAAAGGTTAGTGGTAGAAATGAAAGATCGTTTTAAAGGGCTTAAGGGCGATCTGTTTAATCAAAATAGTGACATTAATTTGCCAGCGGCAACTCAAACGGCTAATTCTGATGCTGATATTGAAGCAGAAGCAGCGGCAGCTCTGGTTTCATTAGGATATAAACCGCAGGAAGCCAGCCGGATGGTCAGCAAAGTTGCTAAACCGGGTGCAGATTGTGAAACTCTTATCCGAGAAGCACTTCGTGCGGTTCTGTAATTGCAGGAGTTAAGTAATGATTGAAGCTGACCGTCTGGTCTCAGCAGAAGTTCTGCAAGATGATGAAGCCATTGATCGCGCTATCAGGCCTAAATTGCTGTCTGAATATGTTGGTCAACCTCATGTTTGTGAGCAGATGGAGATCTTTATTCAGGCTGCGCGGCAACGGGGTGATGCGCTGGATCATCTGCTGATTTTCGGCCCGCCCGGATTGGGTAAAACCACATTGGCAAATATTGTTGCAAACGAAATGGGGGTTAACCTTCGCACAACTTCAGGGCCGGTATTAGAAAAAGCAGGCGATCTCGCGGCCATGCTGACAAATCTTGAACCTCATGACGTTCTGTTTATAGATGAAATCCATCGGTTGTCTCCGGTTGTAGAAGAAATTCTCTATCCGGCAATGGAAGATTATCAACTGGATATCATGATTGGAGAAGGTCCGGCAGCCCGTTCAATCAAAATTGATCTCCCTCCGTTTACCTTAGTCGGGGCTACAACACGCGCAGGCTCTTTGACTTCTCCCTTGCGCGATCGGTTTGGTATTGTACAACGCCTTGAATTTTATAATGTGGATGACTTGCAAAGCATTGTTTCCCGCAGTGCCCGTTATATGGGGTTGAGTATTTCAGATGACGGAGCAAGGCAAATTGCGATGTGCTCCCGTGGAACTCCTCGTATTACAAACCGCTTACTGCGTCGGGTACGTGATTTTGCCCAGGTAAAAGGCGATGGTTCAGTTAACGGTGATATTGCTGCGAAAGCCCTTGATATGCTGAATGTGGATTCAGCAGGGTTTGATTACCTAGACCGTAAATTACTGATTGCCATTATTGATAAATTTATGGGTGGCCCGGTTGGGTTGGATAACCTCGCGGCAGCAATTGGAGAAGAGCGGGAAACCATAGAGGATGTTCTGGAACCTTTCCTTATCCAGCAAGGGTTCATTCAGCGCACACCACGAGGCCGTATTGCAACCAATCACGCCTATCGGCACTTTGGCTTAAGTAAAGAAAGCGAGTAAAAATTACTTGAAAAATAGCTAACGTGTACGAAAAAATCATGCTATTGTGACGAAAGTGACAGCAATGTCACACAGCTTTTTGACTTTTCAAGCCTCGCGATTGCGGGGTTTTTTATTTGCACACACAATCAAAGAGAAAAACATGAAAAAAACACTGGGCGTTATCATTTTCAGCACACTTTCTTTTAATGCTTTAGCACAGCAGGGAGGTTTCGTTTCCCCGGATAGCACGGGTTATTCTCAGGGTGGATTTAAAGGCCCAACTTTCGGCCTGACCAGCGTTGCGAAAGCAAAATCCCTTCATGATGACGCATGGGTTGTTCTGGAAGGTAACATTGTTAAACAGGTTGGCCACGAACTCTATGAGTTCAAGGATAACAGTGGTTCTGTTTACGTTGACATTGATGACAAAATCTGGCTGGGTCAGACGATCACTCCGAGCGATAAAGTTCATATCGAAGGCGAAGTGGACAAGGATTGGAACAGTATCAGGGCAAACGGGTCTAAATTGCTCAATGTGATTAGCGGAGTATATTCAGTACAGAGAAATAGGAATAATCGCCGTTTGTGATTTATCATTAGCAACCT
>NZ_NIBS01000009.1:0-37385 GCF_002632465.1 Xenorhabdus budapestensis | reverse complement strand
TGAAAACTAAGCGTCAGAAAGCAGGATGGGATAATGGTTACATGCTGAAAGTCCTCACGGTGGGTTTTACGTCAGTATAATTTAGACCCGTTTGCCCTAGGAACAGTATTGAGATTGATGCCAAAGTTATCCACGTTGTGAAATAATACTGGTACTTTGAATATAAGCCCCGTATTCGCGGGGCTTCTTACTTGCCCGGCAAAAAGGGTAAACCACATCAATATTTGCCATTTGGATATTCTCCCAAATAGGAGCATGATACATTAATCAGTAAAATGTTGGTTTTTTACTTTTCTATATTTCAATAATTATTTACGGATGATTATTGCAATGTGAAGAATGCCAAAGCTGATTGGCAGCTTAGATACCTACGTTTTAATGTGAATATTTTGTTGTGTCGCTACTTTTTATCTTGAAATTTGGTCTTAAAGAAAAAGGGTCATCATCATTAAGATCATAACCCTTGTGTTTATATAATCAGAGAGTCGAGATTTTTCTATTAACCTGAGCGACTAACTTCTTACTTTACAGGTTAAACTCAATGCGAATAACATGGCAGCACAAAGTACAACAGAAGGCCCCGCGGGTGTGTTATAAAACGCAGATAACGTTAATCCGCTGGTTACCGAGAACATTCCTATACCAATAGCATAAACTGCCATTTGTTCGGGAGTACGAGAGAAACGACGGGCTGCTGCTGCTGGGATAATTAACAGAGAGGTGATAATCAGTGCACCGACGAATTTCATTGCCAGCCCAATAGTCAAAGCTGTCACTAACATTAACAATACTCGTAGCCGTTGAATTTTAATACCATCCACGAAAGCCAGATCCTGACTGACCGTCATCGACAGTAAAGCACGCCATTGCCATACCAATAACCCTGCAACAGTTGCAACACCTGCTGAAATCATCCAGAGGTCTTCATAAGTTACAGAAAGTAAATCACCGAATAAATAAGCCATTAGATCGACCCGAATACTGGTCATAAAGCTGACAACCACTAAACCTAATGACAAGGCACTATGGGCCATGATCCCTAGCAGGGTATCAACAGCTAGTTGTGGGCGTTTTTCCAGCCAGACTAAAATAACGGCCAATATCAGCGTAACAGCAAGAACAGCATAAAATGGATTAATATTTAATAAAAATCCGAATGCTACACCGAGCAATGATGCGTGTGCCAGTGTATCGCCAAAGTAGGACATTCTGCGCCAAACAACAAAAGATCCAAGAGGCCCTGCGGCAATTGCCAATAAAATTCCGGCCAGCCAACCCGGAAATAGTAGTTCGATCATTAACGTGGTTCTCCACCTTTTTTCAAAATAATTTTTCCTCTTAGATCATGCTGATGATTGTGATGATGACGATAAACTGCCAGTTGTTCAGCACCATGACGACCGAACATCGCAATAAATTCTGGATGCATGGATACCACTTCAGGAGTACCTGAACAGCAAATGTGTTGATTAAGGCACAAAACCTCGTCTGTTTTCGCCATCACTAAGTGCAGGTCATGAGATACCATAAGGACAGCACAATTAAGTTCTGTTCTGATTTGATTGATTAAATCATAAAGTGCTAACTGACCATTCACATCTACACCTTGTGTCGGTTCGTCAAGAACCAGAAGTTGAGGATGATTGAGTAACGCTCTGGCGAGTAAGACTCGTTGGGTTTCTCCCCCTGATAGCTTCTGCATGGGGTATTGCAATAAATGTGTGGCTTTGACTCGTTCCAAAACTGGGATGATATCTGCTGACTTAACGCCCGATTTTAGCATCATGAAACGTTTAACAGTCAAAGGTAAAGTGGGATCAAGATTAAGTTTTTGTGGGACGTATCCTATCTTCAACGTAGGGTTGTGTTCAATAGTGCCGGAAGTAGGGAGAATTAAACCCAGAACGACGCGTACTAACGTTGATTTTCCTGCTCCATTGGGGCCGATTAACGTTAGGATCTTACCTTGTGTAAGGTTGAAAGAGATATTGTTTAATACCTTGAGGCTACCAAAATTAACCGTAATGTTTTTTAGGGTGATCATAGTTGACATGTTACATAACAGACATGTTAAAAGTGTCTTGCAGAATCATTGTAATGTTATAATATAACATTTTTAGATTCGATGCATGGAATATTCATATTATGTTACACAAATCACAAAAATACGCGCATACATTTTTTCGCCAGATAACATTGGTTACTGTATTAACAATGGGTATTAATTACTCTGTTCAGGCAGATGTCGTCACATCTATCCGACCATTAGGTTTTATTGCTGCCGCGATTGCTGACGGTGTAACAGATACTCAGGTGCTTTTACCTGATGGAGCTTCCCCACATGATTATGCTTTAAGGCCTTTAGATATCCGCAAACTTAATCAGGCGGATTTGGTTGTCTGGATTGGCCCGGATATGGAGACATTTTTAGCAAAGCCAATAGAAAAAATTGCACAAAATAAACAATTGGAATTGGCTGATTTACCTACTATTAAACCCCTATTACTGAAAAATAGCGAAGATGAACATGATTCAAATGAATCGAATCAGCATAAACATGAAACAGATCACGAACATCATCACCACGGCCAATATAATATGCATATTTGGCTGTCACCAAAAATTGCCGAGAAAGCCGCTCAGGCGATATATTCCCGGCTTGTTGAGCAGTACCCTCAACAGAAACACCAACTAGAAGTAAACCTACGTAAATTCAATGGACAGCTTGTACAAACTAACAAGAATATTACCCATATTCTGAAACCCGTGCTAGGACAGGGATATTTCGTTTTTCATGACGCTTATGGTTACTTTGAAAAACACTACCAGTTGTCACCATTGGGTGTTTTTACTGTGAATCCTGAAATACAACCTGGTGCGCAAAGACTACATTACATACGAACACAATTGGTTGAGCAAAAAGCGAAATGTATTTTTGCTGAACCTCAATTCAGGCCAGCCGTCATTCATGCCGTAGCAAAAGGTACTAATGTGCGTATTGGAACACTTGACCCATTGGGAAGTGGCATCGTATTGAATAAAGACAGTTACATGAAATTTATAACTCAACTGTCGGAGCAATACCTCAGCTGCCTGAATTAGTATAATAAGGAATTTTATTAGTGCAGCAGATAGTTAAAACTATCGTTCTGGTATACAACAACCTGCCAAAGCCACACAAGATCATGCTTGGTTCTTTGACTTTGGTCACTTTGGCTGTAGCTGTGTGGCGGCCGGTTGTTTATCACGAACAAGAAGAAAGAATGGAAAGAACGGGGAACATTATCCTCACAACTCCCGATAGTATCCCTGATGCGACAGATGACACGATAGGTGATAGTAATGAACAGTTCTCGGATGAGGGGATTAGGGATGAGGAGAGTGGCACTGATACAACGACAAATATTCCCCACCAGTACGTTGTTTCCAATGGTGATACTCTAAGCTCTATTTTAAACCAATTTGGTATAGATTCGTCCGATATTGCTTTGTTAGCAAATCAAAATAAGGCTCTGCGCGATTTAAATATTGGTCAGTCATTATCATGGACTATTGACGATAGTGGCAGTCTGAAAACGTTAACCTGGGGAGTATCGCGTCGTGAAACGCGTATTTATACCCGTGAAGGTGATGTTTTCAAAGAGACAAAGGAATATCAGAAGGGAGAATGGATAAATAGTGTCATTACAGGTGCTGTGGATGGCAGTTTCACTGGAAGCGCTTTGTCGGCTGGTTTAACCAGTAGTGAAGCAAGGGAAGTAACTAAAGCATTACAATGGCAGATAGATTTCCGTCGGTTACGTAAAGGTGATCGGTTCTCCGTATTGATGTCCCGTGAAATGCTTGAGGGGAAAAGTGAACAGAGCCAACTATTGGGTGTTCGTTTGCAAAGCAGCGGTAATGATTATTACGCGTTCCGTGCAGAAGATGGTCGCTTCTACGATAGCAATGCATCAGGTTTGGAACGTGGTTTCTTGCGTTTTCCAACAACAAAACAGTTCAGGGTATCTTCTTCTTTTAATCCTCGCCGCTTAAATCCTGTCACAGGACGGGTTACAGCCCATAGAGGGGTTGATTTTGCTATGCCTGTAGGAACGCCAGTTCTGGCTGTTGGTGACGGAGAAGTTATCGTTGCCAAATTTGATGGTGCCGCAGGTTACTTCATTGCCATTAGACATGGTCGTCAATATACAACTCGATACATGCATATGAGAAAACTGCTGGTGAAACCTGGTCAGAAAGTGAAGCGTGGCGAACGTATTGGCTTATCAGGTAATACTGGTCGTTCAACAGGCCCTCACTTACACTTTGAGTTTTGGGATAATCAGCAACCCGTTAATCCACTCACGGCAAAACTGCCTCGTTCCGGTGGATTAGGCGGTAAAGAACGTTCGGAATATATTGCGATGGTTAAAGAGGTTAAACCGCAACTGTCGTTGAATTAAAAAGTTCAGATTACTAACACATAAAGCGGATGATTGGTATCATCCGCTTTATGTTATTTTGTTGAAAACGAACATATTGAGAACAAATATATTAGGGAAAAATGTATTGAAAGCGGGTATTGAAAGTCTATGTTCGAACCATCAGAGTTAGCTCATGAATAAAGAGAAAGATACAGATAGTAAATTGGGTTACGTCCCAACATTTCATTTATCTTATTTGCATCCTCGTTATTGGGGGCTTTGGGCTGGTATAGGGATATTAGCGGGGTTGGCTTATATTCCGGTTAAATGGCGTGATCCATTTCTGGCTAGAGTTGGTATTTGGGCAGGCAGGAAAGCAAAAAGTGCCCGGCGAAGAGCGAAAATTAACCTCCTGTATTGTTTTCCTGAACTGTCGGAACAGCAGCATGAAATATTAATCGATAAGATGTTTGCCACCGCACCACAATCTTTTGTCATGCTGGCGGAACTTTATTTGAGAGGTACCGCGTCTACGCTTAAGCGAACTCAGTGGCATGGTGAGGAGATCATTCACGCTTTAAAAGAACAGGGCAAGAATGTGATTTTTATGGTTCCACATGGTTGGGCGGTGGATATTCCTGCTATGTTATTGGCCGCTCGTGGGCAGACAGTATCAGCAATGTTTCATCATCAGAGCAATCCGGTAGCAGATTATCTGTGGAACAAGGCTCGCTACCATTTTGGCGGACGTCTTCATTCCCGTGATGCAGGAATAAAGCCCTTTATTGCATCAGTACGTCAGGGATTTTGGGGCTATTATCTGCCTGATCAGGATCATGGCGAAGAGCACAGCGAGTTCGTTGATTTTTTTGCGACTTACAAAGCAACGTTGCCTGCTGTCGGCCGTTTGATGAAAGTTTGTAAAGCTGCAATTGTTCCTCTGTTCCCGGTTTATAACTGTGAAACTCACCAGTTGGATATTTATATTCGCCCACCTATGGATGATATTGCAGGGCAGGATGATGCTTATATTGCCCGTCGTATGAATCAGGAATTGGAAGAGTTGGTAAAGCCTAACCCTGAACAATATACCTGGATATTGAAACTACTCAAGACACGGAAAGAAGGGGATATTGAGCCTTATAAAAGGGATAATCTTTGATCTGGTCATTGAAAGGGGCAGTATATTGCCCCTGAATTTCTACATCTATTTCATGGAAATGCACTTTTTAGTTTATTCCCGCATAGCGTAGTAGTGCCGTTATGAGAGCGGCTGCCAGAATCACTACAATCAGTGGTACCTTTCTCCAGGCAAGAAATACTGCAACAGCAACACCTATTACTCGTGCCATACCAGCAAAATGTTCACCTTCGTAAAAAGTGGCGGCAAGTGCTACAGAGAACAACAACGTGGTTGCTGCATCGGAAAGAAAGGCCTGAGAACGTTCAGATAACGCAAGCCTGTTCCCTAGTTTTGCTCCACCGAAGCGCATTAAATAAGTACCTAGCGACAAAATCGCAATACCAATAATAATCAGGGTATAGTCTGCCATTATTTTTTCCTCGTCAGTAAGCCCAGTAGTGACAGTAATACTGGTAACCCCACGGGTACAAAAGGTATGGCAGAAAGCGAAATTGCCGCGCCACTAGAGGCGCGAATAAGCGAGGTTTTATTTTTGAATGAAGGGATCACCATTGCCAGCAAAATTGTTGGGAAAACAGCGTCCAGACCAATAGTCTCTGGCGCTGGAATAAATTTGCCAACCGTACTGCCAATTAGAGTGCCGAGTGGCCAGAATATGGCGACACCGATACCACATAGCCAATATGCAGCCTTACGTTGTTCGGGAGTTGCTTGCGACATTCCGAATACCACACTTTCATCGTTCATAATATGGCAGCCTAAAAACTTTGCCATGCGATTTCCGACTAATTCGCGCACAGCCACCCCAAAGGGTAAATGGCGGGCATTCACCAATAAACCCGCTGCTGCCGCTGCAAGTGGATTACCACCGCTGGCAACAATACCAATAAACATAAATTCGGATGCTCCCGCCAGCACTAATATAGATAAAGCAATAGGAACCCATAACGGAAAACTATAAGCGGTAGCCAGTGAACCGTAAGAAACACCAACCACACCTACAGCCAAACAAACTAAAAATATCGTTTTTTTAATGTCTCCTTTCAGACAGGAGAAGAAATGGTGAGTGAACATCTATTTTTACCCATATCGAACGAAATTTCATTATAATGAACAAAATGAAAATGCAAATCAAGACGAACATTTTGTTCGTTTTAATGAACATTGGAGCCATAATATGACACAGCCAATCAGCAAAATTGCGAAGAGCTTAGCTCGTGAGCGTGCACGTATTGGCCTTTCTCTGGCAGAGGTTGCTCGACGTGCGGATATTGCAAAATCTACGTTGTCACAATTGGAAGCAGGTAACGGGAACCCCAGTCTTGAAACACTCTGGGCATTGTGTGTAGCGTTGAATATTCCTTTTGCCCGTTTGCTGGAGCCACAAAGTAACAAAACGCAGGTGATTAGACGTGGTGAGGGCACTAAAATAACAGCAGAGCAGGCGAACTACCAGGTAGTTTTACTGGCAACTTGCCCACCGGGGGCGCGTCGTGACATTTATCTGTTGATGACTCAACCGGGAGCAGATCGCATTTCTAAACCACATCCACCGGGTTCGGTGGAGCACATTATCATCACTAAAGGCCGGGCATTTGTCGGGCCAACAGCAGCACCAGAAGAATTAAATGAAGGTGATTATATCTGCTATTCTGCAGATCAGGAACATGTGTTCGAAGCGCTGGAACCAGATACACAGGCGATTCTGGTAGCTGAACAAAATTAATACATTCTGCGCGCTTCTGAACGTAGCGCGCAGAATAATTTTCTTAACGATTTAATTCACTTTTTTATTTTACTTCAAGCACCCGGCAGGTATTGGTGCTGCCGATAGTTCCCATTTGATCCCCTTGAGTAACCAGCACTAAATCTCCGGAAGTTAAATAACCTCTATCACGCAGGCGACTGACAGCTTCACTTGCTGCGGCGATACCATCAATGTGGTCGCTACAATAAACCGGAGTAACACCACGGTATAATGCAGTGCGATTCAGGGTGGATTCATGGCGTGACATGGAGAAAATAGGTAAGCCGGAACTGATACGAGACATCATGCGCGCTGTACGACCTGATTCGGTCATGGCAATAATCGCTTTGACGCCTTTTAGATGATTGGCTGCATACATGGCAGACATCGAAATAGCTTCTTCAATGCTGTCGAATGTAATATCCATTCGGTGTTTGGAGACATTGATACCCGGCATTTTTTCTGCTCCCAGGCAGACTTGAGCCATTGCTGCGACAGTCTCTGCCGGATATTGACCCGAAGCAGTTTCCGCAGACAGCATCACTGCATCAGTGCCATCAAGTACAGCGTTGGCGACATCCATAACTTCTGCGCGTGTTGGCATCGGATTAGTGATCATGGATTCCATCATCTGGGTTGCTGTGATTACGACACGATTCAGTTGACGGGCACGACGAATCAGCTTCTTCTGAACACCAACCAACTCAGGATCACCAATTTCAACACCTAAATCGCCACGAGCTACCATGACAACATCTGATGCCAGAATGATTTCATCAATGATTTCATCGCTGCTGACGGCTTCAGCGCGCTCAACTTTGGCAACAATTTGTGTTTCGCAACCGGCATCACGTGCCAGGCGCCGGGCATAATTCAGATCTTCGGCAGAACGGGGGAAAGAAACAGCAAGATAATCAACCCCGATTTTTGCGGCCGTGATGATATCTGCTTTATCTTTTTCTGTCAGTGCTTCGGCGGATAAACCACCACCCTGTTTATTGATGCCTTTGTTATTGGAAAGAGGGCCACCCACAGTAACTTCTGTAAAGACTTTCATGCCCTGAACACCCAGGACTTTTAACTGAACCCGGCCATCATCCAGTAACAGGATATTACCGGACGTCACATCGGATGGTAGTCCTTTATAATCAATTCCGACTTTTTCTTTATCACCTTCTCCTTTGCCCAGATTAGCATCAAGCAGGAACTTATCTCCGACATTCAGAAATATTTTTCCTTCTTTAAAGGTAGAAATACGTATTTTAGGGCCCTGGAGATCACCAAGTATAGCTACGTGGCACCCCAACCGAGCTGCAATTTCCCGCACTCTATTTGCACGCTGGATATGATCTTCTGCTGTGCCATGAGAAAAATTAAGGCGGACAACATTGGCTCCCGCATTGATCACTTTCTCTAAGTTGTTGTCACGATCTGTAGCAGGGCCAAGTGTAGTAACGATTTTAGTTCTTCTGAGCCGTTTGGACATGTATTAACTCCGTTGACCTATGAAGTATGGATTTTTGATTACCGTGAGATAACCATGCAACTTTTTTTGATTATCAACCCCACAATATAAATGATACTGACGGGGATAAACTTTTTATTATGCTATCAGGCTGGAGAGTTGATAAATAGTGAACAAAAACACAGTCTATTTCCCTGCTTTAGTCATGCTTATCAAATCGCGAGTCTCGTAATGCTTCTTTGACTTTCTTTAAGTTATCTCGGAATTTTGAACCCCGACGTAATGTAAAACCCGTTGCCAGCACATCAATGATGGTAAGTTGAGCAATTCGGGAAACCATTGGCATATAAATATCAGTGTCTTCAGGAACATCTAACAGAATAGAGAGGCTGGCTTCTTGTGCCAGTAGTGAGCCTGTTGAAGTGATAGCGATGACAGTTGCGTCATTTTCACGAGCCAGTCTGGCGAGCTCCACCAGATTTTTAGTACGGCCTGTATGGGAAATAAGTACAACAACGTCACCTTCAGTACTGTTGATACAGCTCATCCGCTGCATAACGATATCATCAAAATAGCTGACGGGGATGTTAAAGCGGAAAAATTTGTTCATAGCATCATGCGCTACAGCAGCAGATGCCCCTAAACCAAAAAAAGAGAGTTTCCTTGCTTGTGTCAGTAAGTCAACGGCGCGGTTAATGGTTGTGATATCTAAATTACTTTTAACCGTTTCCAGATTAGCCATTACCGATTCAAAAATTTTATTGGTATAAGATATGACACTGTCACTTTCTTCTACATTGCGATTCACATAAGGTGTTCCATTCGCCAGACTTTGTGCCAGATGTAATTTGAAATCAGGAAAGCCTTTAGTATTCAGGCGATGACAAAAGCGATTAACCGTAGGTTCACTGACATTCGCCATTTTTGCCAGAGTAGCAATACTTGAGTGGATGGCAGTATGTGGTGAATCAAGAATGACCTGCGCAACCTTTTTTTCAGACTTACTCAAAACATCAAGACTATTTTGGAGTTGTTCTAGTGTGTTCATATAGACGCAGTTCAACCTCGGTTTTAACGATTTCATTAACAGGAGAAATCTATGTAATTTTTGTGAAAATATACTACTTGTTACTGAAAGCTGGCAGAGGGAAAAGTGAATAACTTGAGATTTTTCATGAAAATATGACAAACATCTAACTTTCAATTTGGTAAGATTACTTCTTATACGTTGTAAATTTTCAATTAATTGCCACTTTCCAATACAAATATCATTCATAATATAATACGAAATATAAAAATTTATGCACAGAAAGTAGGGAAATGAGATCCATGCAGGTCACCATAATCGAAGAATGAGGTGTTTACTGCATATAATCAAAAGAGTACATTACCTGCGAGTTCTGTAAAAAAATTACAATATCCCGTAATTGAGGAGATGCAACATGGCGGTGACGTCTACAGCTCAGGCTTGTGATTTGGTGATTTTTGGGGCGAAAGGAGACTTAGCACGCCGGAAATTGATGCCTTCCCTTTACCAGTTGGAAAAAGCGGGTTATATCCATCCGGATACCCGGATTATCGGGGTTGGTCGTGCTGACTGGGATAAAAAAGCCTATACAAAGGTAGTTGAGGAAGCATTAACAACATTTATGTCCGAAAAGCTGGATGCAGAATTGTGGAAGAAACTCAGTTCACGTCTGGAATTTTGCAATTTGGATGTTAATGAAACAGAACATTTCACCCGGCTGGCGAAAATTCTCAATCGGGATAATTTGCCGGCTATTCATTACTTTGCTATGCCACCCAGTACATTTGGTGCAGTATGCCATGGATTGGGCGCAGCGGGATTGAATCAAGAGCCCAATCGTGTTGTGATGGAAAAGCCATTGGGCACAGATCTCGCCTCTTCCCGTGCCATTAATGATGAAGTAGCAAAGTATTTCAATGAAAATCAGATCTACCGGATTGACCACTATTTGGGTAAAGAAACGGTACTGAACTTGCTGGCATTACGTTTTGCCAATTCTCTGTTTGTTAATAACTGGGATCACCGTACGATAGACCATGTGCAAATCACAGTTGCCGAAGAGGTAGGTATCGAAGGGCGCTGGGGGTATTTCGATCAGGCCGGTCAGATGCGCGACATGATCCAGAATCACTTGCTGCAAATCTTGACTATGATTGCTATGTCACCTCCGTCTGATCTGTCCGCAGATCGTATTCGTGATGAAAAAGTTAAGGTATTGCGTTCATTACGCCAGATTGATCAAACCAACGTGCGGGAAAAAACCGTTCGCGGACAATACACCGCTGGTTTCGTGCATGGTAAGAAAGTGCCGGGTTATTTGGAAGAAGAGGGTGCAAATAAGGCCAGTAAAACTGAAACGTTTGTATCAGTTCGTGTTGATATTGATGATTGGCGTTGGTCAGGTGTTCCTTTTTACCTGAGAACAGGTAAGCGTTTACCAGCAAAATGCTCTGAAGTTGTGGTTTATTTCAAAGAGCCGCCATTGAATCTGTTTGCTGAATCCTACCAACAGCTACCGCAGAATAAACTAACGATCCGTTTGCAGCCGGATGAAGGTATTGATATTGAAGTACTGAATAAAGCGCCGGGGCTGGAGCACAAACACCGTTTGCAGACAACTAAGCTCGATTTGAGTTTCTCTGAAACATTCAATCAGACCCATCTTGCCGATGCTTATGAACGCTTGCTGCTGGAAGCAATGCGCGGTATTCAGGCGCTGTTCGTCCGTAGGGATGAAGTGGAAGAAGCCTGGAAATGGGTTGATTCCATCATGGATGCTTGGGCAGCGGATAACGAACCACCAAAACCTTATCAGGCAGGAACTTGGGGGCCAGTTGCTTCCATTGCCATGATCACCCGCGATGGACGTTCATGGAACGAATTTGAATAACACATTATATTTTAGACTATTATATTATCTGACCGTATTTGCGGTCAGATCCTATACTGGCTCACTTTTTTGACTTTTTGAAACTAATCACGTTAAAAAATTTCCATAAGTATATTTAGTTTCAGCCTACTAAAACGGGTTAGCCGTTTAACTTAAAAAACTTGCCCGCCAATTGTGTTTATTATTGGAATATGCTAGATATGTAGGGTAACTAATTACACCACTAATATGAGGGTTCGTAGTATATCACACAGTGATCATCGTGTGATGAAAGAATAAAATATCATGAATAACGCTAAAAGCGTCAAAATCCAAAGTAATACTCACGTCTTATTTCTCTCTGCAATCTTATCCAGTGAACACTATTGGTGCGGCGCACTTTAGGGTGTTTCTCCTGTTAACCGATTTCCTTCGGAAAATTCTAACTTCTAACTATTTGTTAGTTAACTATTAATCAATTAATTATTTGCCAAAACATCAAGCTATCAAGCTCATCTTGATATCGCATTTTTAGATGATTTTATTGGCATTAGTGGTTTGATGTCTTGGCATACTTATAAGGTATGTTCAGGAGAAAAAATGATTTATTGGATATTTCTTGCACTGGCGATTGTGACAGAAGTCATTGGTACATTGTCCATGAAGCAAGCCAGTGTTTCGGGTGATTTTACCGGTATGCTCGTGATGTATACCATGATCACAACATCTTATATTCTATTGGCAATTGCAGTTAAAAAAGTCGCTTTAGGTGTGGCCTATGCCTTATGGGAAGGGATCGGTATTCTTTTCATTACGGCCTTTAGCGTGATGTGGTTTGACGAATCACTCTCGCCCATGAAAGTGGGAGGGCTATCGCTATTGATAGTCGGAATAGCACTGATTAAAGCGGGAGCCAAGAAAGCGCCAAAACCACAAATGAAAGAAAAGGAGGCGTAATATGTCGGCACATTTTGAATGGTGGCATGCTGCTTTCTTAATTTTGGCTATTTTTCTGGAAATTGTGGCAAATATTTTATTGAAACTTTCCAATGGCTTTCAACGCTTCTGGATTGGGATTTTATCGCTGGTGGCAGTTTTAGGCGCATTCAGTGCATTGGCACAAGCAGTAAAAGGTATTGAACTCTCCATCGCGTATGCATTTTGGGGAGCATTCGGAATTATTGCCACAGTTGCGGCAGGCTGGATCATGTTTAATCAACGTCTGAACTTTAAAGGTTGGGGAGGGATTGTGTTATTGTTGATCGGTATGATTATGATCAAAATGGCATAAACTCAATCCATTAAATCTACAAATGGCATTGAATGAGCAGATCTTTTTCAATGCCATAAATCAAATATAACTGTTTAAAGGGCTGCGATGATTTTAATTTCCACTTTGTATTTTGGATTCATCAGTTCAGCCTGAACAGTACAGCGTACAGGAGCACTTCCTGCAACAACCCAGGCATCCCAGGCTGCATTCATGCCACCAAAATCGGCTTTATCTGCCAGAAAAATCGTCGCATCAATGACTTTACTCTTATCAGAGCCCAGACTCTGCAACATGATATCAATCGCAGCCAGTGTATCGGCCGTTTGCTCAGTAATGTCCCCATCCAGATTTTCTGGCACACTAGTATAATAAATAGTGTCATTGTAGATAACAGCTTCTGACCAGCGGGTATCCGGATCAATGCGTTCAATAGTCATTAAATCTCCTGTTAATTTATACAGCTTTTATACTGAATTGGCTGGTTATTGCTATTCAGTCTTGGCATAATTCTGCCTTATTTTATTGGAAGAGACGATCTGTGTCAGACGATTTTGCGAAAAATGGTGTACTTGCCAAAGCCATACAAGGCTTCAACCCCCGTGATGCCCAGCGGGAAATGTCTTCTGCCATTACAGCAGCAATTCAAAAGCAACAGCAATTAGTGGTAGAAGCGGGTACTGGAACGGGAAAAACTTTCGCTTATCTGGTGCCTGCATTGCGTTCGGGCAAGAAAGTGATTATTTCTACAGGCTCTAAGGCATTACAGGATCAGCTCTATAATCGTGATCTGCCCACTATCGCTGATGCGTTGGAATTTTCTGGTCGTTTGGCGTTATTAAAAGGTCGTTCAAATTACTTATGTCTTGAACGTCTTGAGCAGCAATCAAGTGGCGGATCTCAGCTTGAGCCTGAAATGCTATCAGAAGTGATTAAGCTGAAAAGCTGGTCATCTCAAACTGAAGATGGAGATACCAGTAGTTGTCATCAGATTGCCGAAGACAGCGCTGTCTGGACATTGGTAACAAGTACTAACGACAATTGTCTTGGCCGGGATTGTCCGAGTTATCAGGAGTGTTTCGTTCTGAAAGCCCGCCGCAGGGCGATGGAGGCAGATGTTGTTATCGTCAACCATCATCTGTTTATGGCGGACGTGGTTGTCAAAGATACCGGGTTTGGTGAGTTAATTCCGCGGGCAGAAGTGATGATTTTTGATGAGGCTCATCAAATCCCCGATATTGCCAGCCAATACTTTGGTCAGCAGCTGAGTAGTCGCCAATTGCTGGACTTATCACGGGATATCATCATAGCTTACCGCACTGAAGTCAGGGATCAGGCGCAATTACAGAAAAGTGCGGATCGTTTGAGTCAAAGTACACAGGATTTTCGTTTATCACTCGGAGAAAATAGTTATCGGGGTAATCTCCGTGAAGCATTGCAACAACAGCATATAAAGCGTGCATTGGTGCGATTGGATGATGCACTGGAGCTCTGTTATGACGTAATGAAACTCTCTTTGGGGCGTTCAACGATGCTGGATGCCGCTTTTGAACGGGCAACTATCTACCGTAATCGTCTCAAGAGGCTGATTGGTGTTAATGTACCCAATTATAGTTATTGGTTTGAAAGCTATGGCCGGCATTTTTCATTAGCATTAACACCTTTGTCTGTATCCGACAAATTCAGTGAAATTATCCGTGAACAATCTGGTTGTTGGATTTTCACATCGGCAACACTATCGGTTAACGAGCAGCTTGAACATTTCACAGCACGTTTGGGATTAGAACGGGCTCAGACATTACTCCTTCCCAGTCCGTTTGATTATCAACGCCAAATGTTATTATGCGTTCCTCGTCATTTACCATCGCCTAATCAGTATGGCGGAGCAAAATTGTTGGCTCGTATGTTAAAGCCGTTAATCGAAAGCAATAAGGGACGTTGTTTTTTCCTGTGTACTTCCCACCAAATGATGCGCTGTCTGGCAGAAGAGTTCCGGGCAAACATGACATTACCAGTATTAGTACAAGGCGAAACCAGTAAGAGGCAATTATTATCTCAGTTTCTTGTTGCGGGTAATGCTTTGTTAGTGGCGACCGGTAGTTTCTGGGAAGGGGTAGATGTGCGGGGTGATGCTTTATCTTGCGTCATTATCGATAAATTACCATTTGCAGCACCGGATGATCCACTCCTTAAAGCGCGGATTGAAGATTGTCAGCTTAAGGGCGGTGATGCTTTTAATGAAATCCAGATCCCTGATGCGGTACTCAGTCTTAAACAGGGGGTCGGTCGTTTGATCCGTGATGTTGATGATTATGGCGTGGTGGTTATTTGTGATAATCGATTGGTAATGCGTCCGTATGGTGAAGTTTTTCTCAACAGCCTGCCCTCATCTCCCCGTACACGAGATTTGTCGAAAGCTGTGGCATTTCTTAAGTCTCGTCAATTAGAGTCAGAGTAAAATCTTTGGGGGTATGATAGTATAACTCCTTATCTCGAATTCTATTCTTGCCGGAGTTAAGGCATGTCCATACGGATTTTAGCTATTGATACAGCAACCGAAGCTTGTTCTGTTGCACTTTGGAATGATGGCCACATTGAGGCACAGTTTGAAATTTCCCCACGGGAACATACTCAACGTATTCTGCCTATGGTAGAGGCGGTATTGTCTAAGAACAATATAAAATTACAACAACTGGATGCTTTGGCATTTGGTCAGGGGCCGGGGAGTTTTACTGGTGTGCGCATTGGTGTCGGGATTGCTCAGGGACTGGCATTAGGTGCTGAGTTACCAATGATCGGCGTCTCTTCTCTGAAAATGATGGCTCAGGGGGCATTTCGTCTGAAAAATGCAACGAATGTTTTGGTTGCTATTGACGCCCGTATGGGAGAAGTTTACTGGGCGCAATATACCCGTAATGAACAAGGCAAATGGTTGGGGAATGAAACAGAGACAGTTTTGAATCCCGAACAGGCACAATCCATTATGAACTCTTTAACAGGAGAGTGGGCGATAGCTGGAACGGGCTGGGAAGCTTACTCTCAATTATTGGACAGCCATTTAACCTTGATACCAAGTGGCATAACCTTACCTCATGCAGAAGATATGCTGCCATTAGCGGTTCAGATGTGGGAAGCGGGGGAAACGACAGCCGTTGAGTCGGCGGAACCTATTTATTTGCGTAATGAGGTAACGTGGAAAAAATTACCAGGTCGTTAACATTTCCAGGTAATACCTTTTTAGGTAATTTGAGGAAGACGGCATTGTGAGAGTTGCATTAAGTTAATGCAACTTGTGGCAAAAAACGATGTCCATGAAATATTGATGTCCATATTATATAGAACAGGTTGGTTTTCCTGTATTGGAGGGGTTTATGCTCAATGGAACACACTACCGATTAATACTGCAAGTAATTGCATTTATAGGAGCAGTGATACTTACAGGTTGTGTATCAGTGCCTGACTCAATAAAAGGAACGACTAAAAATCCTGTAGAAAACTTACTTGATGTCAAAAAAATGCCGGATTTATATATAGGGCATGAAGGGAGATTCGGCGGAAAAGTATTGAGCGTCTTAAATGAGAAGGGACGCACACGATTAGAAATCTCTACACTGCCATTGGCAAGTGATGCAGTTCCACTTATTGATAATTCTTCTCTTGGGCGACTTTATGCTTACGTGAATTCTTTTTTAGAACCAAGTGATTTTCAGGATCATTATGTTACAGTTGTGGGATTTATTACGGGGTTAGAGAAAGGAAAAATCGGGGATAGCCCGTATGACTATGTTTTGATGAACGTTAATGGGTTTAAACTTTGGAATGAGGTTCAGCGTATTTCATTGGCCCCCTCCACAGGTAATATCTGGGGTTATTATGGTAACCCCTATTTTATGGGGTGGGGTGGAAGTACTCCAATTTTGCCATCTCATATGAAAGATTTTGACTGAATAATGTCTTAAATTGAGTAATTGAAGGAAAAATGGTCTCGTGCCTGAAAATGTCATGAGGCCATTTTTGTAAAATATTTAAAGAGTAATTTATTCTCGCTGGAGAGCGAATACCAAGGAAAGATATGTTGTAAAAAATAAGGGTGCTGAACAACCTGAAATTGCAGCTAATAAAAAGGAAAACATAATAATATTAATTGGTGTTTTTAAATCTATAAATGGAAATAACAGAAGAATTAATACATAAAATATGAGTGATAATAAATAAAGTTTTTTGATGTTAACTTTATAAAATTTCATCCAATCAACCATGAACCAAAAATAATTCTGGAAGAATAAGTAAGATAAAATAGGCTGTTTTCTATAGGGTTGTAACCCAAAATGAATAATTTTTTAATAAAGCAAGTTTAATGAAAATAGTCGATTATTTGAAATAAAGTCAGATGTAACTTTTGCCCATCGAACAATCGCTAAATTAAAGTAATTCGCCAATTGAACTGAGTTACGTGGATCATAACACCTATCTCTTGTAATAAAAGTTATCAGATTTTAACTGGTTAGATAGTGCTCTTCTTTGTGGTTCGGTGTAATCGTTTTTGGTCATGAAAACATGATATCAACTTATCGTATTGTGCAAATATTCTTCGTAGCCTGTAAGTGCCTATTACCCCTTAATAGTTATTATTCATTGGCTTATTTTTATTATAACTATTTGGAATAATGAAGTGAGTTTTAGTCAAAAATAACTAAATCAGTGTATAATTAATGGATTAGACATCTAAATATTAATTTTATTAGTAACTAATTGATAAATAATAAAAACATATGGTGGCATGAGCTGCCTTATTTTTTAGTAGTGATAAAGAAGTATTAAATTAGTGATGTACATCGCCAACCTGAACAATGTTTCTTTTCAAACTGGTAAGCTGAGTTAATAATTTGTTAAATATACAGGTCTGGTTTTTGTTTCATGGTCAATGGTTGCACAGCAATTAGATTTCAGGAGTACTCAACTTGGAAAAAGTCTGGCTAAAACATTATCCGGCAGATGTTCCGGCAGAAATCGATCCCGATCGTTATTCATCATTGATTGAAATGTTTGAAAATGCCGTGGCACACTATGCCGATCGGGTCGCATTTATTAATATGGGCGAAGTAGTCACTTTCCGTAAACTGGAAGAGCGTAGCCGCGCTTTTGCTGCTTATTTGCAGAATGGGTTGGGGCTGAAAAAAGGGGATCGAGTGGCATTAATGATGCCAAACTTGCTTCAATATCCCATCGCTCTTTTTGGTGTCTTACGTGCCGGAATGGTGGTTGTTAATGTCAACCCTCTATATACCCCGCGTGAACTGGAACATCAGCTCACTGATAGTGGTACATCAGCCATAGTTATTGTCTCTAATTTTGCACATACATTAGAAAAGATAGTTTTCAACACTCCGGTTAAGCATGTCATTTTGACACGAATGGGAGACCAATTATCTCGCCCAAAAGGGACTCTTGTAGATTTCGTCGTAAAATATGTTAAACGGCTGGTTCCGAAGTATCATTTACCGGATGCGATTTCATTTCGCAGCGTCATCCACAAGGGTTATCGCATGCAGTATGTCAAGCCGGATATAAATAACGAAGATTTGGCATTTCTGCAATATACTGGTGGTACAACAGGCGTGGCAAAAGGTGCCATGTTGACTCACCGGAATATGTTGGCGAACCTTGAACAGACAAAAGCGAACTACGCCCCTTTATTACGCCCCAGTCAGGAGTTAGTGATCACGGCATTACCGCTGTACCATATCTTTGCACTTACGATAAATTGCTTGTTATTTATTGAACTGGGCGGGCAAAACTTATTAATTACCAATCCACGCGATGTGAACGGAACGGTTAAAGAGTTATCACGCTACAAATTTACAGCATTGTCTGGTGTTAACACGTTATTTAATGCGTGGCTCAATAATCCCGAATTCCAAAAAATAGACTTTTCTGCATTACGTATGGCTGTGGGTGGTGGTATGGCTGTGCAGAGTGCAATCGCCGATAAATGGGAAAAGCTGACAGGTTGTCATCTGCTTGAAGGTTATGGCCTGACTGAGTGTGCACCTGTGGTTGCAGGTAATCCTTATAATTTGACTCACTATAGTGGCAGTATTGGTTTCCCTGTTCCTTCGACAGAAATTAAGTTGGTGGATGATGAAGGGGAAGAAGTCCTTCAGGGAGAGTCGGGTGAGATGTGGGTGCGTGGGCCTCAGGTGATGAAAGGTTATTGGAATCGTCCTGATGCAACAGATGAGGTGTTAAAAGATGGTTGGCTGGCAACAGGGGATATTGCCAATATTGATGAAAAAGGCTTTTTACATATTGTTGATCGGAAAAAAGATATGATCCTGGTTTCAGGTTTTAATGTTTATCCGAATGAAGTGGAAGATATTGTTTCTTCCCATCCTAAAGTGTTAGAGTCGGCAGCAATAGGTGTTCTAAACGAAAACTCAGGTGAATCCGTCAAGGTATTTGTAGTGAGTAAGGATCCCAGTTTGACAGAGGATGAACTTAAGACACATTGCCGTCGTTATCTGACCGCATATAAGGTACCAAAAATTATCGAATTCCGCGATGAGTTGCCGAAGTCGAATGTCGGTAAGATCCTTCGCAAAGAACTCCGAGACGAAGAATTAAGAAAAGCAAGCAACGCGAAGTGAATAGCTTGAAGAGTGATTTTTAAAAGGTAAATATTTAAAATTGCCTGTCACATCAACAACGCCGGTTCTTGCCGGCGTTGTTGTGCATATACTATGAATGGCTAAGAGAATGATGTTTTGAATTATCAGTTGATTACCTCCGATGCTCAGTTGCAGTCCATCTGCAATCGGGCAAAACAACATGCAAGAATTGCACTGGACACAGAATTTGTACGTACAAGGACGTATTATCCCCACTTAGGTTTGATACAACTGTTTGATGGTGAACAACTTTCTCTGATCGATCCCCTTAGCATTTCGCAATGGCAACCTTTGCGGGAATTATTGACTGATCCGGATGTATTAAAATTTATTCATGCTGGCAGTGAAGACTTAGAGGTTTTCTGGAATAGTTTTCAATGTATGCCTGCACCTATTATCGATACTCAGGTATTGGCAGCGTTTGCTGGTCATCCATTATCGTGTGGGTTTGCAACATTAGTTGCAGAATATCTGAGCGTGGAATTGGACAAAAGTGAATCCCGTACTGACTGGCTGGCTCGTCCGTTGAGCGAAAAACAGTGTGAATATGCGGCAGCAGATGTTTACTACTTATTACCGCTGGCCGATATTTTGATGGCGAAAACAGAACAGCTAGGATATTTTGGGGCGGCAAAAGATGAAAGTGCTCTGATTGCCCAACGTCGTAAAGAAGTATTAATGCCGGAATGTGCTTACAAAGATATCAGTAACGCATGGCAGTTGCGTCCCAGGCAGTTGGCTTGCTTAAAAAAATTGGCTGCATGGCGTTTGAATCAGGCTCGTGAACGGGATTTGGCTGTTAATTTTGTTATTCGTGAAGAAAATTTGTGGCAGGTAGCCCGTTATATGCCGACTTCACTGGGAGAGTTGGATGCTTTAGGTTTAAGCGGGCAAGAAATCCGTTGTCATGGGCGTCGGTTACTGGCTATGGCCGCAGAAAGCAGAGATCTTCCAGAAGAAGAATGTCCGGCTCAAATTATGAATTTGATAGACTATCCGGGTTATCGCAAAGCGTTTAAAGAAATTAAATCATTGATTACTCAGGTGAGTGAATCTCACTCTTTTAATGCTGAATTGTTAGCTTCTCGTCGGCAAATTAATCAATTGCTCTGTTGGCACTGGAAATTGAAATCACCGGAGCAGCAACCTGAATTAATTAGGGGCTGGCGTGGAAAATGGCTGGCTGAGCCTATTGCTGAAATATTGGAAAATTATTCAGCATTATAGCTTCTGATATATATCTTTTAAGAGATATGGCTCTGATCCCCTGCCTGGATAAATAAGCAGGGCAATAAGAGAAAAATTGGATAAGAAGATTTTGGTAGGATGTTTAATGTATTCAAATCGGGATGAGATGACATCCCGATTTTTTACTAAGAAATCACAGTATTAAATTAAATAGCGCCATTTGATAGCGTTATTTTGGCGATTCCTCAACCTCCGGTAATGTTACATTAAGTTCCAGTACCGAGATATCATCATTTTTTTGCTCAAACTGTACAGAAAGCATTTCCGGATCAATTTGTACATATTTACAAATCACCGCCAGAATATCGCGTTTCATTTCGGGCAAATAGGCAGGCTCAGCATCACCACGGCGCCGCTCTGCCACGATGATTTGCAGTCGTTCCTTGGCAATATTGGCTGTCGACTTTTTTCTCGACAGGAAGAAATCTAACAAAGCCATGCGTTACCCTCCAAACAGGCGTTTCAAAAAACCCTTTTTTTCTTCCTCAATGAAGCGGAAAGGCCGTTCTTCACCGAGTAAACGTAAAACAGTATCTTCGTATGCTTTACCTGCATCAGAATCTTCATCCAGAATAACAGGTTCCCCTTGGTTTGAAGAGCGTAAAACGGATTGATCTTCTGGAATGACACCAATTAAAGGAATGCACAAAATTTCCAAGACATCTTCCATACTGAGCATATCACCACGGTTTACGCGCCCGGGGTTATAGCGGGTCAGCAAAAGATGCTCTTTGATAGAATCCTCACTTCGTTCAGCACGACGTGATTTAGAGGCCAGAATACCTAAAATTCGATCCGAGTCGCGAACAGATGAAACTTCCGGATTTGTTGTAATAATTGCTTCATCGGCAAAGTAGAGTGCCATTAATGCACCACTCTCAATACCTGCTGGTGAATCACAGATAATAAACTCGAACCCTTGCTCAGTTAACTCATTCAGGATCTTTTCGACACCGTTACGCGTGAGGGCATCTTTATCCCTGGTTTGAGAAGCAGGAAGAATATATAAATTCTCGGTGCGCTTATCTTTTATAAGCGCTTGATTTAACGTGGCATCACCTTGGATCACGTTGACGAAGTCAAAAACTACACGACGCTCACATCCCATGATGAGATCGAGATTACGCAGCCCAATATCGAAATCGATGACTACGGTTTTTTTCCCTTTTTGTGCGAGGCCGGTAGCAATGGCCGCGCTTGAAGTGGTTTTGCCAACGCCACCTTTACCAGATGTAACAACAATAATGCGTGCCATGAAGCGATTCCTTGTTATAAGGGCTAGATTAAAGTTTCAATAGTTAATTCGTTATTGACCAGACGTAATTTTGCCGCTTTACCGACAAAATTTTCTGGAATTTCTTCACTGAGCCAATATTGGCCTGCAATAGAGGTTAGCTCAGCATTTAAATGAGTGCAGAAAATCTGGCTTTCTTTATCACCAGATGCGCCTGCCAATACACGTCCACGTAGCACACCATATATATTAATATTTCCATCAGCGATTAATTCTGCGCCAGCACTGACATTGCTGGTGACAATAAGATCGCTATTTGGAGCATAAATTCTTTGTCCTGAACGGACAGGCGTATTAATTATACGAGTTTTCCTGAAAATAGGTTCGGATGGCTTATTTTCTTCTTTAGGTACTTTCTGGCTTTTTCCTTCCTTTAATAAAGGAAGCCCGGATTTCAGCACAATTTCCCGTTGTTTTTCATCCTGGCAGCCACTGATACCCACAACACGCAATCCTGTAGACTCAATGACCCGGTGGAGGGCAAAAATATCTGCATTTACAGGCAGATGGGATATATTGATAACGACAGGTGCATTTTTCAGGAATTCAGGCGCTTGCTCCATTTTTTCTTGTATGGCCTTTTGAATGATATTCGGCTGGTCATCATGCAAATGAACGACCGAAAGCGTAAAATTACTGCCTTTTAGCTCAATTGGCGATTGTGACATCGATATTCAGACTCAGCAAGGTTAAGATCCCTGGAACAGCCCAAGGATACGATATTCTTAAATATAATAAGCATGTTATAGTTACTGAATTATTCAAGCAAGTCGCAGTGTTAATTTAAAAGAGTTTATGACAATGATTTGTGTAATCTACAGAAGCCCAAAACGTGAACAAACTTATCTCTACATTGAAAAAAAAGGAGATTTTTCACGCATTCCTGAAGAGTTATTGAAAGCATTTGGTCAACCACAGCTCTCTATGATGCTCTCATTAGCGGAAAGAAAAAAATTGGCCAATGCGGATATTGAAAAAGTGAAAGAAGCACTGAGCGAGCAAGGATTTTACTTGCAGGTTCCCCCGCCGGTAGAAAGTTTAATCAATGAACATCTGGCTGCAACCAAGCTATGAAAAGAGTCACTGGCAGTGACTTGATCCTGAATTAAGAGGAGAGGTTCATGAAATTAACCATCAATGTACCTTTATTGAGTGTAATATTGCTGACTGGGTGTGCTTCACCCGATGGAAGAATATTGCAGAATTCAGGTTCAACAGTTTTATTACAAATGCAAGTCAAAGCGCTGGATCAACAATTCCCACTTGCTTCCCGTGAACCGTCTCAGTTTCCTGCTTATGTGGCTTTGTTAAAACAACAAGCACGGAAGCAAGGCTTCAGTGAGAAGACGTTGGCGCGTGCATTTGCCGATGTTCATTTTATTCCACAAGTTATTAAATCGGATCGCAATCAGCCGGAGAAAAAAGTGACTCTGGATGAGTATCTGAAGCATGTTCTGCCGGAATGGAAAATAAAACAGGGTGTTGAGCAGTATCAAAAAAATCTTCCTGAATTAGAGAGAATAAGTCGTAAATATGGCATCCCGAAATCCTATATCGTTGCTTTGTGGGGGCTGGAGAGTGGTTTTGGCCGTATTCAGGGAAAGGAGGATGTTGTATCAGCATTGTCCACACTGGCCTTTGAAGGCCGTCGGGAAGTTTTTTTCATAAAACAACTCATAGCGGCTCTTAATATCATAGAAAATAAATATATTGATGGTGATCAGACATTAAAAGGTTCCTGGGCAGGTGCAATGGGACAAAGTCAGTTCATGCCGACTTCATATTTGACTTATGCTGCTGATGGGAATGGTGATGGAAAAATTGATATCTGGAACAATAAGGAAGACGTTTTTGCCTCTACGGCTAATTACCTGCGTAAAGAAGGGTGGCAGGAAGGATTACCGTGGGGATATGTTGTTTCATTACCGGATAATTTCGATAAAACTTTAGAAGGAATTAAAGTAAAACAGGGTAAAACTATTTCACAATGGCAAGCATTAGGTGTTTTCTCCCACGAATTTGCATACTTACCTAATAAAACAAAAGGTTGGATTATAATTACTGACGGAGCTGAACCAAGGGTGTTTTGGGTGACGCAAAATTTCCGTACCATTATGCATTGGAATCGTTCTTACTATTTTGCTCTCAGTGTTAGTATGATGGCTGATGGTATCGAACAGAGAATTCATCACTTTACTGATTGAATATCATATCTTGAGAAATTAATTGATAAAAGATAAGGAAGAATACTATGTACCAGCATAGAGACTGGCAGGGAGTACTGCTGGATTTTCCTGCTAATAAAGTCGTTTGTGTCGGTAGTAACTACGACAAACATATCAAAGAGATGGGTTCAGACATAATGGAAGAGCCGGTGATATTCATAAAACCTGAAACAGCTCTTTGTGATTTGCGTCAGCCCATATCCATTCCGGAAAAACTAGGCACTGTACACCATGAAGTTGAATTGGCGGTTTTAATCGGTTCGACGCTTAAAAATGCCAGCGAAGAGCGAGTCAGTCAGGCGATTGCAGGTTTTGCTGTTGCGTTGGATCTGACATTGCGTGATTTGCAGCGTGAATTTAAACAGTCAGGCCAGCCATGGGAAAAGAGTAAAGCATTTGATGGTTCATGTCCGATTTCGGGCTTTATCTCTGTTAATGCTTTTGAGGATCTACAAAATAGCCAGCTTTCTCTGGCAGTAAATGGTGAATTACGTCAGAACGGCAATACGTGTGACATGCGAATGCCAATCATTCCATTGATTAGCTATATGTCACGATTTTTTACTCTTCGCCCTGGTGACATTATCCTGACGGGGACACCTGAAGGCGTAGGGGAATTGAAATCTGGTGATGTTCTGACTGTTTCTCTTAATGAGCATGTTTTAACAACCAGAGTGATTTAGTAATGAGGAATGACAGAAATTATGTCTCAACCTTTCTGGCAGGTGAAAACCCTGGAACAAATGACCGATCAAGAGTGGGAAACATTGTGTGATGGTTGTGGTCAATGTTGTTTGCATAAGTTGATGGATGAAGATACTGACGATATTTATTTCACCAATGTTGCCTGCAATCAACTGAATATCAAAACCTGCCAATGCAAAAATTATGAAGATCGTTTTAGTTATGAACCTGATTGTATCAAATTGACCCGTGAAAATATGGTGACATTTGAATGGTTACCGAAAACATGCGCCTATCGTCTGATTGAGGAAGGAAAAAATCTTCTGCCCTGGCATCCGTTAATCAGTGGCTCAAAGTCAGCCATGCACGTAGAGCGTATTTCCGTCAGGCACATTGCTGTGCGCGAATCCGATGTAGTGGACTGGGAAGATCATATTTTAAATAGGCCTGAATAGGTGTTTTATTCATTGATATAAAATGTTTTTTATATCAATGAATATCTCAAATTCTTAAGCTGTCATTACTGCCGGATTTTCTTCTCGTTTTTCTCACTTTTATCAGTGAAGAAAAACTGATAATTTGTCTATTCGGCAGTCAAAACAAGGAAAGGTAAATGGCAAGTTATTTAATTCGTGTGGAACTGTATGGCACGGGATCTGCGGGATATGAAAAGCTGTATAAAAGAATGACAGCAAACAAATTCAGTAGATCTATACGTTTCCCTAATGGAAAGTGGCATCGTCTTCCAAGTGGAACTTATGTTGGCAATTCTTCGTTAGGATCCCTTCAACTGGCAGAAAAAATTAAATCCATTGCCAAGTCTTACTCAAGCAAAGAACCATCTATATTTGTTTGTACTTACAGCAACTGGAGCGCAGCATTGTATCCTGACAAGGAGCACCCTGAAAATTGATTGCTCAGATATATAAAAACATGATGGCCTAAATAGTAAATTTATCTGGATAAAGCTCCTTGTGTTTCAGATTATTCCACAAATAATAAATAATGGAATGATATTTGAACCATTGAACAAATATATAGGAAAAGGTTGGTAAAGTCTTAGGATGAAATAATTAAAATTTTGTCTATGTGTTGTTACCACTATTTATTTGATAATAAGGGAGTCAGAAGAATGAACAGTAACTGGATGTGTTATATGAAATTTTTAGGATTCTGGGTTGCTGTAACATTAACGATTGGGATTTTATTATCATAAAAATAGCCAACATCAGACATAACTAATCGTATTTCAGGAAGATGAGAGATTAGCTGGTTTCTCTTAGAAAGGTATAGAGAACAGATTACCCGATAGCATACCGGGTAATCTTGATTAGTCTAAGCATGTGGAACAAAAAGTAAAATAGCTTTAATTAATTGGATTATTGAACAGGTTCCCTCAAAGTATAAACCAGCTTGTTTCTTTTATTCATCAACATTAATTGCTTGTCTTTTAAACTCACTCTTGCACCTTGGGTGAGAATATCAACCATGACCCGATCCCATTTGTTGAGTTTTTCATTGACACAGAATATCTGAGAACTGCTTAAGTTATTTACTGTTAAAACGTTATCCTTTAATTTCCCCATTCCCATAAAGTTGTTACACATTGTCCCGGAAACAAACATTTTGTCACCAAATGTAATGGACAATTTTGTATCTTCTTTATTGGAGACATTCTCACCATTAACACTAACCAAAGCAAAATTACGGTGTTGTAAATCTTTAGCAGTAATATTTCCTGTGGCACTGACCCCTGTAGATTGACATGCTGTAAGTAGCAAGGTGGCGACCGCTAATGGAATCGCTCTGTTCATTTGATCTCCTGATATTTATTACTTCATCCAACAAGATTCAGGCAGGATTCACCAGAAGTGAGTTGTTGGATATTTTGTAACGTTGTTTCACTGATACTGGTTAATGCTTCTTCCGTCAAAAATGCCTGATGGCCTGTGAACAAAACATTATGGCAGGAAGACAAACGACGAAAAATATCATCTTGAATAACGTCGTTTGATTTATCTTCAAAGAATAAATCGCGCTCGTTTTCATAGACGTCCATCCCCAATGCCCCGATTTTTTGCTGTTTCAATGCGTTGATAGCGGCAATAGAATCAATTAAGGCACCTCGGCTGGTGTTGATGATCATCACACCATCTTTCATTTTACTGAACGCCGTTTCATCCAGTAAGTGATGGTTTTCAGGTGTCATTGGACAGTGTAGTGAGATCACATCAGATTCAGCATACAAAGTATCTAAATCCACATATTTCACACCAAGGTTTAATGCTTCCTGATTTGGATAGGGGTCATTTGCCAATAAATGCATACCAAAGCCTTTTAGGATCCTTAAGGTTGCAAGACCGATTTTTCCAGTACCGATAATACCTGCGGTACGCCGATACATATTGAAGCCTGTCAGCCCTTCGAGAGAGAAATTGGCATCCCGGGTGCGTTGATAGGCTCGGTGGATACGTCTATTCAGACATAGCATCAAGCCGACTGTATGTTCAGCAACAGATTCCGGTGAATAAGCCGGGACACGAACAACGTTAATACCCAATTCTTTGGCAGCATCCAGATCGACATTGTTGAAACCGGCACAACGTAATGCCAGGATTTTAATGTTCATTTCTGCCAGCTCTTCCAGAACCTCGCGTCCACCATCATCATTAACGAAAATACAAACAGCATCTGCGCCAATGGCATTTTTAGCGGTTTGTGGACTAAGGGGAAAGTCAAAAAACTCGATATGGTAATCAAGGCCAAGTTTTTGGTTGAGTAATTCAAAATGTTTACGGTCGTATTGTTTTGTACTATAAACAGTTAATTTCATAGTATTATTTCCACCATATATTGACTGTGTGATTGCTTAATTTCATTCGAGTTACTCGCTGAATTCACCTTGCTATGTGTTAACTACATATACTCGAATAAAGCACTTGTTAAGCTATTATACCTAGCCTGTATAATAAACCGACTTATTAGTCTGATATGAGACTATCATAACAGGAAGTTGTATTCAGGTTGAAAAGAAGAGTTCAAGAACAGATGACCAGGATATTAAGAGTGTTCACAGTGATGATAATACTGTTGGTATTATCAGTGTTGATAGGTTGGTTCACACTTCCACGTTGGCTGCCATTGATTGCCAGTCATTGGTTGCCACAGGGGATGACTCTTTCGTTAACTCAACCAAAGTGGGAAAAGAATATATTACTGCTCGATCACTTATCGTTGCAGATACAAGAATGTGAATTGTTCAAGGTATCCGGTTTGTCTGCCGGATACTCGCGTAATGCGCAGGGTGCAGAACGCTATTGGGATATACATATTGCTGAAGTTTATAGTCAGAGCCAATGTTTATCACAATTACCAGCGACGAATACACAGTCTGCACCACTATCTATATCTGTTAACGAAATATTGTCCTCTATTCCGGCGATTAAATTGTCCATTGATCACTTTGTTCCTGCACCATGGCAAGAATTTGCCGGAAAGCTTAAATTTGACTCATCACTTCAGGGACATAGGATAGAGGGGCAGTTGTCTGTCAGCCAGTATCCTGAACCTTTGCTGATAGCGTTGGAATGGCAGGGGCAGAATGGGAAGTTCACAGTTACTCAATTGAGCACTCATACCCAACCGAAAGCCCAATTCAATGTACATGAAAACAATGTACATGAAAAAAACGAACCGCAGATATGGGCTGAATTACCATGGTCATTCAATCAATCTCAATTTGTGATCCGGAATGGTAAATGGCGTTGGACAAGTGCGGCTCAACCGTTATCCGGCGGAGTGGATCTTACCCTAGAACAGTGGAAGAAAGGATTGAATGGTATGCAGGCGAGTGGGAGAGTGAATCTGCTCACTCAGAATGAATTTGGTAAGGGTAATGTTGTTCTTTCCATAAAACCGACACCAGTCAGCTTAACGAATGCTCATATTCCTCTTCAGTTAACCGGGCAAATGAACAGAGGACAAATGATCATGGCGATGTCGTTGCCGGCAATCATCACAGGTTCACTGGCTGCACCTAAAATTACATTCCAGCCCGGATCACTATTCCGGGGCCGGGGAAAAGTCAGTGAAAATTTTACTGTTAAGGAAGCCCGTTTACCTTTGGCAGGAACTTATTTAACCCGTAATGGTTTCACTGGCCGCTTACAGGCGATAGTAACAGCAAAAGAGAGTTATTGGGGAACATTCAGGCTGCATTTTGATGGTTATGCCGAAGATTTTATACCCGATCATGGAAACTGGAATTGGCGCTATTGGGGAAATGGGGATTTACCGCCACTGAAGGCGAAATGGGATATCTCAGGTAAAGGAAGCTGGAAGCAATCACAGATAATGGTAAATGCCCTAAATACAGGGTTTGATACTATCGACTATGGTCTTGTACAGATGAAGGCCCCGCGTTTACAGTTGATGAAACCATTGGTATGGGAGCGTTCAGTCACTGAGCCTGCATTGACGGGAGATCTGAAACTTTCTGCTTTGCGAACGGATTTTCGCTCCGGTGGTTTTTTGCCTCCCGTTGAATTCCGGGCAACCTTGACTGGTCAGTCACCCAATAATTTTATGTTAAACGGTAAATTGTACGGGAAGGGTATTGGGCCAATTCCCGTTTATGGGCGTTGGGATGGTACAAGGTTAAGGGGAGAAGCGCGCTGGCCGAGACAATCTTTGCTGGCATTTCAAACTTTGATCCCTGCTGATTTGGGGATCACCGTGCGTGGTGGGAATATCTATGCACAAGCAGCATTTTCGGCGGCCAGAGGACAAGGATTGCGGGCCGGAGGGCACTGGGTAGTAAAAAATGCCGGTATGTGGCTAAAGAATGGAAACGTTGATGGGGTGGACTTTGTGTTACCGTGGCGTTTACAGGAATACACTTGGCAATTAGGTGTAACGTCACCTGTTCAGCTCAGAATAAAGACTGTTAACGGATTGTTTAATATGGATAATGTATCAGCGGATTTACAAGGTTTTTATCCTCCGACTGAAATACAGCCGCTAATCTTGTCTAATGTGAATGTTGATATGTTGGATGGCAAACTCAGGTTAAATAAATTACAACTGCCCCAAAAACAGGCCGCTGTATTACACTTTAACAAGTTGAGTGTGAGTAAATTATTCGACGTATTAAAAGTTAAACAACTTGCCATGTCAGGGAAAATTAGCGGTGAATTGCCAGTGTTATTAAATGATAAACAGTGGATTGTTCAGCAAGGATGGATAGCCAATGATGGCGATCTAACATTAAGGCTGGACAAGGACACGGTTGACTCTATAGGAAAAAATGATTTAACCGCGGGTTTGGCAATGGACTGGTTGCGTTATTTGGAAATTAGTCGTTCTAAGGCATATGTGACACTCGATAATCTGGGTATTTTGGTACTGCAATCAGAAATCAACGGGGTCAATCCAGTCGTGGATAAAAAACGAGAAGTCAGGTTTAATTATCGCCATGAAGAGAACATATTCCAGTTATGGCGCAGTCTGCGCTTTGGCAGTAATCTGGAAGAATGGTTAGAAAAAAATATATCTGTAGGTAGTTAATATTATTCATTTATTAAACCTCTGAACCAAACACTCGGTCATTGATTTATTCAATGACCGAGCAGATATTTCAGGTTATGACACATTTCGGTATGTAATTAGCTGATCAACCAATTGGGCTTTATCTATAGTAGTGACTAATTTACCCCGACGTAACGCAACTTGATGTGCTTTCATTTCCTGCTCTCCGATGATCAGAATATTAGGGATCTTCAATTGATGGAACCGCCTGATTTTATGAGCAACGAGTGGATCCATTCCGGCAAAGCACCCTGAGTCATTTCTAGCAACATGCCGAGCCATCGTTCTATAGAGCCATATATTGCCTGATGTAAGATAACCGGCTGCTCTTTCTCTCCTGCGGTATTTGTGTATGAAATATCGAAACGTTCCGGGAGATTAAAATCCAGTTGAACTGTTCCACACTGCCACTCACGCCCTATATTATCCTGAAGAGCCAGTTCGATTTTCATAGTGCTTAAATTCTTAGCAACCTGTATAAGAAAAAGCAAGTAAAAGTTATAGCAACAAAATTGCGGTAAGCAAGAAAAGATCAATGTAAGCAGCTACAGCGTTACATTCATGCCGCACACTCTACTAAACGACCATTACGCTAACGTTTTTAATCATGAGGTTAAATATGAACACCAAACAGATTTTCGATGAACTCCGTTTCAGAGAAAAAATTGAAGATGAAAGCGAGTTGCTTAATTTTTTTGATTCACTATCTGAGGTGCGGGTTGGTGAAATATTAAGCAAATGGAAAGGTGGAGACTTCAACACAGGCCACTGGGGCCATGAATCTTTGATCGAAATGAATTGGTTCGGTAAATGGTTTAAAAGCAAATTCGATGCAATTCCGCTGGTTTGTTTTAATGATGATGGGAAATTATTTTCCAATCATATAATGAAAGGTGAAGCATCTCTTTGGGAAGTTGAATTTAGAGGAAAATCTTCTGCAACAATGATATATGATGGTGTTCCTATTTTTGATCACTTCAGGAAAGTTGACGATAACACCCTGCTTGGAGTGATGAATGGGAAGCCCATAGAAGGATTTCCTGACATTGTTTTTAATGGAAAATATTATTATTTCTACCTTGAGAGACTATCCGACTTTCCAGTTGAATTCATTGAAAAGTAATAAAAAACAAGTAGTTTCCATTTATTCTTGTAACCCCGTCAACAGATGGGGTTAACTGCTAACTGAAAACGGGAGTGATAAATGATAACAAAGAATGTATTCAGATTTTCGAGAGTCATTAGTGGTATGGTATTGGTCTGTACAGGCTTGGCAGGGTGTGTCAGGTTGGAAGTGGCAACACCAGATAAGCCTATTAATATCAATATGAATGTCAAAATTGAGCATGAAATTCATATCAAAGTCGATCGGCAGATTGAAGATATGCTCAAAAACAACTCTGACTTATTCTAAGGAGTTAGAATATGAAAAAAACAGGAGTAATACTTTTGTTAAGCTTGCTGTTCAGCTCTTTTGCCATGGGTATGACGCTGAATGAAGCAAAACAGCAAGGTCTGGTAGGAGAAACATTCAGCGGTTATCTGGCACCAGTCAAGAATTCTCAGGATGCACTATCCGTGGTCAGAAAAATCAATAGTGAGCGGGAAAAAAGATATGCTGAGATTGCCGCTCAGAACAATATGACAACGGATCAGGTTGCGAAAATAGCGGGTGAAAAATTAGTTAATCGTGCAGAAGCAGGGGAGTTTGTACTTGGTATTAATGGTAATTGGGTGAAGAAATAAGCGCGTCATTTGTTTGTCTGACGCGCTAAGCCTGATTAGGCAACAATTTTTTCTGGTTGTTTTGGCATCATTTTTTCGACTATCTCAGTTATCGCATCGCGGGCACCCTGATGCGCCTGATTTGCTAACTCTTCACCCATAGCCAGGCCTTCGGTAAACACGAATTCCACATCAGTAATACCAATAAATCCGAGGAAAACACTTAGGTATGGGGTTATCAAGTCGGATGGGTTGTTTTTATGAATACCACCACGGCTGGTCAGCACAATAACGCGTTTTCCTTTTAGCAAACCTTCCGGGCCTGTTTCGGTATAACGGAAAGTAACGCCTACCCGAGCAATCAAATCGAAATAGGTTTTTAATTGAGTTGGAATAGAGAAGTTGTACATGGGGGCTGTAATTACAACGACATCGTGTGCTTTTAATTCTGCGATTAGTTCATCTGATAAGGCTAATGCTGCTTTCTGGCGCTCTGTCAGCTCAGCACCATTTGGACGTAGTGCACTGATTAATTCGCCATCCAGAACCGGAACCGGATTTGCAGCCAGATCACGTGTGCTAATATGACTATTTGGATGATTGGCCTGCCAAGCTTTGACAAAAGAGTCAGCCATTTTGTTGCTTTGTGAATTTTGCGCCATAATGCTGGATTTCAGAACCAGTACGTTGCTCATTTTTAATTCCTTCATAACACCAGTAACTAATGTATTGTCACTAATACATTGCCGATTGTTTCTATGTGTTAGCTATTTTAGTGAGGTTATCATTCAGACAATAGCTCAATATTTCGAGATTGGCGTTCAAAATTATTGAACAATAGATTTGTCAGACGAATATGTAATAACATAACTAAAAGCGGTGTTGAGAAAAAAGACAACCCGATTCAATTAAGAATGTCACAAGGATTTATCACAGTGGAATCACCTTTGACAGCACCAATTGCTGAATTATATGCTGAACTTGAGCACACTCTGTTGCGCGATCAGTTCCGTTTAAAAAAACGTCTGCAAGGCGCAGCAAAAATAAAAAATCAAGCCTCCTTACAGGCTGTAGCTCAATCTATTTCTGCGGATATTGCAGCGGCAAAACAAAAAGTTATCAATCGTCAGACCGCATGTCCTCCGATTAAATACCCAGAAAACCTGCCTGTCAGCCAGAAGAAAAAAGATATCTATAAAGCAATCAGGGATAACCAGGTTGTTATTATTGCAGGGGAAACAGGCTCCGGTAAAACCACCCAGATCCCGAAAATATGTCTTGAATTGGGCAGAGGGGTAAAAGGGCTGATTGGTCATACCCAGCCCCGTCGTTTAGCGGCTCGTTCGGTTGCCAGCCGTATTGCGGATGAACTGGAAACACCACTTGGTTCAACAGTGGGTTACAAAGTTCGCTTTAATGATCAGGTTAGTGACAATACGTTGGTCAAATTGATGACTGACGGTATTTTGCTGGCTGAATTGCAGCAGGATCGTTTGCTATTACAATACGATACGCTGATTATCGATGAAGCACATGAACGTAGTCTGAATATTGATTTTATATTAGGTTATCTGCGTCAGTTATTGCCGAAACGCCCTGATCTGAAAGTCATTATTACCTCCGCGACTATCGACCCTGAGCGATTCTCCCGCCATTTCAATAATGCCCCGATTATTGAAGTGTCAGGCCGTACTTATCCGGTGGAAGTCCGTTACCGTCCGATGGCAGGTGATGATAATGACAGTGATCGGGATCAGCTGGAAGCTATTATTGATGCAGTAAATGAGTTAAGCCGGGAAAGTTCTGGTGATATTTTGGTTTTTATGAGCGGAGAGCGGGAAATCCGCGATACTGCGGATGCACTCAATAAACAGAATTTTCTGCATACTGAAGTGTTGCCGCTGTTTGCCCGTCTGTCCAATAGCGAACAAAACCGGATCTTCCAACCACATGTTGGGCGGCGCATTATACTGGCAACTAACGTCGCAGAAACCTCATTGACTGTCCCCGGAATAAAATATGTCATCGATACTGGGTATGCACGCATTAGCCGTTATAACTATCGGACTAAAGTTCAACGTTTGCCGATAGAGCCAATTTCACAAGCATCGGCGAATCAACGTAAAGGCCGCTGTGGCCGTGTTTCTGATGGGATCTGTATTCGACTCTATTCAGAAGAAGATTACTTATCCCGCCCGGAATTTACCGACCCTGAAATTCTGCGTACCAATCTGGCATCGGTTATTTTGCAGATGACCTCAATCGGCTTAGGAGATGTCAGTGCTTTTCCATTTGTTGAAGCACCGGATAAACGTAACATCCAGGATGGTGTCCGTTTGTTGGAAGAACTTGGTGCCATTGATACGGAAACCTCATTTGGCGGGATTTACCGGCTGACACAAATAGGACGGCAGCTTGCACAATTGCCTATCGATCCTCGTCTGGCTCGCATGGTATTGGAAGCAAGGGCTCATGGTTGTGTGCGGGAAGTGATGGTGATTACTTCAGCATTATCCATTCAGGATCCACGGGAAAGGCCACTGGAAAAACAGCAGGCTTCGGATGAAAAACATCGTCGTTTTGCCGATAAAGATTCCGACTTTATCGCTTTCCTGAAATTATGGGATTTTCTGGCAGAACAGCAAAAAGCACTTTCCGGCTCCCAATTGCGCAAACTTTGCCGTCAGGATTACCTGAATTATCTGCGGGTCAGAGAGTGGCAGGATGTTTACACTCAGCTCCGGCAGGTTGTCAAAGAGATCGGTATTCCAGTCAACAGTCAGGAAGCGGATTATCGCAGCATTCATATTGCGTTACTGACAGGATTGTTATCTCACATAGGCCAGAAAGATGTGGAGAAACAGGAATATACCGGTGCCCGTAATGCTCGGTTCTCTGTATTTCCCGGCTCTGGATTATTTAAAAAACCGCCTAAGTGGGCGATGGTCGCTGAATTGGTAGAAACCAGCCGCCTTTGGGGGCGTGTTGCTGCGCGCATTGAACCGGAATGGATAGAGCCTCTGGCGGCACATTTAATCAAACGTCACTATAGTGAACCGCACTGGCAGAAATCTCAAGGTGCGGTCATGGCATCGGAAAAAGTGACATTATATGGCTTGCCGATTGTGACAGGTCGTCAGGTCAATTACAGTCAGATTGATCCGATGTTGTGCCGTGAATTATTTATCCGCCATGCGCTGGTGGAAGGGGATTGGCAGACTCGTCATTCATTCTTCCGTACTAATCTCAAGCTACGTGAAGAAGTTGAAGAGCTTGAACATAAATCTCGTCGCCGGGATATTCTGGTGGATGATGAGACTTTATTTAGCTTTTACGATCAACGAATTGGCAAAGACGTGGTTTCTTCCCGCCATTTTGATCGCTGGTGGAAAACAGTCAGTAAAGATCAGCCGGAACTGCTCAATTTTGAAAAGAGCATGTTGATTAAAGGTGATGCCAATAAAATTAGTGCGTTGGATTATCCGAATTACTGGCACCAGGATAATTTGAAATTCCGCTTAACATATCAATTTGAACCGGGAACTGATGCGGATGGTGTCACTGTACATATTCCGTTGCCGATATTAAATCAGGTCAGGGATGAAAGTTTTGACTGGCAAATTCCCGGAATTCGCCATGAGTTGGTTGTGGCATTGATTAAATCGCTGCCGAAGCCGACCCGGCGTAATTTTGTCCCTGCACCTAATTATGCGCAGGCATTTCTGGAGCGAGTAACGCAACCACAGGCGATCTTGCTGGATAGTCTTGAGAAAGAACTTCGTCGCATGACAGGTGTGATGGTGTCACGTGATGAGTGGCAACCGGAGCAGGTTCCTGATCATTTGAAAATGACTTTCCGCATTATTGGTGAAAAGAATAAAACCCTAGCGGAAGGAAAAGATCTTTCGGCATTGAAGTTGAAACTGAAAGATAAAGTACAGGAAACACTTTCGGCGGTAGCAGATGATGGTATCGAACAAAGCGGGCTACATATCTGGAGCTTTGGCGAGCTGCCTGAACGCTATGAGCAGAAACGTGGTGGTTATTCCGTTAAAGCATTTCCTGCGTTGGTGGATGAGAAAGACAGTATTGGTATTAAATTGTTTGAAACGGAGTCTGAACAGCAAAATGCGATGTGGGAGGGAACTCGTCGATTACTGTTATTGAATATTCCCTCACCGATTAAATATCTGCACGAAAAGTTACCGAATAAATCCAAACTTGGTCTCTATTTCAACCCGTATGGAAAAGTGTTGGATTTGATTGATGACTGTATTTCCTGTGGTGTGGACAGATTAATCGCAGAAAATAGCGGGCCAGCATGGAATGAACAATCGTTTGCAAGTTTACAGGATAAAGTTCGCGCCGATTTGAATGATACAGTAGTTGAAATTGCCAAACAGGTAGAACAGATCCTGACGACGGTTTTTGCTATTAATAAGCGTCTGAAAGGGCGGGTCGATATCGCTCTGGCACTGGCTTTATCTGATATTAAAGAACAAATTTCCGGTTTGGTCTTTAAAGGATTTGTCACAGCCCACGGTTGGAAACGTCTGGCGGATGTTTTGCGTTACCTGAATGGTATTGAACGTCGATTGGAAAAACTGGCGATTGATCCAAACAAGGATAGGGCACACATGAGCCGGATTGAGAATATCCAGCAACAATGGCAGCAGTGGTTAGCGAAACTTTCTGTCCAGCAGAAGCAATTGCCGGAAGTGAAAGAGATCCGCTGGATGATCGAAGAACTGCGTATCAGTCTGTTTGCCCAACAATTGGGGACAGCGTATCCGATATCTGATAAGCGTATTTTGCAGGCGATGGAAAATATCGCTGCGTAATGTTTTAGGGGCTTAAGGTGTATTAGTTCAGACTAGATCTGACACTTCGATTTGAAAAGAAGAGAGTTACCCGCTTTGATTAAAGGTGCTGAATCTTAAATCAAAGAAACTAAGAGGTAACTCTCATGCTACATACTAGCAATCCAATTATTAAACACAAAGCGGGTCTTCTCAATCTTGCAGAG
>NZ_NIBS01000089.1 GCF_002632465.1 Xenorhabdus budapestensis | reverse complement strand
CCCCTGAAAAAGCAAGAAAAAGTCATACACAATAAGGTCATTTATTGGTGAGTGCAAAATTGATCTTATTTTTTGTATTGAGAGTTTTTAGAGGTTCCCTTGGGTATAAAGATGCAATTAATGAAGGACCATGTCCAAATGTATTAAATGCAGTATTTCTTTCTGTATGTGGTCACCATCCGACTTGAATTTTTTCACCATCAGGTGTTATTACCTCTAGTCCCAGCAAATTGTCAGTTCTTTGGTGACGTAATCCAACCCCACGCTCTAAGGTATTACCTACACACGCTTGTGTGCCCAGAGGAAGCTGTCACGTTCAACATTCGTGAACTATCTTTTAATCGCTTAGCTAAATTTAGCTGTGCTACACTAGGTTCTATTATAGCCCATCCATTTTCAATATTTATTTTTCCATATGAAAGGTTAAAACCACCGACTTTAGTCGGTCAGCTTTAGCTGCGATACTCTGTTGCACGAGAGGTGCAATATGGATTACAGATATGGCAGCCACATGGTATTTCAGATTGAGTATCATTTCGTGTGGGTAACGAAATACCGATACAAAGTACTGACAGGTGAAGTTGGCCTACGGGTGCGAGAGTGAGTTCGTCAGACATGTGAAGCGTTTGAAATCAGGATAGTAGAGGAGTCGTGAGCAAAGATCATGTACACATACTGGTGAGTTGTCCTCCGACCTTAGCGCCCTCAGAAATCATGAGGCGAATAAAGGGAAGGACAGCGAGCAAGTTGTTTGAAGAGTTTGCTCACCTGAAAAAGCGTTACTGCGGTCAGCATTTTTGGGGCAGAGGCTATTTTTATGCGACGGCAGGTCAGTTAACGGAAGAGATGATAAAGGCCTATCTGGCGCATCATTTTGAACCAAACCCGAATGATAACTTCAGGCTGGATAATTGACGCATCGTTCAGCCGATGCGTATCCGGACTTTCAGTCCGTTAATCACTAACCCACCGACTTTAGTCGGTGGTTGTTGAGTTTTATGGTTATTGGGAGCAAAAAAGCTTTATGCTGTTGTTGCAGACCAAAAATGGCATTCTAAATTAATTAACTATCCAGTTAATCAAGAAGTAATAAAAGGTTACCATCAGGCTTTAAAAATATTACGTGCATTTTCACCCGATGTGCAATCTTTACCACCTGATTTATTCCCTGTAATAAGTTAACCAGATAAATTATCTGCATTGTTGCTATAATCAATAACACGATAATCAGATTTTCCGGCTGTTTTTATGAAATCGCAGATAACACTTTCTG
>NZ_NIBS01000088.1 GCF_002632465.1 Xenorhabdus budapestensis | reverse complement strand
TAGGGCAAACGGGTCTAAATTATACTGACGTAAAACCCACCGTGAGGACTTTCAGCATGTAACCATTATCCCATCCTGCTTTCTGACGCTTAGTTTTCACTCCCACTTTTACGGTTTTCTCATTTTTCAGTAGGTTAAGGGCTATTTTATTCACTAAAGCGATATTTTCAGCGGCATGACCGCTTCTCAGACGCTGGTTGTCTTCACCAAAACTCACATCCAGCTGCCAGTGCAGTTTATTTTCAATATGCCAATGGCTACGTATCGCTCCCGCAATAAAGTCCGCCGATTTATCACGATGACTGGTAATATAATAACGCCGTGCGTAACTCTCGGGTTTTCCCTGCTCTTCACGCCAAGACTCCACTACCGCGATGCCACCCAGTGTGTACCACTGAGGGTGTCGTTCCCGTAACCAATGAATATCGTTAACCAACCACAACTGACGCTGTTCGATACGACCGTGATCGCCTCCTGTACCCTGAGTTTTAGCGTGGGGGATCCCCCTAAAACCTTTTGCTAGCTGAGTATCTAAAAAGTACTTGATATCCTCATGAAATTCACCCTGATTGCCTTTTAATGCCAGAACATAATCAGCCTGCTCCCCGACAATCTGATCAGCGATTTTGTACTGACAGCCCATTGCATCAATGGTGACAGTGGAACCTTCAATATCCAACAAGGCCAGCAAGTTGGGGATTGCTGTAATTTCGTTCGATTTATCCGAGACTTTCACCTGACCAAAGCAAAGTTGATTCTCAACTGACCAGGCGCTAACCAGATGAAGCGCCGGTGCACCATTCGCTTTGTCAAGCGTACCCCGCAATGTTTTGCCATCCAAGGCGATAATGTCATCAGAGAATGTGGCTAAGCTCTTCACCCATTGGGTAAATGCGAGTCCAAATTCTTGGGGATCAAGCCGGTTTATCACATCGTTAAAGGTATCATGACTGGGAATGCCATTAGGAAGATCCAGAAATTGCCGGAACCAATCCTCTTTAGATTTACCGTATTCTTCAATCGCATTGAAGCCTGCACAACCGCAGATTACGGCACAGATCGAGATAGTCAGAATGTCGATGAGTGCATATTGTTTAGTCCGGTTAACACGCGGATCAGTGAGGTGTCCAAAAGCATTGCTGAGGGTTGTGGCTTGCATGGCAGTTTCTAGGATTATCATTGTTAGGTTGCTAATGATAAATCACAAACGGCGATTATTCCTATTTCTCTGTACTGAATATACTCCGCTAATCACATTGAGCAATTTAGACCCGTTTGCCCTG
>NZ_NIBS01000087.1 GCF_002632465.1 Xenorhabdus budapestensis | reverse complement strand
ATACCCTTTATCAGCATAAATGTCCCGACTTGTATTTGACCGCTCCAAAACGGCTTCAAAAAACTGGCTATCATGGACAGCTGCGGTTCCTGTCGCGATTTAGAGGTTCCCTTATGTGGATTAGCTAATTTGTTCATAACCATATTTTAAATAAGGATATTGGTATGTTTTCGCTAATTCAACTGAACAAAAATCTACGAGAACGCTTGTGGATATTAATGGACAGTGAAACAAACCTACCGCTCTTTTATCCTTTGCAATATCTAATTGACCACTTATCTCAGCGTTCATCTGCTACACAGTTAGCATCACTCCAGGCTCTGAAACTTTTCTATGAATTTTGGTATCAAAAATATAATGTGACATTCTGTTTCAGCTTTTACTCATCAGGTCATGATCCATCAATTGTAATTGATGAATTTCGAGCATTTTTTCATTATCTAGAAAACCCAAACCCTTCATTAATACCTTTTGCCTCTTTTTCAAAGAGTTCTAAAAATAACAATAATATTAGCAAGGTGCATGCAATAATTTGTTTTGCTAATTATCTGATTCAGACATACGTATCTACACGATATATGGATAGCTCTCCTAAAGAACTTTCAAGGTTGGCAAGTCAGTTAAACAAAAAATTACTTATTTACAAAGATGAATTTGAAAAATTCAAGCGCCCAACTGATATGCAGTTTAAAAGTATGGATCTGGACATGGTAACTAAATTTTATCACGTCATAACACCTAGCTCATCCTCTAAGCTGAATGAGCTAAACCCCTTCCCTGTTCGCCAAATTCAAATACGAAATTTTCTGATTTGTCGCTTGCTTATAAATTATGGGCTACGGGTAAGTGAACTACTGTTGCTTGAATGTAGATCTATCAAACCTAATCTAAAAGGTGACAAATTTAGCCTTATAATAACCTCCGTAGATGAAGATGTAGAAGATAATAGAAAACGGCTACCGTCATTAAAGAATATTTACTCGCATAGAGTTATAGAAATAGATAAAATTGACTATCACTTCCTAACTATTTACCTTAAAAAAATAAGACCGCCGACAAAACATGACTTTTTATTTTGTTCAAGTAAGAAGAATAACCCACCTTTATCATATTACAGTGTATATTCTTCATTTAAAAAAATAAGTGATGTTTTTAATAAAGCTTATCCTGACTGTTATTCTGATAAATATTTTGATTCAATTGAAAAAATAACACCACATGTGGCAAGACATACTTGGGCGTATTTAACATTACAACGTATTTACAGTGAGAAAATTGATAGAAACAAAATAAATATAAAGAAAAATGGTGTTCCTTTTTCAATCTCGGAGCTAATGAGTGATGCTTTGAATGAATTACGGTCGTGACTCTAAAGCGTTAATTTGATATTCTTGTGTTTTTTTAGTGGAACCCATATGTGACTGTCAAGATAGAAGTTGTTTGCCGATATTGCGGTCA
>NZ_NIBS01000086.1 GCF_002632465.1 Xenorhabdus budapestensis | reverse complement strand
TCGTCCTCACTGGTATAACAATGGGTTAACGCCCAATGAGTCAGAACGATTATTTTGGAAAAACGCTAAGCCAGTGACCAATTTTTGTTGACCACAACAATATCCGGTGTCATTTTCAGAAGACGATTGCACGGAATGTCAAAAATCGCCTGCACTCGATTGCTGGAGCTATGTTACCAATTATTCAGCGTAGTTCTGCGTTTTGGTGCACATGAGTACTGAACATAATTGCGTTTAGTGTATATGACTTCTGAAATTATTTTATCAAAAGTCATATGCACACTAGGCTCTAAACCCTATCAATTGGTGCAGTCGCCTTCTGAAAATGACAGTGACGTTAGGATGACGGAAATTTCTGGAATTCCGGCTTAGAACCCCAAATACAAAGATGATGCCGAGCAATATCAGCGTTCGAAAGTTGAAACTGTTGAAGCTGAAGATAAAGAACGTAGAGCACAGGCAAGTAAAATATTAGCAATCAATATCAACAAATCCATTCCCGACCACCAAATCAGGGAAAGAGCGTTTGAGGTTATTCCTCAATCAAATTACAAAAAATTTCTGAAAGATTTCCATAAGCCAAATTTAAACCGTGATTTCTATCGCTGGGAATGGTATGGACAGCAATCTCTTGTTATCAAAAGAAATCTTCGACCAATATTCAAAGTATTAGAATTCACCTGTACAAATATTGAATTACGAAGTGCGGTGACATTTTTTAAACGTTATCTCCTTGAAGGTGGTGTTAATTTCCACTCTATTTCTATGGATGATATTCCTTTTGATTTTTTTCCAAAAGCACAACGTAATCACCTATTTTATAAAATAAAATCAATAGATGGTAAAAAAATCAAATCGATTGATTCAGGCCGTTACGAATTTATGCTGTATTTTTACCTGATGAAAGGCATTGAAAATGGTACTGTATTTATTCGAGATAGCAATAATTTTAGGTCACTGGAAGACGAGTTAATTAATACTGAGGTATGGAAAAGAGATAAAGAAAAAATTCTTTCACAGTTAAATATGCCATTGTTAAAACACGATATCTCTAATTTATTGGAGATATTAGAAATATCCTTAGAAAATAAATACCATGTCGTTAATACCCGTATCCTTAAAGGTTAAAATACTGGCTTTAAAGCCAAATACAAAAATAATGGAGAATTAATTAAGTGGAATATCCCTTATATTAAGACAGATAATGATGTAAATAACCGCTTGTTTAAGAAGTTACCCGTATCAAGCATTGGTGATCTTATGCGTTTTGTTGCCGAAGAAACACGTTATATCAAATCTTTTACTCATATTCAGCCTCGTCACGCAAAAACAGAACCAAACCAAGAAACGCTTCATGCGGTCATAGTTGCAAGTGCTACAGGTATAGAACCGGCTAAAATGCAAGGGTCATGACTCCAAAGCGTTGTAATGATGTTTTTCAATATATGCCCCAATCAGCTTTTCGTGGACTTCTATCGAACGTGAATAACAAATTGTTTTTCTTGC
>NZ_NIBS01000084.1 GCF_002632465.1 Xenorhabdus budapestensis | reverse complement strand
GATGGGCGGAACGGGTAAAAACGGTTCTTTAACAAGCTGATAATCAAAGAGAAAATCGTTTTAAACAGTATGACCGCATCCGAACCCACCCTATGACCCCATCGGGCTTGCAGGCGGAACAAATCCGTACGGGTATGTGCATAATCCGACAGGATGGGTAGATCCATTTGGGTTAACAGGCTGCCCTAATAATATTAAATATGGAGAATTGGATCATTTAGGGCGTCCTACAGGAGTTCATGCAACTTTAGATAAAGGTCATATTAATACCGGTACACACGCTAACCCAAATATACAACCCCCAGGTTTTATTACAGGAAAAGGTTCTAACAGAGCTAGGGGACATTTACTTGGACGACAATTAGGTGGTTCTGGTGATGATGTTAGAAACCTAGTAACTCTACAACAAAGACCTGCCAATACTCCTTTCATGAGTGGAATCGAGGGTAGAATAAGAAAAACCATAGAACAGGGAGAAGTTGTTGAAATGAGTTCTATTCCTATTTATAAGGGACCATCCAGAATACCCGCAGGCATTACAATGAAAGCCGAAGGTTCGGGAGGCTTCTATGAGTATGTCACCGTTCTTAATCCTCCAGGAATGTAAATAATGAGTATAGAAAGCTTAAAAAATATATTGCCTTTACCTATTCAGCCTAGCGAAAATGGAGAGGGTAAAAAGTGGTCATTGATAGATGAACAACATGCTTTCCCTAAGGATTATATTGATTTTATAACTCAATATGGCACAGGCAGAATTGCCGATTTCATCACTATCTTTAATCCGTTTAGTGCAGATGATGATTTGAACTTTTTCAAGCAAAAAGAATGGATTATTGAGGATTTTCAATCTCTTGTTGAATCTGATCCAGATTATTATCCGTTTATTCTTTATCCCGATACGAATGGATTACTTCCTGTAGGTGTTACAGATAACGGTGATTATATATTTTGGGTTGCATCGTCAGATGACAGTGATTTATGGAATGTTGCTATTATTGCAGCGAGAGCACCAGAAGTTGAATATCGACAAGAAAGTTTTACTGATTTTTTAGTAGGCGTTTTATCAAGAAAAATCAAGTGTATATCCTTCCCTGATAGTTTTCCTTCTAAAAAGATAGAATTTAACAGTATTTAAAAATAAACCGGAAGATCCCCATGATCTTCCGGCTTTGTTCTTTTAAGAGCGGCTCATTCCCTGCCCTTAGTTGCTGTTGTAATCGCCAATCAGTTCCCGCATTCTCAGCTTAATTTCGCTGAGCTGGTCTTGCTGGCGCTGGTACTGTTGCTTAATGGTGCGGGTGTCATCACTGTCAGGGATCAGCACCAGACAGCCTTCCATAATTTTAACGGTGAGTGTGCCACCAATAGCAAACCCCGCAGCCTTAAGCCACTGCCCCTTAAGATGTATCGCGGGCGGGGCACTGGCCTTGTCATTTTGCGGCACGTATCCCACGGTGTAATAACGTTCTGTTTTCGCCGCTTTATTTACTGCACGGTTTTGCTTAGAATGCGCCTTAGCCATCATTCAACTCCTTGCTAGTTGGTTGTGGTGAGCGGTGTCGGGATGTTCTCAGCATCCCAATACCGCGTTAGTTCTGCCTC
>NZ_NIBS01000083.1 GCF_002632465.1 Xenorhabdus budapestensis | reverse complement strand
CTGACAGGCCGGCGTCAGATAAGGTGATAAAGCGTAAATTTTGGCCGGATAGTCCTGTGCCCCGTTTTTCGGCCAGGCATTCAGTTGCTGGAAAATATAGAAGGCAAAGCTGTAGACGCTGGGCGCAGGCACTTCCCACCACGGGCGGGTGCTGCCGCTGCGTAAATCTGGCGGGTTATGAATAGTGAGATTGCGCGGGGAAGCCATCCAGCCCAGCAGGCTCAGCAGCAGCACCCCCACCAAAATCCCACAGGCGATCCGCAGGGTCAGAATATGCTGATCCCGGTTTTTGACTGCATGACGAAAGCGACTCATCGCATTCTCCTGCTACGGCGTAACGACCAGCCCCGGGCGGCAATAATCAAGGCCGGATCACCGATACCCAGCCGACGTTTTTTCTCTTCCAGTTTCAGCCAAAGATAATTTTCCGGCTTGCCACGCTTAAGCTGGGCGAGCCAGCGCCCGCCAAAGCTAATCAGTAACAAGGGCATAATCAGCATCCCGGTCGGGATCATGACCCAACCGACTAACGGGAGCAGGGGAAGACTGACTGCCAGTCCGAGCACGATCCCGGCCAGTGCGGCCAGTCCCATCTCAGGCGTGGTGAACCCGCGAAACACCACCGGTTCGGCGTTTAAACGGTCAGGTAAGAAAGCGATCGTCTGCATGGTGACGGCCTTAAAAGATAATGCTGGCCGATTTTGACAGCAGCCAAATCACGGCAACCAACAGCACCACGCCGACCACGACGATGGCGCCAAACTGGGTCCAGGTCGATTTGCCATCCCGCACTTCGGAAAAGGTTTCGACGACGGCCGAGGCCACTTTAAAAAAAGCCACCGCCGAAAGGATCAATCCGCCAATCACAATGCCATCCTGCGCATACCCTTTCGCCTGTCCCGGCAATCCGCCACCGCCACCACTTTTAGGTGGCTCAATCGCGGGTAAATCGGCCCAGGCTGATTCACAGGAAAGCCCGAATAACAGCATGAACGTACTGACCCGTGTCATCAGGTTTGTGCTGATACGCCGGCAGACGGTAAAAATTTGCTTCATATTGATTCTGTTCCTTTTCATTATGTTTGCTGCATTAACTGGCAAACATCCAGACAGCCACGACCAGCAATACCGCTGTTCGAAGGGCAAACTGGCTGAGGGTCTGATTACGCACTTTTTCATTCGCCCAGCCATGCCAGACATCTACCGCCGCCCAGGCCGCCCAGAAAAACAAGGTGGCCAGGAAAAACCCGACGCACACCAGATACAGAAAAGTGATATCAAAATGCCCGGAGGCCACTTCAAAAGCATTGCGTTGTGCGTCAGTCATTGCGGGTTTTCCTGACGGTAATAGCCGGATAAAGTGCCTGACTCACGAGGTTGGGCACGGGACGGAGTAAGGTAGTGATCGATACCGGCTTTGATGGTATTGAGATCGGCCTGGATGCGCGGATAATCAAAGTTATAACGAGGGCGTTTTGCTGTGTCAGACTGATTTTCTGCGATGCTTGCGCGTTCCAGTGCCATTTGCACCTGCTCAATCAGACGCATTGCACTCGCCAGTTCGTCTTTTTCGGCCGCATGAGCCCGTGGCATACACAACACAGCCAGCCCCAGCAGACCGACAGAACAAGATAGCGAAAAGCCAG
>NZ_NIBS01000082.1 GCF_002632465.1 Xenorhabdus budapestensis | reverse complement strand
GTCCGCCCTAATATCTCGTGTGCCAACTGATTGGCGAGCCGGATATCGTCTTTGCTGACTTCGATATATTCAAGCCGCTTGCCACGATGCTCAGCGGTCTTGATCTCCCGCTGATACTGGTGTAACAGGGCGATACTCTGGATCAAGGTGAGATATTTCATGTGATCACGGCGGGTACGGGTCTTATCGCTCATGAACGTTAACTGGCTGGCATAGGGGTTCACCACATTCAGCGGGCGCAACAACCGCTGGGCGTTCTGGTGAAGCTGTGTCAGATAGTCCCGCTCGTTCTCAGCCAACAGGCCTTCGAGGGTTTGCTTCTGGCGCTGCACCGCATGGATAGCTTCGGTCTGTTCGCGGGATTCGTTGACGGTCAGCACCAGACAACGGTTCAGTAATTCTTCATCCACATCAATGGCGGTGGTGGTTAACATCAGCATCACCGGGCCTTTGACGGTGTAGCTTTTGGTGACCAGATTCCCGCTCGTTTCATCCTTGCCCGTGCTCGCCATCGTTAACTCACCGTCACTTTGTAACAACTTCAACGCATAAGCCGCCTGCCTTACACCTTCTTCTTCCGCTATCGCTAAAATCTTGTGCTGGAGATTGGTTTCCCCCAGATAGAACAGGCTCTGGCCGGTCATGGCGCTGTACTGCACGCGCTCTTCTGGCGGGATCAGGTTCAGTACCGCCTCCATCAATGACGATTTTCCCGCTGCACTGCTGCTCTGGATCAGGACGGCTAACGGTTTGGGTAACTTCCGGCTCACTGCTGCCAGATAGCCCGCAAGCAGGTTGGTCGATTCGCCGACCACACCACAGGCGGCTAAGTCAGCGGTAATACGGGCAGTCAGATAGGGATCTTGCAGCAAGGCCAGTGCCGCTTCCCGTTCTGCGATCCCCATCTCCGGTGCATTGGGTTCCGTGCCCGATGCCGCCCGCTGTTGCCCCTGTTCGACCGCCAGTAACACCTGCCCCAGCGAACGCCGCAGCGCCGCTTCTCCCAGCCCCAGCTCAGTGGCGGCCAGCCGGGCATAACTGTTGCGGCTGCGGGCACTCATCAGATCAACCCCGTCAGCGAACAGCACGCCGCTTTGCGTATCCAGCACCTGCGCATTGATTTTCATGGTAACCGATCCCGTTTTCACCGTGCCCAGCCCCCGCAGACACCATTGCAGTGTGCCGACTGACACGAGCAGCTCGCCATGATCACCGGACTCACAGACCACATTCGGCGTCACGCTGGGCGCGGGTTCAGCCGCTAAAGAGGAAGCGGGTTCTGGCGCTGTGTCCGGCTCAGGTGTCTGGCGCTCAAGTGCCACCATATCCGCGGCATCCTGCATCGGCACGGCACTCTCAATCAGCAGGGCAAAGGCGGTTTCTGGCTCTGCAACCTGACACAGATAGCTATTCGCATCCATGCCCGGCGGGAACACCACACGTAAGGGTATGATGCCTTTGGCAACCAGCACTGCCGCCAGTTTCACCGCCGCATCATTACCCGCGGTATCATTATCAAAGGCGATCAGCACCTGCTTAATGTTGTGCTGTTCAAAGACCTGCCAGTGATCAGCGGTGACACCATGCACACCATAGGCCGCCGTGACATTTCGGTGTCCGGTCACCCAGAACGACATCGCATCAATCAGGGATTCACACAGGATCAGCGCCTTGGAGGCACCCAGCGCCGCGGCATTCCAGACCCCTTTA
>NZ_NIBS01000081.1 GCF_002632465.1 Xenorhabdus budapestensis | reverse complement strand
TTTTCTATTGTCTCTTTCATACGTAAAATTCCTAAAGTGAAATTTCGTTTAATAAATAAACAAAAATATCAACTATCCTGAGATAGATGATGATTAATACGACCGAGCTTCTTGATGAGTACGCCTTTACGGGGTGTGATATTGTTCCTGCATTTCCCGATTGCCTGAGTTCCTACTCGGCGCTATTTCGATTTGCTAGGGTTCATCAATAGCTTGTCGTGAGGGTAGATTGTTAAAGAGCGGTGGTTAATAACTATTCACGACGATGAGCAGGAAATGGTTTTAGCTCTTCCGCTTCCACTCGCCCATCTTGATGAACAATTACAGTAATGTTCCGCCCAATGGCGAGCGCTTTACTGATCGCACTTTGCCTAACTCCAAATAGGGCGGCAGTTTCTCCCTGCCCTATTTGGGATACAAAATCTGATAACGAGATTCTCTCCATAGTGTTCTCCTGTAAATTTCGAAAAAGTATCACTCATAGTAATAAAATAGTCAACACTAACGGTGATTGGTAAATATGACTTTAAGTTATAGAATCGAATAATGAAGAAAATCCCATTGAGCGACGAGCAAATATCGGACGCAAGCCGCCTTAAGGCAATTTATGAGGCAAAGAAAAAAGAATTAGGTCTGTCCCAAGAGGTACTAGCTGAAAAGTTAGGTATGGGGCAGAGTGCTGTTGCGCAATTATTAAATGCAAAGAATGCTATTAATGTGACTCATGCCGCTAAATTTGCTGAAATTCTGGAAATTGCAATTGATGATTTTAGTCCAACATTGGCAAATGAGATTATTGATCTGGCGAAATATACTCGCTTAGTGAACAATAATATTGAAAGCAGAAATCAAAAACCACTGACAAAACAACAAAAAAATCTATTAGAGCTATTTGATAGCCTGCCTTCCGAAGAAGCAGAGCGATTTCTGCGTGAGTTGAAGGCCAAATCAACGCATTTTAATGCAATATTTGCCGAAATGATGGCGAAACGTGGCATTAAAGCAAGTTAACAAAATATATACAGGTAGTAAACAATAACAGTATGAAATGTTAACTACGTCATAAAATTTGATGCAGGAGCTAAAATCATTGATATATTTGTAAAATAGCCCTCCCCACGAGGGCTTTTTTGTACCTACCTATCCCCCCTCTTGGTCAATTCGTGACCACAATCACAATATTCAATTTAAGCAAAAATTTATTTTATTAAAAATCAATAACATCACTATTAGTAATAAAATTATATCACTATTAGTGTTGACTGATTTATTACTAAAGGTGATACTTGAAGCATCAAAGGCACACAGCCGAAAGATAAAAGCAGTAACCGCTCTTTAACAATATGAACCCCACGACAGGCAACTGACGAGCCCCTAGCAAACTGAAATAGCGCCGGGAATTATTCTTAGGCAATCGGGGTAAGCAAAACCAGCTCCGTAAAGGCGTACTTGTCATGATGTGATGTCGTGTTATTAACCAAAAGGAAAACTAAATCATGCTTTAGCAAAGCGGATAGACCGCAAGCGCATAGCGCAAATGCTGCGGTAGTGACGCGGCCCTGAGTCACCAAGTGGGTGAGCCTGTGTAGCGACGGGTCAAGGTTCATAGATTACAAATAGCTCCGATAAGCAGCAAGAAAGCCAGTCTTGCATCGGTTATGGCTGAAAGAATGCACTCAAGGGCATGAGCGCGACCACTGCGAGAGTGTGGTGACTGACCACAGATCATTCACTGAGTGGTCTATGGTGAGCTAATTACAGGGGAAATTTCTAT
>NZ_NIBS01000080.1 GCF_002632465.1 Xenorhabdus budapestensis | reverse complement strand
CCTTGAGCCGCATTGATGTGTTATCTGCGCAGGAACGTCATACCCTGCTGTATGGCTGGAACCAGACGGACAGGCCCTGCCCGTCAAATACCCTGCAACAACAATTTGAGGCTCAGGCGGCTGCCACACCGGATAATAGGGCGCTGGAATTTGCCGGAGACACCCTGTCCTACCGCCAGCTTAACGAACGGGCAAACCAGTTAGCTGCCGTGATCCGGGCACAGTATCAGCAGCAGCGCAATACCCCGATGCCGGCAGAGACGCCGGTGGCGTTATATCTGGATCGCAGTCCGGCGATGATTATCGCTATTCTGGCGGTGTTAAAAGCCGGGGGGGCCTATGTCCCGCTTTCACCGGAATACCCGCCGGAGCGTACCCGCTTTATTCTGGCTGACACACAGACCCGGTGTGTGGTGACTCAGCAACACCATTTGCCCGCACTGACGGCCTGCACACAAACACTGGCGGTGGCTCCCGTTCTGATTGCCGCCGACGATCCGGCAGTGACTGCCGGTTATCCTGCTGATAATCTGCCGCCGGTAAACAGGGCCACCGATTTGGCCTATATCATTTACACGTCAGGCACCACCGGCCAGCCGAAAGGAGTGGCACTGACTCACCGCAGTGTGATGAACCGCCTGTGCTGGATGTTGTCGCGTTATCCTTTCCGGCCCGCCGATAAAATACTGCAAAAAACCCCGTATACCTTTGATGTGTCGGTGTGGGAATTGCTGGCGGCGAACTGGGTGGGCGCATGTATCGTGATTGCTCCGCCGGAGGCACATAAACAGCCGGCGGTGTTGCAGCAACTGATCCGGCAAAGCGGCGTGACCATGTTGCATTTTATCCCGCCTATGCTGGGGGCATTCTGCCAGACCCTGGAGGCAATGGGTCAGCAGTTACCGGACAGGGTGCGTTATGTTTTCTGTAGCGGGGAAGCGCTGACGGCGTCGCAGGTCAGGGCATTTAACCGGGTCCAGGCGGGCCGCTCTGCCCTTATCAACCTTTATGGGCCGACGGAAGCGGCGATTGAAGTCGCCTGTTATGAGACGGATACGGCGTGTCACGGCAATGTGCCGATTGGGCGGGCGATTGATAATGTGCGGCTCTATGTGCTGGACAAATACGGTAACCCTTCCCCGACAGGGGCACCGGGCGAACTGCACATTGGCGGTATTTGTCTGGCGCGCGGTTACTGGAACCAGCCGGCCCTGACGGCAGAGAGTTTTGTGCCGAACCCGTTTGCGACAGCGGAGGACGCCGCATTGGGGTATACCCGGCTGTATAAAACCGGGGATTTGGTGCGCTGGCGGCCGGACGGCAATCTGGATTATCTGGGACGCAATGATTTTCAGGTGAAAATCCGTGGCTACCGGATTGAACCGGGGGAAATCGAAAGTGCGCTGGCGACTCACCCTCAGGTGAAACAGGCGGTGGTGATCGATTGGGAACACGAGGGAGACCGCGTGCTGGTGGCTTATCTGGTCACGGAGGGCGGGGTGCCGGATGACAGCCTGATCGGGCATCTGTCAGCCCGTCTGCCGGAGTATATGGTGCCGGCCAGTTTTACCCGCATTGAGTCCGTGCCGCTGACACTGAATGGCAAACTGGACCGCCGGGCTTTACCGGTCCCGGTCTGGGTAAACCGTGAACAATATGTGGCACCGCGCACGGCACTGGAAACCCGGTTGTGCATGATCTGGCAGTCGGTATTGGGGCTGGAACGGGTGGGGATTGAAGATAACTTCTTCCGTATCGGCGGTAATTCCCTGCTGGCGATTAAACTGGCAGCCGCTATTC
>NZ_NIBS01000008.1 GCF_002632465.1 Xenorhabdus budapestensis | reverse complement strand
GAAAGAAATTCGGTGGTGCGGTAGTTCAGTTGGTTAGAATACCGGCCTGTCACGCCGGGGGTCGCGGGTTCGAGTCCCGTCCGCACCGCCACCGTATTTGCATGAACCCCTGAGAGAAATCTCAGGGGTTTTTTGCTATTTGTTGAATTTCTTGTGACAGAAGTTGCAATCAGTTATTGAGATGTCATATTAATGGAGGAGATAGCATTGAGGTAGGTTGGGGGCCACTTGATACGAAATAGTTACGTAAGAAAAATCCGTGCGAAAATAAATCACACGCAAAAAAACTATGCTGTGAGATATGTTGCCGGACAACCCGTAGAGTGGGTTTTCCCTGCTTCGAAACAGTTAATTGGAGAAACCTCACTACCACATGGAGAACCCCTTCTTGCCGATAATAGCGGATTTTCTGTTGCCATTTGGAATATCCATAAACAACAACACCCGTTATGGCAAAATGTCTTAGCCTCTTTAACTGAGAAGAGTGACCTTATCTTACTGCAAGAAGCACAAACAACTCCCGATTTACTGAAATTTGTCGCAGCTAGTGGTCTGGTTGCAGATCAAGTACCTGCATTTGCTATCCCCCAGCATCCATCAGGTGTGATGACATTAGCGTCAGCTTCGCCTATCTATTGTTGCCCATTACGAGAAAAAGAACCGATAATCAGGCTCTCAAAATCATCACTTATCACAATTTATCCTTTATCTGATAGTCGACAATTAATGGTGGTTAATGTACATGCCATCAATTTCAGCTTTGGTATTGATGTTTACAGTCGGCAGTTGAATAACATTGGTATCTATATCAGTATGCATGATGGCCCGGTGATATTTGCTGGCGATTTTAATGCATGGAGTCGTCGTCGGTTTAAAGTGCTGGAGCGTTTTGCTCAACGTATGGGGCTAAAAGAAGTCTATTTTAATGATGATCACCGAACGATTGTATTCGGTAAACCGTTAGATTTTGTTTTTTACCGTGAGTTAAACGTTCTGAGTGCAACAGTTTTAACGACAGTCGCTTCTGATCACAATCCACTTATAGTCAGGTTTTCGTTATAGAGTACATAGATAATCGACGCAGAGAGTCAAAAACAGAGGAAGAGAAAAAAACGCCGAAAGAATACCGGCGCTTTTGAAGGTAAGATCTATTGGTTAGAAAGATGGGGCACGGCTAATTTTTTCTTCACACCGAAAAAATACGCGAGGGTTAAAACAATCACCCAACCTGCTCCTACATATAAGGCGTCCCTTGTTTGATCGAAAAAGCCGAGTAATAGGATGACTGCACTCATGAAAACAATCGTAATTGCAGGAGCTATTGGCCACATTGGTACTGGGAATTTTAAGGTCTTGACCTCTTCTACACTCATTTTACGACGCATGGCCACATGAGAAAGTAAAATCATCAGCCATACCCAGACTGTTGCGAATGTTGCAACTGACGCAATAAGGATAAAAATATCGTCAGGAAGCAGATAATTGAGCAGCACACCGAGTAGCAGAACAGTAATCATGACCAGAACGGTCATCCACGGAACACCATTACTGGTTAGTTTTTTGAATGACTCCGGTGCCTGTCCTTCTTGAGCCATGCCATACATCATTCGTCCGGCACCAAAAATATCGCTGTTGATAGCTGAAATAGCCGCAGTAATCACAACAACATTCAGAATATTTGCGGCTGAGCTAATTCCTAAATTAGAAAAAATCTGTACAAATGGGCTTCCGTTCTGACCGATCTGATTCCACGGATAGATGCACATCAGAATACATAAGGTCAGGACATAAAAGATCAAAATACGAAATGGGACAGCATTAATGGCTTTAGGTATTGTTTTTACCGGATCTTTAGCTTCACTGGCAGTAATACCAATAACTTCTATTCCCCCAAAAGCAAACATCACAATGGCAAATGAGGCAATTACACCACTAACGCCATTTGGCATAAAGCCACCATGTTCCCATAAATTGGCGATACCTGTAGTATGTTCAGTCGTTTGACCAAAACCATAGATCATAATTACCAGACCACCAATGATCATGGCAATAATGGCAGTCACTTTAACAATAGAAAGCCAAAACTCCATTTCACCAAAAATCTTCACATGGCATAGATTTAGCGCACCAATAAAACATACGATACCCAGAACCCAAATCCATTGATCGACATGTGGGAACCAAAGTTTCATATACATGCCGAATGCAGTGATATCAGCGAGGCAAACAAACAGCATCTCAAGAACATAGATCCAGCCAGTCAGGAAACCGGCTAATGGCCCCAGATAATGGCTGGCATACTGTGAAAAGGAACCGGAAACAGGATGGTGAACGGTCATTTCTCCAAGTGCTCTCATCACCATAAATACGGCAGCACCGCCGATTAAATAGGCCAGCAATACAGCAGGGCCTGCTTGCTGAATTGCAGCTGCTGAGCCATAAAATAGCCCTGTGCCTATTGCAGAGCCTAAAGCCATGAAGCGGATATGCCTCACACTTAGGCCCTGTTTAAGCTGATTTTCATTGTTTTGCATTCGTTAATCTCATCTATCTTTCATGCCAGAGAGTCTTTTCAGGCATACGCTATTTCAGGCATACAATGCTGTGTCTGGCGTCAGATGCCAGTAAAAGCAACCTCGTACCATACCATAAAGATGGATGTTCGCGGGATAGATATCTGTAATAATAACGGGTAGTTTATTAAAACCAGAGTTTTTTTATGATCTACCCAATAAATGAAATGTTCCAGACTTTGCAGGGGGAAGGGGTATTTACCGGTGTTCCTTCTGTTTTCATTCGATTACAAGGATGTCCAGTAGGGTGCAGTTGGTGTGATACCAAGCATACTTGGGAAAAAGAGGCTGATAAGCAGCAGCCGATGGAAAACATCTTGGTGAAATCGCAGGATAGCGATATATGGGGAGTGGCAACACCACGGCAAATTATTAATTTATTCATTCGCCAGGGATACACAGCACGTCATGTTGTTATTACTGGTGGAGAGCCGTGCTTGTACGATTTACGTTCCTTGACTGAAACGCTGGAAAGAGAGGGTTATCAGTGTCAGATAGAGACCAGTGGCACGCATGCAATCTATTGTTCTGATAAAACTTGGGTAACAGTTTCACCAAAAGTGAAAATGCGTGGTGGATACAAAGTTTTGCCAGACGCTATGAAACGGGCAAACGAAATTAAACATCCTGTCGGTCGGGAGCGCGATATTGAAGCATTGGACGAACTACTAGCCATGCTTAATGAAGGTAATGCGCCGATTATTGCTTTACAGCCTATCAGCCAGAAAGAAGAAGCAACTCGTTTATGTATTGAAACCTGCATTGCCCGTAACTGGCGTTTTTCCATGCAGACACACAAATACTTAAATATCGCCTGATGTGAATTGAATTTTCATATATGCATTCAGCACCAACACCTGGTGCTGAATGTTTTACTCTCCACGATAGATACAACCTGCGCTACAGGTTTCTTTTACCATGACGGTACTGAGTTGTGGCAAAGTGGGTTTTAACTCTCTCCAGATCCACTTGGCCAGAACTTCGCTGGTTGGATTTTCCAGACCAGGGATCTCATTGAGGTAGTTGTGATCGAGCCGTTCCCAAATTGGTTTGAAAGCAGCTTTTACATCGGCAAAGTCCATGAGCCATCCACTATGGGGATCAACCTGACCGGTAATTTCCAGACGTACCATAAATGAGTGCCCATGTAGGCGGCCACATTTATGCCCTTCAGGAACATGTGGCAGGCGATGCGCCGCTTCAAATTGAAAATCTTTAAAGATGGTAGTGCTCATAATACTTTTTCCTGATTTCAAAAGGCCGGCTATTCTACCTGAACTTTCCGGCTTAACGTGATTTTTCTGTAGAAATAAAATCCAGCGTTTAACAACTTTATCGATATATTAAATCTGTAAATAAAGTTAGGTAATTTAGTTATTAGATATTGCAAACCTTTCTTTAATTCCAATGTCAGTTGTGGGATAACCTTATAATTAGTCCATGTTTATCATGATGCTTATAAATCGTGGATATTGGCTATCGCAAAGGGCACTGGATAAGATAATGACCGCAAAACCACCTTCAACTGCATTATTACCTGTTTCTCCTGAACAGTTGTCACGTCTGCAATCTGCGGTCAGTGATTTTTCTCCGCATCAATTGGCTTGGTTATCAGGCTATTTTTGGGGAATGTTAAACTCCCAGCCACAAGCCAACGCTGTGGCACCAGCGCCAACTGTTTCCGAACAGGAAACGGTAACACTGATTTCTGCTTCTCAGACGGGTAATGCCCGTCGTTTGGCGGAACAACTCAGAGATGCCTTATTGGCACAAAAGCTGAATGTGAATTTAGTTAATGCTGGTGATTATAAATTCAAACAGCTCGCAAAAGAACGGGTATTGATTATTATTGCTTCGACACAGGGTGAAGGTGAGCCAGCCGAAGAAGCCGTAGCACTCTATAAATATCTGCACTCCAAAAAAGCAGCTCCGATGAACGAGACGGTTTATGCTGTATTTGGCTTGGGGGATACCTCTTATGAATACTTTTGTCAGGCGGGTAAAGACTTTGATCGTCGCCTGAGTGAATTAGGCGCGCAGCGGTTATTAGAACGTGTTGATGCTGATGTGGAATATCAGGGCGTGGCAGCCCAATGGCGTCAACAAATAACGGATATCTTAAAACAGCGCGTGCCTGCCTCGACTGATACAGTTATAGCCACCACTCAAGTGGGGGTTATTAGTGAAGTTATTACCAGTCCTTATACCAAAGAAACACCGCTAACCGCCTCTCTGCTGGTTAATCAAAAAATCACAGGTCGTGGCTCTGATAAAGATGTCCGCCACATTGAAATTGATCTGGGGGATTCAGGTTTGCATTATCGGCCTGGTGACGCACTGGGTGTTTGGTTTGAGAACGATCCTGCACTGGTGGATGAGCTGCTTGCGTTACTCTGTCTGGAAGGCAGTGAGCCCGTCAATGTGTATGGGAAATTATTGACTTTGCGCCAGGCTCTGAGCAGCCATATTGAACTGACTCAAAACACGGGAGTTATTGTCGAAAAATATGCTGCATTAACGAAAGATGAAAGGTTATTTGCTTTAGTTACTGATAAACCGGTACTACAGCAATACGCACAAAAAACACCCATTGTGGATATGGTCAGGCAAGTAGTCTTGCGTCCTGAAGCCCAACAATTTATCGATATATTGCGTCCATTAACCCCGCGGCTTTATTCCATCTCCTCCTCACAAGATGAAGTCGAAAATGAGGTTCATATTACGGTTGGCGTTGTTCGTTATGACATAGAAGGACGTGCCCGTACTGGCGGAGCATCGGGTTATCTGGCTGATCGATTGCAAGAAGATGACAGTATCCGTGTTTTTATCGAGCATAACGATAATTTCCGTTTACCTGCTGATCCTCAAACACCAATCATCATGATTGGCCCCGGCACAGGGATTGCACCATTCAGGGCGTTTTTGCAACAACGAGATCATCATGGCACTGAAGGTAAAAACTGGTTGTTCTTTGGTAATCCCCATTTTGTAGAAGATTTCTTGTATCAGGTTGAATTCCAGCGTTATGTCAAAGAGGGGTTATTGACTCGCATTGATTTGGCATGGTCGCGGGATCAACAGCATAAGGTGTACGTACAGGACAAATTGCGTGAGCAGGGTGAAGAAATCTGGCGTTGGATCCAAGAGGGGGCACATTTATACGTCTGTGGAGATGCCAATCGTATGGCAAAAGATGTAGAACAGGCATTGTTGGATATTATTTCACAACAAGGTGGTATGGATGCTGAACAGGCCGATGAATTCTTGAGTGAACTTCGCCTTGAGCGCCGTTATCAAAGGGATGTTTACTAGCGTGGGCAATGAAAAACCGTAAGCAATGAAAACCGACGGGCAATGAAAACAATGAGCAATGAAAAACAAGGTCCTTTGATTGTTGAAGGTAAACAGGCTGACAGTGAACGCATGAAGTTAGAAAGTAACTATTTACGCGGGACGATCAGCGAAGATCTAAAAAATGGGCTGACAGGCGGATTTGAAGGCGATAACTTTCTCCTGATCCGTTTCCACGGTATGTATCAGCAGGATGATCGTGACATTAGGGCAGAACGTACGGAACAAAAACTGGAACCTCGCCATGCCATAATGCTGCGTTGTCGCTTACCGGGAGGTATTATCACTCCCCGCCAATGGTTGGGCATTGATCAGTTTGCGACAGAGAGCACCCTGTATGGCAGTATCCGGTTGACTAATCGGCAAACATTCCAATTTCATGGCATTTTAAAAAACAACCTCAAACCAGTGCATCAATTACTGGCTCAAATGGGGCTGGATTCACTGGCAACGGCCAATGATGTTAACCGTAACGTATTGTGTACCTCAAATCCGGTACAGTCTGCGTTGCATCAGCAGGCTTATGAATGGGCGAAGAAAATATCGGAGCATCTTCTGCCACGTACTAACGCTTACGCCGAAATCTGGCTGGATAAAGAAAAAATCGTGACAACCGATGAAGAGCCGATCCTTGGTAAAACTTATTTGCCTCGCAAATTCAAAACATCAGTTGTGATCCCGCCGCAAAATGATGTTGATCTGCATGCCAACGATATGAACTTCGTTGCTATTGCAGAGAGTGATCAATTGATCGGTTTTAACGTGCTGGTGGGTGGTGGATTAGCCATGACTCACGGCGATAAGAAAACATTCCCACGTTTGGCGAGTGAATTTGGTTATATTCCACTAGAGCATACCTTAGCGATTGCCGAAGCTATCGTGACAACACAGCGTGATTGGGGCAACCGAATCGATCGCAAAAATGCCAGAACCAAATATACCCTTGAGCGTGTCGGTGTTGAAACTTTCAAACAAGAAGTTGAAAAACGTGCGGGAGTGAAATTCGAACCGATCCGTCCTTATGAGTTTATTGGTCGGGGAGATCAAATTGGCTGGTTAAAAGGTATTGATGACCAATGGCACTTAACCTTGTTTATTGAAAATGGCCGCTTACTGGATTACCCGGACAAGCCGTTAAAAACCGGGATTGCAGAAATTGCCAAAATTCACAAAGGTGATTTTCGTCTAACTGCGAATCAAAACTTAATTGTGGCAGGCGTACCGGAAAGTGAAAAAGCACACATTGAAGAAATAGCCCGCTCACATGGCCTGATTGATAACAATGTGACTTCTCTGCGTCACCATTCTATGGCGTGTGTTTCATTTCCGACATGCCCGTTGGCGATGGCAGAAGCAGAACGTTTCTTGCCGACTTTTGTCGATCATGTCGATACTTTAATGGCAAAACATGGAGTCGGCCATGAACATATCGTCCTGCGTGTTACAGGCTGCCCGAATGGATGCGGCAGAGCGATGCTGGCAGAAATAGGGCTGGTGGGTAAAGCGCTTGATCGTTATAACCTGCATCTTGGCGGAAACCGCAATGGCAGCCGCATTCCCCGTATGTATCGGGAAAACATCACCTCAGCCGAGATTTTGACGATACTGGACGAGTTGATTAGTCGCTGGGCAATAGAACGTAATGAGGATGAAGCTTTTGGTGATTTTCTGATCCGAGCCGGCGTTATCAAACCAGTATTGAATTCAGCCGTCGATTTTTACGATTGGCAGGAGGCGATATGAACCAGCTCTGTTTATCTGAGCTATTGGTTTTGAATGCTGAGCAGCGCACGGAAGCGCTTGTTGAAATAAACCAACAACTGGAATCGCTGGATGCTCGTCAGCGTGTAATCTGGACATTGAAACACTTGCCCGGCGAATTTGTTCTTTCTTCCAGTTTTGGTATTCAGGCGGCAATCTGCCTACATCTGGTCACACAGGAATACCCTGATATTCCTGTTATCCTGACTGATACCGGTTATCTGTTCCCGGAAACCTATCGGTTTATTGATAAGTTGACTGACAAACTGAAACTGAACTTAAAAATATTTCGTGCAGAACAGAGTCCGGCCTGGCAGGAAGCACGTTATGGAAAACTGTGGGAACAGGGAATAGAAGGCATTGAGCGTTATAACCAAATCAATAAAGTAGAACCAATGAACCGCGCATTGAGATCATTACACGCACAAACTTGGTTTGCAGGTTTACGTCGCCAGCAATCGGAAAGCCGCACTAAGTTGCCGGTGCTGGCGGTTCAGCGTGATGTTTTCAAGATACTGCCGATTATTGATTGGGATAACCGCCAAGTGCATCAATACCTGACTCAACATGGACTTGAATACCATCCACTGTGGGAAGAAGGCTATCTCTCTGTGGGGGATATCCATACAACACAAAAATGGGAGCCGGGTATGAGCGAAGAACAAACCCGCTTTTTTGGTTTGAAACGGGAGTGTGGGTTGCACGAAGGTTAAGGCAATATTACGAATACTTCTGATTTATCTTGGCTGCGCTTCTTATCAAAAGGGCGTAGCTTGCTTTAATGATAACAGTGTTGCGCTTAATGTGTGCGATTTGTCACAAAATAAATCCTTTAAAAAAGAAGAAGTGAACAATAGGAAGAACAGTAATTTTTCCTGAATATTTCGCATGTTGCAATTTTATAACCCGCTAAAAATCTTACCTTATACGATTCAGGAACTAATAATTACTTTTTGTCATTTCATAACCTCCTCACAGCTTCATATATTTATTTCTTAGATAATTATTACGAAATTAAACACTGAACACTGGATGGCATGTCATTGTGGATTATTTACCCTTATTTGTTGAGCTGAAATCGCGTGCTGTTTTGCTGGTAGGCGGCGGAGAAGTCGCTTCTCGCAAGGCGGGCTTGCTATTGCGTGCGGGGGCAGCGTTAACGATTGCAGCTCCCGAATTACATCCTGAATTGCAACAATGTCATCAAAAAGGGGAACTTGAGTGGTTGCAGGGAGCATTTCATACGGACTATCTTGATGGCGTATTTTTGGTGATTGCAGCGACTGATGACCATAGTTTAAACCAATATGTTTTTGCAGAGGCTAATCGCCGCGCTATTTTGGTTAATGTGGTAGATGATCAGTCACTTTGCTCTGCTATTTTTCCATCAATTATTGATCGTTCTCCGGTTATGGTGGCTATCTCATCTGCTGGAAAATCACCTGTATTAACACGATTACTGCGGGAAAAATTGGAATCTCTGTTGCCCTTTCATCTCGGCACAATGGCGGAAATTGCGGGGCGTTGGCGTAACCGGGTGAAACAGAGCCTGACTTCTGTGCGCCAGCGTCGTTATTTCTGGGAAAAAGCATTTAACGGACGTTTTGCCACATTAGTTGCCAATGGGCAGTTACAACAGGCAGAAGAACAGTTGGATCAACAACTGCATGATGAACAACTGAAACAAACTAGTAAGCAGGGAGAATTGGTGTTAGTCGGGGCAGGCCCCGGTGATCCGGGTTTGCTGACTTTAAAAGGGCTGCAAGTGATCCAGCAAGCGGATGTGGTACTTTATGATCATCTGGTCAGCGCCGAAATACTTGAATTAGTCCGCCGTGATGCCGACAAAATCTGTGTAGGCAAAAGAGCAGGGTGCCATTCGGTTGCGCAGGAAGAGACCAATGCGTTGATCGTCAAATTGGCACATCAGGGGGAAAAAGTGGTTCGTCTGAAAGGAGGCGATCCCTTTATTTTTGGCCGTGGTGGAGAAGAATTACAGGTTGCCGCATCCGCAGACATTCCTTTTCAGGTTGTGCCTGGTATTACTGCTGCTATTGGCGCTTCTGCCTACGCGGGAATTCCCCTGACACACAGGGAACATTCTCAAAGCGTCACTTTTATTACCGGGCATTGCCGTGAAAATGGTAATGAACTGGACTGGCCCGCATTGGCGCGAGGCAATCAAACACTGGCGATTTATATGGGAGTCATAAAGTCAGCTCTGATTAGCCAGAAATTGATTTCACACGGGCGGAATGCCAACACTCCCGTTGCCGTGATTGGTTGTGGGACTCGCTCCGAACAACAAGTGTTAACCGGAACGCTGTCTGAACTGGAACGATTGGCACAGGATGCTCCATCTCCAGCATTGCTGGTGGTGGGAGAGGTGGCTCAACTTCACCATCAGTTAGCATGGTTCGCGCAGCGATCAGTTGAACAGGGATCCGCTGATCAGAAAAAGTCGTTAGATCAGAAAAAGTCGTTAGATCCAAAACAATCTGTTGTTCCGGTAAATCGCCCCGCTGTTGTTGACTTAGAATAAGGAATTATCAATGGAAGAAAAAAGACTGACCCATTTGCAGCAACTTGAAGCTGAAAGTATCCATATTATCCGCGAAGTCGCTGCTGAATTTGCCAATCCGGTAATGCTTTATTCCATTGGTAAAGACTCTTCGGTGATGCTGCATCTCGCACGTAAGGCATTTTATCCAGGAAAATTGCCTTTTCCGTTGTTGCATGTCGATACAGGCTGGAAGTTCCGGGAAATGTATGAATTCCGTGATCAGATAGCAGAAAAATATGGCTTCGAATTGCTGGTCTATCGTAATCCACAAGGTGAAGAGCTGGGTATTAATCCTTTTATTCACGGCAGTGCAAAACATACGGACATTATGAAAACGGAAGGATTGAAGCAAGCTCTGGACAAATATGGATTTGACGCCGCATTTGGCGGTGCAAGGCGTGACGAAGAGAAATCCCGCGCCAAAGAGCGTATCTATTCTTTCCGTGATCGCTCTCATCGTTGGGATCCCAAAAATCAGCGTCCGGAACTTTGGCGTAACTATAACGGCCAGATTAATAAAGGTGAAAGTATCCGTGTATTCCCGTTATCTAACTGGACAGAATTGGATATCTGGCAATACATCTATTTAGAACAGATAGATATTGTTCCTCTCTATTTTGCTAAACCTCGTCCGATTGTTCAGCGCGATGGCATATTGATTATGGTTGATGATGATCGTATCGATTTGAAATCAGGTGAAGTTATCAGTCAGCGCAAAGTTCGCTTCAGAACGTTGGGATGTTGGCCTTTGACTGGTGCTGTGGAATCGGAAGCGGAAACATTGCCGGAAATTATCGAAGAAATGTTGATATCAACAACCAGTGAGCGGCAAGGTCGGCTTATTGACAGTGATCAATCTGGTTCAATGGAGCTGAAAAAACGCCAGGGTTATTTTTAAGGCATAGCGTTATTTTTTGAGGGGAGAAGAATATGCCAGCACTTGCACATAATGAATCCATCGCTAATCAAATCAAACAGCAGGGTGGTGTTGAATCCTATTTGAAAGCACAGCAGGAAAAGGGATTATTGCGTTTTTTAACTTGTGGCAGTGTAGATGATGGCAAAAGTACCCTGATTGGTCGTCTGCTGCACGATACTCGCCAGATCTATGAAGATCAGCTTGCGACTTTGCAAAATGACAGTAAACGGCTAGGGACACAGGGGGAAAAGTTAGATCTGGCGCTTTTGGTAGATGGTCTTGCGGCTGAACGGGAACAAGGTATTACCATCGATGTGGCATACCGTTATTTTTCCACTGAGAAACGCAAGTTTATCATCGCAGATACACCGGGGCATGAGCAATATACCCGTAATATGGCAACAGGGGCGTCAACCTGTGATCTTTCGATTTTACTGATTGATGCGAGAAAGGGAGTACAGGAACAGACTCGCCGTCATAGCTTTATTAGTACGTTGCTAGGTATTCGCCATCTGGTGGTGGCAGTGAATAAAATGGATCTGATGGAATATAGACAAGAGATTTTCGCTCAAATCAAACAGGATTATTTACATTTCACTGAGCAGTTGCCTGCCGATTTGCATATTTATTTTGTCCCCATATCTGCGCTGGAAGGGGACAATATTGTCAGTCGCAGTGAAAATATGCCGTGGTATACCGGAGAAACGTTACTGGATATTCTTGAAACGGTTGATGTGCAGAAAAATGTTGCGAAGCAGTCACTGCGTTTTCCGGTGCAATATGTCAATCGTCCTGATCTGGATTTTCGCGGTTACAGCGGTACGTTGTCATCGGGAATTTTACATCAGGGGCAGAAAGTCAAAGTAATGCCATCAGGCAGAATTTCAACGGTTGAGCGGATCGTCACTTTCGACGGTGATTTACCTTTTGCCGTGCCGGGTGAAGCGATCACCATCGTGCTGAAAGATGAAATAGATATCAGCCGGGGTGACCTTTTGGTTGCGGTTGAAGATCAAATAATTGTCGCTCATCATGCGTTGGTAGATGTTGTCTGGATGTCAGAAAAGCCGCTGATTCAGGGGCAAAGTCTGGATATCAAGGTAGCTGGTAAAAAGAGCCGGGCCAAAATTGACAATGTGCAATATCAGGTAGATATCAATAACCTGACACAGAAAGTTGCGGTTGAGTTGCCACTGAATGCCATTGGACTGGTGGAATTTTCATTTGATGAGCCATTGCTTCTCGACAGTTACCAGCAAAATGCGGATACCGGCGGTATCATTCTGATTGACCGTTTGACTAATGTTACTGTTGGCGCTGGGTTGGTACGTGAAATTCAGACCGATGTTTATCAAGAGCCGAAAGAGTACAGTGAGTTTGAACTGGAATTCAATCGCTTAGTGCGTCGTCATTTCCCGCACTGGGGAGCTCGTGATTTATTGGGGGGAAAATAAGTGGCTCAGGTCGAAAATACTGATACCCTTTCCGATATTGTTCCCGATAATATTGTCTGGCATTCACATGATGTAAACAGAAAACAGCGGGAAGCCGTTAATGGGCATCCTGCTTTGGTTATCTGGTTTACCGGGTTATCAGGTTCAGGAAAATCCACGCTGGCGGGAATGTTGGAGCAAGCTTTATTCTCGCAGGGGATCAAAACCTATTTGTTGGACGGTGATAATGTGCGTCACGGTTTGTGCCGTGATTTGGGGTTTTCTGACGCTGATCGACAGGAGAATATCCGGCGTGTGGGAGAAGTTGCGAAATTAATGGTTGATGCCGGGCTGGTGGTATTGACGGCATTTATTTCTCCTAGCCGGGTTGAGCGACAAAAAATACGCCAATCAATGGAGTCTGGTCAATTTATTGAAGTATTTGTAGATACGCCTCTGGCGATTTGTGAATCCCGTGATCCGAAAGGTTTATATAAAAAAGCGCGAGCCGGTGAAATTCCGAATTTCACTGGAATTGATGCGACTTATGAAGTACCAGAGCAGCCTGATATTTATTTGGATGGTTCTCAACATATTGAATTATCAATGGAAAAATTGCTTATTGCACTCAATGAACGCTATATTGTGACTATTTAATATCCTGTTTAAATTTCCCATCCTCTGAGTAGATAGAAACACATTATTGCAGGCGAGGTAATGTGTTTCTACACTCATTTCATTTAATACTTTTCATTATGTCTTAATGATCACGTTTCAGAAGCAGTTTGTGATAGTGGCGTCATTCCTTGAGTTATGGGATGATTAGCGGGTTTTTCTGGGGGCGGAAATGGGTAAACTAACGCTACTATTACTGGTTTTACTTGGCTGGTTACAGTATTCGCTGTGGTTCGGCAAAAATGGTATCCACGATTATGTGCGAATTAAAGATGAGGTTGAAAAACAAGAGAAAGACAACCTTTTCCTTAAGTCACGCAATGACCAGTTATTTGCTGAAATTAAAGATCTGAAAAGCGGTCAGCAAGCAATTGAAGAACGTGCCCGCAATGAATTAGGTATGATTAAGCTGGGCGAATCTTTTTATCGCATGGTGCCGGATACAACGAAACAAAATTCACAACACTCTGTGAGCAGCAATACTTTGGGGCAAAATAGTGAACAATAACGTAAATAAATCATCCGCTCTTCATTATCCCACGATATTTTTATGACTGAATTTTATGACTAAATCTTATGACTGAAATAGTTGCCTTGATCCCGGCTGCTGGTATTGGCAGCCGGATGAAATCAGAGTGCCCGAAACAATATCTTAATGTTGTGGGAAAAACCATTATTGAACACACGCTGTCTGCATTATTTGAACAGCCCCGTATACAGCAAATTGTTATTGTGCTGAATCCTGCTGACACGCAATTTAACCAATTGGCTATTGCCTCTGATCCGCGTATCACTACCGTTATTGGTGGTGATGAACGTGCTGATTCTGTGCTGGCGGGACTGAATTACTTGTCAGGATTTTCACCGGAACGTTCAGTTTGGGTTTTAGTCCATGATGCAGCTCGTCCTTGTTTACACCGGGATGACCTTGATAACTTACTGCAATTGGTTGATAAAAACTCATGCTCTCTTGCCGTTAGTAGTGGATCGTTTTGTGGTGGATTACTGGCAGCTCCCGTCAGGGACACAATGAAACGTATGCTGGTTTCACCGGTGGAAAAAATATCTGCGGTAAACCCATTGTTTGTTGATCATACCGTTGATCGTAATGGTCTTTGGCATGCGTTAACTCCGCAGTTATTTCCTTTACAGCTATTACGTGATTGCTTGATTAAAGCGCTTTCAGAGCAAGCTTGCATTACGGACGAATCTTCAGCATTGGAATATTGCGGCCATCGTCCAGTACTGATCAAAGGAAGAGCGGACAATATTAAAGTGACCCAACCTGAAGATCTGGCATTGGCTGAGTTTTATCTATCCCGAAAATCAAAGGAACATATTGTATGAGAATTGGTCACGGTTTTGATGTACATAAATTTGGCGGAGAAGGGCCATTGATCATTGGCGGCGTCCGTATTCCTTATGAGCAGGGATTGATTGCACACTCAGATGGTGATGTTGCCTTACATGCTGCAACTGATGCTCTGTTGGGGGCTGCGGCTTTAGGAGATATCGGGAAATTGTTTCCAGATACTGATCCGGCCTTTAAAGGTGCAGATAGCCGTGAATTGCTGAAAGAAGCTTATCGGCGTATCCGTGAAAAAGGTTATCGGATGGGTAATCTTGATATCACAATTATCGCGCAGGCACCTAAAATGTTGCCCCATATTCCCCAGATGCGGGTTAATCTGGCAGAAGATCTTGAGTGTCATATGGATGACATTAACGTTAAAGCGACAACCACTGAAAAACTGGGATTTATTGGGCGTAAAGAAGGTATTGCCTGTGAAGCGGTGGCTTTGCTGGTGAAGGAATAAGTATGGTATTGAGTGAATTACATTGGCTTTATGGTCGCCCGGAAGCAACCGGCGTTGTTAAAGCAGCACCGGAAGATTTTATTGTTCGTGAGGATTTAGGCTTTTCTCCTGATGGAGAAGGCGAACATTTAATGGTACATATCCGTAAGACAGGATGTAACACTCAGTTTGTTGCCGATCATCTTGCTCGTTTTTCCAAAATATCAGCGCGCTCTGTCAGCTATGCGGGTTTAAAAGATCGTAATGCAGTGACTGAACAGTGGTTTTGTTTACATCTGCCGGGAAAACAAGATCCAGATCTAACTGCATTCCAGCTTGAAGGGTGTGAAATACTGGCTACCGCTCGCCAGAAACGCAAACTGCGCATTGGTGCATTGAAAGGTAATGACTTTACACTGATTTTAAGAGAAGTTTCTGATCGGCAATCAGTGGAAAAGCGCTTGCAGCTGGTAGCTCAGACAGGTGTTCCTAATTATTTTGGCGAACAGCGTTTCGGGCGTGATGGGCAGAATTTGGTTCAGGCACAACGTTGGGCAGAAAATGAAATACAGGTTAAAGAACGCAATCGCCGTAGCTTTTACCTTTCTGCTTGCCGCAGTGCTATGTTTAATACCATTACCAGCATACGTATTGCGCAGGGTGAGCATCAGCAGGTACAAAATGGTGACGCATTACAGTTAACAGGGCGTGGTAGTTGGTTTGTGGCTGACGAATCTGAACTGGTCGTATTACAGCAGCGGGTGATGGATGGAGAATTGCAGATCACCGCTCCATTACCGGGTGACAAAGTATTAGGGACACAACATCAGGCTCTGGGGTTCGAGCAACAATGTTTGCAGGATTACGAATTACTTTGGGCATTAGTTAAACGTGAGCGTGTAGAAAGTGCTCGCAGAGCGATGTTGGTGAAACCACTTAATCTGCGTTGGGAATGGCAGGATGACCAAACCGTCACTCTTCATTTTTCTTTGCCATCAGGTAGCTTTGCCACCAGTGTTGTCAGAGAATTGATTAATCAGGATAAAAATAACACTGCTGATATTGCTGAGTAGTGATTTTTTATTTCTGATTCCCTTCACTTATTTTCAGTCATATGGTTAGCGATATGACTGGAATTTTATTTCCTTTCCAACTAGTGAATTTAAATACACTTTCTTTTATTTTTTCTAAGGATTCTTTGTTTATTATATCTATAGATAATTTAACCATTTCAGTCAGGGGGCATATCAATTTTCTGTAACAGACGAACAATTTGCTGTCATCACTCACTCTTTTATCATTCCTCAGAAAGAAGAGGAATTTAATATTGTATTGCATCGCCATACAGAGACAGGTGTTTGAATAAAAGTAAGTACATACTGACTTGTATGGTAAGTATTTTCTTATTTAGACAGGCTGAATGCAAAGCGCTCTACAAAACGGGTTGCCTCATGCTAAGATCAAACGATTTTCTGGCAATCCTGATCTTGTCCGGGCGTAAGTTACACCATAAAAATAGGACAATGGATAGGGAAAGTTACAGTATCATTCTATGTTTTAATAAGTAAAATCAATGAGATATTTTAATGCTGCGGATATTGCTAAGTAATGATGATGGTGTCACTGCGCCGGGTATTCAAACTTTAGCGGCTAAATTGCGGGAACAATATCATGTGCAGGTTATTGCACCTGATCGTAACCGTAGCGGTGCGTCGAATGCTTTAACGTTGGATCGTCCTTTGCGTATCAGCGTATTGAGTAACGGTGATGTTGCAGTTCGGGAAGGAACACCGACAGACTGTGTTTACTTGGGGGTCAATAATTTAGTTCGCCCTCGCCCGGATATTGTGGTTTCAGGGATCAACTGTGGTCCCAATTTAGGTGATGATGTAATTTATTCCGGCACAGTTGCTGCTGCAATGGAAGGACGTCATTTAGGGTTACCCGCCCTTGCAGTATCACTTGATGGTGACAAATATTATGAAACAGCAGCAGAAGTCACTGTACGTTTATTGAATCTGTTACAAAAATTCCCATTGAGAGCCGGCAATATTCTAAACATCAATGTGCCTGATATACCTATTGAGCAAATCAAAGGGTTTAAGGTAACACGATGTGGTTGCCGAAGTGCGGCTGAAGAAGTTTATTCTCTGGAAGATCCCAAGGGCGATATGCTTTATTGGATAGGTCCTCCGGGAGAAAAGCGTGATGCTGGCCCGGAAACAGATTTTGCTGCGGTAGAAGAAGGGTTTGTCTCCATTACTCCTTTGCAGGTAGATTTGACAGCCTATAAAGCACAGGAATTGGTAGCTGATTGGTTGTTGAAAGTCGGGGATATGGGAGAATGTTAAGTCGGTCAATGAAAAATTTGCTGACACAATTGCGCCAGCAGGGAATACAGAACGAACACCTGCTGGATGTGATATCCAGAGTTCCCAGGGAATGCTTTGTTGATGAAGCTTTGGCGCATAAGGCATATGAAAACACAGCATTGCCCATTGGATCTGGGCAGACTATATCCCAGCCGTATATTGTTGCTCGTATGACTGAGCTACTGAATTTGACCCCTGAATCTAATGTGTTGGAGATTGGAACGGGGTCTGGCTATCAGACAGCTATACTTGCCCATTTAGCCAGACATGTTTTCTCCGTAGAACGTATTAAGGGGTTACAGTGGCAGGCTAAGCGCAGGTTAAAACAGCTCGATTTACATAATATTTCAACCCGCCATGGAGATGGTTGGAATGGTTGGCCGTCAAAGGGGCCATTTCATGCCATTATCGTCACAGCAGCACCTCCAGAAATACCACAGGCACTATTACATCAGCTGGCAGACGGCGGAGTGATGGTGTTACCAGTTGGTGAACGTTCTCAGTCGCTAAAAGTGGTACGTCGCTATGGGAACGATTTTCATAGTGAAGTAATCGAATCTGTTCGTTTTGTACCCCTGATCCAAGGCGAACTGGCATAATCTGCTGATTTATATTTTTTTGCCGCTATTTTTAAATTAGCCGTCATTTTTTGAGATAAAAAAGTATTTTGCTTTAAATATTTTTGTACATCTAAATTTCTTTATAAATCATCATGCTTATCACTTATATTTGCCTTTATGGGGGAATAAGGTATGAAAGTAGGAAACTTAATGAAAAAAATACAGTGGATAATAACCTGCATTATTGTAGGAGTAATTCTGACAGGTTGTAGTAATACAACGAACCGCCCTGCACCAATAGTGAGTGTAGACAATCAGGAAAAAAACAGAATAATGTCCTCCCGGAGCCCATCGGTTTCGATACCTATGCCATCTTCTCCCCCTGTCATTTCTACAAATCGACCAATAGAACATCGTGCTTCAGATAATAAATATCCAGTGAATCATGCTGGCAATACGGCTGCTCGGCAAGAGGGGATCGTCTATGACCGCAATTATGAGAACATTCCTAAAGGCAGCTATAACGGCGATACTTACACAGTTAAACATGGCGACACTTTATTTTACATTGCGTGGATTACTGGTAAGGATTTTAGTGAACTGTCTCACATAAATAGTATTTCAGAACCTTATAGCTTAAATGTTGGCCAAGTCCTGAGAATTGGTAACACAAACTCCAAGAATGGTGTATTAATAGCATCAAATAGTACTCAATCTAAAATTGAGCAGGTTGATTTTCAAAAAGGTAATGCGTATCCTGCAAATGTTGATAGGCAGAATCCTAGAAAAATGTTGCCAAGAGTAACAGTTTCTGATAGCGACGATACCACCTCTAAAGCATCGTCAGCGACAGATTTAAATGCGAGTAAGGCTATCAATAATTGGAGATGGCCTGCGGAAGGAAAAATTCTTGAAGGTTTCTCAGATTCTAGTGGTGGGAATAAAGGCATTGACATTGCGGGGAGTCGTGGTCAACCCGTTTTTGCAGCCGCTAGTGGAAAAGTTGTTTACGCCGGAAATGCATTACGCGGATATGGAAATCTAATAATAATAAAACATGATGATGACTACCTGAGTGCCTATGCTCACAATGATACTATTCTGGCGCGAGATCAGCAGGAAGTACAGGCAGGGCAAAAAATCGCCACTATGGGTAGCACCGGAACCAGTTCAGTAAGATTGCATTTTGAGATTAGATACAGGGAAAAATCCGTAAACCCGCTGCGTTATCTTCCGCAGCGATAAACCGGGGCAGGATCCTGAACTCCTGTCCGCATTATCATGGGTAGGAGCAGCTGATGAGCCAAGGTACGCTTAAAGTTAATGAGTTGTATGAAGAGGCGGATTTAGACGAAAGTGGCATGGAAGCCGATGACTTTGATGAAGCGTTGCTGAAAGACGAGGATGATTTAACTAGTCTTGATGAAGATTTGGATTTGTTGCAAGGAGTAAACCAGAGAGTTCTTGATGCAACACAGCTTTATCTCGGAGAGATTGGTTTTTCTCCTTTGTTGACAGCAGAGGAAGAAGTTCTTTTCGCCAGACGCGCATTGCGGGGAGATATTGCTGCACGCCAGCGTATGATTGAAAGTAATTTGCGGTTGGTAGTTAAGATTTCCCGTAGATATAGCAACCGAGGGTTGGCACTTTTGGATTTGATTGAAGAAGGTAATCTTGGTCTTATTCGAGCAGTAGAAAAATTCGATCCTGAAAGGGGTTTTCGTTTTTCCACTTATGCAACCTGGTGGATCCGCCAGACAATTGAACGGGCTATTATGAATCAAACTCGTACGATTCGTTTGCCTATTCATATCGTTAAAGAGCTAAATGTTTATTTACGTACAGCGAGAGAGCTGGCTCATAAATTGGATCATGAGCCAACTGTTGAAGAAATAGCGGAAAAACTGGATAAGCCAGTTGATGATGTAAGCCGTATGATGCGGCTTAATGAACGCATTACTTCCGTTGATACGCCAATTAGTGGGGATTCAGATAAAGCATTATTGGATATTTTATCTGATGAGAATGATTCAGGGCCGGAAACAACTATTCAGGATGACGATATGAAACAAAGTATTGTCAAATGGTTGTTTGAGCTGAACGCAAAACAACGTGAAGTTCTGGCTCGCCGTTTTGGTTTACTTGGGTACGAAGCGGAAACATTGGAAGATGTCGGGCGAGAAATTGGGTTAACCAGGGAAAGAGTCCGTCAGATCCAAGTGGAAGGGTTGCGTCGTCTCAGAGACATTCTGCACACCCAGGGTTTGAACATTGAATCATTATTCCGGACTTAATTTTTATGCCTAATAGAATTCAAGATATGGCTGAAAAAGCCGTAATTTGAAAGATAAAGAGATAATTGAATAAAAAGGTGGACTTATTAGCTCACCTTTTTATTTGTTATTTGGTTAATTTATTGGAACAATATGATTTCTGACGAAATCACTATTTATATCAGTGTAACTATTTATAGGCATTCCATTATGGAATTTGAAATCGGGATCTGGTGATTGAATAAGTTCAGCTTCAATTTGACCAAAATATTTCACTCTTTCGGTAAATCTTCTTTAGAGATAGATTGAGCCAGCGTTAAATAATCCTGATAATGGCGCGCTGCTGAAAGCAGCAGGGAAATATAAAATTTACCCAACTCTTCATCCAGATGGGGAGCCAGTTTCACGAAACGCTCGCAAGAGCGTGCTTCAATATATGCCCCAATAATCAACTTATCTACCAAAGTGTAAGGTTCATGGTTCGTGATATGCTGAAATAATGATTTGGCATAACGATTGGCGCTTTGGGCTGCTTTTAATTCGCATAGAAGATGATCACATAGTAAAACCGGAAGATTTTCCGGTTGTCGTGCTTTTTCTACCCATTGATCCGGTGTTTCACACTGTAAAAATTGATAAATTGGCTCTAACAGGCTGATATCACATTTCATTTGTAAACCCGTCATTTTTATACCATGTCATTTTTACACCATGTCTTTCAAACGATAAATCCAATCCAATGCTTGGCGTGGAGTCAGGGAATCCGGATTCAGATTTTCCAATGCTTCAACCGCAGGAGAAGTTTCTTCTGTCAGTAGCGCCAATTGCGGTGTATCGACATGACCTGCTGTTGCGTTGTTGGAGAGCGACTCCAGTTCTTTTAATTTTTGGCGTGCTCGTTTGATAACATCGCGGGGAACTCCTGCCAGTGAAGCAACAGCTAACCCGTAGCTTTTGCTAGCTGCACCCTCTTGAACATTGTGCATAAAAGCGATGGTATCGCCATGTTCAACAGCATCCAGATGGATATTAACCACGCCTTCCAGCTTTTCGGGTAGTGTCGTTAATTCAAAATAGTGAGTAGCAAACAGCGTCATTGCTTTAATGCGGTTAGCCAGATTTTCAGCGCAAGCCCAGGCGAGGGAAAGACCATCGTAAGTTGATGTACCACGCCCGATCTCATCCATCAGAACCAGACTATGCTCTGTTGCGTTATGCAGGATATTGGCGGTTTCGGTCATTTCCACCATGAAAGTTGAACGCCCTGAAGCCAGATCATCGGAAGCCCCTACCCGAGTGAAAATACGGTCTACAGGCCCAATTACGGCTTTTTCAGCAGGAACAAAACTGCCGATATACGCCAATAACGTAATTAAGGCTGTCTGACGCATATAAGTACTTTTACCCCCCATATTCGGCCCTGTGATGATTAACAGGCGACGTTGCGATGAAAGCGTTAATGGGTTTGCAATAAAAGGCTCACTGAGCACCTGCTCAACAACCGGATGACGACCGCCCGTGATTTGTATCCCGGCTTTATCAGTCAGGGTCGGGCAGGTATAGTTCAATGTTTCAGCGCGTTCAGTCAGGTTTGCCAGAACATCTAATTCTGAAAGAGCTTCCGCACTGGTTTGCAACGCAGCCAGATGAGGGAGCAATAAATCGAACAGTTCTTCATACAGCGCTTTTTCGATAGCGAGTGCTTTACCTTTGGAAGTCAGAACCTTATCTTCATATTCTTTTAGTTCAGGAATAATGTAACGTTCTGCGTTTTTCAGGGTTTGGCGGCGTACATAATGAATCGGTACGAGATGGCTTTGTCCACGGCTGACCTGAATATAGTAACCATGCACAGCATTGAAGCCGACTTTCAGGGTATCAATACCAAGCTTTTCACGTTCGCGGATTTCCAGTCTGTCAAGATAATCACTGGCGCCATCTGCCAATGCCCGCCATTCGTCTAACTCAGCATTATAGCCGATTGCAATCACACCACCATCACGGACCAGAACCGGGGGTGTTTCGACAATCGCCTTTTCCAACAGTGTCTGTAACTCATCAAAATGACCGATGCGTTGTTGCAATATTTGGATATAAGGAGAATCAGAGGAGGCCATAATCTGATGAATATCAGGTAATTGCTGGAACGCGTGACGCATTCTTGCCAGATCACGGGGACGAGCGGAACGAAGCGCAAGGCGGGCAATTACACGTTCTAAGTCACCAACCTGACGTAAAAATGGTTGTAGCTCAAAGCCGATCTCTTGGAGTGCAGAAATAGCCTGCTGACGATTTTCCAGTATGTTCCTGTCACGGATCGGAGTATGCAGCCAACGTTTCAGCATGCGGCTGCCCATTGGTGTCACACACTGGTCGAGCACAGAAGCCAGCGTATTTTCAGTACCTCCCGACAGATTTTGGGTCAATTCGAGATTACGGCGGGTTGCAGCATCCATGATGACCGTTTCTTGCTGACGTTCCATCGTGATATTACGGATATGAGGCAGAGCAGTACGCTGAGTATCTTTGACATATTGCAGCAGACAACCCGCAGCCCGCAGCGCCAGCGTGGTTTTTTCCACACCAAAACCTATCAGGTCACGAGTACCAAATTGCAAATTTAATTGTTGTCTTGCGGTATCCAGTTCAAATTCCCACATTGGGCGGCGGCGCAGACCGTGGCAGCGCTCAATTAGTGCCATATGACCGAAGGTTTCAGGATAGAGCAATTCTGCCGGGCGGGTACGCTGGAGTTCAGCAGCGATGGTGTCCTCATCAGCCATTTCAGAAACCCGGAAACGACCGGAAGTGATATCCAAAGTAGCATAACCGAATCCCTGACTGTCATGCCAGATAGCCGCCAGAAGATTGTCCTGACGTTCTTGCAACAATGCTTCATCAGTGACAGTACCCGGAGTTACGATACGTACAACTTTACGTTCAACAGGGCCTTTACTGCTGGCAGGATCACCAACCTGCTCACATATTGCCGCAGATTCACCAAGTTGAACCAGTTTTGCCAGATAGTTTTCGATTGCATGATAAGGAACCCCTGCCATTGGAATTGGCTGGCCTGCGGATTGTCCACGTTTAGTCAGTGAAATATCCAGTAACTTTGCCGCCTTTTTGGCATCGTCATAGAACAATTCATAAAAGTCACCCATGCGGTAAAGTAGCAGAATGTCCGGGTGTTGCGCTTTCAGTCGCAGATACTGCTGCATCATAGGGGTATGGCTATCTATATCCTTTGCTTGAGATTCTTTTATATTGATTTGATTCAATTTTTTTATTCCTGTTGACTCGGTTGGGCTATCGACACTCAGTCAACCCATCGAAATGACAAAACCTAAATATAATCAGCTAAGGATAGAACGCTAATGAACCTCATGCTGGGCGAAAACACTATCTTATCACTGATAATCTGTGTGATTCATCTGTGGATTAGATTGTTTACATTAAGAGCAAGAGCTGTAGGGTTAGGGTATCAGGATTGTCATCGGGAATGTATCAGATTTTCTGACTACTAAGCAGGATTGCGAAGCCGCTCGATTTAAATCATTTTGTTATGTATACCACTATGCTACTACTGTTTTTGGCACATAGTACATGAACAGGTATGAGGATTGTCTGGAATCCCCGTAGCAATAAATCTAATATTGCTACATAAACATCCACCCCGATATTCTGATGTATTCTAGCTCTTCCTTATATAACGTTGTGATATATTGAACTACTCTCATTTAGAGCTTGGCAGATTTAAGAGGAAATAAAAGTGGCGGCTTATCAACCTCTTTATAGCATTACTCCCACCATACTAAATTGTGTTATACAGATAGGTGAGTTGTTGGGGTGTTGGTCATCACAAAGTAAAAATACTTCACCCTTGTTACGTAAAGAAAACCGGATCCGTACAATTCAGGCTTCAGTAGCTATTGAGTATAATAGCCTGTCTACTGAACAAGTGACGGCTATTATGGATGGGAAACGTGTACTGGCCCCTGCAAAAGATATTCAGGAGGTACGCAATGCCATATTAGCCTATGAGAAATTGCCGGAATGGCAGAGTTATCAATTAGCTGACTTATTGGCAGCCCACCATTTATTAATGGGTGGATTAGTGGATAGGCCGGAAAAATTGCGTTGCAGTGATGTTGGCATTTATTGGGAAAATCAATTGATTCATATGGCTCCACCCGCTAGTCAGGTATCGCGCTTGATTAGTGAATTGCTTATGTGGTTAAAGCAAACTGATATCCATCCATTGATCTCTGGTGCTATTTTTCATTATGAGTTTGAGTTTATTCATCCATTTGCTGATGGTAATGGACGTATGGGGCGATTATGGCAGACATTGATTTTGAGTGAGTGGCGCCCAGAATTAGCATGGTTGCCAGTGGAAACATTAATTCACCATCAGCAGCAGGAATATTATCAGGTATTAAGAAAATGTGATCGAGCTGGAGATTGTACGTTATTTATTGATTTTATGCTGGAAAAATTGGTCGAAGTGCTGAAAGAAGGTATTAATACAAAACAGCAGAGTGTCGCAATGTCGGTAGAAATGTCGGTAGAAAATCTTCAGCTACTGAATATGACTTCGCAAAAAATCCTGTTGACTATTGTTAAGCAGCCAGCAATAACCATATCTCAATTGGCTGACAAGTTGGAAGTAAGCTGTCGCACGGTAGAAAGAAACATAAAAGTATTACAGGAAAATGGTCATTTAATTCGGGTTGGTGCAAAAAAAACAGGATATTGGCAGGTTAAGCAATAGGCGACATGTGATAGATATTATATATGACATCTCAGAATTTCACGGAGAAGAGGAGGGCGCTCTTGTGGTTGTCATTATACTTTCTTTTATTGCTTCCATTAATATAATGATTGCATTTCAATAGTAAGAAAAAATATAGCAGATCCATCAATAAATAAAAGGCTTTTGCTATTTTATTACTGAGATAAAACAGCAGAAACCAATAATTAAGTGATACGACTCACTTATTTATTCAAACAGTGGCAGGTAACGATCTCGCGACCAGCGGTAATATAAAGCCAGTATATTATTTATTTCTTCAGGAACACATTTTTCAGGAGAAAAAGCATTATCCGGGGAAATTTCAGTATCACCATTAACCCATTCAAACATTTCCTGATACTCATCATGAGTAGGATCTTTAAGAATATTAATCAGATCTACATAACCATAGATTCCGCCACAATCTTCGGGTGGACAGGCTTGTTCACCTTCAAGGCAGAAGATTGGCATAGGTAATTCTTCGGGAGAATAGTTACTGTTTTCTAATAAAACTTCATGCTCCCAGGCATCGCCAAAGTCATAAAGATAAATGAATTTGCTTCCTTTACGCTTGATAAGTGAATCAAGTTTGAATTTCCCTTCTTCCAGACCTTCTTCTGACTCTTCCGGCATTTCAGTAAAGCGTTTAGAACCAAAAACAAACTCATGTAAATGGCTATCTTCCCAGCCCATAACGATTTGAATTACATCATGTAATCTATCCAGTGAAATATTGGATGGAATAATGAAACGACGCCATATAGCAGGTTTTGTTTCCGTAAGTGTAATCTTTAACTGATAAAACTTTTCCATTTTTCGCCCTTAATTACTTGGATAACTGATACTGATAGGGAAGTATATTGAGTGTTGGAAAACTACATTACAGTATGAAGTGTACATAATGAGAATGCGAACAAATTTTAATAAATAACTTGAGTTATTCACTGATGCAAGGGCATTATTAAGGGCGGGTCCTACATGCTGAAAAATAAGAGAAAATAAATGACAAATAGCAATAATATATTGATAAAAAATGCAGAAGAAATAAAACGAATGGAGATCACCGGGCGTTTGACCGGGCAGGTGCTTGAAGCTGTTCGGCCGATTATCATTCCGGGAATAACGACTTTGGAAATAGATGCATTTTGTCATGACTATATTGTTAATACTCTCGGAGCAATTCCCGGTAGCTTAGGGCAATATGGCTTTCCCTATACTGCCAATACATCGGTTAATCATGTTGTCTGCCACGGTTGGCCATCGGATAAGAAACTGAAAAATAGTGATATTGTCAATGTGGATGTGACGGTTAAAAAAGATGGCTACTATGGCGATAGTAGTGTCACGTTTTGTGTCGGTGAAGTTGCTTCTCATGCCAAGCGCTTGGTGGACGTGACGCAGGAGTGTCTGTATAAGGCAATCAAGATTGTAAAGCCGGGGATCACATTGGGAGATATCGGGCAGACAATACAGCAGCACGCTGAGGCGAATAATTATAGCGTTGTACGCGAATATTGTGGTCATGGGATAGGCAGCAATATGCATGAAGAGCCTCAGATTCTGCACTATGGTAGAGCTGGTGAAGGGGTTGTATTGGAAGAAGGTATGACTTTCACAATTGAACCGATGATTAATCAGGGGAAAAAAGAGATCAAATTGCATAAGGATGGCTGGACAGTGACAACAAAAGATCGTCGATTATCAGCTCAGTTTGAACATACTATTTTGGTTACTCATGATGGTTTTAAGGTTTTGACTCTACGGGATGAAGAGCGTGAAGTTTTTGAGCGTTGTATATACCCTATGGATCTCAACATAATTAACCAATAAATATCAATTTTTTTATAATTACTTGAAATTATGGGGATTTTAATCGCTTGAAAGACGATGCCATTGATTAAGGTTTATGAACAATGAGCTTATTCACAAAATTAGGCAGGTTTTAATTGCTCTGAAACCACTAATAGAAGGATTCTGACCGCTTAATGTGTTATTCCGCCGTTGACCCAGATCCTTCTAATATCGCAGCAGGAAGTTTCATATCATAGTGCAGTGTGGCGAGTAGTGTTTCTTTCCTCTGTGTTCAGATAACTGGTTTCTTGAAGTGAAAGTAAAAAGAGTAACTTGCTGTTCGTCTTACCTTAAAAAGGGTGTTTTATGAACAATAATAAATTTTTAAAACATGTCCCCTGGATAATATTGGGGATAATTGGGGCATGTTGCCTCGGGGTTGTTGCACTGCGTCGGGGAGAACATGTTAGTGCTTTATGGATAATTGTTGCTTCCGTAGCAGTTTATTTGGTTGCCTATCGGTATTACAGCCTTTACATCGCCACAAAGGTGATGAAGCTGGATGCAACTCGGGCAACACCCGCTGTTGTTAATAATGATGGCCTTAATTATGTTCCTACCAACAAAAATGTTCTGTTTGGTCACCACTTTGCAGCTATTGCAGGGGCGGGGCCATTAGTCGGGCCTGTGTTGGCGGCGCAAGTCGGTTATCTGCCGGGGACATTGTGGTTGCTGGCCGGAGTTGTGCTTGCTGGTGCAGTACAAGATTTTATGGTGTTGTTTATCTCTTCTCGTCGTAACGGAGCGTCATTAGGAGAGATTGTTAAAGAAGAGATGGGACGGGTTCCGGGCACAATCGCTCTATTTGGTTGTTTCTTGATTATGATTATTATTCTGGCAGTACTGGCACTAATTGTGGTGAAAGCATTGGCAGAAAGTCCATGGGGAGTATTTACCGTTTGTTCCACAGTACCGATTGCACTTTTCATGGGGATCTACATGCGATATATCCGTCCGGGTCGCGTGGGAGAAGTTTCGGTTATTGGTATCTTGATGTTGATCGCTGCAATCTGGTTTGGTGGTGTTGTAGCGGTTGATCCTTACTGGGGGCCTGCTTTAACTTTTAAAGATACTACTATCACTTATGCGCTGATTGGATATGCGTTTGTTTCTGCATTATTGCCAGTTTGGTTGATCCTGGCTCCACGAGATTATCTGGCGACTTTCCTGAAAATTGGTGTGATTGTTGGTTTGGCGATTGGGATTGTGATCCTCAATCCTGATCTGAAAATGCCAGCCGTTACACAATTTGTTGATGGTACAGGGCCTGTCTGGAAAGGTACATTATTCCCATTCTTGTTTATCACTATTGCTTGTGGTGCAGTCTCTGGTTTCCATGCACTGATCTCTTCTGGTACAACACCTAAATTGCTGGCAAACGAAAAAGATGCGCGCTTCATTGGCTATGGCGCGATGTTGATGGAGTCGTTTGTTGCCATTATGGCACTGGTTGCGGCATCTATTATCGAACCAGGGCTTTATTTTGCCATGAACACGCCTCCGGCTGCGCTGGGCATCACTATGCCTGATCTGCACAATCTGGGAACTGCGGAAGCTCCAATGATTATGGCTGCGTTGAACGATGTGACCACACAAGCCGCAGCAGTAGTTAGTTCCTGGGGTTTTGTTATTTCACCAGATCAAATTCTGCAAACAGCAAAAGACATTGGTGAACCCTCTGTCCTGAATCGTGCCGGAGGAGCGCCAACTCTGGCAGTGGGTATTGCCCATGTATTCCATCAGATTGTCCCGGTTGCAGATATGGGCTTCTGGTATCACTTTGGTATTCTGTTTGAAGCGTTATTCATTCTGACAGCTTTGGATGCGGGTACACGCTCTGGCCGTTTTATACTACAGGATTTGTTAGGGAATTTTGTACCGTTCCTGAAAAAAACGGATTCTCTGATTGCGGGGATGATCGGTACAGCGGGTTGTGTAGGTATGTGGGGCTATCTGTTGTATCAGGGTGTCGTTGATCCATTGGGTGGTGTCAAGAGTCTGTGGCCGCTGTTTGGGATCTCGAACCAAATGCTGGCAGCTGTTGCACTGGTACTGGGTACTGTTGTGCTGATCAAAATGAAACGTACTAAATACATTTGGGTCACTGTTGTGCCTGCGATCTGGTTGCTGATTTGTACTACCTGGGCGTTGGGATTGAAATTATTCAGCGACAACCCCAAACTGGAAGGTTTTTTCTTCCTGGTAAAAGAGTATAAACAGCGTATTGCAGAAGGCGGAGCAGAATTGACCGCGCAGCAGATTAGTAACATGAATCACATTGTTGTGAACAACTATACCAACGCGGGTTTAAGTATTTTGTTCCTTGTTGTGGTCTATAGCATCATTATTTATGGTATTAAGGCCGCGATAAAAGCGAATAAAAATCCGGAACGTACAGATAAAGAAACACCTTATGTCCCTGTTCCAGAAGGTGGGGTAAAAGTTTCTTCTACGCACTGATGGAATACTCAAACCGATAGCAGATACATAAAACTGCATTGGTAATAGCTATCCCCACATAATCGCCTTTGTATTATGTGGGGCCTTTCTTTAAGGTATGGGGTTAAGGAATAGTTTTTGAAAGAAATAGCTTTTGGGAACAGCGATTGGAGAACATTATGTTTGGTAATCTTGGGCGAGCCGGAAAATATTTAGGGCAAGCTGCCCGTATGCTGGTGGGGGTTCCTGACTATGACACTTATGTACAGCATATGAAGGATAATCATCCTGATCAGTCTCATATGACTTATGAAGAATTTTTCCGTGAACGTCAGAATGCACGTTATGGTGGTGATGGTAAAGGTGGTATGCGCTGTTGCTAGCCTACTAAATGGAAGCGCGATTTGACACGATGAAAAAAGCCAGCGAAATTGTTTTGCCGGCTTAATCATATTTTTCGAATACTGTAACCTACGGTTTTAAGATAAATGAATCTAGCTTTTAAATCGGTTGAATAATGTTTTTCCTGTTTATTCTGAATGCATGGTTGTCGAACCCAGCTTTTCCAGTCAATGCAAGATCGGCACATGCTTTTCCAAATAATGGCGCAAATTTAAATGTCCAACCACCTAATGATAAGACAATATTTTGGTATTGATCATATTGCTTAGGTATAAAATCTAATACTGCTGTATTATCAGGTAGATCAGCATGTAATGCTCTTGCCATATCAATAGGTGTGGTATCAACTCCTCTCATATAATTAATGACAAAATCTCTGGTTATATCAATATCTAATTCCTTCGGTGCAAAACTTCTGTCATCCACATCATAAAATTTATGTGAAGCCCAATCTACGGCAAGACGAATAAAATCTTTGCGTGCAAATTCATAACTGGGAAAACCATAGAAAAGATTACTGTAACCATTTTTAGGATTCTCAAATTGGAAGAACATTGGATAGTTTCTTTCCGGAATTTCTCCTGTTAATTTGTAGTATGAGAAACACATATCCCAAATGATATAATTTATTTTTATTCCCAGTGATTGAGGTAATATTTTATTAGTAAAAGCATTAGAGGTAATGACTATTTTATCAGCTTTATAGTTACCATTAACTGTCATAATAGTGACACCATCATGGCGGCTGGAGATCTTATTCACTTCAGTATATTCAAGGACGGTAACATTATCTGATTCTTTTAAATACTGCCCCAGTTTCCTTATAATATGTTTGACATCTATAGTAGCATTATCCGGGCTATATAAACCCATATAATCTTCCGGTAGATTTTTGAATGGATATTTTGTTTCTAATTCTTTTTTTGTTAGTATTTCATACCTTTTATTAAGTTTCTTTAAGACCTTTATTGGCCCGAACAGAGTGCCCTGCGGCGTATCACCGGTTGACACACCAAAATTGAGTAATCCGTTCATATACATGAATTTAGAATCTAGTTCTTCTTCTAACTCATGATAAAGTTTCCCAGCACTAAAGGATAATGTGGCATGTTCAAGATCATCATAAACCGTTCTCCACATTCTGACATGTCCTGCTGAGCTTGAATCTTGTGTGCCTAACGTATTTCTCTCTATGAGCAAAATATTTTTCTTGGCCTTAGCTGCATAATAAGCTGTACACAGCCCAATAATTCCTCCTCCTATAACACAAATGTCATATTTTTTATTATTAATGTATCCGCTTTTATTTACTGTGGCTTCTTGTTCATCTTTGCCTAAAGCAGAAACATTTATTGCTGCTGTTAATAGTGCTGCTGATTTCGTAAAATCATATCGACTCATCTATATTCTCCAATTTTATTCATTGTTAAATTTTTACTATTACCAATCATAAAACCAGACACAGATTGCACACTAAAAACAAACACTATCATCCATAATGCGATTTTCTATGAATAAGTACATCATTAATTATGAATGATGACGGACTACTTTATATTGATAGGAATATCTCTTTCATTTGAAAATATATTAATTATATAAATTAATTATCTTCCTAAATAATATTCTTTATCTAACCATTCCGGCCAATTCAGATAAAAAATTTCTTGTAGTAGCCGCTCGGCTACACAAAATGCTCCTTCAGTCCAACCCTGATCTCCTGAGTATGCTTCTCCTATAATATGTATAGATTCATTTTTTATTGGGTGCCTCATAAAAGGCATGACTTCTTCTACTGATACACCGACTTGCCAGGCATGATATCCGCCTCCGTATGGATCTTGAGACCAATCTTTGATCCTTGCGATATAAGGTGGTGGAATATCTATACCATGTAATTCTTTAACTTGAAGCATTGCTTCTTCGACTAAATGTTTAGGAACGGGATCACCGGGCAGGGGAAACTCTTTAATTTTCTCTTCTGAAACTATAGTGGTTTCACGAGGTTCATAGATAAATTTTTTATCTTTTATTCGCATTAGCGCTTTCCAGAATGTGACTGTCCTCATATCGTTATAGCTGGATAAAAATAATGAATGAGAATTTTTTTGATCCGTACCAAAATAGTAACATTGTCGGATAGATAAATCAGTGATTGATACTCCTGATTTGGTTTTAAACTGTTTAGTCCACCAAGGATATTCGAATCCCATTAATAATTTTAGTGCTGGTTCAGAAATAACCGCGTCAATATTTTTATGTAATTCTTTGGATAAATGTTTATCAAAGAAGAAATTTTGTTGATCTAAGAGATTAAGAGAACGTTTTGGCATTGCCAGGATAATAATATCAGCGTTTACTGTCCAATAAGTTTGACTATTTTCATTCCTAAATTTTAATGAATAACGACGGCTCCCTTTATTATTGCGTTTAAAGGTGATTAAGGTATTCTTTAGCCAAAGTTTAGCACCATTTTGGTTTGTATAATCTTTTGCTAAAGCATAAGCTAATTGATCATATCCATTTTTAATGGTTCGATATTCTGTATCAGCTTGTGTAAAGTCTCCTACCATGTAAGACATGGATTCAGCAGCATTCCAATTAATCGTATTTGAATAATATCCTCCGGCATCAGCTAAAAAATTGTAACCTTCTTGTCCGACCTGATCTTTAATTAAATTCCAAAATCCAATGTCTTTGACTTTCATTCCGTGATACGGGCTTCCTTTTTTGAGATAAATTATATTCTTTTTAATAACATCCCATTGGCGCAGGCTTATTTTAAATTTAAAGTCATATTTATTTGTTTTTTCAATAAGATCACCATAATTTTCTCTGAACCAGGGATCTGCAATTAAAACGTCATATATAACTTTATTAAATAATTGAGAGGCACTATGACCTTTACTATTATCGTCCAGGAAGTAACGAGTTTTTAAAATCTTATCCTTATTTTGCATTTTAGACCATGCATCAGCTCTGAAACGTTGCCCTCGTAAATAGAAAAAATTATTTGGTGTATCATTCCTTGGAAATGGTTCGTAATTTAATTTAAAAACATCTTCAATTAGAGATGCTGTAATTTTTTGTGAAGAGAGGTAACGCATGCCACCTAATTCACTGATGATATCCATACCAGGTAAGTTAACCGAGAGTAATCTTCCTCCCACAAGATCATTTAAATCAAATATATGAGCGGTAGACGGGGGATGAGAATTGGCTGAATATTGGCCGTTTAACAGGCGATATCCTGCATATAAGCCAGATACACCAGCACCGATAATTGCTATATCAATTGATAATTCGTCTTGAGTATCAACACTATGAGGAATTTGACTCATTTCAATTCTTTTGTCTTTTTTCATAGGATATCTCTCTTAATTAAGATAAATAGTATTTCCCCTGAATCATTTTTTAATACCACCTGTGAGATTTAATAATTTTTCAGATTTTTTTAATAATGGAGAGTGTATCTTAGATTACCTCCTGCTATGAACAAGAACATAAAAAAACTGTAACTTGAAAGGTAACGGATATAATTATTCTATACTCGTGAGCATAATATATTTTTTATAAATGCTAAAGTAACTGGATTAATCTGATTATTTAGATTGTATGTGATTGTTTCTTTATTTAATTGTGGTTAGGAATATTTGTTTAGACAATAATATTTTTATTTTTTTATAAAAAGTAATTCAGAATAATAAAGTTACATACTATAAATTTTAAGATATAAACAATAAGGTTGTAAAAAGTTATCGACGTTGTTGCCAAATTCTTCTAAAGTATACTCATCTAAGATTCTCCAATGTTTTGTTTTCTCTGAAAAATTTTGATCATACCTCAGAAATTTAGTTCTTTTCTTAAACGATTTCAGATGAATAGGAGAAAGATTATTATAATGAAGCAGGAAACGAAAATGAAACCTATATCTGTCACGATCCTAACGGGCTTTTTAGGATCAGGTAAGACAACATTATTGCAGCATATTCTTAATACTGAACATGGCTATAAAATTGCTGTAATTGAAAATGAATTTGGTGAAGTACCTATTGATAATGAATTGATTGGAGATAGGGCAACTCAGATTAAGACGTTAAGCAATGGTTGTATTTGTTGCAGTCGCTCAAATGAGCTGGAAGATGCTTTACTGGATTTATTGGACGGCATTGATAAAGGTCAGTTCATTTTTGATCGGCTGGTTATCGAGTGTACAGGGATGGCTGATCCTGGCCCAATTACTCAAACATTTTTTTCCCACGAAATTTTGTGCCAGCGTTTTTTACTGGATGGCATTATTACATTGGTGGATGCAGTACATGCAGAGCAACAACTGGATCGTTTTTCCATTGCGCAGGCACAGGTTGGATATGCCGATAAAATTTTATTAACAAAAACGGATGTTGCCTCAGAAAATGATGCACTGACTGAACGGTTACAGAGAATTAATGCCAGAGCACCAATTCATAAAGTGGTACATGGCGAGGCTGACTTAAGTTTGTTGTTCGAGCTGGAAGGTTTCATGTTGAATGATAAACTGACTGTTTCAGTACCGACTTTTCGCTTCGTGCCTGAACAGCAAAACAGTATCCAATCTGTTGTTGTCAATCTGACTCATCCTGTTGAATTTAATAAAATTTCAAATCTGATGGAAGAGTTGTTACTGAGTTTTGCTGACAGTTTATTGCGTTATAAAGGTATCCTTGCCATTCAAGATGAGCCACGTAGATTGCTGTTTCAGGGAGTCCAACGTCTATATAGTGCAGATTGGGATCGCGAGTGGCGCAATGATGAACAGCGGCATAGTGTATTGGTTTTTATTGGAATAGATCTACCAGAGCAGAAAATCAGGGAAAAATTTGCGCAATTATAGTTGATACCTGTTTTATGTTTAACTGGATAGCCAAATTGAGATACGGGTTTTTCATTTAACTTAAAAAATGAAGGGAATCTCCCTTCATTTTTTAAGTTACCTCTTTGTTGGCTTAACTCATTCATTCCAGTGATACGCTCTGCAATGTACCCGGAAGTGCCACCTCAATTTGATTTGAACTCTATTGGGTATTGGCATAAATTTGCTACTCATATTTAAATACAAATTTATGTTATATATATGAACGCTGAAATTTAAGTTTTTATAAAAAATAAAGTAATAATTTAACAAACATAAAACAACAAATATAAATAGAATTTATCATACGTTAAAAATCATATTTACGTTACAACGAAATTGTCTATTCTGTTTACTTGCAATCTCCACGAGAAGGGCAGTGGAGATTGTTGCAATAACAGGTTATGTTAGTGAAAACAAGAAAAATAAATAAAAATTTACTTAGAGTGTGTCTCCCAAATTTTGGAAAAGCGTTTTACATTACTGGCCGTGTAAATCACTGTATGTGAAATGTTGCGATGCCCCAGATAATCTTGAATTAAACGAGTATCACGACCGAGGTCTGCAAGTGCATAGCCGCAGGCGTGTCTTAACATATGGGGATGCGGAGAAACGCTGACCGCGGCCTTTTTTCCATAACGTTTCAGTAACCCATAAACTTGTTGTCGTGAAACAGCCCCTGATTTTTGGGAAAGAAATACCCATGGTGAATCAGCTTCCCGCCATTTTTGGCGTACATCCAACCATTTTTTAAGCGCTTCAATTTCTTCAGGGATCAAAGGATGTGTTGTTGATAGACCACCTTTTAAACGTCTTATATGAATAATTGCTGAATTTAAATCGAGATCGGATAAACATAAATTACACAGCTCACTGACCCTAAAACCATGAATAAAACACATCAATAGCATGCAATAATCTCGTTCAGCATGACGTCCTTGTTTTGTTTCTGCCAAAATTGCATCTATTTCATATCGGGTTAAAAATTTGCGTTGCTTCATGAAATTATCATTCCTATTACATCAGATAGATTAGTTGTAAATAACGGGGCTATTTAAACTAATCGGATACAACAAACTATCAGAGCTTTTGAACATAATTGGATAAATACCAGGTTAATATAATTAGAAAACAGGAAATAAAAAAATTTGCTGCTTCTGTTCATCGTTGTTTTAATGAAAATATTTATTTAAATAGTGTAAATATTTGTTATGTAACCCTCGTGAATAGAATGGGCTAATCATAGAAAGAATTCCACAAGGAATACTGATTGATTAAATTTAACTACTAAACATCTGGCTGAATTTTATTTTTAGTTTTTTATTCTTATATTGTCCTTTTATGGTGTAATGATTTCGTCTTTTTACTGCATTTACTGGAAAAAGTAAATGATTTATCTAATTAGAGTGAAATGTGTACTTTTTTGTATGCAAAATATCTACTTAAAGAGTTGTGCTCATTATTATTCGGATGTAAATTTTAAATTTTTTGTTTATACGATATTTTATTTTTATTATTTATTTTATTTGTGTTTAATATTCTTATTTGATGTAAATAATGAAGGTGTGATGGTATTTAAAACAACCGAATTAACATGAATAAGTAAATTGTAATGTTATGTTATTATTTGAAATAATGCTATTTTATTGCTAATTAAATAGTAATACTTTCCTATTTTTATTTGAGCTGTGAAGATTTATTGAATAAATATTAATTATGGTTAATTAAAAAAGATTTCATCATTGCGATAATTATTGATTGCGTTATGTGTTTATTGTGGGACTTTGATGATGTACAGACCTTCCACAATAGAAAGGTCTTTAGCATAAGTAAACCTTAATGATAAGCCGTTCCGCAGCTGATTTTTATCACATCAGGAAAAGGCCAGAAAAGGAGAGATACATAGCAAGATCCCTGTGAAGATGATCAAGATTAGTGATACTCTTTTGTAGTGATAGAGGCTGGGGACCTTGTAAACCAGATAAGCAGGAATAAGGCAGCCGACGATACCAAATATCGGACTACAGATAGATGTGAAACTTAAAACTGGTGCATTCAGAATAATCGCTCCCCATGCTAATAAAATAGCAAATACTATGATGCCTTTTTGCACCCATTTTTCATTGATTTTTGCTGTTGGCATTAAGCGGCTGAGAATATTCATGGCTATTCCCTGACTGGCTTCTCGAAAACCGAGGTAGACACCGAAGAAGGCAGTCATGACAGCGAAGACATTGAGTGTAATACTGACTAAAATGACCCAGCCACCGGGGAAAAATTGTGCGGCAATCGCTAGTGCGGAAATATTCTGTTCATAAGCTTTGACCGCTTCATCATGTCCCATCGCCAGCGTGAAAGAAACAGCATAGAAAAACACCGTACAAAACAGGATACTAAAGGCGATATTCATAGCCCGTAGTGCCTTATAACGGGCAACTTCACGATTTTTTTCATGATTGCGATAAGAAATGACCATCGGACTTAGTGTCTGGATAAACAGAATGGATGTGAGTGTAAAAGGGAGAGTGATAATGGCCTTTTTTATCAGCATGGAGAAAGGAGGTAATGCACCGATATTGTACAGATGCCACATGCCGATCATGGAAAGCCCCAATGCGGCAACAACAAATAATTTTATCAGTACCATCAGACTGGATAGTTTAAATAATAATCGTTCACTGCGGGAAGAGAGCATCACCAGAATACAGATTAAGGTTAATCCATAAAAAGGGTTTTCGGATAACAATTTGCCGGTAATACCAAAGGTTTGCAGATATGAGGCGCTATCGTTGGTAATCGCAGTGGAGTAAACAAACAGCCAGATCACCAGCATAATAAAGTAGAGCACACCTAAAAAAACGCCCCAATTTTTACCGAGATAGCCGCTGATCACGCTGGGATAATCTTTACATTCAGATGATTCAGCAAGTGTATTGATGAATAGGCGTTGAAAAAGATACATGGCAGGATAGCCAATAACTGAAGAGAGCAGGAAGACCCACAATCCCATCAAACCAACCTGTACCGGAAGGAAAACAATACCAGCACCGATTGCCATGCCGATACTCATGATGACCCATCCCATGTCTATGCCACCAAATTTTGTGGCTTGTTTCCATTCTGCTTCCGTCATATTAGCTCGTTTGGCAGCCAAAGAAGCGTGGGACATGACATCATTACTTTTTGTTGCTGTTTTCATAATAGCTCTCGCTTACATTTTTGGTGCTGTAATAGGTGTCGAATAAGCACAGAGAAAAACGTATCACATAAACACCGAAGAACGATTTGTTCAGAAAATTTGTTCAAAAAATGAATTGTCGTGTGTTGATATTAAAGAATTCTATGAGGAAAAATTTTCCTAAAGACTCCATTTAATATGACTTTTTAAAGAATTATTTTTACATAAAGGAAAAATTGATATTTGTTATTCTCTCTTTATGCCAGGGCGTTGTGATTGTTCGTAATATTGAAAATTAAAACAATTGGAGAGGAAAGCGATGTGATTCACCACATTCATACTTGCTCAAAACACCCTGTCAGTATTAAATCCTTTTTATTGTCTGCATTATGATGTAATTTAGAATATTAATCTAGTTTTTTTCTTGCATTACTGTCAGCAATGGATAAAAAGCAATCCATCTTAATGGTCATCTGGATGGTCATATAGTGTATTTATTCATCTTTATCTTTTGCTTGGATTTAATAAATTTGTATATAAAGAGTTATTTAATTATATCTTTTTTATTTTATATTTTAATAATTACAGATTAAATTAATTACGCGTGGATTCACCCAATATGTGGGATGGTTTTGGAAAGATAGCTAATGTTGACGGTAAATTGCATCAGTTTGGCAGGAAGGCAGAGAGTATTATTACTGCCTCAATTCCTTTTGGTATAAGATGCCCTTGAAAAAGGTTTGGCAGAACGGGATAAACTTTGTATGGGCTGGAAGTGGTGGTATGGTGTTTTCTGTGTTGTCATTTAAATTATAACTTATCTTATTATTTAAATTTTCAGGTTGCCAATTTAATATAATGTTTCGAATTATATGATATTGTTATAGAGATATTTTGTATAGGTCGAATTTTAATATCTTAATCTATGTTTCACTATAGGGATTGAACACGGCTGATAAAGCCGTGTTTTATTTCATAGACTTTTCCTATAATAAAACTTATTATTTGACTGCTTCATCTTAGTCTTATCGTCTGTATAAATCCGGTCTATTCCAGGCAGAAACCAATAAGGTAATATGAAGGGTATAGCTTATCTGGCAGGCATTTAACTAAAAACTCTCAGGAAGACATAATAATGAAAATTAAACTCACTTTAGCTTCACTTTGCTTCGCTTCACTCATGTTGAGCGGGTGTGCGACGGAGTCGTCATCGACTCTTCAGGTGCAAAAAGTTTCTTCATATAACACCACCTACAAAGGAATTCGTAGCCCTATTGCGGTAGGTAAATTTGAAAACCGCTCAAGCTATCAAAATGGCATTTTCTCTGATGGTATCGATCGTTTGGGTAACCAATCAAAAACTATTCTGGTGACTCATTTACAGCAAACTGGTCGTTTTAATGTGCTGGAGCGTACTAACATGGCTGAATTGAAAACAGAGGCCGGGTTACAAGGCAAAGCACAGAAGCTGAAGGGAGCTAATTATGTTATCACTGGTGCTGTTACTGAATTCGGCCGCAAGGAAGTAGGTGACCATCAGTTATGGGGCATTTTGGGACGGGGAAAATCACAGATTGCCTATGCAAAAGTGATGCTGAACGTTGTGAATGTTGAAACGTCTGAAGTTGTTTTCTCTTCAGCGGGAGCAGGGGAATATAAATTATCCAGCCGCGAAATTATTGGCTTCGGTGGTGCATCTGGTTATGACTCTACTCTGAATGGCAAGGTGTTGGATTTGGCGATCCGTGAAGCTGTTAATGACCTTGTGTCTGGTATTGAAAGTGGTGAATGGAAACCAACGAACTAATATTCTAATAACTAATAATACATAGGGAAAACTTTTTAATGTTTTTGATGAAAAAGACGGGAATGCTGCTGGGCATATTATTATTGGCCGGATGTGTGCAGGCACCTAAAAACATTTATGAATGGGGTGAATATCAGCCAACAGTTTACCAATATTACCAACAGGATAAGACCGGGCCACAAGAGCAGATCCAGGCATTGCAAAAAGTCATTGAACAAGCCAGAGCCAAAGACAAACCCGTTCCTCCCGGGCTGCACGCTCAAATGGGGTTGCTCTATAGTAAAATAGGCAATATTGAAGAAGCCTTTCAGCAGTTTGAAATAGAAAAGAAATTATTTCCTGAATCCGCACAGTATATGGATTTTCTGCTGAATAAAGATAAGGGAGTGAAATGATGAACCGTTTTTGGGGCGCAGTCGGCGCTTTATTATTGCTGGTATTGACAGGATGTGCCAAGCAGACACCTTACGATTATAGTGCATTGAAGGAAAGTGACCCTAAATCGATACTGGTTCTGCCTGCTGTGAATAAATCCGTGGATGTGAAGGCGGCTGGCAGTGTGGTTTCTCAAGTCACTTATCCGTTGGCGGAATCAGGATATTATGTTTTTCCTGTCGCGGTTGTCGAAGAGATATTCCGGCAGAATGGTGCAGTAGATGCGCAGGATATCCACAATATCAGCTATAAAAAGCTACATGATATTTTTGGTGCGGATGCAGCGCTTTATCTGGATGTCACAGAATACGGTACACAATATCAGCTCATTAGCAGTGATACCCGCGTGACAGCGAAAGCTCGCCTGGTTGATCTGCGGACTGGTAAACAAGTGTGGAGTGGTGTAGCGACAGCTTCTACCGCAGAAAATCGTAACAATGGCGGTGGTGGAATTATTGGTATGTTAGTGTCTGCGGCTATTGAGCAAATTGCGAACACTGTGATGGATAAAGGCCACGATATTGCAGGCATTACCAGCAATCGTCTGTTGAGTGCAGGAGGATATCAATATGGCCACCTGCTGTATGGGCCGCGTTCAGAACATTATCGTAAAGAAAAACTAGAATAATTTTAAAATGCCGCAGACAATAACTGCGGCATTTTTTACTGTCATTTTTACAACTAACTTTTACAACTATAGTTTTGCAGTTAAACACGATTAAACATCTAATCGTTTGGTTTGCCATTTCTTAGATTTCCAGCGCCAGGCGTTTACCAGCCCTCGTATCCATTCATCGCAGAAAAAGCCAATCCAGATCCCCAGGATCCCCATCTCCATGGTAATTCCCAGAAAATAGCCAACAGGGATAGAAATACCCCACATGAAGAGCAGAGCAGTACAAAGCGGGAATCTGGCATCACCGGAAGCACGCAGGGCATTGACCATGACGATATTAAAAGTACGCCCCGGCTCCAGAAATACAGACAGCAGGAATAAAGGCAGCAGAAGCTCAATGATCTTTTGGTCTTCTGTCATCAGGCCAAGGAGCGGTTCCCGGAAAATCCAGAAAAATAATACGACACCAACTGTGACAACAACGCCGATTTTCAGACTGTTTATCCCACGGATATAGGCATCTTCAAAACGTTTTGCTCCGACAAGATGGCCGACCATAATTTCATTACCGATACTGGTGGAGATACCAAACAGCATGATGAACAGCGATAATTGAAAATACAGAGTCTGTGCAGCCAGAGAAGTTTCACCCATCAAACCGATAAAAGCCTGTGCGGTCATATATTGTAATATCCACACCAGGTTTTCACCGGCAGCCGGTAAACCGATATGCAGGATTTTGCCAAGCATATTCTTTGACCAGCATATCAGTAATTTCGGGGACAGCTTGATTCTTAAACCATAAAATAACAATCCGCAGAGGAGAATAACAGCAACCGTACGACCAAATACCGTAGACCATGCCACGCCTTCCAGTCCATATTTAGGTAGACCAAAGAACCCGTACAGGACAATCATATTACCGACAATCGTCAGCAGATTGGCAATCAGGGTGACATACATGGCAGATTTTGACTTACCATAAACCCGCAGACAAGCAGCCAAAATAATTGAAATTGCTTCCGGTATCAGGCAGATACCTAAAATATGCAGATAAGCAAATCCATCCTCCATCAGGTTTTCTGGCAGATTCATGATGCGCAAGATTTTATAGCCGAAGAAAATCGTCACCAAGGCACAACTAAAACCCAACACAAAATTAAAGGCGATGGAAATATGGATCGCCTGACTGGCTTTATCTCTTTTTCCTGAGCCGAGATATTGTGCAATTACAACGCTGCAACCAACACTAATGAAATTAAAGATCGTAATGAACAGATCAAAAACATGATTACCAACCCCCATAGCAGCTAAGTAAGCCGAAGAAATATGGCTGACCATATATGTATTGATTAGCAACGTCGCCATATGAAGAAAAATATCGATGAAAATCGGCCAGCTCAGTGAAAAAAGCGAACGATCTGTAACATCAGATTGATGCATTATAAAACCTATTAATTAAATTGAATGGTCTTTTGTGGTGTGAAATACCCAGAAAGTATCTATGATTTTACTTGGTTTACTGGTTGATTGGTAGACAAAATGCGTTATTCCCCGATAGTGATGAAGTAAAAACTTTTATTATAAATATTCACTGATTTCCTGTTTTTCCTTAAGACTGCCAATAGGGGGATTGGCAACAAAATTCATGATTATGACTTGATTCTCATCCCCGATTCACCAGATAATCCTTTGCCTCAAAATATCTCACCATTTTTTACCTCAAAAGCCAAACGATTGCGTATGGAAATGGCTGGACTAATAAGCTCAGCATTTTTGAGATTATCAAATGACGTAATCGTTTTCGTCGGGTAAGAGGGGAAAAATGGTGAGGAATCGGATAGATATTCAACATATTGGCAGGGGATAAACATGTCTGGCACGCAGGCACCAACTCAATGCAAACTTGATAAGTATTTTAAGATAACTGAACGCGGAAGCTCGATACGTCAGGAAATTCTCGCTGGATTAACCACATTTTTGGCGATGGTTTATTCCGTTATTGTTGTGCCAGGTATGCTTGGACAAGCCGGATTTCCCCATACCGCAGTATTTATTGCTGTATGTTTAGTTACAGGGGTTGGCTCATTATTGATGGGATTATGGGTTAATTTACCGATGGCAATTGGCTGCGCAATCTCACTGACGGCCTTTACTGCTTTCAGTCTGGTATTGGGGCAGCAGGTCAGTATTCCTGTCGCATTGGGCGCTGTTTTCCTGATGGGATGTCTGTTCACAGTTATTTCCGTTACTGGTATTCGCGCTTGGATATTACGCAATATGCCAATGGGGATAGCTCATGGAGCAGGTATCGGCATCGGATTATTTTTGTTACTTATTGCAGCAAATGGCGTTGGACTGGTGATTAAAAATCCCCAGGCGGGGTTGCCGGTTGCTTTTGGTTCGTTGACCGCTTTCCCTGTAATAATGACCTTGCTAGGGTTAGCGGGGATTATCGGACTGGAAAGGAAAAAAGTTCCCGGTGGTATTTTGCTGGTTATTATCGCTATTTCAATTATTGGCCTGATTTTTGATCCGGCAGTGAAATATCAAGGATTTTTTAAATTGCCAACGTTGGGGGAAGACGGGCTTTCTTTGATGTTTAGCATGGATATTATGGGGGCTTTACAGCCTGTTGTATTACCGAGTGTTCTTGCACTGGTGATGACAGCGATATTTGATGCTACAGGCACTATCAGGGCTGTAGCAGGGCAGGCCAATCTGTTGGATAAAAGAGGGCAGATTATTAATGGCGGTAAGGCGTTAACGGCTGATTCGGTCAGTAGCATTTTCGCCGGAGCAATTGGCTCTTCTCCTGCTGCCGTTTATATTGAATCCGCAGCAGGAACCGCAGCAGGAGGAAAAACAGGGTTAACCGCAGCGGTTGTCGGTATCTTATTTCTGCTGATATTATTCCTTTCTCCATTATCATACCTGGTTCCTTCATATGCGACAGCGCCTGCTTTGATGTATGTCGGGTTGTTGATGTTGAGTAACGTACGCAAGCTGAATTTCGATGATGTTGTCGATGCAATGTCAGGATTACTGTGCGCTGTATTTATCGTTCTGACTTGTAATATTGTTACTGGTATTATGCTGGGGTTTGGTGCCTTGGTTGTTGGACGTGTTTTTTCTGGTGAATGGAGCAAACTGAATATCGGTACGGTAATTATTGCTATTGCATTGGTGGTATTCTACGCTGGCAACTGGGCCATTTAATTAAAAGGATACTCAAAAGATTATGCGCAAACGATTAAAGTTTGCGCGTGTATTTCCAGGTTAGATAATTTTTAAAATCTGTCAAATTTTCGACAAAATTCCGTAGATAAGTATAAAATAGACAAATGACTTGCTGGTCATTGATTCACAATATGATTGTTTTTTGTTTTTCCAGAATAACTTCAATTTTTGCGGTTATTAGCGCTGTTATTACAAGAAAAAAACAGTCACAATCTCTTCACCGACGGATTTTTGGCAATTTGTAAGGGTAACATGGAAATATTCTTTACTATCTTGATCTTGATTTTGGTGGTGTCAGTTTCTGGTGTTCTTACTAAAGTGATCCCATTCCGTGTCCCTTTGCCGATAGTGCAAATAGCAATGGGGGCATTGCTGGCCTGGCCTCATTTTGGTTTACACGTTACTTTCGATCCTGAATTATTCCTCGTTTTACTTATCCCTCCTCTATTATTTGTTGATGGTTGGAAAACACCGACCAGAGAATTTTTTCAACATGGGCGTGAAATAGTTATTCTGGTTTTAGTATTGGTCCTGGTGACAGTTGTCGGCATTGGTTATTTGATTTACTGGTTACTGCCGAGTATTCCACTCATTGCTGCATTTGCTCTGGCAGCAGTGTTGTCACCAACTGACGCAGTTGCATTATCTTCGATTGTTGGGAAAGGGGGTATTCCTAAAAATATGATGAGCGTGCTGGAGGGTGAAGCATTGATGAACGATGCTTCCGGTCTGGTTGCTCTGAAATTTGCCGTGGCAATTGCTATGGGGACAATGGCATTTACCGTCACGGGTGCAACATTCGAATTTTTTAAAGTGGCTATTGGCGGCTTGGCGTCGGGTATTGCTGTCACCTGGTTGTACAGTAAATCACTACGATTGATGAGTCGCTGGAGTGGTGATGATCCTGCCACTCAAATCATGTTTATGATGTTATTGCCATTTGCTTCTTACATGATTGCTGAGCATATTGGTTTCTCCGGTATTCTGGCCGCAGTTGCTGCGGGTATGACTATCAGTACGGCGGGAGTGATCCGCAATGCGCCTTTGGATATGCGTTTGCGTGCTGATAACGTATGGGGAATGTTGGCGTTTGTGTTCAACGGCCTGGTATTCATCATGCTGGGCTTACAGTTGCCGGGGATTTGGGAGACGTCTGTTGCTCAGGCAGAACTTGATCCACATGTTGAAACCTGGATGCTGTTCGCTGTGGTAGGTATCATTTATGCTGCGTTGGTACTGCTGCGATTCTGCTGGCTATGGTTGATGAAAAATACCAGCAAGGTATTGATGAAGAAAAAACCGCTGGAATTTTCAACCTACACTACACGTGAATTGTTGCTGGCTTCGTTTGCTGGTGTCCGCGGGGCAATTACTCTGGCTGGTGCTTTATCCGTACCTCTTTTCCTGCCGGATGGCGATCCATTCCCTGCTCGTTATCAGTTGATCTTTATTGCCGCAGGTGTGATTCTGTTCTCTCTGTTTGTTGGCGTTATTGCTCTGCCGTTATTGCTGAGAGGCATGAAAGTGGGAGACAAACAGTCTGGTTTCAATGAAATCAGAATGGCGAAAGCGGCGATGGCTGAAGTTGCGATTGTCAGTATGAATAAAATGGAAGAACGTCTGTCTGTCAGCACTGAAGAAAAACTGGATGCCGAAGTGATTAGTGAGGTCGCTTCCCGAGTCACCGGTTATTTGCGACGCCGTACTGCCGGGACTGATGAGGGTGAACACAGCTTGTTGGTTGAAGATCTGGAGCGGCGTTTCCGCCTGACGGCGTTACGGGCTGAGAGGGGAGAGCTATATCACTTGCGTGCAACTCGTAAGATTAGTAATGAAACGCTACAGTCGCTCCTGCATGACCTGGATTTGCTTGAAGCGCTGTTGGTAGGTAAATCTCAATAAAAATATGTGGCTATTAACAATTACAACACTTTTGTGGGCCGCTTCATTCAGCCTGATTGGTGCTTATCTCGCCGGTCAGGTTGATAGCTGGTTTTCTGTTCTTGTCAGGGTAGTGTTAGCTGCTCTGGTATTTCTGCCATTTCTGCGTTGGCGTGGGTTATCACTGAAAGTCATTGCACTGTATATGGCAGTGGGAGCTTGTCAGTTAGGTGTGATGTATTTGTTTGTATTTCATGCCTACCACTATCTGACGGTAGCAGAATTTTTGCTGTTTACGGTCATGACTCCACTGTATGTCACATTAATATACGATTTGATGGGACGCCAACCGCTGCGTTGGGGCTATGCACTCAGTTCGTTACTGGCTGTGGCGGGAGCTGCGATTATTCGTTATGACCGGTTAAGTGAATCCTTCTGGATTGGTTTAATGTTGGTGCAATTGGCAAATATTTTCTTCGCCATTGGTCAAGTTGGTTATAAACGTTTGATGGAAGTGTATCCGATACCACAGAGAATCGCATTTTCGTGGTTCTATTTAGGCGCTTGTGTTGTTGCAATTATCGGCTGGCTAATGTTTGGCGATCCACAGAAACTGCCGACAACCCAATTACAATGGGGAGTTCTGATCTGGTTAGGAGTAGGGGCTTCCGGTATTGGCTACTTTATGTGGAATTATGGCGCAACCCAAGTGGATGCCGGAACACTGGCGATTATGAATAATATGCTGGTTCCGGCGGGGTTATTGGTCAATTTTGTAATTTGGCAGCAGCATCCAAATTGGTTGGGCTTTACCATTGGAGGCAGCCTGATTGTTGCGTCGCTTTGGGTGCATCATCGTTGGATATTGAGACCCGCTTCACAAACGGCAAATTATCCACTGCGTGCTGACGCGCAGAACGAATAAATGTGTCAATAGTCGGTTGGCGTTGCTCCCCTTTACGGCAGGCTGCGTACAACCGGCTCCATAACCCTTCTCCCAATGTCTGAGTGACAACTAATCCTTGTCTTTCGAATGTTTCCACCGCCCAATGAGGCAATGCTGCAATACCTAAACGGGCGGCCACCATTTGAATTAGTAATAACGTGTTATCGACGGTTTTCAAGGTCGGAGTAACATCTGCTGGTTCAAGAAAACGTCTCCAGATATCAAAACGTTGCCGTTGAACCGGATAAATCAGCAAGGTTTCGGGGGAGAGATCCTGTGGCTGGATATCCCGCTGATTAGCCAATGGATGATCCGGTGCAACTACCAGTTTCACTTCATAATCAAACAACGGCGTATAGTGCAGTTTACTGTCTGGAATAATGTCGGATGTCAGTACAATATCCAGCTCTCTCTGTTGCAGCGCCGGCTGTGGATCAAAAGTTACCCCGGATTTAAAATCCACATTGACCTGCGGCCAGCTTTCCTTAAAACGCTTAAGTGCAGGAGTGAGCCACTGAATACAGCTATGACATTCAATGGCAATACGCAAGTTAGTCTCTTGCGGCTCATTGCACTCGTGTAGGGAGGCTGTGATCATAGGCAAAATTTGTTCTGCCAATCTTAGTAGCACTTCACCTTGATGAGTCAGTTTCAGGGGCTGACTTTTACGAATGAAAAGCCTATATCCCAGCCGATGCTCCAGTTCACTGAATTGGTGTGAAAGAGCCGATTGTGTTTGATGCAGATGATTTGCTGCTGCTGCCAACGAACCACAGTGATTTAATGCTTGCAGTGTTTTTAAGTGTTTTATCTCGATCATGAAAAACCTTCAAGTTGATTATGAATAATTTGCGCTTGTGGTTTATACATTACCTGTTGATTATAGAAGTGTAAACATCTAGACGGCTAAAATTTGCGGGTGACAACATGACAGTTTTGAATCATACATTAGGTTTTCCACGTATCGGCTTGAAAAGAGAGCTAAAAAAAGCACAAGAAAACTATTGGGCAGGTAAAATTTCTCAACAAGAATTGCTGGAAACAGGGAGTGAATTACGTGCACGTCACTGGCAACAGCAAAAAGAGGCAGGTGTGGATTTAGTTCCTGTTGGTGATTTTGCTTGGTATGACCAAGTATTGACGACCAGTTTGCTGTTAGGGAATGTACCTCCTCGCCATCAAAATAAAGATGGAAACATTGATTTAGATACACTATTCCGTATTGCTCGTGGTAGGGCTCCTACAGGTACTCCGGCTGCTGCATCAGAAATGACCAAATGGTTTAATACCAATTATCACTATATTGTGCCCGAATTTCAGCAGGGCCAGGAGTTCAGGCTCGGATGGCCTCAATTACTGGATGAAATTGATGAAGCATTAGCATTGGGACATAAAGTGAAGCCTGTTTTGTTGGGGCCAGTGACTTACTTATGGCTTGGAAAGGTGAAAGGAAAAGCTTTTGATCGCCTCTCACTGCTGGAGGATATTCTGCCGGTATATCAGCAAATTCTGGCTGAACTCGCAAAACGTGGTATCGAATGGGTACAGATCGATGAGCCTGCGTTGGTACTGGAACTACCAGAAGATTGGCTGGCAGCATTCCCGGCAGCTTATCAGGCACTCCAGGGGCAGGTTAAATTATTGCTGACAACGTATTTCGATAGCATCAGCCATAATCTGGAAACCATTAAGGCACTGCCGGTACAAGGTTTGCATGTTGATTTGGTGGCAGGGCAGGACTCTCTCAATGAATTGGAAAAATCTTTACCGGAGTCATGGCTGCTTTCGTTGGGAGTTATTAATGGACGCAATGTCTGGCGGGCAGATCTGAGTGCGAAATATGAACTTATTGCACCGTTGGTGGGCAAACGAGATATCTGGGTCGGTACTTCTTGTTCATTGCTGCATAGTCCGATTGATTTGAATGATGAAACCGGATTGGATGAAGAAGTTAAGAGCTGGTTTGCTTTTGCACTACAGAAATGTACCGAGTTATCTCTGTTGTCTCAGGCAATAAACGCACCTGAAGGCAGTAAACAGACCGAATTGAATAAATTGGATAGTTATAGTGCTCCAATTCGTGCCCGTCGTAGTTCCACAAGAGTGAACAACCAGGCTGTGGCTGAACGTCTTGCTAAGATCCAACCACAAGACAGTGAGCGCAATCAGGTTTATTCAGAGCGCGCCAAACTTCAGCGCCAACGGTACAAATTACCTTTGTGGCCAACAACAACCATCGGTTCTTTCCCACAAACAACAGAGATCCGTGGCTTACGTTTAGATTTCAAGAAAGGCCGTGTTGATGGTAATCATTATCGCATCAATATTTGTGAGCACATTAAACAGGCGATCAATGAACAGGAGCGACTGGGATTAGATGTACTGGTGCATGGTGAAGCTGAACGCAATGACATGGTGGAATATTTCGGTGAGCATTTTGACGGTTATGTCTTTACTCAGAATGGTTGGGTACAAAGCTATGGTTCCCGTTGCGTAAAACCACCGGTAATTATCGGAGATATCAGCCGTCCAGAAGCGATTACGGTCGATTGGGCAACGTATGCACAATCTCTGACTGATAAACCAGTAAAAGGCATGTTAACAGGGCCGGTGACCATTCTTTGTTGGTCATTCCCAAGGGAAGATATCAGCCGGGAAACCATTGCTAAACAGATTGCACTGGCTTTGCGTGATGAAGTGGATGATTTGCAGGAAGCGGGTATCGGCATTATTCAAATTGATGAACCGGCATTACGTGAAGGCTTACCGCTGCGCAGAGAAGAGTGGCAGGAATATCTGGATTGGGCGGTGGATGCTTTTAAACTGAGTGCAGCAGTGGCGAAAGATGATACACAGATCCACACTCATATGTGTTATTGCGAGTTCAATGACATTATGCCTTCCATTGCGGCGTTGGATGCGGATGTCATTACTATTGAAACCTCCCGTTCAGATATGGAATTGCTGGATTCATTTGAAGATTTCTCATATCCGAATGAGATTGGGCCGGGCGTGTATGATATTCACTCACCTAATGTGCCGAGTGTTGAATGGATTGAAGCTTTATTGCGCAAAGCTGCCGAGCGCATTCCTGTTGAACGCTTATGGGTTAACCCGGATTGTGGTTTAAAAACCAGGGGTTGGACAGAAACCCGCCAGTCACTGGCGAATATGGTTGAAGCGGCAAAACGTCTGCGTGATTCAGTGAACGACTAAATTAATTTGAGCAACAAGTTGCCCACCACACTAGATAAGCGTGGTGGGCGAGTTGATTTTCTTGGTGAGCCAATTATTGTTTTGGCAATTAGTGTATTATTGGCAATTTATACGCTAATGCCCAAAGTTAACAAGCATGAGGTAATTGAACATCTGGAAAATAGCTTAAAGATGGCAGGTGTTATTCTGTTGGTTACTGGTGCTGGTAGCGCTTTGGGTGCAGTATTACATGAAAGTGGAACCATGTAAGTCGTCGTAATGGCGCTCTGTAAAGGGCGCTTTTCTTTATTCTGGATATTCCAAATAAAATCCTCATTACTTTAATTAAGACTTCAAGTTTTGGTACAGCTTGTAACAAGAACTTTGACTGACATACCATGCACATTTATCACCAATAATACAGATTGAAACGGGGTTTTATGGTGGAATTTTACATTCCAATTATTGGATTGGGAGTGGCGGTATTTACGCTGATTTTTCTGGTTTTACGTACTCGTATTCATGTACTTCTTGCCATGTTAATTGCTGCGGTTATCGCAGGAGTATCCGGTGGTTTAACCATGAGCAATGTCGTTGAGGTTATTGCTAAAGGGTTTGGTTCGACATTGGGCAGTATTGGTATTGTGATCGGATTGGGAAGCATGATGGGGCGAATATTGGAAGCCTCTGGTGCAACTGAACAAATTGCCTATAGCTTGATCAAGTGGTTAGGTAAAAAGCGCGAAGAATGGGCGCTGGCAATCACGGGTTATATCGTCAGTATTCCTATATTTGTTAATTCGGCTTTTGTGATCCTCTATCCTCTGGTGAAAGCATTGGCGAAGAAAGGCAAACGGAATGTACTGACGTTAGGAGTAGCATTGGCCGGAGGGCTGGTGGTGACTCACCATATTGTTCCACCAACACCGGGGCCGCTTGGTGTGGCCGGAATATTCGGAGTAAGCGTAGGTAAAGTGATGCTGGTGGGTATGATACTGGCTATCCCATGCGTTATTGGTATTACCTGTTATGCCAAATGGTTAGAGACTAAATATCCTGAATATCAGCTTGTTGAGACAGAAGAAAATCTGCGACAAATTCATCAAAGTTATATGGAAGATAAATCGAACACGCCATTACCAGGATTATTTATTTCTCTTTTGCCTATTGTTGTGCCTATCGTGCTGATTTTCATTAATGTTGTGAATGGATTATTGTTGAAAACGGCTCTATTTATCGGTAAGGAAAACCATTTTTACTTTCAGGTTTTTAATTTTCTTGGATCACCCATTATCGCTCTGGCAATCAGTGTATTGCTGGCGGTTTATAAGCTCATGCCAAATGTTAGTAAACAAGAGGTTATTGAACATTTGGAAACCGGGTTACAAACCGTGGGTATTATTTTATTAGTGTCAGGTGCAGGAGGGGCGCTGGGAGCTGTATTAAATGAAGGTTCAACCGGGACAATACTGGCACAATATATAGCCAGCCTGCCAATAACTCCTGTCTTGATCCCATTTATCATTGCGACGTTAATACGCATTATTCAAGGCTCTGGTACTGTGGCAATGATTACAGCGGCGTCTATTTCAGCGCCTGTTATTAAACAGATACCGGATATTAATATGTTGGTGGCTGCTCAGGCTGCAATGATGGGAACACTGTTCTTCAGCTATTTTAATGATTGTTTTTTCTGGGTAGTTAACCGGATGATGGGTATTAAGGATGTGAGGCATCAAGTGATCGTCTGGTCGATTCCGACAACAATTGCATGGGGAATTGGACTGTGTGGCATATTGCTTCTTAACTTAATCTTGTAAATGATCCAACGGCGCTCTGTGAAGAGCGCTTTTTTGTGATTATTCTTCGAATATTATTTCCATTTCGGCTCTATACTCACCGTATTATTCATCACACATAAATGTGATATTAGTCACGATTTAATGTATGCGTTTCTTTAGTCGATTAACTAAAGGTGACTTTCATCGCCAAAAAATGTCAGAGTATTCATTAAGTTTAGGCATCTGTATTTTGAATTATTCCTGTTGAGGAGCCAATATGTCTGATGTATTTCATTTAGGTATTACCAAAAACGACTTACAGGGCGCAACTCTGGCTATTGTTCCAGGCGATCCTAACCGTGTTGAGAAAATTGCAAGATTGATGGATAACCCAGTTCATCTGGCTTCTCATCGTGAATTTACAACATGGAGTGCCAAAATTGATGGTAAGCCAGTTGTTGTCTGCTCCACGGGTATTGGTGGCCCATCAACGTCAATTGTTGTAGAAGAATTGGCGCAATTGGGTGTACGCACTTTCTTACGTATTGGTACAACTGGGGCGATCCAGAAGAATATTAATGTAGGTGATGTGTTAGTGACTACTGCCGCAGTTCGTCTGGATGGAGCTAGCCTGCACTTTGCTCCGATGGAGTTCCCGGCTGTGGCTGATTTTGAATGTACCAATGCACTGTATGCAGCAGCAAAAGCATCAGGTTCCACAACTCACGTCGGTGTGACCGCTTCTTCTGATACTTTTTATCCAGGACAGGAGCGTTACGATACCTATTCTGGTCGTGTTGTCCGTCGCTTTCAGGGCTCTATGAAAGAGTGGCAGGAAATGGGGGTGATGAACTTTGAAATGGAATCAGCGACTTTGTTGACAATGTGTGCAAGTCAGGGACTGCGTGCTGGTATGGTTGCGGGTGTGATTGTTAACCGTACTCAGCAGGAAATTCCAGATGTTGAATTGCTGAAAAAAACAGAAAGTAATGCATTAGGCATTGTTGTAGACGCGGCTCGTCGTCTGTTGTAATCACTCTATTCACGGGCCGGAATATTCTGGCCCGATCACCTAAACTTTCTGTTTTCTCCACTTTATTTCATTCTGAAATCTGATAATGTCATAACATTTTGCATTAATAACAACCTATTTCAATTACAGTTTGTTGCGATAACAGTCTGTTCCAATAACGTGTACTTCAATAAGAAAGAGTGATTATGACCACAACATTTCTATCTCACCCCTCATTACTTCCTTTGAATGGCGGGATCAACTTCCGTGATTTAGGCAATAAAACACTGAACAATGGTTCTAAGATTAAGTCAGGTTTGTTATTTCGTTCAGGCTCTCTGGACATGTTGACTGATAACGATCAGGCTTTTTTGATGGAACAAAATCTTTTCCAGATCATTGATTATCGTGATAGTAGTGAAATTGAGGACAGGCCAGATCAGGTGTGGCGTGGAGCGAATTACCATCATGCTCCGGCTAATCCGCTTTCCAAAGAAGTTGATGCTAATCTGGAGAGGCTGAGTCATGAAGCGTTGGAACAGTTTGATGCGAAAGATTTTATGTTGCGTCTGTATCAATTGTTACCAATTAATAATCCTGCTTATAAGACATTAGCTAAGCTATTGCTACAGCCTGAGAAAGGTGGAATTGTACAACATTGTGCTGTGGGTAAAGACAGAACAGGTGTCGGCTCTGCTCTGGTATTGTTTGCTCTGGGGGCAGATCTGGATACAGTGATAGAAGACTATTTGGTGACAAATATCACTCTGGCACCGTATCGTGAATATCTATTGAATGAACATGCAAAAGTGATGAGTGATAGTGTGGTTGAAAAATTGGCTTATGTGTATTCAGTCAGGGAAGAATTTTTGATGATCGCACTGAACAGTATCAATGGACACTATGGTAGTGTGGATATCTGGTTGGAAAAAGACATTGGGCTCAATATTGCAGATCGTGAAAAATTGCAAAGTTATTTCCTCGAATAAATCTATTTTTTGGAATGAATTTTTTTGAACAAAAAAATAGCAGGTTAGTATCGATTGATTAATTTGTTGCTAACCTGAAATCCGGTAAAGATTAACACAGGAAAGATTAATGTGAGCCTGCATGAAATCATCGAAGTCATCACCAATTTTGTAAAAAATCATGAAGTATGGGCAATCCCTATTATTTTCTTGCTCGCTTTTGGTGAATCTCTGGCATTCATTTCTCTGTTATTGCCAGCCACGATCATCTTGTTGGGGCTGGGAGCTTTGATTGGTGAGAGTGGATTAAATTTTTGGCCGATATGGATAGCCGCTGCCGCAGGAGCCTTCTTTGGTGATTGGGTTTCTTATCTATTTGGTTACCATTTCAAGGAAAATGTCGGCAAAATGTGGCCGCTTTCACGCCATCCACAAACATTGGTTCGTGGCCATCAATTTTTTGAACGCTGGGGTGTGTGGGGCGTTTTCATTGGCCGCTTTTTTGGCCCTTTAAGAGCGGCAATCCCATTGGTGGCAGGTATTTGTGCGATGCCAAAACGCCATTTCCAGCTTGCTAATTTCACTTCTGCGCTGATTTGGGCATTTGGTATTTTAGCTCCGGGAGCTTTTGGAATACGTTGGTTAGCAGAGTGGATGGGTTAATTGCGAGCCGCTTTGCAAACTGAAAGAAATCCGGTGAATAATCTGGACATCTATACAGCCTCTATTTAACTTACATTAAAGCAAAGTGGCTGGGGTAAAGTTAGTGGGGGGTATAGGTGGATATCCATTTGTTATACATGTTAATTGGTGGATTAAGTGGATTATTAGGCGGAGGTTTTTTCGTCTGGTTTTCTGTTCACCAACGTATTCAATACAAAGAAAAGGAACTGCGTGAATTACACAGTCAACTTGCGGTTAGTCATGAAAAATTAGAGCAATCCCATTATTGGCGCACTGAATGTGAACAATTAAACCAAGAATTGCTTGCTCAGCGTGAAATCAACAGCGTGCAGGAAGCCGAGTTGCGTGAGTTGAGTACTCGGCTTGAAGAAAGCAGGCTGGCTGCGGAAGAAAAACAACGTCTCTTGATTAATAGTGAACAACGTCTGAATACCCAATTTGAAAATCTCGCCAATCGTATTTTTGAACAAAATCGGCGGCGTACTGATGAATACAGTCGCCAAAGTCTCAATGACCTGTTAATGCCTTTCCGTGAACAATTAGAAGGGTTCCGTCGTCAGGTGCAAGATAGTTTCGGACAGGAAGCACGCGAACGTCATACTCTAACCCATGAAATCCGTAACCTTCAGCAGCTTAATGCTCAGATGGCAAAAGAGGCGATTAATCTGACAAAAGCCCTGAAAGGGGATAACAAAATGCAGGGTAATTGGGGCGAAATGGTCTTGGCACGGGTTTTGGAGGCATCCGGTTTACGTGAAGGACATGAGTTTCATACACAGGTTAACATTAAAACAGAAAATAGAGATCGTTTTCAGCCTGATGTGATTGTGCACTTACCACAAGGAAAAGATGTCATTATTGATGCCAAAATGTCATTGATTGCTTATGAACGTTATTTCAATAGCGATGATGAAACAGAGCAAGTACAGGCATTACAGGAGCATATAAACTCTATAAGAGGTCATATCCGGGGACTTAGCCGTAAAAATTATCAACAGTTACCCGGAGTGCGTTCACTGGACTATGTCTTGATGTTTATCCCTGTAGAGCCTGCTTATCTGGTGGCACTTAACCAGACTCCCGAAATACTCGACGAGGCACTGAAGCATAATATTATGCTGGTTAGCCCCTCTACACTTTTGGTGGCTGTTCGCACTATCAATAACCTTTGGCGCTATGAATATCAAAGCCAGAATGCACGTTTGATCGCGGAAAAAGCGGCCAGAATGTATGACAAAATGCGATTGTTTGTGGATGATATGCAGGGCTTAGGACAAAGCCTTAGTAAAGCACAGGCAAGTTACCATTTGGCAATGAAAAAGCTGACAGAAGGAAAGGGGAATTTGATTAATCAGGCTGAAGGATTTCGTGATTTAGGTGTGGATATTAAACGCCCCATCGATTCACAGATTATTGATAAATCTTTCCAATCGTTATCAATTAATGAGTAAAGTCTGAATAGGGTTTTACCGGAAAGGCTGGTACACTTGCTATAATTTTTTGAATGAAAAGCGGACAAATAACATGGCAGATCAATCGAAAGAAACCACTCATTTTGGTTTCCGTACCGTAGTCAAAGAAGAGAAAAAAGATATGGTGGCAGAGGTATTTCACTCTGTCGCATCAAAATACGATTTGATGAATGACTTGATGTCGTTTGGCATTCATCGTATCTGGAAGCGTTTCACTATTGATGCAAGTGGTGTGCGCCGTGGTCATAGAGTCCTTGATCTGGCAGGGGGAACAGGGGATCTGACAGCGAAATTTTCCCGCCTTGTAGGTGAAAAGGGAGAAGTTGTTCTGGCGGATATCAACGACTCTATGCTGAAAGTCGGGCGGGAAAAATTGCGCGATAACGGCATAGTCGGTAATGTCAGCTATGTTCAGGCTAATGCTGAAGAATTACCATTTACGGATAACTATTTTGACTGCATTACTATTTCATTCGGCTTGCGTAATGTCACGGATAAAGACAAAGCCCTGCGTTCTATGTACCGTGTCCTGAAACCAGGTGGGCGTTTATTGGTACTGGAATTTTCTAAACCTGTGCTGGCACCGTTGAGTAAAATTTATGATACCTATTCGTTCCACATTCTGCCACGTATTGGTCAGGCGGTTGTTAAAGATGCGGATAGTTACCGTTATCTGACAGAATCCATTCGTATGCACCCCGATCAAGAAACATTAAAAGCCATGATGGAAACAGCTGGCTTTGAGCAAGTTTCTTACAACAATATGACGGGGGGAATTGTTGCACTGCATAAAGGGTTTAAGTTCTGAAATGGAAACTCCCTCATTAAGTCACAGTGTGAATTCTACGGTATTATTTCCGGTTCTGACTGCTTTTCTGGAAACAACTCTGAATCATCTGTTGTACCGCGAAACCATATTGAAATCAGCCCGTATGCGACTAGCGGGAAAAATTCTTTCTATCGAACTGAAAGAACTTGAGACACCATTGGTATTGGTTTTCAATGAAAGACAGTTAGATGTTTTAAGCCAATGGTCAGGAGTTGTTAATTGTTCGATGAAAACGACATTACCAGCATTGCTTAAACTACGGGATCGTCAATGTCTTTCATCTCTGATTAACAGTGGTGAAATTGTCATTGAAGGGGATATGCAGGTTATTCAGCAGTGGTCGGCCTTGCTGGATATGCTGGAATGGGATCCTGCCCATTACCTTTCACCTTATGTCGGTGATATTTTGGCAGAAGGTATCAATCGGGTAATGAAAAACAGTATCAGTTTTGCCCGTAATACCATCACAAAGCAAAAAACTTACCTGGCAGAATCATTGACGGAAGAGTGGAGAATGGCACCTGGTGCTTTGGAATTGGCTTATTTCAGTGAAGAAGTTAATGCTGTTGCCAATGAACTGTCTGACATGGAAAAGCGTCTGGCAGTAATGGAGGAGAAATATGACTCCCAGTGAAATAAAACGCCTCTATTTTATCATTAAGGTTTTTCTTACCTATGGGCTGGATGAGTTAATCCCGAAGATCCGACTGACATGGCCGTTGCGTTTTGGGCGTTATTTCCTGTTTTGGCTGCCTAATCGACATAAAGATAAACCGCTCGGAGAGCGCTTACGCTTAGCATTGCAAGAGCTTGGCCCGGTATGGATTAAACTTGGTCAAATGCTTTCTACCCGGCGGGATCTGTTTCCTTCCGCCATCTCTGATCAGCTCTCTTTATTGCAGGATCGGGTCATTTCTTTTGATGGAGCCGTTGCCCACAAATCGATTGAGACGGCATTGGGGGGAAGCCTGGAAACGTGGTTTGAGGATTTTGCTCTGCATCCTCTGGCTTCTGCCTCCATTGCTCAGGTGCACACTGCACGGCTTAAAGAGAATGGAAAAGAGATCGTCATTAAAGTGATCCGCCCTGATATTTTACCCGTGATAAAGGCGGATGTACGGTTAATGTATCGTTTGGCAAATTTGGTTCCTTTATTGCCTGATGGTCGTCGTCTTCGTCCACTTGAAGTGGTTCGTGAGTATGAAAAAACGCTGCTTGATGAGTTGAATCTATTGCGTGAAGCTGCAAATGCTATTCAACTGCGTCGCAATTTTGAAGATAGCCCTATGCTTTATGTACCGGAAGTTTATCCTGATTATTGTCGGGAGAATGTCCTGGTCATGGAGCGTATTTATGGTATTCCCGTGTCTGATGTTGCGGCTTTGGAAGCGCAAAATACCAATATGAAGTTACTTGCTGAGCGTGGTGTTCAGATATTTTTTACTCAGGTATTTCGTGATAGTTTCTTCCATGCAGATATGCATCCGGGCAACATCTTTGTCAGCTATGAACGACCGGAAGATCCCACTTATATAGGTATTGATTACGGTATTGTTGGTTCTCTGAACAAAGATGATAAACGTTATCTGGCAGAAAACTTTATTGCTTTCTTCAATCGAGATTATCGAAAGGTAGCGGAACTCCATGTGGATTCAGGCTGGGTTCCGGTAGATACCAATGTGGAAGATTTTGAGTTTGCTATTAGAACGGTATGTGAGCCTATTTTTGAAAAACCACTGGCAGATATCTCATTTGGTCATGTGTTGTTGAACCTCTTCAATACAGCCCGTCGTTTTAATATGGCAGTGCAACCTCAGTTAGTCCTGCTACAAAAAACACTGTTGTATGTCGAAGGGTTAGGACGCCAGCTCTATCCTCAGCTTGATTTATGGAAAACGGCAAAACCGTTTCTGGAAGATTGGCTGCATGATCAAGTTGGTCTTCCAGCTATTATGCGTGCATTTAAAGAAAAAGCACCCTATTGGGCGGAAAAACTACCAGAATTTCCTGAACTGATTTATGGCACATTGCAACAACATAAACGTTTACAAACGAGTATTGATAAGATATCACAACAGTTAAAACAGCAACGGAATAATCATCGAAAATCTCTTTACTTGCTGGGGATTGGTGCAACATTGTTTATCTGTGGTGGTTTATTTTTTATCACCAACCTGACTCATTTATCATGGGGATTGATGGGCGTGGGAATAATATCGTGGATATTGGGCTGGTTTAAACTTAAGTAACCATTGGCCGGAAAGAAAATAAGTAAAAAGAAGTAAAGATTATTTTGCTGTAGTTTTTGGTATGGTTGCGGGTATTTTCGAACATAAAGTTCGTAGTTTATAATGAAATTATTAATAATATGTACCTGAGGTAGATTTCAAGATGTAGTCAACAAAACTACAAACTGAAAGATGAAGGGTATATTCCCCACGAACATGAGGTAGATCAGTATGGGTGGTATAAGTATTTGGCAATTACTCATTATTGCTGTCATTGTTGTTTTGTTGTTCGGGACTAATAAACTACGTACATTAGGTTCTGATTTGGGAGAGTCGATAAAAGGCTTCAAAAAAGCGATGAGTGATGATGAAAAGTCAGATCAGACTGAGAAAAACAACCATGATGCTGACTTTGAAACTAAAAATCTCACTGAAAAGCCCACCGTTGCTCAGTCTGAAAAATCAGAGAGCAAAGACAAAAAAGAATAGGTATAAATTGTGTTTGACATTGGTTTTAGTGAACTGCTGTTGGTGCTGGTAATTGGCCTGATTGTCCTGGGGCCTGAGCGTCTGCCTGTTGCTGTCAAAACTATAGCAGGCTGGATAAGGGTATTACGATCACTGGCAGTCAATGTCCAGAGTGAACTTGCAAAAGAATTAAAGTTGCAGGAGCTTCAGGATAGCTTGAAAAAAATGGAAGAAAAAGCAGACTTACAGTCTCTTTCTCCAGAATTAAAAGCATCAATGGATGAATTAAGGGAAGCGGCTGAATCGTTGAAGAAGTCGTATCAGCTTACTTCTGAAGAAGCTAAAGAGCTGGAAGAAGACGAAACGCATTTTCACTCTCTTGAATCTGATCCAGTACCAGAGCAGAAACTAAACCAATATAGAGAACAAGTAACAGAAAAAAAGCTAGAAGAAATCTCAAAAGAAAGTACCAAACAGAATACAAAGCAATCTCCTGAAAAATCCAATAGTGAACACTAAAACATGTCTGTGGATGATACTCAACCTCTTATCAGTCACCTGATTGAACTGCGTAAGAGGATTTTGAATAGTTTGATTACTGTGCTGGTAGTTTTTCTGGCATTGGTTTATTTTTCTAACGATATATATCGATTTATTGCTGCGCCTTTAATGGAACAATTACCTAAAGGTGCGAATATGATCGCAACGGATGTGGCATCCCCTTTCTTCACGCCGATCAAACTTACCATCATGGTATCAATTTTTGTTTCGGCACCCATGATCCTGTATCAGGTATGGGCATTTATTGCACCGGCTCTGTATAAACATGAACGGCGTTTGATTGTGCCGCTGTTGTTGTCCAGTAGTGTCTTATTCTACCTGGGGATGATTTTTGCTTACTTCGTCGTATTTCCCTTCGTATTCGGTTTTTTTACTAAAACAGTCCCCACTGGCGTGTTGATTGCGACGGATATCAGTAATTATCTGAGTTTCGTTATGGCGCTTTTTATGGCATTTGGTGTCTCGTTTGAAGTTCCAATCGCCATTATTCTGCTGTGTTGGAGTGGGGTAGTAACACCTGAATCACTGAAAAGAAAACGCCCTTATATTCTGGTCGGGGCGTTTGTAGTAGGGATGCTACTCACTCCCCCGGATGTCTTCTCGCAAACTTTGTTGGCTGTTCCCATGTACTTGCTATTTGAACTGGGGGTTCTGTTTTCTCAATTTTATGTGGGAAAACATAAGCCATCTAAAACGGATGATGAATCGGAATATGATGCAGGTGACAACTCAGGCAGGTGATAACTCAGAAAAGTAATCAGGCTACCTACCAGTCATAATTATCGCCAACTGTCTGATAATGTTAAGATCGGCAGTATTACAAGTAAAGTGATGGCAAAATTAACCCAGTGTATTACCGCTGGGTTTTACATTAGGAGAGCAGAATGAGTTATGTATTTCCAGGTACATTTCCTGGCCGTCGTATGCGCCGTGTGCGTCGTCATGATTTTTCCCGCCGCCTATTCGCTGAAAATCAACTGACCGTTAATGATTTGATCTATCCGGTGTTCGTGATGGAAGGAACTAATCGGCGGCAGGAAGTGCCTTCCATGCCGGGAGTGTATCGTCTGACAATCGATCTTCTGCTGAAAGAAGCCGAAGAGATTGCCCGACTGGGTATTCCTGTTTTGTCTCTGTTTCCGGTTATTGAAGCAGATAAAAAATCACTGGACGCTAAAGAAGCTTATAACCCTGATGGTCTGATCCAACGCTCTGTTCGTGCCTTGAAAGGTGCTGTTCCAGAGTTAGGCTTGTTAACTGATGTTGCATTGGATCCATTTACTACTCACGGGCAAGATGGTGTTATTGATAAGGATGGCTATGTTATCAATGATATCACTAAAGAGATTTTGGGGAAGCAGGCGCTATCTCATGCAGCAGCAGGGGCTGAAATTGTTGCTCCCAGCGATATGATGGATGGCCGTATCGGTGCTATTCGTGATCAGCTTGAGAATGATGGCCATATCAACACGCAGATCATGGCTTATTCGGCTAAATATGCTTCTTGTTACTATGGGCCATTCAGAGATGCTATTGGATCCAGTAGTAATCTGAAAGGCGGTAACAAGATGACTTATCAGATGGATCCGGCAAACAGTGATGAAGCATTACAGGAGATCGCGCAGGATTTACAGGAAGGTGCAGATAGCGTGATGGTAAAACCTGGTATGCCTTATCTGGATGTGATCCGTAGGGTAAAAGATACCTTCGGTGTGCCGACATTCGCTTATCAGGTGTCTGGTGAATATGCGATGCATATGGCAGCCATTCAAAATGGTTGGTTGAAAGAACAACCCGCGATTATGGAATCTTTACTCTGTTTCAAACGTGCAGGAGCAGATGGGGTTCTGACTTATTTTGCCAAGCGTGTAGCACAATGGCTGCATGAACAGAAATATTAATGAGTCCTTATTTACCTTAAAAAATATCGTAACTTGAGATATTGGGTAAAAAACAATAACGGATGAATAAATAAAAAGGATATTCATCCGTTATGACAGGCTATTTATTCAGATATTTTTCGATAGCGCTCAAAATACCAGTTGTATCCAGCCCTAAGTCAGCATGAAGCTCTGCCTGTGTGCCTTGCGGTATAAAGTAGTCAGGTAAACCGAGGTTTAATACCGGAACTGGCTGACTTGCCTGCATCAGCAATTCATTGACGCTACTACCGGCTCCTCCCATGATGGAATTCTCTTCTAACGTCACCAGTAAATCATGTTGAGAAGCCATTTCTAGTACCAATTCTTTATCCAGAGGTTTGATAAAGCGCATATCAACAACGGTTGCATTCAAGGACTCTGCGGCCTGTAGTGCGTTTGGCAGTAATGTGCCGAAGTTCAGGATAGCAATGCGTTCTCCTTGACGACGAACAACACCTTTGCCAATTGGCAGTTTTTCCAGTGGCTGGAGTTCTGCCCCTACACCTGTACCTCGTGGATAACGAACAGCAGCAGGGCCATTTTGATAGTGGTAACCCGTATGCAGCATCTGACGGCACTCATTTTCATCACTCGGTGCCATGATCACCAGATTGGGGATACAGCGCAGGAATGAAAGGTCGAATGCTCCCTGATGAGTCTGCCCATCGGCTCCGACAATCCCGCCACGGTCAATGGCAAACAGGACCGGTAAGTTCTGGATAGCAACGTCATGAATAAGCTGATCATAAGCACGTTGCAGGAAGGTAGAGTAAATCGCGACAATTGGTTTATATCCCCCGATTGCCAGCCCTGCTGCAAATGTCACAGCATGTTGTTCGGCAATAGCAACGTCAAAGTATTGTTCAGGGTACTCACGAGAGAAACGTACCATGCCAGAGCCTTCTCTCATAGCTGGAGTGATCGCCATGAGTTTTTTGTCGGAGGCTGCTTCTTCACACAACCATTCACCGAAGATTTTGGAAAATGTCGGGCGGGTATCTGTACTTTTTGGCAGGGAGCCGGTAGATGGATCAAATTTAGGTACAGCATGCCAACTGATTGGATCTTTTTCCGCAGGAGCATAACCACGGCCTTTTTTGGTCATGATATGCAGAAATTGAGGCCCTTTTAGTTCACGCATGTTTTTCAATGTTTGAACCAGCGCCAATACGTCATGACCATCAATCGGGCCGATATAGTTAAATCCAAGCTCTTCGAACAGTGTTCCGGGAACAACCATACCCTTAAGGTGTTCCTCGGTCTTTTTCAATAACTCTTTGATAGGGGGCAGGCCAGAGAAGACTTTTTTACCACCTTCACGCAGAGTTGAGTACAATTTTCCTGAAAGCAATTGTGCCAGATGGTTGTTCAATGCTCCAACGTTCTCGGAAATAGACATTTCGTTGTCATTGAGGATGACAAGCATATCAGGATCAATATCACCTGCATGGTTCATGGCTTCAAAAGCCATACCTGCGGTAATGGCACCATCACCAATCACACAGACTGTCTTACGGCCCTTACCTTCATGTTCTGCTGCAATTGCCATACCCAATCCGGCACTGATTGAGGTCGATGAATGACCGACGCATAGCGTGTCATATTCGCTTTCATCTCGCCACGGGAAAGGGTGGAGACCATTTTTCTGGCGAATAGTGTCGATACGATCACGGCGTCCGGTCAGAATTTTATGTGGATAGGCCTGATGACCGACATCCCAGACTAAATTGTCAAAAGGTGTTTTATAAACGTAATGAAGTGCGACCGTTAATTCGACAGTTCCGAGACCGGAAGCAAAGTGGCCGCTGGAGCGACTGACACTGTTTAGCAAAAATTGGCGCAGTTCATCGCATAACTTTGGCAAAGTGTCTTTGGGTAGCAGGCGTAGTTCTTCAGGGGTTTCCGCCAATGCCAATGTTGGATATTTCGCTATATCAATGTTCATGCTATGCCTGTTAAAACGCTATGCACGTTATAAATTGAAGATTAAGAACCCTGGAATTATCAGCATGTAATTGTTGGGCTCTCCCTATAAGGCCATGTTCCATTTTATTGATTTTGGATGTATGTAACCGGTAACTTACAAAACGGTGATTGTCATGGTCATGACCGGTTTTTTAGCTGTTTCTTTCAATGATGAAACCTGCCAGTTGTTTTAAAGTCACAGTATTATAGGATTGATTTTCCAGTTCTGTGAGTGCAGCAATAGCATCTTTATAAAGATCTTTGGCTTTTTTCTGGGCTTGCTCCAAGCCCAATAATGCAGGGTAGGTGCTTTTTCCAAGTTGCTGATCATTCCCCTGACGCTTGCCGATAATTTTTGTATCACCAATGACATCCAGAATATCATCATGCACCTGAAACGCGAGGCCGATTGCCTGTGCATATTGATCCAGCCAAGGCAACGCTTCATGGCCACGTGTGCCCGCACCGTAAGCACCCAATCTGACCGCACAACGAATTAATGCACCTGTTTTGTGTCGGTGGATTTGTTCCAGCGCAGCAAGATCAATCTGTTTCCCTTCGGCTTCCAAATCCAATGATTGCCCGCCACACATGCCCGCAATACCACTGGATGTTGCTAATTCAGCAATCATTGCAAGACGGTCAGATAATGCCACATTTGGTATCTCTTGCTTTGCCAGAATTTCGAAGGCTAATGATTGCAACGCATCTCCAGCCAGGATCGCGTGATCCTCGCCAAATTTAATATGGCAGGTAGGTTGGCCACGACGTAAATCATCGTTGTCCATTGCAGGCAAATCATCGTGGATCAGTGAATAGGCATGGATACACTCTAAAGCGATGGCTGGCGCATCAAGGCTCTCTTTGGAAAGACCAAACATTTCACCCACAGCATAAACTAAAAATGGGCGAAGCCGCTTTCCACCCAGTACAGCACCATGTTGCATTGCTGTTGCTAACGGGCTGTCCAAAAAGGGTAATGAAGAAAATGCTGCCATCAACTTATTATTGATATGTTGCTGGCAATTGTTTAATTGCTCTTCAAAAGGAGCCTTATATTGTTCAGACATAAAGTTACTCAGCATCAGGCGAAAATTCATCAAGTGGAGATTGTGCATCATGATTCAATAAAATTTGCACTCGTTGTTCCGCTTGTTGGAGGGTTTTTTGCCCTTGTCTCGCAAGTTGAATGCCACGCTCGAATTCATTTAATGCATCTTCTAAAGGGAGTTCCCCTGATTCCAGGCGAATGACAATTTCCTCCAGCTCTTTCAGGGAAGTTTCAAATGCTGGTGCTTGCTCGGTTTCTGATGTTCGATTTGCATTAGACATAATAATTTTAAAGTGTGATTATTTAACGAATTACAGTAAGATAATTTCGTTACAGACTTGCAGAGTACCCTACTACACTGAAAGAAATAAATCATTCGTTACCACTGTTTTTTTACAGAAGATGATCTGTTTTTACAGGAGATGTAGTGAGATGGTGTTATACTCTACGCCTTATCCAACTGAACCACTTAAAAACAATCATTGATACTATTTGTGATAGTTCAATATTGAATGACTACAATATCTTACTATGAAGTTTATCATTAAATTATTCCCAGAAATTACGATCAAGAGCCAAACTGTCCGTTTACGTTTTATTAAAATCCTTGCTAGCAATATTCGTAATGTGCTGAAAACATTAGGAGAAGAGATTGCTGTTGTTCGCCATTGGGATAATATCGAAGTTCGAGCTAAAAATGATAATCTTGGGGCAGAAATTTGTGATGCACTGACACGTATTCCGGGTATTCACCATATCCTGCAAGTAGAAGAGAGAGATTTTCGTGACTTGCATCATATCTTTGAACAAACCTACGAAGCATATGGGCATTTACTGCATGGAAAAACATTTTGTGTCCGTGTGAAGCGTCGTGGTAAACATAGTTTCACTTCCAATGAGGCTGAACGCTATATCGGTGGCGGCCTGAATCAGCATATTGAATCTGCCAAAGTGAAACTGACTCATCCAGATGTGACGGTAAATCTGGAAATTGATCAGGATAAACTGATCCTGGTTAAAGCTCGTCATCCGGGGAGCGGCGGATTTCCTATCGGAACGCAGGAAGATGTTCTGTCCCTTATCTCAGGCGGGTTTGACTCTGGGGTCTCCAGTTATATGCTGATGCGCCGTGGCTGTCGTGTACATTACTGCTTCTTTAATCTTGGTGGCTCTGCCCATGAAATTGGTGTGAAACAGGTAGCTCACTACTTATGGAACCGATTTGGCAGTTCCCATAAGGTTCGTTTTGTTGCCGTCGATTTTGAACCAGTTGTTGCTGAAATTCTGGAAAAAGTGGATGACGGTCAAATGGGTGTTGTGCTGAAAAGAATGATGGTCAGAGCTGCTTCCAAGATTGCAGAACGTTATGGTGTGCAAGCAATCGTGACAGGAGAGGCATTGGGGCAGGTTTCCAGCCAGACATTGACTAACTTGAGACTGATTGATAACGCTTCGGATACGTTGATCCTCCGTCCACTGATTTCTCACGATAAAGAACACATTATTAAGCTGGCACGCGAAATTGGAACGGAAGATTTTGCTCGTACTATGCCGGAATTTTGTGGTGTGATCTCTAAAAGTCCAACTGTCAAAGCCGTTAAAGCTAAAATTGAAGAGGAAGAGGGTAAGTTCGATTTTAATATTCTAGAGCGTGTGGTAAGTGAAGCCCAGAACTTGGATATTCGTCAGATTGCTGAACAGGCCAGCGAGCAGGTTGTGGAAGTGGAAACAGTCACTGAATTTTCTGCGAATGATGTATTGTTGGATATTCGCTCACCAGATGAACAGGATGATCACCCACTGAGTATGGAAGGTATCGAAATTCAATCATTACCTTTCTATAAGTTGAGTACCCAGTTTGGTGATTTGTCGAAAGAGAAAAATTATCTGCTTTATTGTGAACGCGGTGTGATGAGCCGTTTGCAGGCGCTTTACTTGCGTGAACAAGGTTTTCAGAATGTGAAAGTTTATCGGCCTTAATCTGAGTTAGTACATCTGAAAGAAACATATAAGCTGCTGGCAGAATAGATTTCTGTTAGCAGCTTATATTAACAGATTCACTACTATAGATTTTGGTAGTTATTTATACCGGGTGGTAAGACTAATTGAGCTGCCACTTCTGCTGCCTTGCCTTTTCCTTTCAGTAGTTCAATCAGCTTCAGGGCGAAGTCAAAAGCAGTTGCAGGCCCCTGACTGGTGAGCAAATTAACCCTCTCATCAAAATAAACCCGACGATCGATCCACTTTTCTGGGGCTATTTTATCTTTCATACCTGGGTAGCCTGTCATATTTCCAATCGGGAAAAGCTGATGATATTCCAGTACAACGGCTGGAGATGCACAGATTGCTGCAATGATTTTACCCTGACTTTGGGCTGTGCGGATTTTCTCTACAACTAATAGATTATCGCGAAAACATTCTGCCCCTTTTATCCCTCCTGGCAGAATAACAGCATCAAAATCTTCATCAATAACATCGAATAAGGGAGTATCTGCAACAATTTTAACGCCGCGCGAGCAGGTTAATGTCAGAGCTCCATTGGTCACTGCACTAGCGACGGTGACATTGATCCCAGCTCTGACCAACAAATCAATGGTCGTGACAGCTTCTATTTCTTCACTACCGTGTGCGAGGCAAATGAGAGCTGAAGTGTTCATATTTCTCCTCCTTGCGTTTGATAAAACGATAAATGTGGATGTTTTCTGTAAGCACCAGCCCATGTACACGGGCTCGGTGTAGTAAAAATCCGGTAATGTAATCTATTTCTGTAGGCCGTTGTGCCCGAATATCTTGCCGCATAGATGAAGAGTTTTCAGATGTTCGCTCAATAACATCCATCACGTAATTGATAAGCGTTGGCTTGGTGATCTGAAGGCCCTCTTTTTGCATCACCTGATAGATCTCATCACATAATGAATGGATATTTGTAACGTGATGCGATAATTCGCCATTCTTACAATCATAAATTACGGTGAGTGGATTGATAACACAATTGACGGCAAGTTTTAGCCAGCTGATGGTATAGATATCATCGTGCCATGTTACGTCTGGTAAGGCGTTATGCAAAATATTGGCTAAAAAACTGAATTTATCAGTATCAGGCAATATAGAACCAATATGGGTTATACCTTGTGATTTGTGATAAACAGTACCACTTTCCTGATATGCCCCATGAGTCGTCACTCCCGATAAGATGGGATTGGGCAGAGATAAAAGTTCATCTTGTGTTCCCATTCCATTATGCAGTAAAAGGATCGGACAATGAGGGGAAAGTTTGGGGGCAAGGTTATTGATAGCAGCAGAAACTTGCCAGGCTTTTAGGTAAACAAGTAACAATTCGCTTTCGGCAAGATGTTTTTCATCATTGGCAGGAAGTTGTTGTTCAAATACCTTACCCTGAAAGTTATCAATATGAATGTCGACAAAAGGTTGTGGCGCTTTTAGCCATGCCTGAATTTGGTGATGTTGTCGGGATAAGGCAGCAAGCCACAGTTTACCCATTGCACCACAGCCAAGAACAGTTATTTTCATCGTTCTTCCTTGAGAAATGCCTTCATTGGGAACCTCAAAATTATGCTGATCTGAATTCCAAACGCGCTAAGATAACGTAAATTCCAAAAGATCACTTAGTGTGGGGAGTATAGATCTTTTGCCAATAATGGAAAGCGGTTATCATGCCGGATTATTGATTAGCTGGAGGTGACTGATAATGCCATCATTTGATATTGTTTCAGAAGTTGATATGCAGGAAGTGCGTAATGCGGTAGAGAATGCGCAGAGGGAATTAACCAATCGTTGGGATTTCCGCAATGTCAATGCGAGTTTTGAACTAAACGAAAAGAGCGAATCGGTCAAGATTGCGAGTGAGTCTGATTTTCAGGTTAATCAACTGGTCGATATTCTGCGTGAAAAACTTGCTAAGCGAGGAATTGACAGCTCTGTACTGAATATTCCTGAAAATATGGTGCATAGCGGTAAAACTTACAGTGTGGAGGCAACTTTGCTGCAAGGTATTGATACACCGTTAGCGAAAAAAATCGTCAAGCTGATTAAAGATAGCAAGCTGAAAGTTCAGGCACAAATTCAGGGCGAGCAAGTGCGAGTTACCGGTAAAGCTCGTGATGATCTGCAAGGTGTTATTGTATTAGTTCGTGGCGCAGAGTTGGGGCAGTCTTTCCAATTCACTAACTTCCGTGACTAACTGTTTTCCGTGACTGACTGCTGATATCAGCAGATTTACTTTTTTCTCTGGTCAAAATATTTAAGGGAAGCTGAGTAATTTCAATTGTTACAAATGCTTCCCTAATAAATTCATTATTTATAGAGCCCTATTATCTCAGAGCTTCTTGGGTATGAGAAAACACAATCTGTTCTAGTTGCTCACGATTAGTTTGTTTAGTATCGACTTTGATATAGGCACTCAGTTCGTCCAGTACAATAATGACATCTTTCACACCCGCTTGAGACAATATTTTCTTTTCCAGAATTTCTGGGGCATTTAATTGAGTTGGCAAGATGAGCCTGATACTACTGACATAAGGTGGTTGACGTAATGTGAGGCTGAGAATAAACCAGAATATGGTGAGAATAATACCGCCCATAAATACTAATGATGCGCCTTGCAGTTCATATAGCATTCCACCGATACTGCCTCCCAGCGCGACACCAAGGAACTGGCTGGTAGAGTAAACGCCCATTGCTGTACCTTTGTAGCCTGCTGGTGCTTCTTTGCTGATCAATGAAGGCAAAATAGCTTCCATGATATTAAAAGCAAGAAAGAAAATCTGAATACCTGCAAATATTCCCCAAAGATGTGACCCCAAAGACCACAGAATAAATTCAGCAATGAACAACATGCCGATACAAAGCAAGAAAACCTGTTTTATGCGGCGTTTTTTCTCCGCATAAATAATAAATGGTAAAACAGCAATAAAAGAAATAAGTGTAGTAATTAAATAAACTTTCCAATGTTGTTGGGGAGGAAAACCTACTTTTTTCATGATCAAGGGCAGGGCAACGAAGCTGGACATCAATAAGGTATGTAGGCTGAGAATACCAAAATTGAGTTTGAGTAATTGAGGATCAGAAAGTACACGCCGGAAACTGCCACGGACAATGCCAGATTCACGATTTAATAAATGATTATGTGTTGATGGGACAGCGAATAGTGTTATTAAGATACCACCGCTGGCAAGAATTGCGATCGTACCAAATAAACCATTTAATCCGATGTGATGGGCAATAACAGGGCCGACAACAATAGCAAAAGCAAATGTGATGCCAAAGCTGATACCAATGAATGCCATTGCTTTTGTACGATTTTGTTCGCGGGTAAGATCTGATAATAACGCCATGATTGCAGCAGAGATTGCACCTGCACCTTGCAAAGCTCTTCCGGCGATAATTCCCCAAATAGAGTCGCTAAAGGCAGCAATGATACTGCCTAATACAAAAATGAGTAGTCCACCTATTATCAAAGGTTTTCGACCAATTTTATCTGAAAGTAACCCGAATGGAATTTGAAATATTGCCTGTGTTAAGCCGTAGATACCGATTGCAATTCCTATCAGGGCCTCAGTAGCATCCCGTAATTCTAAACCATAGGTCGTCAGGACGGGTAAGACCATGAACATGCCTAACATGCGTAGAGAAAAAACGGAACCCAAGCCCCATGTTGTCCGGAGTTCAAGGGGAGTCATTTGATTATCGTTCATGGATACCTGATACCTCAAAAAATTCGATATGGCATTTTGCTTAGAAAGGAATAAATTGATGCAATATGCTCATTTCATGCAGATTACCAACGTATTGGTTACTAAATCATATTTATCAAGAGTGATCTAAACGAAGTAATTTATTAATGTTTGTAAGAGATAAAGAAAGGAAAAATGGCAAGGATATGTTTCCCCTGCCATTTTGATATTATCGGACGTAAGTCAGCATTATTTCTGGAGATGCTGCGGAGTCCACAGACATCATGACGCTCAATGACATGATAGCGACAATAGAAAATACAAATAACTTACGAGCCCAGATATGGTCATTAGTGGTTTTATAACCGGATAATGCCATACCCAGCCACCAAATACTTACCGCAGCAGCGACAATCAGGTATTTGTAACCTGCGTAGCCACTGATTGCTAACATCAGAGTGGCAACCATAAATGCCAGAATATAGAGGGTAATATGGTTTTTGGCCACAGAGATACCCTTAATTACAGGCAATACTGGAATATTGGCAGCCTGGTAATCTTTGAACCGAAAAATAGCAATGGCGTAAGAGTGGGGCATCTGCCATAAACTGAAGATCAACAACAGAATGAGAGCCCCTGTGTCAAATTGTCCGGTTACTGAACAATAACCAATGACAGGTGGTGCAGCGCCTGACAAGCTGCCAACCAGCGTGCCATAAATAGACTTCCTTTTCATGTAGAGGCTATAAACCCCTACATAAACGACAAACCCGATGAGAGCTAACTGCATTGCTAAGGCATTGGCTGCCACATTGAGCAGCACAATGCCAACAATACCTAACACTGAGGCGTAAATCAGGCTGATTTTAGGATTGATAAGCCCTTTCACAAGGACCCTTTCTTTTGTTCTTTCCATGATCCTGTCGATATCGCGGTCGATATAGTTGTTGAATACACAACCTGATGCTACCACCAGCGATACCCCGACCATTGTTGCAAAGAACAAGGGGTAATCTATTACGCCCTTGGAAGCGAGTAGAAAACCACCAATCGCAGAAATTAGATTTCCGAAAATAATTCCTGGTTTGGTCACTTGCAGGTATTGCTTAATCATTCAAATCAACCCTTAATCAACCATCATATTGATGTTCAGGTTGTACATAATCCACAGGGAGCCAACAACAACAATAGCGATGACAAGTATTGTGAATATTAAAGCAACGAGATTCCAACGCTCTTCAGACGATGTATTCATGTGCAGGAAGCAGATGAAATGAACAAAGATCTGAATAACAGCCATAACAACTACTGTTGTCAGGATTGTGCTGTGTGAGGCAGTACCATCCATCACCATCCAGAATGGGATCACGGTCAAAATAACTGACAGAACAAAACCAATCATATAGGTTTTGAAACTACCGTGGCTGGCGCCGGAATGAGAAGTATTTGGATGACTCATTACATAGCTCCCATCAGATAAACGACAGTAAATACACAAATCCATACAACGTCAAGGAAGTGCCAGAACAGGCTCAGGCAGTTCAGGCGCGTACGGTTCACGTCAGTCAGGCCACGGCGTGAAACCTGAATCATCAGAATGATGATCCAAATCAGGCCAAAAGTTACGTGCAGACCGTGAGTAGCAACCAGCGCGAAGAAAGCAGACAGGAATGCGCTGCGGTCAGGGCCATAACCTTCTATGATCAGTTTATGGAATTCATAAACTTCCATTGAGACGAAGCCCAGGCCGAACAGGAAAGTAACAAATAGCCACAGGTTAACTTGACCGATTTTGCCTTTGTTCATGCTCAGCATGGCGAAACCATAGGTGATACTACTGAACAGCAGCAGGAAGGTTTCTACCAAGACAAATGGTAGTTCAAAAATCTGTTTACCTGTTGGGCCACCCGCAGTGCCATTAACTAGTACTGCATAGGTAGCGAACAGACTTGCAAACAGAATCAAGTCACTCATCAGGTAGATCCAGAAACCAAATATCTTGTTGGCTCCTGTGTCGTGGTGCCCATGAGCGTCATGGGCAGCTGTACTGTTAAGGGTTTGAGTCGACATTATTTTATACCTGCCTTTCTCAGTTCTTCGTAACGCTGATTTTCAATTTTCTCGACTTCAGCCACTGGAACGTAGTAATCAACGTCTTCGTCAAAGCTTTTCACGATGCAACTGATGATAATGCCTGCGAAACTTGCAATAGCCATCCACCAGATATGCCAGATCAACGCAAAGCCTAAGATCAGACAGAATGCACTAATGATTACGCCAGCACCTGTGTTTTTAGGCATATGAATTTCTTTATATTTAGCAGAGCGCTTATATCCAGTGCCTTTTTCTTTCATGTCCCACCATGCATCACGAGTCTGGATGTGTGGAACTTCTGCGAAGTTATAGAACGGAGGTGGAGATGAAGTTGACCATTCCAGAGTACGAGCACCCCATGGGTCACCAGTCAGATCGCGGTTTTGTTCACGGTCACGGATACTCACGTAGAACTGGATAACCTGGCACAGAATACCAAGTGCGATCAGGACAACCCCGCCTGCTGCAACAACCAGCAGAGGATTGAATTCTGGGTTGATATCCTGGCTCAGACGACGAGTCATACCCATAAAGCCCAGAGCATACAGAGGCATAAAGGCAACGAAGAAACCAGTGATCCAGAACCAGAAGGCACGGACACCCCATTTTTCATTCAGTGTGAAACCAAATGCTTTCGGGAACCAGTAAGTTGTACCAGCGAAGCAGCCGAATACAACGCCACCAATGATAACGTTATGGAAGTGAGCAATCAGGAACAGACTGTTATGCAGTACGAAGTTCGCACCAGGTACAGCCAACAGAACACCTGTCATACCACCAATGGAGAAAGTGACCAGAAAGCCGACAGTCCACAGCATAGGTGTTTTGAACTCGATACGGCCACGATACATGGTGAACAACCAGTTGAAGATCTTAACCCCAGTTGGGATAGATATAATCATCGTGGCGATACCAAAGAAGGCGTTAACGTTCGCACCAGAGCCCATGGTAAAGAAGTGGTGCAGCCATACAATGAACGACAAAATGGTAATAACGATTGTCGCCCACACCAGTGAGGTATAACCAAACAGGCGTTTTTTCGAGAAGGTTGCAGTGACTTCAGAGAAGATACCAAAGACAGGTAGAACCAGAATGTAAACTTCGGGATGGCCCCAAGCCCAGATCAGGTTGATGTACATCATCATGTTGCCACCCATATCGTTGGTGAAGAAATGGGTGCCCAGATAACGATCTAGGGTTAACAGTGCAATAGTAACTGTCAGAATAGGGAACGCAGCAATGATAAGTACGTTGGTGCACAGTGAAGCCCAGGTGAAAACTGGCAATTTCATCATGGACATACCTGGTGCACGCATGCGCAGGATAGTCACGAAGAAGTTAACACCAGTTAGCAATGTACCTACACCGGAGAGCTGAAGGCTCCATATCCAGTAATCAACGCCAACTCCCGGGTTATATTCCAGACCGGACAGAGGCGGGTAAGCCAGCCAGCCAGTTTGAGCGAATTCACCTACACCCAGAGAGAGGTTGATCAGAGCGACACCTACAACAAATAACCAGAAACTCAGAGAGTTCAGGAATGGGAATGCAACGTCACGTGCCCCGATTTGCAGAGGAACCACAATGTTCATCAGACCAACAACGAAAGGCATTGCCATGAAGAAGATCATGATAACGCCGTGAGCGGTAAAGATCTGATCATAATGGTGCGGGGGCAGGAAACCTGCTTCACCAGCGGAAGCCAGAGCTTGCTGTCCCCGCATCATGATGGCATCAGCAAAACCGCGCACCATCATTACCATAGCAACAACTATGTACATGACCCCGATTTTTTTGTGGTCGACGCTTGTCAGCCATTCAGTCCAGAGCCATTTCCATTTACGGAAATAGGTTAGGACACCAACAACTGCCAGTCCCCCAAGAAGTATCCCAATCAATGTCACCACAATAATGGGTTCATGTAATGGGATTGCATCAAGTGTTAATTTTCCCCACATGTCTTTATTCCTCAACACCTGCATGAGCCGGCTGACTCATATTCATATTATGACCCGCAGCTTCACCATGTTCTGTTTTTCCGTGACCAGATACACCAAACATACCACTATGGCCCATATCACCCATAAATTTGGTGATAGTTTCTTGGAACAGATTTGGTTTCACGCTTGAGAAGTATTCAACTGGGTTGTTTTGACTAGGTTTAGCTAACTCATTGAATGCTTGCACAGTATCCAGGGTTTTAGATGATGCTTTAACTTTCTGCACCCACTCTTCAAAACTTGCACGATCCTCAGTTGCTGTTGCAGTGAATTTCATGCCGGAGAAACCATGTCCACTATAACTGGCCGAGAAACCGTCGTATTTACCTGCTGAGTTAGCAATTAAATGCAGTTTTGTCTGCATACCTGCCATTGCATAAATCTGACCACCTAACTGAGGGATGAAGAAAGAGTTCATCACAGAGTCTGAGGTGATTTTGAAGTTAATTGGCACATCTTTAGGGAATACAATTTCATTTACAGTTGCAATACCCTGTTCCGGGTAGATGAATAGCCATTTCCAGTCAAGGGAAATAACTTCAATCGTTACCGGTTTCACATCACTGTCTAGTGGCTTATATGGATCGAGTTGATGAGTCGTTTTCCATGTAATCGTCGCCAAAGTGATGATAATCAGGATAGGCACAGTCCAGACGACAAGCTCAATTTTATTTGAGTGTGCCCAGTTTGGACGATAGGTAGCAGATTTATTGGCTTCCCGGTAACGTAAAGCAAAAACGATTGCCATTACGATAGCCGGGATAACAACGATCAGCATTAGGCCAAACGCTGTCAGTATCAGCGTTTTTTGTTCAACGCCGATCGCCCCTTTGGGATTCATCAATACCATATCGCAACCACTTAGCATTAAAGTGGCTGCGAGTAATGACGATAACCCAATAGTTTTTTTGTATTTCATAAGTCTCATTGAGCGACCCCAGATAACAAAAGCTTTATTGTCGTTTCATCAGTGCGGGCATTCTACGGTAAGGTTACTGGAGTGTAAACAATTGTAATAGAAGCAGGATGGCTTATAGGTTTTTTATGCTAGAGGGATCACATGTAATATGAGATTTAACAAAAAGTTAACTTCAGGTCGTCATTGTATCTAAGAAATCAAAATAGGCAATATTTTTAAAGTAACTCTCTATTTTTAAAAATAATTTTTTTGATGAAAATCACATATTAGTGTTTTTGAACTGACTTTTTATTGTAATGAAATGATCGTTTTTGATATTGATGAGCAGTTCAATACTGCTCATCAGTTAAACTAATTGTTAGAAATTATATTTTACACTGTAAACAATACCATCCTGAAGGAAATCTTCGCCTAGTTTATTATTGGCATAGCGGTATTGGATACCAGTAGTAAAAGAAGTGTGTGGAGTCCACCATAATCCCAGAGCCCCGTTAACACCATCACGGCCACCATTACCATAGCGTTTATTACGGTTCAGTTCGATTTCATTCCAGTTTGTGACACTGAATTTTTGCTCCCAAAGATTGAAATCGTATCCCGCAACCCAGCCTACGACATAACCGTTATTTCCTGAGTAGAAAGTTTGGTCAACATAGTGCAGGGCAACAAAAGGTTTGAACCACAGACCAGCAAAGGTCGTGTTATAGCCCAATCCATAGAGTGTGTTTACTTCATGGAAGTTGCCACCGTTAGCTTTCCCAGGTTGTGAGTAGGTTCCATAAACGTGTCCATAAAGGTTGAAACCTGTTTCTCCCAGATAAAAACGCCCTGTTGTTTTGAAAGCGTAACGTCGATTATCACCAGGTTGTGCAGTTTTGCTGTTAAATGGGTTTTCTAAGTCAAAGAAGCCATATAGCTCTCCCCAACTGAAACCAGCTCCACCTTCTAGTTCCAGATAAGCAAAGTCGTCTTTGTGAGAGGTCTGCCCTGTTTTATGTGTAGTGTGTTTGCTCCAGTCAAGGTAGTTCATGCTGACATTGGCAAACCCCCACTGATATTCCGCGCTGGCTGAAGCAGAAACCAAGGCAGTAGCAACTGCGGTGAGTGTCAGAATATGTTTTTTCATAAATTCCCTTTATGTGTTTTTTTAAACATATAAAAAATATTATGGATAGTTCGAAACAAAATGAATGCGAACATGAGAATAATAATATTTATTAGTATAAATATTTCCCTATAAGAAAAGATGTTTCTTAGGTCACATAATTTCAGTTTTTTATTTTTATTGTGATAATTATCACTAAATGGGAGCAACAAAAGACTGAACTTTGTCAGTCTTTTGTTGCAACGGGCAGAATTTTAAGCAAGTTTACTTTTCTTCAATGCCACATAATCCAAGGTACCTCCCAGTAGCAATCCTATGGCACCAATGACAACACTCCAGGAGAGCATAGGAGATATAAAGTCACTGATCTCATTGAAAAGCAGAATATATTTTGGAGAAATAAACAATATCAAAGTGACTAAATGAGTTATCACAAATAGTAGGCTACTTATAATTAACCAGGTAATAAAAATAAGTGCAGCCAATGTCATGGTCAGGAAGGCTAACCGATAGTAATGACTGAATAATGTTCGAGAAATGAAATTATCAGTTTTTTGGGTATAAGCCAGTGTTTTGCGGCAGACAAGTAAGAGAGCAAGCCCCGGTAATCCAAGCACAACGGAGAACAAATAAAACATTGGCCAACCATGTACTTCGGCAAACCAGCCTGCAACTGGACCAACATAAACCCGTCCTATTGCGGATAGTGCAGAAAGAAGGGCAAATTGGGTTGCTGAAAATGATTTATTACAAAGCGTCATTAGTAAGGCAACAAATGCTGCCGTGCCCATACCGCCACAGATATTCTCCAGAAAAATAGCGCCACCCATAACATAAATATCCTTAGGAGTGACGGCAAGTATCCAATAACCGAAATTTGAAACGGTTTGAAGGAGTCCGAAGATCATCAATGCACGGAACAAGCTCCACTTCTGCATCAAATAACCACCATACAGAGCCCCTATAATGGTGGCAGCCAGGCCAAGGGTTTTATTAATCATACCGACTTCAGCCGGATTAAAACCTACTCCGCGAATAAGAAAAGGGGTACTGAGTGAGAGGGCAAAAGCATCAGCCAGCTTATACATCACTATTAAGAGCAGAATAAGCCAGGCATTGTTTCGACTAAAAAAGTCAAATAAAGGCTCAAATACAGCTTGATGTAATGTTTTTGGTGGCGCTGCGTCAATCTGAGGTTCTTTAGCAGTAAGAGTGGCATAAACGCCAATCAGCATCAGACCTGCCATTAACCAGTACATACTATGCCAGCCAATATAAGTCGCTATCAATAACGCCAAGCCGCCGGAAACCAGCATTGCTAGCCGATATCCCAGTACAGAAATAGCCGCTCCAGCCCCTCGTTCTTCCTGTAGCAGAATGTCAGTTTTATAGGCGTCAAAAATAATATCTTGAGAAGCCGAGAAAAAGGCGACAGCAACAGCTAATGCAGCTAACCACCATAAATGTTGCGATGGGTCGAGAAATCCCATTGCCCCGATACTGACAATGAGTAAAAGTTGGGTAATGAGCATCCATCCGCGCCGACGTCCTAAGAACGAGGGGGAATAACGATCCATTGTAGGTGCCCAGAGAAATTTAAAAACATAGGCCTGACCGACTAAAGTGAAAAAGCCGATAGTTTTGATATCAACGTTTTCGACAGTCATCCATGCCTGTAATGTTCCTGCGGTGAGGGCAAGGGGGAGACCAGAGGCAAAACCCAATAAAAGAAGAATACGGTAGTTGCGTATTGTAGATAAACTCAGTGTGTGATTCGTCATAAGCCCTTCTAATACTTTCTGCCCATAATCTATCAGAGGAAAGTTCAACAAAATCAGGCAGAAAGTCTATATTCTGTTACCTGTTAGCGAACGTTCTGTTTAATGAAGGTGCTGATTGACGAATCTTGAGCCATGTCTGCAATCACATCAGATAGTACAGTAGTAACGGCATCAGCGATTTTGGGGTTAGTTGCGTTTAATGGACCCTGAGCATTATAGCTGGTGCGGTAGTTTTTGATTTGCTTACTACCATCTTGAGCATAAACAATAATTGAGATTTCTGCTTTCGCTGCAATATCGTGGCGTAGGCTTCCTTCCTTTACTGTCGCATAAAGTTGATTCACAACGACTTGTAAATTGGCATTCGCCGGAGAGCCAATCATATAACCACGAGCAACCATTTGCTTTTCCAGTGCTTCTTGCAGTAAAAAGCGTAAATCACGTGAAGGCAGCAGCGTAACTAATTTTGCATCACGGTTAATTTGGGCCAGGGCTTGAGATTGCCGATGATCGACCCCACTAATACTGATTGTAATCGCTTTCATTGTAGGATCTGCCGATGGCAAGGTAATTTTAGGTTGAATAGCCAATGTATTGCTGGTGTCTGCACAGCCAGATAAGTTGGCTAGAAAGAGAAGTGCGATAAATGGAGTCAATATTTTCTTTAGCATGTAAGTGTTCTCATTCAGAATACGGATACCCGATATAGTAATACAGGCAGTATAAACTGTCGCAATCATAGCATTGCCGTAGGTAACGGCATATCCCTAATGCTTACTAACTGAAAGATGTGGGGAAATGCTTAAAGTAAACTCTATAAAAGATATTTGGATGCCCTGATGTTATAAATCACGGGAAATAAACTAGAATCAATATATGGTTGATTAATAACCTTTGGTGACTAAGGAGAATGAGATGGTTCGTCAGGAAATAGAAACAAAGTTACAGGCGGCATTTAAGCCTTCTCATCTGGAAGTGATCGATGAAAGTTATCGTCATAATGTACCAGCAGGTTCTGAAAGTCATTTTAAAATCATTGTGATCAGCAATGCGTTTGTTGAGCAGAGAATCCTCAATCGCCATCGCTCAGTATATAGTGTTTTGGCTAAGGAGATGGAAGAAGGAGTACATGCTTTAGCGCTTCATACTTATACAGAAAAAGAGTGGGCTGAATTGGAAGATACCGTTCTGGCCTCACCTGCATGTCGGGGAGGAAGTTCAACGACATCAACTTTATAAGGTTGTACTGTATAACAATACCGTACAACAACATATTACTTAATTTTTTATTAATCTGGTTTTCAAGTTAGACTACAGCCTTCGGGCTGTATTTTTGTTTATATTCATACCGAATGGTCAATATCATGATGTAGCCATTGGGCAATGCATATCACATTAAGTCAACGAATAGTGCATGCTTTTGTCTGCAATTCTCGACTCATACTGTCTGAATCGCTATAATGCTGCGTCTAAATTTTTACAATAGTTTCGTTCGGGGCGCTTCTGATCACAGGGATTCTCGGTTTTTAAATGCGACCGCCCCGGTTCTTGAAGAGTGATGTAATTAACCTGTTTTAGACGTTGCACCATTCTGAAGTTGACCGAGCACTATGATTTTTTTGAGGTAACAAGATGCAAGTTTCTGTTGAAACAACTCAAGGCCTTGGGCGTCGTGTGTCAATCACCGTTCCTGCTGCCGACATTGAAAAAGCAGTTAACAGTGAACTGGTTAATGTAGCGAAGAAAGTTCGTATTGACGGTTTCCGTAAAGGTAAAGTGCCTATGAATATCGTCAAACAGCGTTATGGTGCTTCCGTTCTGCAAGATGTTCTTGGTGATCTGATGCAGCGCAACTTCGTCAATGCAATCATTGAGAATAAAATTAATCCAGCTGGCGCACCAAGCTACAAACCAGAACAGTTTAAAAACGGTGAAGACTTCACTTTTGCAGTTGAATTCGAAGTTTATCCAGAAATCGAACTGAAAAGTCTGGAAGACATTGAAGTTGAAAAACCAGTTGTTGAAGTAAAAGATGCAGACGTTGACACAATGCTGGAAACTTTGCGCAGACAGCAGGCTGATTGGAAAGAAACTGATGAATCAGCGGTTGCAGAAGATCGTGTAACTGTTGATTTCAATGGCTCTGTTGATGGTGAAGAGTTTGAAGGCGGTAAAGCAACTGATTTCGTTCTGGCAATGGGACAGAGCCGAATGATCCCAGGTTTTGAAGAGGGTATCGTTGGTCACAAAGTGGGTGAAGAATTCACAATCGATGTCACTTTCCCAGAAGACTATCATGCAGAAAACCTGAAAGGTAAAGCAGCGAAGTTTGCTATTAACCTGAAGAAAGTTGAACAGCGTGAACTGCCAGAACTGACTGAAGAATTCATCAAGCGCTTTGGTATTGCTGATGGTACTGTTGACGGCCTGCGTGCAGAAGTTCGCAAAAATATGGAACGCGAACTGAAAAATGCAGTGCGTAACCGCATTAAAACTCAGGTTCTGGATGGTCTGGTTAAGACTAACGAAATTGAAGTTCCGGCGGCGGTTGTTGACGGTGAAATTGATGTACTGCGTCGTCAAGCAGCTCAGCGCTTCGGTGGTTCTGAAAAACAAGCTTTGGAACTGCCTCGTGAGCTGTTTGAAGAGCAGGCAAAACGCCGTGTTGTTGTTGGCTTACTGTTAGGCGAAGTTATCAGCAGCAATGAGCTGAAAGTTGATGATGAGCGTGTTAATGCGCTGATCGAAGAAATGGCTTCTGCTTATGAAGATCCGAAAGAAGTTTTTGAATACTATAGCAAAAATCAAGAAATGATGAACAATATTCGCAACATTGCTCTGGAAGAGCAAGCTGTTGAATTGGTTCTGAGCAAAGCAAAAGTTTCTGAAAAAGAAACTGGCTTCAACGATCTGATGAATCAGAACCAACTGGCATAAGTTTTATTTATTGATTACCTGAGGTAATGAATTTTTCTCTCAGTGATGTAAACCCGCAAGCTTGGCCTGCGGGTTTTTTATTGTTCTTGAAAAAAACAGATTTAACCTCATATCCTTTCTTACTATTATGTAAAGGCTTACTACTTTTTATAGAGGGAGAGTCCTCTGTTAGTTAACTTTGGATCATGGTCATCATCGCTTATCTCACGTAGAATCAGTTATGAATGGCACCAGCGTGAGTTCTATTAGGAGACGGAAATGTCATACAGTGGCAAGCAAGATCAATATGCACCTAACATGTCTTTGGTGCCGATGGTGGTTGAACAAACAGCACGTGGAGAACGTGCGTTCGATATTTATTCCCGCTTATTAAAAGAGCGAATTATTTTTCTGACTGGCCCAGTTGAAGATCATATGGCGAATTTAATTGTCGCTCAAATGCTATTCCTGGAAGCAGAAAACCCAGAAAAAGACATTCACTTATATATCAACTCACCGGGTGGGGTTATCACAGCTGGTATGTCTATTTATGACACGATGCAATTTATTAAACCAGATGTGAGTACTATTTGTATGGGGCAAGCCTGCTCAATGGGGGCCTTCCTGCTAACAGCTGGCGCAGAAGGAAAGCGTTTTTGTTTGCCAAATTCCAGAGTTATGATCCACCAACCACTGGGCGGATACCAGGGACAGGCGACAGATATTGAGATCCATGCGCAGGAAATACTCAAAGTTAAAGCTCGTATGAATGAATTGATGGCAAAACATACGGGACAGACACTTGAGAAGATCGTTGAAGATACAGAACGTGACCGTTTCTTGTCAGCCGCGGAAGCCGTAGAATACGGATTGGTTGATAGTATATTTACCCATCGCAACTAATTTATTGATAATTAATTTATTACTCCAACACTATAATTTTAAGGTGACTTTTTGTGCTAACACCTAATTCGGCGGAGTAATGGCAGCGTTTTTTCTGTTATGCCAGAGAGACTGGGATAACAGCTCATAAAGTGAGGTTGACTGATGACAGATAAGCGCAAAGACGGTTCAGGAAAGCTGCTGTATTGCTCTTTCTGCGGGAAAAGCCAACATGAAGTTCGGAAGTTAATAGCTGGCCCGTCAGTGTATATCTGCGATGAATGTGTCGATTTATGTAATGATATCATTCGCGAAGAAATTAAAGAGCTAGTACCACATCGTGAGCGTAGTACATTACCTACCCCTCATGAAATTCGTCAACATTTGGATGATTATGTCATCGGTCAGGAAATGGCGAAAAAAGTGCTAGCAGTAGCTGTTTATAACCATTACAAGCGACTGCGTAATGGAGACACCAATAGCGGTGTAGAGTTAGGTAAAAGTAATATTCTGCTGATTGGGCCAACAGGTAGTGGTAAGACTTTATTGGCAGAAACCCTTGCCCGTTATTTAGATGTGCCTTTTACTATGGCTGATGCCACGACTTTGACTGAAGCGGGCTATGTTGGGGAAGACGTAGAAAATATTATCCAAAAACTTTTGCAAAAATGTGACTACGATGTACAGAAAGCACAGCGTGGTATCGTTTATATTGACGAAATAGATAAAATTTCTCGTAAATCTGATAACCCTTCAATAACACGTGACGTATCAGGTGAAGGTGTTCAACAAGCACTTTTGAAATTGATCGAAGGCACAGTGGCAGCCGTTCCCCCTCAAGGTGGTCGTAAACATCCACAGCAGGAATTCCTTCAGGTTGATACTTCTAAGATTCTGTTTATCTGTGGTGGAGCGTTTGCCGGTTTAGGCAACGTTGTCAGCCAGCGTTTGAATGTCAGCTCTGGAATTGGTTTTAGTGCTACAGTTAAAGGTGAATCGGATAAGGCGACAGAAGGTGAATTGCTTGCTCAGGTTGAACCGGAAGATTTGATCAAATTTGGACTTATTCCTGAATTCATTGGCCGTCTGCCTGTTGTGGCAACGTTGGGTGAACTTAATGAAGAAGCGTTGATCCAAATCTTGCAAGAGCCAAAAAACGCTTTGACAAAACAGTATCAGGCTTTGTTCAATCTAGAAGGTGTTGAGCTGGAGTTCAGAAAAGAAGCACTGACAGCGATTGCGAAAAAAGCAATGGCGCGTAAAACAGGTGCACGTGGACTGCGCTCAATTGTGGAAGGTGTTTTGCTGGATACAATGTACGATCTTCCATCAATGGAACATGTAGAAAAAGTTGTTGTTGATGAGACAGTTGTTGAAGATAAATCCGCACCATTATTGATATATAGCAAGCCGGATGCTCAAGTTTCTGGTGAGTGACGAAAATGGGGTAGGAAGCACCAGCTATCAATACGCATTGAAAAAATAAAATGAGGGAGAATCCCTCATTTTGCTTTTTGCAGACATAGGCTATTGAATGTCAGATTCCTGTCCCCATATATTTTATATTCTTTGAAGTGAAACTCGTGAAAACCGTGTTTCACGAGATTCCTAAAAACTGGCGAAAGCTAAACGAAGAGAGAGCTCTATGAACCCTGAGCGTTCCGAACGCATAGAAATCCCTGTATTGCCTTTGCGTGATGTAGTGGTTTACCCACATATGGTGATCCCTCTGTTTGTTGGGCGAGAGAAATCGATTCATTGTCTGGAAGCAGCAATGGATCATGACAAACAGGTCATGTTGGTAGCGCAGAAAGAAGCATCCACCGATGAACCGGGAGTTAATGATCTGTTTTCCGTAGGTACAGTGGCTTCTGTTCTACAGATGTTAAAATTACCAGACGGTACAGTGAAAGTTCTGGTTGAAGGCTTGCAGCGTGCTCGTATTACAACATTAACGGATAATGGAGAGTACTTTTATGCGCAGGTTGAATATCTGGATTCCCCGATTGTTGATGAGCGTGAGCAAGAAGTCCTGGTAAGAACCGCCATTAATCAGTTTGAAGGCTATATCAAGCTGAATAAAAAGATCCCGCCGGAAGTATTGACATCATTGCACAGCATTGAAGATGCAGCAAAATTAGCAGATACCATCGCTGCCCATATGCCATTGAAAATCAATGACAAACAGGCTGTTTTAGAGATGTCTGATGTTGTTGAACGCATTGAATATCTGATTGCTATGATGGAATCAGAAATCGATCTGTTACAGGTAGAAAAGCGTATTCGTAATCGCGTCAAAAAACAGATGGAAAAAAGCCAGCGCGAATACTACCTGAATGAGCAAATGAAAGCGATTCAGAAAGAATTGGGTGAGATGGATGATGCACCTGATGAATATGAAATGCTGAAACGTAAGATCGAAGACGCCAAAATGCCAAAAGAGGCACGGGAAAAGGCGGAAGCTGAGTTACAAAAATTAAAAATGATGTCCCCAATGTCAGCAGAAGCAACAGTTGTTCGTAGCTACATTGACTGGATAGTGCAGGTTCCCTGGAATGCACGTAGCAAAGTGAAAAAAGATTTGCTGAAGGCGCAGGAAATACTTGATATAGACCATTATGGTTTGGAGCGAGTGAAAGAACGTATCCTTGAATATCTGGCAGTGCAAAGCCGGGTTAGTAAAATCAAAGGCCCAATTCTTTGTCTGGTTGGGCCACCGGGTGTGGGTAAAACCTCACTGGGACGTTCTATTGCTCGTGCGACAGGTCGTAAATATATTCGTATGGCTCTGGGCGGGGTACGTGATGAAGCTGAAATACGTGGGCATCGTCGTACCTATATCGGTTCAATGCCGGGTAAATTAATTCAAAAAATGTCCAAAGTAGGGGTTAAAAACCCACTGTTTTTATTGGATGAAATTGACAAAATGTCATCTGACATGCGTGGTGATCCTGCTGCTGCTTTGTTAGAGGTACTTGATCCTGAACAAAACGTGACATTTAACGATCACTACCTTGAAGTGGACTATGATTTGTCCGATGTGATGTTTGTGGCAACATCCAACTCTATGAACATTTCGGCACCTTTGTTAGATCGTATGGAAGTGATCCGTTTATCAGGTTATACCGAAGACGAGAAGCTAAATATTGCCAAGCGTCACTTGTTGCCGAAACAGATAGAACGCAATGCCTTGAAAAAAGGTGAATTGACCATTGATGATGGGGCGATTATTAGCATAATCCGTTATTACACCCGTGAAGCCGGGGTGCGTAGTTTGGAACGTGAAATTTCTAAGCTGTGTCGTAAGGCAGTCAAGGCTCTGTTGATGGATAAGCAGCTTAAGCATATCGAAATCAATGCTGATAACCTGAAAGATTATCTGGGTGTTCAGAAAGTGGATTATGGTCGTGCAGATACTGAAAACCGTGTTGGTCAAGTCACTGGGCTTGCATGGACAGAGGTCGGTGGTGATTTGCTGACAATTGAAACAGCCAGTGTACCGGGTAAAGGGAAATTGGCTTATACCGGTTCGTTGGGTGAAGTGATGCAGGAATCCATTCAGGCCGCACTGACTGTAGTTCGGGCTCGCGCAGATAAGTTGGGTATTAGTTCGGATTTCCACGAAAAACGTGATATTCATGTTCATGTCCCGGAGGGTGCAACACCGAAAGATGGTCCAAGTGCAGGCATCGCAATGTGTACAGCACTGGTTTCTTGTCTGACAGGTAATCCGGTTCGTGCTGATGTAGCGATGACAGGTGAAATTACTCTGCGTGGTCTTGTTTTGCCTATCGGAGGTTTGAAAGAAAAACTGCTGGCAGCTCATCGTGGTGGAGTTAAAACGGTCATTATCCCTTATGAAAATAAACGAGATCTAGAAGAGATCCCACAAAACGTAATTCAAGATTTGGAAATTCATCCGGTTAAGCGTATGGAAGACGTTTTAACTATTGCTTTACAGGATCCTGCATTTGGTGCTGAGGTTGTCTCACTAAAGTAGTACAAAAATAGTGAGCTAACTCAAGACTCTTTATAAAAACTAGGTTGGTAAGTCAATTCAGGCTTGCCAGCCTTTTTTTGTCTCATTAAGTTAGTTTAATCTAAAGATCTGATTAAATATTTTGCTGTTCTATAATTTCTTGCTAATACTGGAATTGGTTGAGATGACGGCGAGACTGTCGTGTTATCCGTTCTAAATAGGTATTTGTTACGTTAGTAAAACAAAATGGGGATGATAAGAGTGAATAAGTCACAACTGATCGACAAAATTGCTGCTGATGTAAATATTTCTAAGGCAGCTGCCGGGCGTGTAGTAGATGCATTCATTTCTTCAGTATCTGGTGTATTGAAAGGCGGTGATGATGTCGTTTTGGTAGGGTTTGGCACATTTACTGTACGTGAGCGTGCTGCTCGTACAGGACGCAACCCTCAGACAGGCAAGGAAATCAAAATAGCAGCAGCAAAAGTACCCGCTTTCCGTGCAGGAAAAGGGCTGAAAGATGCTGTTAACGGGTAATGAACATAAATAACCTGTCTCATTTACTATGACAGTTATAAACTGACTGGATCTAACTGATAGGTTGGAATATAAGCGCATCACTTGATTGATGCGCTTTTTTTCTCTTAGCGTTCGAATTAGCGTAAGATGATAGTTTCTTTTTCACTAAAGCGGAGTTTTACGTCTTTATGATGGATAACCTACGCACGGCGGCAAACGGCCCAGTGCTTAAAATCGTGTTGGCTCTAATTATCCTGACCTTTTTGGTGACAGGTGTAACAGGCTACCTGTCAAGTGAAGGCGGTAATTATGCTGCCAAAGTGAATGGTCAAACCATTAGTCGTGCTCAGTTAGAGCAGGTATTTCAACAAGAAAAAATTTCATTACAGGAAAGACTGGGAGATCAATTCTCAACTCTGCTAAGTAATGAGCAGCAAGTGAGACTGCTGAAACGCCAGTCATTGGATAGTCTTATTAATGCGGTTTTGCTTGAACAATATGCAAATAAACTGGGTCTATCAGCAAGTGATGAGCAAGTGAAGGCAGAGATCCGCAAACAACCTTATTTCCAGACCGAGGATGGCAAATTTGATAACAATAAATATCTGGAAACGTTAACCAGAGTAGGCCGGAGTCCAGATGATTATGCGGAACAAGTTCGGCAGGAATTGATTACCCGTCAACTTCGTGCAACGTTATTGGGCTCAGAAATTGCTTTGCCGACAGAAATTAAACAGATGGCAGAATTGTCTTTGCAAGAAAGAACGGTTCGTTTGGCAACTCTTGAACTGAAATCAGTTGAAGCAAAGCAGACAATAACAGAGCAAGAACTGAAAAATTACTATGATATGAATAGTAAACGCTTCACAGTGCCTGAGAAAGTCAAAGTCAGCTATATCAAGATGGATGCTGCGGATGAACTGAAAAATGTTACCGTAACTGATGTTGATATTGAAAAGTATTATAAAAATAACCTGTCAAAATATACACAACCAGAAAGGAAGAAATACAGTCTTATCCAACTTGTATCTGAAGCTGATGCAAAATCGATTCTTGATGAATTGAAAAAAGGTGCCGATTTCAGCAAATTGGCAGCAGAAAAATCGACAGATAAATATTCTGCTCAGCAAGGAGGGGAGCTAGGCTGGATGGAAGACAGCTCTTCACCTGATGAGATTAAATCTGCTCATTTAACGGAAAAAGGGCAACTTTCTGATGCCATCAAATTATCTAATGGGTATGCAATCTTCCGTTTGGATGATATTAAACCTCAGGTAGTTAAGCCATTAGCGGATGAGCGCACAACAATAGAAAAAACGGTAAAACAAGAAAAAGCAATTGATGCGTTTTATGCATTGCAGAGAAAAGTCAGTGAAGCTGCCGCCAATGATAATGAGTCCTTAGCTGCGGCAGAACAGGCCGCTGGTTATAAAGCTGCTACTACTGATTGGTTTGACCGAGATCATATCCCAGCTGATATTAATTTCAGTCAGGTAGTTCAGGCTATTTTCTTTGGTAATCTGATGGATGATAAAGGCGCTTCAGGAACAAATTCTGATGTAATCTCTGTTGATGGTGACAGGGCTTTTATTATTCGGGTGGATGATGTTAAACCTGAATCTATTATGCCATTTGAAGAGGCTAAAACTCAGGTTACTGAATTGGTAAAACGTCAAAAAGCTGAAAAACAGTTACAGGTTGATGGTGAAAATCTTCTTACAGCATTAAAAGAAGGTAAAGGTGAACAAGCTCTAAAAACAGCAGGGCTTCAGTTTGGTGAACCAACAGCAATGACACGTATGCCACAAGCCAGCCCGGTTACTGATGTGGTATTTACCTTGCCTCATCCTAAAGGTGGTAAACCAGTATATGGATTAGCTCATGATGGGCTTGGCAATGCTGTTTTGGTTCAATTGAATAAAGTTGTGCCTGGCTCTGTTTCAGAAGAGCAGATTAAACAATATATGATGATTGAGCAGTACCAGATGGGTAATGCTATGCTGGAATCTGTAGTCGCTAATTTACGTGATAATGCTGAAATTAAAATAGGGCAAATTGAGTAAATTGCGAAGTTACTCGCAACTGATTTTGCAAAACAGTAATTGAAAAAGGCCACTTTCGTGGCCTTTCGCATATTTGAATCTTGCCTGTTGTTCTGAATTTTTATTATGGCACTCTTTCCTCCATCAACAAAACATGGAGACATTTTTATGAAGTATTTAAGGATATTATTTAATTCATTTATTCTTACTTTTGGTATTAGTATGCCGTTATCTCATGCTATTGCAGCAGGAGAGGCTGTTAATAAAGTGGTGCTGACACAATCACCTGATCTGAATAAAACCACTACTGAGAAAAATGAATCGAGGGATAAGGGAGAAAAAGCGCTCTCAGGAAAAGGAAGCATTAATATCAATACGGCGAATGCTGAAGAATTAGCGAAAGAACTTAATGGTGTTGGTGCCAAAAAAGCACAGGCAATTATTGAATATCGTGAAAAGTATGGCCCATTCACAGCAATTGAGCAGTTACAGGAAGTACAAGGTATTGGTCCTGCTTTTATAGAGAAAAACCGGGATAAATTAACCTACTGATTAAAAGCCCTCTTGATGAATGTGCTGATGATTTTATCAAGAGGGTTGTGATACTGATCAAAAATAATTGATTAAACGCTATTGTAATTAAAATGTTTTGCTATTGTTAATAAATTGACTGGTCAGATGAGTTGAAAGGAAAATAGCAATGAGCACGATTATAAAAGTCAGAGGTTATCATATCGATGTTTTTCAGCATGTAAACAATGGACGTTATTTGGAGTTTATGGAGGCGGCTCGCTGGGATTTACTCGCTGAAAGTGACATGTTACGATGGCTAAATAATAACAAAATTGCTTTTGTTGTAGCCAATATCAATATTAACTATCGTCATCCTGCTGTATTAGGAGATGAATTGGAAGTGAAATCGTCCTTGCAGGAGTTGCGTAATAAAAGCGGCTCTTTTTTCCAGGAGATTATACGCAAAGGTGATAACCGAATTATCGCCGATTCTATGACTACATTTGTTTGTGTTGATTTAAAAACTCAACAAACGTTGGTACTGGAAGGTGAATTAAGAGAAAGGTTTGGTGAGTTTAAGAATGAAGCAGTGAAGTGAGAGGTATTTTATCCCCCTCACTGATAGCCTGAATTATTTAGTTAAGCTGTGTTTTGGATTTCATTTCTGCCATTGTGGGCTTGGTATTGTTTAAATAAAGATTTAATCCATTAGCTCGAAGATGGCAGGCGGCGCACTCACCACAACCATCACCCTGTATTCCGTTATAACAAGTGAGAGTTTGAGTGCGAACAAAATCCAGTTTCTGGTAATAATCAGCTAATGCCCAAGTTTCCGCTTTGTTCAGCCACATTAATGGAGTTTCAAAGCGGATATCTCTAGCAATACCGAGACAAACAGCATTATTCAGAGACTTGACAAACTCATCGCGACAATCAGGATAACCGGAAAAATCAGTTTCACAAACACCAGTGATAACGGCTTCAGCTTCAACCTGATATGCGTAAATTGCTGCCAGAGTTAAAAACAAAATATTACGACCGGGAACAAATGTATTCGGTAGGCCACTTTTTTCGCTTTCATTGAAATCTGGTACGGGAATGTTATCTCTTGTCAGGCTGCTGATAGCAAGCTCATTCAATAAAGTAACATCAAGTACTTTATGGGCTGCTGCTCCCAGCTCTTTACTGATACAGCTGGCAACATCAATTTCAGCTCGGTGGCGTTGACCATAGTCAAAAGTGACACAGTGAACTTCATCATATTGGTGAAGTGACTGAATTAAACAAGTGGTGGAATCTTGTCCACCACTGAATACAACAACAGCTCGTTTCATGATACCTGCCTCTTTAAATTAAAGGAGATATGTTACTCATAACTATTGAGCTTGGGTAGTTGCGTGAGATATAGCGTGATGTCACCGATATTATTTTTGACCCATTCTGGGTTGTAATAAGTATCAAGGTAACGCTCCCCACTATCGCATAACAATGTCACGATTGAACCCTGCTGGTTGTTGTCGTGCATTTGTTTGGCTAGTTGCAAAGCACCCCAGACATTGGTTCCTGTTGATGCTCCTGCTTTTCTGCCAATGAGTTTTTCGAGCCAGTAGATGGTGGCAATCGATGCACAATCAGGAACTTGGAGCATGTCATTGATAACATGAGGTATAAAAGATGGTTCGGCACGCGGACGCCCGATACCTTCAATTTTACTGCTTGTATTTTTGCGTATTTGTCTGCAATTTTGATGATAGCAGTCGTAGAAAACGGAGTTCTCAGGATCAACAACAATGAGTTTAGTGTTATACCCTTGATAACGCACATAACGACCAAGTGTTGCGGAAGTTCCGCCAGTCCCTGCACTCATGACAATATAAGTCGGTTCAGGGAATGGTTCTAATTCCATTTGGCGGAAAATGCTTTCTGCAATGTTATTGTTGCCACGCCAGTCAGTGGCTCGTTCAGCATAAGTGAATTGATCCATATAATGACCATTCAGTTCTTTTGCCAGGCGTTCTGACTCTTCATAAATCTGGGCTGAATGTTCTACAAAGTGGCATTTACCACCGTAAAATTTGATTTCCTGAATTTTGCGTTTAGCAGTACAAGCGGGCATCACTGCGATAAAAGGCAAGCCAAGTAAACGAGCAAAATAGGCTTCAGAAACAGCAGTACTACCGGATGAGGCTTCAATAATGGGAGTTTCTTCATCTATCCAACCATTACTGAGTGCATAAAGGAAAAGGGAGCGTGCAAGTCGGTGTTTAAGACTACCAGTGGGATGAGTGCTTTCATCTTTGAGATACAGATGAACTCCAGGAAACATGGGGAGGTTGAGTTTAATCAGATGCGTATCAGCACTGCGTTGATAATCAGCTTGGATAGATTTTATGGCATTGGTAGCCCATAAAGACGACATAAATTGACCCCGGATAAAATACATTTTTGACGTATAGATTACTCTTACATTCGGAGAAATAGATTATTATTTTTCTGATATTGCGTTTTATTATTAGGAAATATTTCTACAGGATATAGGTATGTTAGATAAAACAGACCGTAAGCTACTAGCGCTGCTCCAACAGGACTGTAGTCTGTCACTAAATGCGTTGGCAGAAGCCGTTAATTTGACATCTACACCGTGCTGGAAACGTCTTAAGCGGCTTGAAGATGAAGGATATATTGTTGGAAAAGTTGCGTTACTTAATGGTGAAAAACTTGGGTTAGGTTTGACTGTAATTGTGATGATCAAAACTCAACAGCACAGTAGTGAATGGTATGAGCAGTTTGTTGCTTTTGTTAAAGAGATGCCGGAAGTCTTAACATTCTATCGTATGGCAGGGGAATATGATTATTTAATGCATGTAGAAGTTGTTGATATGAAAAGTTATGATCATTTCTACAAACGCATGGTTAATGGGATCCCTGGTTTGATTGATGTAACATCAAACTTTGCAATGGAAAAAATAAAATATACAACGGCGTTACCCATGCCAGATTAGATAATTATTCAAATCTCTTTGGTGAAGTGGTCGCTGATCCTTTTCATTTTTACCCCGGGAATAGGTTTGTGAGATTATTTTCTCAATTAAGTTGGTATTTTCTCAGCGAATGGCGTCGCTATTTAGGTGCTGTCATTTTTCTTGTAATGGTCGCGATATTGCAATTAATTCCACCTCGTTTGGTTGGAATTATTGTTGATGGTATCAGTGCAAAAACAATGTCATCCAGTCAATTATTGATGTGGATAAGCATTATGCTCATCATTGCGCTGGCCATATATGGTCTACGGTACGTTTGGCGGGTATGGCTATTTGGTGCCTCTTATCGATTAGCTGTTAAATTGCGCAGTGATTTCTATCGGAGATTGAGCAGTCAAGATCCTGAATTCTATTTACGTCATAGAACGGGGGATTTAATCGCTAGGGCGACCAATGATGTTGATAGAGTTGTTTTTGCTGCAGGTGAGGGAGTACTTTCTTTAGTTGATGCCTTAGTAATGGGGTGTGCCGTACTCATTGTGATGAGTGTGGAGATAAGTTGGCAATTGACACTATTATCATTGTTACCTATGCCTATTATGGCGTTAGTGATTAAACGATATGGTCAACAACTTCACCATCGTTTCAAGTTGGCTCAAGGCGCTTTTTCTGCTCTCAATAACCATGCTCAGGAAAGCTTGACCAGTATTCGAATGATAAAGGCTTTTGGGCTGGAAGAATTACAATCCAATCAGTTCGAAGAAGTAGCCACTGAGGCCGGACGTAAAAATATGCGTGTTGCACATGTAGATGCACGCTTTGACCCTACTATCTTCATTGCTATCGCGCTTGCAAATTTATTGGCTGTTGGTGGTGGAGGTTGGATGGTTGTGAATGGTTCTCTGACATTGGGAGAATTGACAAGCTTTGTCATGTATTTGGGGCTAATGATTTGGCCTATGCTAGCTCTGGCATGGATGTTCAATATTGTTGAGCGTGGTAGTGCTGCATATACACGGATCCGCAGCTTGTTACAGGAGCCTCTGGTAATTGAGGATGGTTCACACTCCTTATCTGCTGAGCGCGGCACATTGGTAGCAAATATCCAGTGCTTTATTTATCCAGAGTACAGTGTGCCTGTTCTGCGAGATATTCGTTTTCAGTTACTACCGGGTCAATTATTGGGAATTTGTGGTCCGACGGGGTCAGGAAAAAGTACGTTGCTTGCTTTATTACAACGCCAGTTTGATATTGCTGATGGTGAAATATTGTTTCAATCCCACAATGTTTCTGCACTCAGGCTGGAAGAGTGGCGATCACGATTAGCTGTTGTGAATCAGACTCCTTTTCTATTTTCGGACACGGTTGCAAGGAATATTGCCCTAGGGCGTCCTGATGCGACTCAAGAACAAATCGAAGAAGTAGCCCGTTTGGCGAATGTGCATGATGATATTTTGCAGTTACCACAAGGTTATCAAACCGAAGTCGGAGAGCGGGGAGTGATGCTTTCTGGTGGGCAAAAACAACGTATTTCTATCGCAAGAGCATTACTATTGGATGCAGAGATTCTGATCCTGGATGATGCGCTTTCTGCTGTAGATGGTCAGACTGAGCATCGTATCATGAAAAATCTCAGTCAATGGCGGCAGCAACGAACTGTTATTATTAGCGCACATCGATTATCAGCTTTAGTAGAAGCCGATAATGTTTTGGTCATGCAAAATGGTACGATTTTTCAGCAGGGGCAGCATAAACAGCTTATTGCGCAATCTGGTTGGTATTCAGATATGTACCACTATCAACAACTGGAAGCCGCATTGGATGGTCAATATGAGTAATACTGATATGGAGAAATCTAATACGCGTAAACTCTGGTCATCGTTAAAACGCCTGTTGGCTTACAGTAAAAACTATCGTAAGCCAATTGGTCTGGCTGTATTGATGTTATGGATTGCTGCATTGGCTGAAGTCAGTGGCCCGATGATTATCAGCTATTTTATCGATCACATAGTTTCAACTGGCAATCTTCCACTTGATGTTGTTAGTGGTCTTGCAGTTGTGTTTTTGATATTACAGCTGGTGGCGGCTGCTTTACATTATTTCCAGTCCTTGCTGTTTAACCAGGCATCTATTGATGTCGTACAGCAGATCAGGACGGATGTCATGGATTCAGCTCTACGTCAGCCTTTGAGTACTTTCGATAACCAACCTGTTGGGCAATTAATATCTCGTGTGACGAATGATACTGAGGTTATCAAAGATCTATTTGTGAATGTCATCCCTACTGTTTTTCGTAGTGTTGCGCTGATTGGAGCAATGTTGATAGCAATGTTCTTTTTGGATTGGCGTATGGCGTGTGTTGCACTGATGATCTTTCCTGCTGTTTTTCTTGTGATTATAATTTATCAGCGTTTCAGTACACCGATTATTCGGCGGGTTCGATATTATCTTGCTGATATTAATAATATTTTTAATGAGGCCATTAATGGCATGACTGTCATTCAGCAATTTCGTCAGCAAGCGCGTTTTGGTGAGAAATTGTTTGCCACTAATCGGGCCCACTATCAGGCTCGTATGCAGGCATTACGATTGGATGGCATTCTGTTAAGACCTTTATTGAGCTTGTTTTCTGCTGCAGTGTTGTGTGGTCTATTGTTACTGTTTGGCTTTCAGGGAACGGATTTTATTGGGATTGGGGTATTGTATGCATTCATCAGCTATCTTGGACGTCTAAATGAACCACTGATTGAGCTGACAGCCCAACAATCGTTATTACAGCAAGCCGTGGTCTCAGGCGAACGGGTTTTTGAGTTAATGGATAGTCCACAGCAGAAGTATGGTGTTGATCAACAAGCTTTGGCAAGTGGCAGAATTGATGTCGAAAACTTAAGCTTTTCCTATCGCAATGAAAAAGTTGTGTTACATAATATCAATTTGCATGTACCGTCACGGGGCTTTATTGCGCTTGTTGGTCATACTGGGAGTGGCAAAAGTACGTTGGCCAATTTGCTGATGGGGTATTACCCATGGCAAGACGGTGATATTTATCTTGATGGACGATCAGTATCTTCTCTCTCCCATACTGTTTTGCGCAATGGTGTGGCAATGGTTCAACAAGATCCTGTCGTCTTGGCTACCTCATTCTTCGACAATATTACATTAGGGCGAAATATTAGTGAGGAAAAAGTCTGGCAGGTTCTGGAAGTTGTACAACTGGCTGAGTTTGTTCGTAAGTTACCGAGAGGTATAAATTCAAGGCTGGGAGAACAAGGAAATACTCTTTCTGCCGGACAAAAACAGCTTCTGGCAATGGCACGGGTTTTGGTACAAACACCGCAAATTTTGATTTTGGATGAAGCAACAGCGAATATTGATTCGGGAACAGAACAATCTATACAACAAGCTCTACGGATGATCCGTAAACACACAACCTTAGTGATTATAGCTCACCGCCTTTCAACGATTGTTGAGGCTGATTCTATATTCGTGCTGCATCGTGGTGCAATTGTAGAACAAGGTCAGCATCAACAGCTATTGGCAAGGTGTGGCCGTTATTACCAGATGTATCAGCTTCAACAGGTTGGTGAAACATTAAATGAACCTCTGCACATTTAGCGTGCATATTGGGAGTAACTGAAAAGGTTACTCCCTGTCTTACATTTCCTATCAATACGAATTATTTGTAACTATTTGATTATAAGTAATTTTAAATTCTTGGCATCCCCTTTGCAAATATCTTTGTAATGCGTTCCTGCAAATACCATTTTACAAATACAGACAAAAACGGGGGGAGTATGAAACTGATCACTACCATCATTAAGCCCTTTAAATTAGAAGAGGTACGGGAAGCTCTTTCTGATATAGGTATACAAGGTATGACCGTTACAGAAGTAAAGGGATTTGGGCGTCAAAAAGGTCATTCAGAGCTTTACCGAGGAGCTGAATACAGTGTCAATTTCTTGCCCAAAGTAAAAATTGACATTGCTACTCATGATGAACGAGTAGAAGAAATCATTCATGTTATAAAACAAGCTGCTTTCACTGGGAAAATGGGAGATGGCAAGATTTTTGTCTTTGAATTACAGCATGCTGTCAGGATTAGGACAGATGAAACGAATGATGCAGCACTGTGAATGGGAAGGTGAAAAATGAGAAAACAATGGTTAGCTATTATCAGCATCATAGTCGGTATACCTTCTTGTGCTTTTGCTGCGGGAAACACGGTTGATAAAGCTGATACGGTATTCATGCTGATAAATACGATTCTTGTGATTTTTATGACGATACCTGGTATTGCTTTATTTTATGGTGGGTTGCTGCGTCGTAAGAATGTTCTGTCATTGATGTCACAAGTGATAGTAAGTTTTTCACTTGTTTGTGTGCTCTGGGTTATTTATGGGTATAGCATGGCTTTTGAGGCAGGAAACCCTTTCTTTGGGGGATTAACGCAAGTTATGTTGAAAAACTTATCCATTACTGATTTAAATGGCAGTTTCTATAAATTGATTTATGTCGTTTTTCAGGGAGCTTTTGGTTGTATCACTGTAGCTTTGGTTGTTGGAGCTTTGTGTGAAAGAGTCCGTTTTTCTGCCTTATTGATTTTCATTGTCTTGTGGTTTACTGCTTCCTATATTCCTATGGCTCATATGGTATGGGGTGGTGGTTGGCTGGCCCAGGATGGCGCATTGGATTTTGCAGGTGGAACGGTTGTACATATTAATGCTGCGGTTGCGGGTTTAGTAGGTGCTTACTTACTGGGTAAGCGTTCAGGGTTTGGTAAGGAAGCTTTTAAACCACACAACTTACCCATGACTTTTATTGGCACAGCAGTTCTTTATATTGGCTGGTTTGGATTCAATGTTGGCTCTGCAGGGGCCGTGAATGCTATTGCAGCTCTGGCATTAGTGAACACAATGGTAGCAACGGCAGGCGCAGTACTGTCATGGATTTCTTCAGAATGGTTATTACGCGATAAGCCTTCTCTTTTAGGTGCATGCTCTGGTTGTATTGCTGGACTGGTTGCTATCACTCCTGCTGCTGCAACAGTCGGCATTGGAGGGGCTCTAGTCATTGGTGTGATTGCCGGGTTCATCGGTTTGTGGGGCGTAGTCGTATTAAAACGTTGGTTGCGTGTTGATGATGTTTGTGATGTTTTTGGTGTTCATGGCGTATGCGGTATTGTTGGTTGTTTATTAACAAGTATTTTTACTGCTTCCGCGTTGGGGGGAACAGGGTTTGCGGAAGGAATGACTATTCTAAGACAATTTGGCATACAGGTTATCAGTATATTGGTGTGTGTTGTTTGGTCAGCCGTAACCGCTTATTTCTCATTCAAGATTGCTGACCTGGCGGTTGGATTACGTATTAGCGTTGAATCAGAAAGAGAGGGGTTGGATATTACTTCACACGGAGAAAGTGCTTATAACTGATTAGTTTGTTTAAACGCCCACTTTTCTACTTTTTGTTTTGTTGATTATGTTGTCCCGTTCTCGAAATACCCCAAGGCATAGTTTATCTATGCTCTTGGGGTTTCGTTTATTGAGTATGTTTTCGCTTACGGATCACACCCTCCTGAGTAGTAGAGGCAATAAGTACACCTCCACGGTTATAAATATGACCACGAACAAAGCCACGACCTCCTGATGCTGAGGGGCTCTCAATTGCATAAAGTAGCCAGTCATCCATCCTAAATGGGCGGTGATACCACATAGAGTGATCAATAGTGGCAACCTGGATGCCTTTCTCCATAAAATGAACGTTATGAGGTTGTAATGATGTAGGTAAAAAATTTAAATCTGAGGCGTAACCTAGTAGACAATAATGAATATAGAGTTCTTCCGGCAGCTTGCCATTGCTACGAAACCAGACGTAACGAATAGGCTCTTCTGATGAATTATTAATAGAGCGATGGAAATTAATAGGTCTTATTTCTAACGGGGGAGAAGCTGAAAACACACTTTTCAGTTTGTCAGGCAGTTGATGAGAGATATTCTTAATTATTTCTTGTTGAGGTGCTAACGTTTCAGGTAGAGGAACTTTTGGCATTGGACCCTGGTGTTCAAAACCTTCTTCGTGAGCCTGAAAAGAAGCTGTCATGTAAAAAATAGGGTGGCCATTTTGTATGGCACTGATACGGCGGGCACTGAAACTGGCTCCATCACGTAATATTTCAACATCGTAAATAATTGGTTTATGACTATCACCAGGCCGGAGAAAATAGCTGTGGAAGGAGTTCAGTATGCGCTCATCTGTAACAGTTTGCTTTCCTGCATATAGAGATTGACCAATAACTTGCCCCCCAAAAACTTGAGGAAATCCCAAATCTTCACTTTGTCCCCGGTAAATCCCTTCTTCAATCTTTTCCAGATGCATCAGGTTGATTAAATTTTGCAATGCCTGACTCATAATGTGCCCTTATTTTTGTAATATTAGGTAAGTCTTTATAAAATAATAATATATTAATTTCTGATGGATTTTTTATCTTCTTCATAAAATAAAAAATCTATTCAATTTGTAAAGTTTGTCTTTATGTTTTCATCATGAAATGAAATAGGGTGTTATTAATCTTATCAATACTTATTAAAGAATGCGATAGGTGTTTGGTTTTATTATTATTTTTTGATTTTTATGGCTATTTTTATAGATGTTTTTTATCAGAACTATGTGGGTAAGTGACATGATGGTTGAAGTGAGTATGTTTTGATAGATTTCATAAACTTCATTACATCATTTTAAATTGATATTTTAGCTACCAAGTTTGTTTATTGATTATTATGTTTGTTAGTTGTGCCAGTCATTTTTATTGATTAGATATTTAGGTTAATAGTTTTTTTGATGTGATCAAACACAAATTTTTAAGCGCAATTCTTTAAACACCATTTTTCAAACATGATGTTGATTAAATATATTTAAATAGGAAAGTACTAATGATCTATCTTATTAAACTATTTTATTTGTTATTTTGGTTAAGAGCACGATTGTAACTCTTATGTATTAATCCTTAAAAGATAGCATCTCTATTTTGGTTCGGATAATGATACTCAATCAAATGAATAGGCTCTGATTTCATGGAGCCTGAGTTGCTTTGTTATTACAATTGAACAAATTGCCAGTGATGACATGAACCTATAAGCTGTTTTGTATGTTAAAACAACTTTTTTGAAGATTTACCTATCATTGTGGGTAATAAATGGGCATTTAAATTGGAGTGGCTTGCTATTTGAAGTTGTATGAAAGATAATGGCGGCCGCTTTGAAGTTTAAAGCTAACGTCAATGGGGGCTCTATTGGTTCTCCCGCAACGCTAACTTGTTAACTTGGTCAGGTCTGGAAAGAAGCAGCCATAGCAGGGGATGTGTGTGCTGGAATGTTGCTGGTAGAGCCCTCACCCATTTTCGAGACGCGGTTTTTAACCCACCATCTTTACCCTACAATCGGTTTACATATCGACCGATATATGGGGAGCCGATAATAGTTACCGGCTTTCACTACTTCCTATCTGATCACAGCAGCTTAGCGGACAAATTTCCAAACAGATGATGGGATTTTATCATAGAGTTTATTCATGGTGAGTTCAGCTAAACGGTGATCAGCGGCGGAATAGAACAGTTCTAGTTCATCATCCGAAAGCTCGTATTTATTTTTCTCAATTACACGTTCCAGTGTTTCAATAGAAGTGCATTTTCTCAAACGCATCAGATAGTCAGTTTTAGTCATAATAGCCTTATCTTATTTGGTATAAAAATAGTTAGGAATATATTTATCAGATTTTACTTAAAGAAGCGTTCAAATCATGTAACAGAATGCTAGTTAAGCGTTCATTTGTTCTTTGCCACTTTGTCAGTTCAACAAAGCTTATCTTATCACTTCCAAACAAGTTATATGTTTCATCCAGATATTTATCAATTAAGGTACTGAGGTTGTAGTTATCAGTATATTTAATTTTAAAACTCCAAACAAACACAGTAATGTGTTCGATAAATTCGTTTAGTCTTAAGCTTTTTTCAGAAGTAAGGTCGTTTATCCAATGATTATCAGTGCGATTCAACACTGAAAATGCTTCGGGAATTAAATTTTCACATAAGTACTTTAATTCAGCAATATCATGTCTTCTTGGTGAATATTCATCCATAATCACCCCCGTAAACAACGCACGGATTATTTGAGCTAAGGCTTATACATATCAATTATTATAGTCGTTCTTTTAGAATTAAGCCTATCAAAACATGATTATTATTTATTAATAATAAGACTCTATATTTTTTGCGTTCACCAACACGCTTTTTTAAAGGTGAGCAATTTACACTTAATTAAGGTCAAAAGCTAGCATGCTACAAAAAATATGGATGTAAACACATATGTCATCAAATATATTGGATTATACTAATATAGTAGATGTTATAGCAAGTAGGTACAAAAATCATTATATACCCTCCATCTTTCAAATTGCTACTTTTTTGCTGGTTATAGCGTTGGCTGCGTTCACTCACATATGTTATCTAAGCACAGTTACTGGGTATAGTTATCTATGCTTCTGGAGGCTTGTAAGTTGTTTGTTATCACGCTGCAACTTGAATTTGACTTGGGTATGGGTAATTGTATTGGAACTTTCAAAATCAATATAACGTCATTATTACATATATCATCATCAAGGGGGAACACTTTTTACCATTAAAGGTGTAATCAGAAGAAACAGGTGTCAAGTTACTAACTTATCTTCCATTTATTATAAAAAACGTAAAGATATCACATTTTAAATGTAGGCTATTTTTCATAAATATTTATTTTGACTGTGGTAAAGGTGATTTTCCATGTTGGATACATGAGAAGATGTTTTGTTGTTGATGTTATTGGCTTGATATAAAAGGCCACGGATGTGGCCTTTTAAGTTAATTACTGGATTTATTGAGGAGATGAAATGTATTTTATTCCCGTCATCTTTCAAGTTGCCGCTTTGTTGGCTGTGTTCACTCACCCCGATCACATAGTTATCTGTGTTACCGGGGATTAATGAGAGGCTCCTGCCTCTCACCGGAGGCCTGCCTTTGGATGGGCAAATTCGTTCCCTTGCCGTCGCGCTGCATCTTGAAATCTATAGGGTATAATCCTCATTTTTTTTGCTAAAACGGCGTCTAATTACAACAAAGAATACAGGGACGAAATAGATTGCCAACGATGTTGCAGCAATCATACCTCCCAGTACGCCAGTTCCTACGGCATTTTGAGCTCCAGAGCCAGCACCATTGCTCAAGACCAAAGGCATGACACCTAGCATAAAGGCTAAAGAAGTCATCAGAATCGGACGTAAACGCATTCTCGCGGCTTCCAAGGTTGCTTCTATTAGTCCTTTACCTTCCTTCTCTAGCAAATCTTTGGCGAATTCAACGATAAGGATGGCATTCTTTGCAGACAGACCGATTGTTGTTAGCAAACCTACTTTAAAGTAGATATCGTTGTCCAGGCCACGAATTAAAGTTGCCAGCAATGCACCAATAACCCCTAGTGGTACAACTAACATTACAGAGAATGGTATGGACCAACTTTCATACAGTGCTGCCAGACAGAGGAACACGACAATCAATGATAGAGCGTATAGTGCCGGTGCTTGGTTACCTGATAAGCGTTCCTGATAAGACATTCCCGTCCAGTCATAGCCAACACCCGGTGGCAACTGTGAAGCAAATTTTTCCATCAGGGCCATTGCATCACCGGTACTTTTTCCGCGGGCAGCTTCACCGACGATTTCCATTGATGGTAATCCATTATAGCGTTCCAGACGCGGAGGACCATAAATCCACGGTTCTTTGGAAGTATCTATGAACGCAGAGAATGGCACCATTTCACCGTAGTAGTTACGGACATACAGCTTGCCAATATCTTTTGGCAACATACGGAAAGCTGAATTGGCCTGAATATAAACCTTTTTGACCCGGCCACGGTCGATGAAATCATTGATATAAGCACCACCAAACATCGTACTTAATGTTGTGTTGATGTCATTGACGGAAACACCCAGTGCTTCTGCTTTCTCCTGATCAATATAGAAACGGTACTGAGGAGTATCATTTTGCCCATTTGGACGAACATTCGTGAGCATATCGGGATGTTGAGCGACCATGCCTAGTAATTGGTTACGTGCATTTGTCAGAGCTTCATGTCCAAGGTTCCCTCTATCAATTAGCTGGAAATCAAAACCGCTGGAGGAGCCTAATTCCACAATCGCCGGAATGTTAAATGCGAATACCATCCCTTCCTTGATTTGTGAAAAACGGATGTTAGCTCGGTCTAGGATTGCCTGGACTTTGTCTTTTGCAGCCTTACGTTCATCCCAATCTTTTAAGCTAACAAAGGCCAGCCCCATATTTTGTCCCATACCGGCAAAACCAAAGCCGTTTAAGGTAAATACAGATTGAACAACGTCTTTTTCATCGGTATAGAAGTAATCATTAACTTCATCCAATACTTTTTGTGTCTGCTCCTGAGTTGATCCGGAAGGTAACTGAACCATTGCCAGCAATACACCCTGATCTTCTTGTGGAAGGAAAGAAGAGGGTATACGCATGAATATCAGAGCCATACCTGCGATCAGTACAACATAAATCAGCAGATAACGTCCTGTGCCACGTAACATACGCCCCACACTATCGGTATAGTGGTGCGTACTTTTTTCGAACAAACGGTTAAACCAGCCAAAGAAACCGGTTTGAATGCCATGGCTGCCTTTGGTAACGGGCTTAAGCATGGTTGCACAGAGTGCTGGTGTCAGGATCAAGGCGACAAATACAGACAATATCATTGCTGAGACGATTGTCACCGAGAATTGACGGTAAATTGCACCGGTCGATCCACCAAAGAACGCCATTGGAACAAATACCGCAGAAAGTACCAGTGCGATACCGACCAGAGCACTTTGGATCTGTCCCATTGATTTTTTTGTGGCTTCTTTTGGTGAAAGCCCTTCTTCTTGCATGACGCGCTCAACGTTTTCTACCACGACGATGGCATCGTCTACAAGTAACCCGATGGCAAGTACCATGGCAAACATGGTTAACGTATTGATGGAGTAACCAAATGCGGCCAGTACTGAAAATGTACCCAGCAATACGATCGGAACCGCAATGGTTGGGATCAATGTTGCCCGGAAATTTTGCAGGAACAGATACATGACAACGAAGACCAGCAGGATAGCTTCTGCCAGTGTTTTCACCACTTCGAAAATAGAAATCTTAACGAAGGGAGTTGTGTCATACGGATATACAACGGTCAAACCATGCGGGAAAAATGGTTGCAGTTCAGCCAGTACTTTCTTGACAGCTTTAGACGTATCCAAGGCGTTGGCACCGGTTGCTAATTTGATACCGAGCCCTGACGAAGCTTTACCGTTGAATCGGGCGATGAAGCCATAGTTTTGAGCACCAAGCTCAACAGTAGCTACATCACTCAGACTGATTTTTGAACCATCAGGATTTACACGTATCAGGATCTTGCTGAATTGTTCGGGAGAACTTAGACGTGTCTGGGCAATGATGGAAACATTTAGGCGTTGCCCGGGAACAGGAGGTGTTCCCCCTAGCTGACCGGCTGCAACTTGGTTGTTCTGATCCTTGATGGCCTTCATGACATCTTGTACAGTCATTTTATAATTGACTAACTTGTCAGGATCGAGCCAGATACGCATGGCATACTGAGTACCAAGCAGCATTGCTTCACCCACACCAGTAACGCGGCTGAGTGAGTCTTTGACACTGGCTCCAACATAGTCGGAGATATCATCCTGAGTCATAGAATCATCTTCAGAAATGAAGCCCGCGACCATTAAAAATGAACTGGTTGTTTTATCAACGCTAACGCCTTGCTGTTGAACTTCCTGAGGTAACAAAGGCATTGCCAGTTGCAGTTTATTTTGTACCTGCACTTGTGCAATATCAGGGTCTGTGTTCGCTTCAAAGGTGAGTGTGATACTCACGCGACCGGCAGAGTCACTACTAGAAGACATGTACACTAAGTTATCGATCCCATTCATATTTTGCTCAATAACTTGAGTGACCGTATTCTGTACTGTTGTTGCGTCAGCGCCAGAATAACTTGCTGAGATAGAAATCGATGGCGGTGCAATAGAAGGATATTGCTCCACAGGTAATTTCATTATTGCCAACAGACCAGAAAGCATAGTGATAATCGCAATTACCCATGCAAAGATTGGTCGTTCTATAAAAAACTTAGGCATGAATCCCCAACTCCTTATTGAGATTTTTTGGCTGATTCAGTTTTAGTTGTTGTAGGCTTGGCATCCAAATCAACTTCTGTTGGCTGAACTGTTATTCCCGGCGCGATTTTCTGCAACCCTGTGACGATGACTCTGTCACCCGCTTTCAGGCCTTTGGTAACCAGCCATTTGTTGCCAACGGCCTGAGTGGCATTGATATAACGTAATTCCACTTTGTTATCTTTATCAATGACGAATGTCGTTGCTTGACCGCGAGGTGTTCTAGTCACCCCTTGTTGAGGAATTAAAATCGCATTTTTGCGTACTCCTTCTTCCAGTTTGGTACGGACAAACATACCGGGAAGTAGTTCTTCATTTGGATTCGGGAAAACAGCACGCATTGTTATGGAAGCCGTTGTTTCATCCACAGTAATGTCTGAAAACTCAAGGTGACCAGTCTGGCTATACATTTTCCCTGCATCAGTGATTAAGTGAATTTTGGGCTTACCGTTTTCTCGTTGAACTGTGCCTTTTGCGATCTCATTCTTAAGCCGCAGATAGTCATCGCTGGATTGCGTGATATCAACATAGATAGGATCAAGTTGTTGAACCGTTGTCAAAGCATTTGACTGCCCGCCAGAAACCAGTGCTCCTTCAGAGACGGTAGATTTACCTGCACGTCCTGAGATGGGAGAAGTGACTTTAGTATAAGCTAAGCTTATGCGGGCACTTTCCAATGCCGCTTTCAAAGATTGAACATCTGCCGCAGCCTGAGCATATTCAGAATTTGCTTTATCAAATTCTTGTTTACTAACATATTGTGTACCCAGCAATGACTTATAGCGTTCAACAGTTAAACGAGCGACGCTCTCGTTTGCTTCTGCTCTGGCCAGATTTGCTTTGGCCTTACTGTAATCTGCCTGATAGGTTGCTGAATCAATTTGATATAAAGATTCTCCGGCATGAACATCACTGCCTTCTTTGTAGTTACGTTTCAGAATGATGCCGCCGACTTGAGGGCGTACCTCAGCAACGCGATAAGCTGAAGTTCTGCCCGGTAATTCTGTGATCACTGTCAGAGGTTCAGTTTTCAGCGTTACGATACCGACTTCAGGAACCTGCTCGCCAGCAGCCCCTTGCTGAAAATCTTGACTGTCATTACATCCTGAGAGAATGAAGCTGCCTGAAAGTACCAGTAATGTGGCCAGAGGCACAACCCCTCTGATTTTTCGCATAAGTAAACCTCAATTTTTCAATGTAAACTCTCGAATTGATGAGTGCTAACGAGTGAAATTATTACTTCATTGATGAGCGATGCTATAGTACAAACATACATGAATGTATGTAAATCAGCCTCGGTTAAAAAACAAAGTTTATGGCATAAAAATGGCACGAAAAACTAAACAGCAAGCTAAAGAAACTCGTCAACAAATTATAGAAGCTGCGATAAAGGTTTTTTCTGAGCGTGGCGTTTCTGCTACGTCATTATCAGATATCGCAATTGCAGCCGGTGTAACACGCGGCGCAATTTATTGGCATTTTAAAAACAAAACTGATTTGCTTTTTGCTGCTTGTAAAATGCCCGAAAGCACAATAGATGCTTTTGAAAAAGAGTATCAAGCAAAATATCCCAATAATCCACTCCTTGTATTGAGATCTCTGTTGATTTTTCTGTTAAAAATGATGACGGGTAATTGCCAGAACCGTTTGTTAATGGAAATTTTTTTCCATAAATGTGAGTTTATTGGAGAAATGTCTTTATTGGCTGAGCAGATTCGGGAGGTATGTATTTCCGATTATCAAAAAATAGAAGATGTGTTGGTTGCTTGTATTCAATCGGGAGAGTTGCCTTATGATATCGATCCCAAACGTTCAGCTATTATGCTAAGAGCATTAATGACCGGGTTATTGGAGAATTGGTTATTTGCGCCGGACAGTTTTAATATTCAGGAGCAATCTGTATATCTGGTGGATAGTTTCATCGATACACTAAAATATAGCCATCACTTGCGTCGTATTGAAGAAAACAAATTTTGAATAACATGAGATAAATATGGATGGAATCAATTTTTATTATGACCAGTAGTTATGTGTTCAAAAGTAGATTCTTGACACTGGGCTGAAAAATAAACATAGCAGTGTTGCCCGCACTTCAGTGCTATCATTCCATTATCTGCAAACGATGAGTAGATGAATTCATGGTTCCATTTAACCACTATTTGAGTGTAGTACTCAATAAGGGGGTCTTGTGCAATAAAAGACCTGGGATACTGTATTTTCGCTTTTTAGGACTGTTGAGCCTATTTATTCTTCTGTCATGCTTTTTTCATCCAGCTATGGCTGCATTCAGCAGTGATGTTCCAACGCGTGATGATATCCAGAATCAACTTAAAGTGTTAACAGAGCGTAAAGAGCATACAGTTGAGGAGAAAACCTCAATAGCCGATTTAGAAAAAACGCTCTCTTTCTTTGATAAAATAGATCAGGTTAAGCTGGATTCTGAGCAACTTAAAAAAAATTTACAGGAATTGCCGCAGAAATCACAACAGCTCACCGCTGAATTAGCAAATCTGAAGAATAATTCTCAACAGAATGAGGATGAATATAAGCAAAATCTGGCTACTTTGTCCCTGAAACAACTTGAAACCAAACTGAACAATACACTGAACAGTCTGCAAAAAGCACAGGACAATCTCGCCAGTTATAATAGTCAACTGATTGGGTTACAAACGCAGCCAGAGCGAGCACAAAATTTGCTGTATCATAATGTACAACGGTTGCAGCAAATTCGTAATCAGCTTAATAACGCAATCACGGAACAGTCCGAGGCTCGTCATACCGAAATCGAATTATTATTGGTAGAGCAATCTTTCTTGATGCAACAAAAGGACTACCAGAAAGAGTCCTTGCGAGTGAACACCCAGTTGCAAACCCTTTTACAGCTTCAACGTGATTACACTTCTTTCCAAATTGAACAATTGGAACGGTATGTCCAGTTAATTCAGGATATTGTTAATGGAAGACACCTAATTGTTTCGGAAGAAACCGCCAAAGAGGTGCAGAATTCAGATGATACTAATCCCGATATTCAGTCTAATCCGCTGATCAGGGAAGAAATTGAGATAAATCGTGATTTTAGTGAGCGTTTAGTAGCGGCAACACGGGATAATAACCAACTTGTGCAGAAAAAAATTCAGGTAAAGAATTTTCTGGATAGAGCTATCCAATCTGAGCGTGGTTTGAAAGAACAAGTTAAGGTGTTACGTGGAAGCTTATTGTTATCACGCATTTTGTTTCAGGAGCAGCTCAAAGTACCCCGAAATGCTCTGACAAAGGATTTACCAACAAAAATTGCCGATTTGCGGTTAGAACAGTTTGAAATTGCTCAGCAACGTGATCAGCTTTACTTGGTTAATGACTATATCAATCAACTATTGAACCAACATGCCAGTGAGATAAAAGATGAGCCTCAAGAGGTAGTTGGGGAAATTCGTAATGCGATAGGGCAATTGCTTGAGATTCGTCGGGATTTATTGAACCAACTGAACAATCTGCTTGGTCAGCAGATTACACATGCCATTAATTTGCAGATGGATCAACAGGAGTTATTGGATGTGACTCAATCGCTGGAACAGACGCTCGTCCAGCAGATTTTCTGGGTTAATAGCAATAAGCCTATGAACTGGGCATGGTTGAAATCACTGCCAGCATTAGCTCATGAGGAGCTGACGCATTTTAATGTTCATTTTACGATCAGCGGGCTTATCACCGGGTTACAGAATTCCATTCACTTTGTTATTCCCCTTTTACTTGTAGGGTTTTTTTTACGTTGGCAGACAAAAAGTATTAATGTGCAACTGAAGAAAATTTCTGCTGAGGTAGGGCAATTACGCAGAGATAGTCAATTACATACTCCACTTGCCTTGATTCTAACGCTGATAAAGACACTGCCACTGGCTTTTATTATTCTGGCAATAGGTTACTGGTACTCGAAGTCAGGTGATGAGTTAGGGGAGTTGGTTTGGGGATTCTCCCGTCAAATGGCGTTATTCTGGATTGTCTATGGATGCAGTTACCAAATTCTGGATAAAGGTGGGATCGGAGAACAGCATTTCTCACTGAGCAGAGAAATGTGTTCACTATTTCGCAAGAATCTCGTGAGATTGTCACTCGCTTTATTGCCGCTTCTGTTCTGGGTAACTCTGGGTGTTAAACATCCACTTCGTTTATCTGATGATGTTATTGGTCAATGTACGGTACTGATTTGTCTGTTCTTTGTTTTTATTTTTATTTTTCCATTCTGTCGTCAGGTATGGCGTGAAAAAAGTTCGCATATGATCCAAACCATCGTGATAACGACATTGACTTTTGCACCGTTGGTTCTGATTGTGCTGACAGTATCCGGCTACTTCTATACGGCATTACGTTTATCTGAACGCTGGCTTTACAGTGTTTATCTGCTACTTCTCTGGCATATTTGCTATCAGTCCTGTCTGCGTGGATTAAGCCTTGCAGCGCGTAGTATTGCGTATCACCGGGCGATTGCCCGCCGTCAGGCTCAAGTAAAAGAAGGTGCAGAAGGTGAAGTGGTAGAAGAACCACCAATGGCGTTGGATCTTATTAACCAGCAATCATTACGTTTAACCACGATGGTGCTGTTTCTGATCTTTTTTATGGCCTTTTACTGGACTTGGTCTGACTTGGTGACGGTATTCTCTTACCTTGACGGAATTAATCTGTGGCAATACAGCACGACAACAGAGCTGGGAAATGTCCTGCAACATGTCACCTTGAAAGATTTGGCACTTTCCATAGCGATGCTGGTTATCTCATGGGTCATGATGAGAAACCTGCCGGGTTTGTTGGAAGTATTGGTACTATCCCGTTTACAGTTACAACAGGGTTCCTCTTATGCCATTAAGACAACGCTGACTTATTTTATCATCGGTGTTGGGGGGATTAGTGCACTGGCAACACTGGGTGTTTCATGGAATAAATTACAATGGCTGGCAGCAGCACTTTCGGTAGGGTTGGGATTTGGTTTACAGGAAATCTTTGCCAACTTCGTTTCAGGTTTGATTATTTTGTTTGAACGTCCTGTCCGTATTGGAGATACCGTTACTATAGGAACATATTCTGGTTCAGTCAGTAAAATCCGTATTCGTGCAACAACAATTACTGATTTTGATCGTAAAGAGGTCATTATTCCTAACCGGGCATTTGTTACAGAACGCCTGATTAACTGGACACTTTCTGACACAATCACCCGAATTATCATTAAGGTGGGTGTTGCATATGGTTCTGATCTCGATAAGGTGAAAGAAGTTATGTTACAGGCGGCGAAAAGTAATCCCCGCGTAATGAACGAACCAGAACCACAGGTTTATTTTATGAGTTTCGGGGCCAGCACACTGGATCATGAATTAAGGTTATATGTGCGGGAATTAGGTGATCGCAGCCGCACGGTAGATGAAGTTAACCGCAGTATAGATAAATTGTGCCGGGAAAATGATATCAATATTGCGTTCAATCAGCTGGAAGTCTATTTGCATAATGGACAGGGAAATAGTCTGCAAGAGATTCAAAAGACTATGATGCGAAATCCCGTACCTCAACCCTCCGTGAGCAGTGGCCGACGTCATTCAGATGAACCTCCAGCCTCTGACGACAAGCCGCTCTTACCTTAAGGAATGACTTTAAAGAACATGCCTGATGATTGTTTATCAGGCATTTTTCTCAGTTTGTTGAGACTCTTGTTTTAGCTTCCCTTGGAAATCATGTTTGACGATCTCTAGTGCAGCTAATGCGATTTCAGGGGAAATTTCATTGCATTCGAGTAGATAAATAAGATCTACTGCAAGTTTAACTTCAGCTGGTGCATTTTCGAGAGTCATAACGGTTATTCCTCTAATTAATCTGAATATTCCTGTTTTTCTATCACTTTTTCTATACGCATTAATGCCTGACGGCAACGGGCAAGCCTTCCTGCCAGAGCGGCGATTTCTTTTTGCAGTTTATATTTATTTGCCAATACAACTTGTTGATCTAGTTGTAACTCACGATCATCAATCATTGCTATTAAACGGCGTTGATAATCTTGATGTTCGGCTAATCGTTGGTAAAGATCTCGTTCTTGTGACTGTTGATCAAACTTATCTTCTTGCCTGCGGAGTGATTGGGTGGAAAATTCTCTTTTCAGAGCCTCAATTTGCATTACTAAACGTTCAGAGAGAAATTTGACCTGTACAGTACGATTATCTCTAACACAATGTTTTAACTGGGCCATATTCTGGTTAATTTCCTGCATATATCCACTGAGTCTATTGCTGTGGTGATGAAATAAAGCCTGATCAAAGCGAGCAATTGAAAATGGAGTATCGGGCAGGGAAGTTAACTCGGTTGCCAGCATACTGATTTGTTTTTCAAGCACATCTAATAAATTTTGTATACCCATCAGTATCCCGTTATAGTCAATAATCTTCTTGTTAAATTCTATGCTATCCGATCATCAAAGTTATGTTTAATGATGATGCAGGATGTCATAGAGGATAAGTTTGATACATATCAACAAATATAAGCAGCAACGTGCTTTGTTGTTGCTTTTTTCCGGTAGTTTTCATAGATTTTAGCGTTTTCATTTTTTTAACTGGCTGGCATTAATTATGACCGCTAACGCACAAAAACTGCAATTTATTAAAGATAGTATTGAAACAATACCTGATTATCCCAAAGCAGGCATACTTTTCCGTGATATTACTACGCTATTGGATAATCCCGTTGCGTACCAAGCGACGATTGATTTACTGGTCGCACATTTTGAGGGAAAAGGTATCACCAAAATTGTCGGTACTGAAGCGCGTGGTTTCTTGTTTGGAGCACCTGTAGCACTGCGTTTGGGAGTGGGGTTTGTTCCTGTCCGTAAAAAAGGCAAATTACCCAGAGAGATATTAAGTGAAACTTATGATCTGGAATACGGCACTGATACATTAGAAATTCATAAAGACAGTATCAAAGCCGAAGATAAAGTTCTCGTTATTGATGACCTGCTTGCAACTGGTGGAACAATCGAAGCGACAGTTCGCTTAATCCGTCGCCTTGGTGGAAAGGTTTCTGAAGCCGCCTTTATCATTGGCTTACCTGATTTGGGTGGTACAGAGCGTTTGAAAAATCAGGGTGTTGACAGCTACATTCTCGTCGAATTTCCTGGTCACTGATTGTTCTGATTTTTGTATAATTGATACTTCAGCCTCGCCGTCCATGGTGAGGCTGTGCTAGCATGATAGACAGTCGTGTTCAATTTCCTCGGTATTCATGAGCTATCAGGTACTTGCCCGTAAGTGGCGCCCACAAATTTTTTCTGATGTGATTGGTCAGCAACATGTGTTGACTGCATTGGCTAATGGTCTTGAACACCAGCGCCTCCATCATGCTTATCTTTTTTCCGGCACTCGTGGTGTGGGAAAAACAACTATTGCGCGTCTGTTGGCAAAGGGGCTGAATTGTGAAACAGGTATCACAAAAACCCCCTGCGGACAGTGTACAAACTGCCTTGAAATTGAGCAGGGACGATTTGTTGATCTGATAGAAATTGACGCTGCTTCGCGAACAAAAGTGGAAGATACCCGCGAATTGCTGGATAACGTGCAGTATGCACCTGCCAGAGGGCGTTTCAAAGTTTATCTTATTGACGAAGTACACATGCTGTCACGTCATAGTTTCAATGCCTTACTCAAAACATTGGAAGAACCGCCAGAACATGTGAAATTTCTGTTGGCAACGACTGATCCGCAGAAATTGCCGATAACTATTCTTTCACGTTGTCTGCAATTTCATTTGAAAGCACTGGATGTTAATCAAATCAGTGGTCAATTGGAGCATGTACTTAAGGCCGAACAAATAGAGAGCGAAGCTCGGGCCCGTCAGCTATTGGCTCGTGCAGCGGATGGCAGTATGCGTGATGCATTAAGTCTGGCCGATCAGGCCATTGCTCTCGGTGGAGGGGGAAAACTGACAGCAGAGATTGTCAGCCAGATGTTGGGCACGCTGGATGATGAACAGCCTCTGGAAATGATAGAAGCGTTAGTTCGTGCTGATGGGCAGAAGCTTATGGCTCTGGTTGATCAGGTTGCAGCACGTGGTATGGATTGGGAAAATCTCTTGGTCGAGATGTTATCGTTGTTACATCGCATTGCCATGATCCAATTGTTGCCTCAACAACCAGACATAGAATCGTCTTCAACAGAAGGGCGTTTGCGATGGCTGGCGAAATCAATTTCACCTAGCGATTTACAACTTTATTACCAGGCTTTATTGGTTGGTCGTAAAGATCTCCCCTATGCGCCGGAGCGCAGAATGGGGGTTGAAATGGCATTATTGCGTGCTTTGGCGTTTCATCCCAAAACAATTATTGAAGAAACGCCGGAACCCCATAATGTAGAAATGCCTGCTGCATCGGTTATTGCCGCATCAACACCTGCACAACAGCGTTTTATAGCTCAATCCAAACCTAATAATTCCGAGCCAAATAATCCTGTACCTGACAATGTTGTACCTGACAGTATTGTCAGCAAAAAATCTACTGAACAAAAAACGCCCCAAACATCAGAGGCAGAATCGGTAGCTGACAGTCCGACAGCAAAATTACTGCAAGCGAGGAATCTGCTTTCTCGCCAAGGAAACGCTCCTCCAAAAAAGGTTGAGCCGGCAGCGTCTGTGAAGACGAAGCCGGCAAGTTTGGCACTGGAGCGATTGGTTACGGTGGCTGAACAGCGGCCGCAATCTTTTATTCCCGAGGCACGGGAATCTAAACCTGTAAAACAAGAGGCTTATCGCTGGCGTGCTAAAAATATTGAAGAAAAACCAGTTGCTACAACACCAAAAGCGATCAAATCAGCGCTTGAATATGAAAAGACACCAGAATTGCTGGAAAAGTTGGCTGTTGAATCTAAGCAAAGAGATCCATGGGCCGCTGAAATTGATAACTTGAATATTCCAAAACTGGTTCAACAGGTGGCATTGAATGCATTTAAAGAGCAGGTTAACGAAAGTCAGTTCTGCCTTCATTTGCGTTCAAAACAACGTCATCTTAATTCAGCATCGGTACAGAGATCTTTATCCGAAGCATTGAGTGAATTACATGGTAAACCTATTGAACTCAGTATCATTGAAGATGATAATCCAGCGGTAAAAACGCCGTTGGAGTGGCGACAAGCCATTTATGAAGAAAAATTGGCACAAGCTCGCCAATCCATTATTTCGGATAGAACGATTCAAACACTTCAGCAGTTATTCGATGCAGAATTGGATGAAGAAAGTATCCGGCCTGTTTAACCTCGCAGTGTGTATTTATACTGTGTCTAAAGCAAAGAGAGAGAATTATGTTTGGTAAAGGTGGTTTGGGCAATTTGATGAAACAGGCCCAGCAGATGCAAGAAAAAATGCAGCAGATGCAGGAAGAGATTGCAAATCTGGAAGTGACTGGTGAATCTGGTGCAGGTTTGGTGAAAGTTACCATTAATGGTGCACATAACTGCCGCCGTATCGAAATCGATCCAAGCCTGATGGACGATGATAAGGATATGCTGGAAGATTTGATTGCTGCGGCATTCAATGATGCAGCTCGCCGTATTGAAGAAACTCAAAAAGAAAAAATGGCCAGTGTTTCCAGTGGTATGCAATTGCCACCTGGCTTTAAGATGCCTTTCTGATGCAAACCAGCCCTCTTCTTGAATCCTTGATGGAAGCACTGCGTTGCCTGCCGGGTGTAGGCCCTAAATCGGCACAACGAATGGCGTTTCATCTTTTACAACGGGATCGCAGTGGCGGTATGCGGCTTGCGCAAGCATTGACGCGCGCCATGTCTGAAATTGGTCATTGTCAGGACTGCCGGACATTTACAGAGCAGGAACAGTGCACAATTTGTGCCAATCCCCGTCGCCAGCAAAATGGTCAAATCTGCGTGGTGGAAAGCCCAGCGGACATCCACGCAATTGAACAGACCGGTCAATTTGCGGGGCGTTATTTTGTCCTTATGGGGCATTTATCGCCGTTGGATGGTATTGGTCCAATGGATATTGGGTTGGAGCGCTTGGAAGAGCGTTTGTCTTCTGAAACCCTGTCAGAAATTATTCTGGCGACCAACCCGACTGTCGAAGGAGAGGCAACAGCAAACTATATTGCGGAAATGTGCTCACAATATGGTGTGACTGCCAGTCGTATTGCTCATGGTGTTCCCGTTGGAGGGGAACTCGAAATGGTGGATGGAACAACACTATCCCATTCTCTTGCTGGCCGGCAGAAAATTACTGACTTGTGATTGTTCTCCCATTATTTTTTAATGGGAAATTCCAATGGATGGTGTTGCGGAGAGCCCCATCATCCATAATGTCTTGTATAACTTATTGTTTTTAATGATTTATATAATTAATTTCAAATTCTTCTTGTTATCTGAGCTTGAAACTTTCAGGTTTTATCCCCATTTGATTACCATCTTCCGATTTTACATATCTGAACTGGATTTAGATTGAGGTAATAAATGAGCATGAAAGATCAGGAAACCCGTGGATTTCAGTCTGAAGTCAAACAACTATTGCAATTGATGATCCACTCTCTCTATTCCAATAAAGAAATTTTTCTCCGCGAGCTGATTTCAAACGCATCAGATGCCGCTGATAAATTACGCTTCCGGGCGTTATCTGCGCCTGAATTGTACGAGAATGATGCTGAACTGCGCGTTCGTCTGGCTTTAGATCAAGAGAAGAAAACCATTACCATCAGCGATAATGGTATTGGTATGACCCGTGATGAAGTGATCGATAATCTGGGAACGATTGCAAAGTCCGGTACTAAGGCATTTCTTGAATCTATCGGTTCTGACCAGGCTAAAGATAGCCAGTTGATTGGACAATTTGGTGTTGGTTTTTACTCCTCCTTTATTGTTGCTGATAAAGTGACCGTACGTACCCGTGCGGCAGGTGCGAAGACAGAACAAGGTGTATTCTGGGAATCGACCGGTGAAGGTGATTACACTGTTGCAGATATTGAAAAGACAGATCGTGGTACAGAAATTACTCTGCATCTGCGCGAGGGGGAAAGCGAGTTCCTTAACGACTGGCGTCTACGTTCTATCATTGGCAAATATTCTGATCACATTGCTTTGCCTGTTGAAATTGAAACCCAAACTAAAAACGAAGAAGACGATTCAGTTACTGTCGCATGGGAAAAAATCAATAAAGCTCAAGCCTTGTGGACTCGTGGTAAAGCTGAAATCAGCGATGATGAGTATAAAGAATTCTATAAACACATCTCTCATGATTTCACTGATCCTCTGAGCTGGAGCCACAATCGTGTTGAAGGTAAGCAGGAATACACCAGCTTACTGTATATTCCTTCTCAAGCCCCATGGGATTTGTGGAACCGTGAACATAAACATGGCTTGAAACTGTATGTGCAGCGTGTATTCATCATGGATGAAGCAGAACAATTCATGCCAAATTATCTGCGTTTTGTCCGTGGTCTGATTGATTCCAACGATCTGCCATTGAACGTTTCTCGAGAAATTCTGCAAGATAGTTCAATCACCCGTAATCTGCGCAGTGCATTGACTAAACGTGTATTGCAAATGTTGGATAAACTGGCAAAAGATGACGCAGAGAAATATCAGACTTTCTGGCAGCAGTTTGGTCTGGTGTTGAAAGAAGGCCCGGCTGAGGATGGCGGAAACAAAGAAGCTATCGCTAAATTACTGCGTTTTGCAACCACTTACAATGACAGCTCATCACAAACTGTTTCTCTGGAAGAATACATCAGCCGCTTGGCTGAAGGTCAGGAAAAGATTTACTACATTACGGCTGATAGTTATGCTGCGGCGAAGAATAGCCCACATCTGGAACTGTTCCGTAAGAAAGGCATTGAAGTTCTGTTGTTGTCCGACCGTATTGATGAATGGATGATGAGCTATCTGACTGAGTTCGATGGTAAATCATTCCAGTCAGTTAGTAAGGCTGATGAATCCCTTGATAAACTGGCTGATGAGAACAAAGCCGAGCAGGAAGAAGAAGATAAGAAACTAGAGCCATTTATTGAACGCGTGAAGACACTGCTTGGTGAACGTGTGAAAGAAGTTAAACTGACTCATCGATTGACTGATACTCCGGCGATAGTCACCACTGATGCCAACGGAATGACGACTCAAATGGCAAAACTGTTTGCAGCAGCAGGCCAGTCAGTGCCAGAAGTTAGTTATAACTTTGAACTGAACCCGGAACATAATTTGGTGAAAAGAGCGGCTGACATTCAGGATGATGCTCAGTTTGCTGACTGGATAGAATTACTGCTGGATCAGGCGCTGTTTGCTGAACGTGGAACATTGAATGATCCAAACCAATTCATTCGTCGTATGAATCAATTATTATTAGCTGAACAAGCGTAATTTCGCTGAAATTATGACAATAAACCACGCTTCAACCGAAAATTGAGCGTGGTTTATTTTTTGATGAAAGCGAAAACGTTTACCTGTTTTCTTGAGCCATCCCCCATTCCAATGGTATGGTGGTTCGTTTTCTTTTAAAAATACGAAAAGCAAATAGCAAGGGGATTTACGCGATGCGTATTATTCTGCTGGGCGCGCCAGGCGCCGGTAAGGGGACTCAGGCGCAATTTATCATGGAGAAATTTGGGATCCCCCAGATTTCAACAGGTGACATGTTGCGTGCCGCAGTAAAGGCAGGCACCGAGTTAGGTTTGAAAGCAAAAGAATTGATGGATAATGGCAAACTGGTCACTGACGAGCTGGTGATTGCCTTGGTTAAAGAGCGCATCAAACAAGATGATTGCCGTAATGGATTCTTGTTGGATGGGTTTCCACGTACCATTCCTCAGGCTGATGCTATGAAAGAAGCGGGTATCAAGGTTGATTATGTGCTGGAGTTTGATGTTCCAGACGAAATTATCGTTGAACGCATTATTGGTCGTCGTGTACATGCACCATCAGGCCGTGTTTACCATATCAAATTCAATCCACCAAAAGTGGAAAACCACGACGACATTACAGGCGAAGAATTGACCATTCGTAAAGACGATCAGAAAGATACAGTTCATAAACGCCTGGTTGAATACCATGCACAAACAGCACCTTTGGTTTCTTATTACCAACAAGAAGCTCAGAACGGTAATACAAAATACTTCAAACTTGATGGAACCCGTCAGGTGTCTGAAGTCAGCGAAGAATTAGCCAGAATTCTGGGTTAATCATACAGTCGGTTCTTGATTCATTTTAATCCTGAACTGCCAGAGCGGGCGGTGTGAATACCGCCTGACTTTTACCTCATATACCATGAGACTCTCGCCCCATAAAATGTAATATGTGACTATCATAGTGTTTTATTTTAGATTACCAGTCATTTTGATGGAGTGTTGAGGAATGAGTAATCGCAATTATGGTGTTCTATTGGTCAATCTTGGCACGCCAGATGAACCTACACCAGCAGCAATCAGACGTTATTTGGCGAAATTCTTAAGTGACCGACGGGTGGTAGATATCCCTGCATTGATTTGGAAGCCATTCTTACACGGTGTTATTCTTCCCTTCCGTTCTTCCCGTGTCGCTAAACTATACGAAGAAATCTGGACAGAAGAGGGATCTCCTTTACTGGCTTATAGTATTCGTCAACAAAAACGCTTGAGTGAAAAGCTGAGTAATATTCCTGTGGTTCTGGGGATGACTTATGGCTTACCTTCTTTACCTCAGGCAGTAGATACTTTGTTACAGCAAGGTGTTGATCATTTCATCATACTTCCTCTTTATCCCCAATATTCCAGTACAACATCGGCAGCTGTATTTGATAGTATCAGCAAAATATTGCAGGGATATCGTACTATTCCTCATCTGCATTTTATCCGTGGTTATGCAAGGCACCCTGCTTACATTGCTGCGCTAAAGGAAATAGTAGAGCAAAGTTTTGAAAAACATGGTCAGCCTGACCGCCTTATTCTTTCTTACCATGGAATTCCTGAACGTCTGGTGAAAATGGGGGATATTTATCCAAAAGATTGCCTGGCAACGACTGAGCTTTTGTCGCAAATGTTGGATTATCCGGCAGATAGAATTATGATGACCTACCAATCACGTTTTGGTCGTTTGCCGTGGTTAACACCCTTCACGGATAAGACAATGGCATCGCTGCCAAAACAAGGTGTGAAACATGTTCAGGTATTATGTCCGGGGTTTGCATCTGATTGCCTTGAGACATTGGAAGAAATTAAGCAACAGAATAAAGTTGTTTTTTTGGGTTCAGGTGGGAAAAAGTTTGAGTATATACCTGCACTTAACGATAATGAGGCACACATTTCGCTGTTCGAACAATTGATCAATAACATCGTCAGGTAATGAATTATTGGCAATCATGGATTGTTATCGGACTCCATGCTGGTAAACCCTTAGTTGATATGTATATTTTTGCTTATAGTTAACCAGCATATGTTTTGCGAGTTGTGTGATTTTTAAGGATATTGCTTCAAAATCAAAAGAATCCGTGAGTGGGAGCAGAAACTCGGCGGGCAACAATTGAGAAGCAAAATTATTTTGGATTGGAAATGTAGATAATGAGTAAGAAACCAGTTAAGCACGCAGATTTTTATGAGGAGCATGCAGATTATTATCATTCAAGGCAACAAGAAGATGAAATTGATCTGTTTGAATTGTTTTCCGTAATCTTTCAATCAAAATATTTGATTATTGCAGTATCCTTTGTATTTGCAGTAATTGGCTTTGGTATTGCATCATTCTTGCCACAAAAATGGACCAGTACGGCTGCGATGGTGCAACCAGGGTTGGAAGAGTTTCAGCCATTAAAAAACGTATTAACAGAGCTGCATGTTCTTAATCTTGAACCAAAGCTGACAGAAGAGTCGTTATATAAGCGTTTTGTTGAAAACTATAATTCACGTGTATTACGTGAAGAGTATTTGGTGGATACTGATTATTTCCGAGCACTGCTTGCCAGTAAAGACGAGATTACTGCACAGAGCAAAAGAGGCCTGATCGAACAGATTGTAAATAAAAATATTTCCTCTTCCGTGCCTAAAAAAGATAAAGATGATGAGTCTTATGAAACAACGCTCTCTTTTAGTGCCGGTACAGCGGAAGATTCTTACAAATTATTATCTGGCTATATCAAATTTGTCTCTTCAGTTGTGCGGGATCAGGTGAAAGATGAACTGGATGATATGGTGCATCAGAAGCTGGTTTACTCGAAAAAACTCTATGAGATCGATTTGGCTCGTATCACCAATATGCGTGCTACAGATATTGAACGATTGAAGTATGCGATTTCCATCGCCAACTCTGCGGGTGTCAAAAAACCAGTCTCTAATGGTGGCTCTATCATTAAGGATGATCCAGATTATTCAATTGCATTAGGTTCCGATGCGTTGCAACGAAAATTGCAGATTACTGAAGGAATCACCGATTCAACAATGATAGATGCGGATTTGCGTAACCGTCTTTTGTATATCAAGAATCTGGGAACTGTAAATATTGATAAACTTGATTTCCAGCCATTCAGATATATGCAGGAGCCTTATGAGCCAACAACGAAAGATTCACCTAAACGTCTGTTGATTCTGGTTGGTGCTGGCTTTATTGGCTTTATCCTGTCCATTATGTTTGTCCTGATGCGCCATATGGTGCGTAGTCGTCAGAAGCAGCAAACAGCTTAATATGTTTTATAAACCAATATTTTTTAGGGACTTATAATAACCGTAATTTTAGCGGCTAATGTTGTAATAACGTTGGCCGCTTTTCTTTATGGATACCATTTATGAACATCAGGTTTTTTGTTTCACTGTAGTATTGTGCCAAATGGGATTATGCTAATATGCCGCATGTTTTGGCTCTATAGCAGCAATCAATTATGAAATTCCCCGGTAAGCGTAAATCTAAACACTATTTTCCTGTCAGCCTCAGAGATCCTCTACTCCAGCCCATCAAAGAGATGATGGATACTGAAAATAATCGGGCCTATGTTGTTGGTATTGACCAAATATTGGTAGATATTGAAGCGAAAGTAGATGAAAGTTTTATTCAACGCTATAACCTGAGCCAAGGGCATTCATTAGTTATTGAGGATGATGTGGCTGAGGCACTCTATAATGAGTTAGCAGAAAATAACTTGATCAACCATCAGTTTGCAGGTGGAACTATCGGTAATACTTTGCACAATTACTCTGTTTTAGCTGATGACAAATCCGTATTACTTGGCACTATGTGCAATAACATCCAAATTGGCAGTTACGCCTATTGTTATCTCTGCAATACTTCCAGCCGTATGGATTTAAATCATCTTCAGGGGGTTAATGGTCCAATTGGCCGTTGTTTCACTTTGATAACTGAAAATGGTGAAAGAACATTCGCTATCAGCCCAGGATTAATGAATCAACTCAGTCCAGAAAATATTCCTGAACATATTATTGCGGAAGCATCGGCATTGATAATTACAGCCTATTTGGTACGTTGTAAGCCAGGTGAACCTATGCCGGAAGCGACGATGAAAGCTATCGAATATGCGAAAAAGCATAATGTCCCTGTTGTACTGACATTAGGAACTAAATACGTCATTGCTGATGATCCTCAATGGTGGCGTGATTTTCTGGCAGAGCACGTTTCTGTAGTAGCTATGAATGAGGATGAAGCTCAGGAACTGACTGGTTTTAGTGATCCTCTGCTGGCGGCAGATATGGTTTTGAATTGGGTGGATCTCGTATTGTGTACTGCCGGGCCAGCTGGATTATATATGGCGGGTTACACTGAAGAAGAGCATAAACGTCAGACTTCACATCCATTATTGCCGGGTGCAATTGCTGAATTCAATCGTTTTGAGTTTAGCCGCGCGATGCGTCAGGCTGATTGTCAGAGTCCAATGCGGGTCTATTCTCATATTGAGCCATATATGGGAGGGCCTGAGAAGATTATGAACACTAATGGAGCAGGAGATGGTGCATTGTCTGCATTGCTGCATGATATTACGGCCAATAGTTATCACCGCATGAATGTTCCTAATTCCAGCAAACATATGCGCTCTTATTTGACATATTCTTCTTTGGCTCAGGTATGTAAGTATGCGAATAGAGTGAGTTATCAGGTATTGAGCCAGCATGCTCCGCGCTTGACTCGTGGATTACCAGAAAAAGAAGATAGTCTCGAAGAAGCATACTGGGAACGTTAATAATTATTGCTCAGGAGTATCCCATTAATTTTACCGGGATACTCCATATTGCTAATAATTATGCTGCTGATGGATTGGTTGGTGAAAGTGATGATGGTGGAGTTATTGGGCAACCTGCATCATCTTCCGTTAGTACATTAGCCATAGTTTTGGCGATTTCATGTTCACCAATAATGATGTGATTGGCACCGCGTTCTGTAATGTAAGTGACTTCATCGTCATAATGAGCACGGACGATGATATTGATATCTGGTCTCATTTCCCGCGCATTTTCGACAATTTTACCCGCTTCATAACCATTTGGAATGGTCAGGAATAGTGTACAAGCGCAATCCAGTCTTGCTAATGTCATGATATCTTTTTTGGCCGCATTACCCATTACGGCACTGATGCCAGCTTCTCCTAACTCTTCAAATCCGGCACGTGTATCTTCAATGGCTACCAAGGGAAAATTTCTTTCTTGCAGATATTGGCAAAGCAGACGACCAACCCGGCCATATCCCACGACAATGGCATGACCACAAATATTGACAGGGATCTGAGTTTCTTCTTCTAATGTTTCTTCCAACAGCTGCTCTTCAATGGTTTCTGTTTTTTCCAGATAGCGATCCAGCAGGCTGAATAAAACTGGATTCAACATAATAGAAAGAATGGCTCCTGCAAGTATAAGATTACGAGCATCTTCATCCAACATGCCTAAAGTTACTCCGAGCCCTGCCAGAATAAAGGCAAACTCGCCAATTTGGGCCAGGCTGACGGAAATTGTCAGCGCAGTACGTCGCGAATGACCAAAGATCTTGACCAACAACATAGCGGCGGCTGATTTGCCAATAATGATAATGGCAAGGGTTCCTAAAATGGCAATTGGCTGTTGTAATAGGATCATTGGGTCAAACAACATGCCTACGGACACAAAGAATAGAACTGCAAAAGCGTCTCTGAGAGGCAAAGTATCTTGTGCCGCACGATGACTCAATTCTGATTCATTCAGCACCATGCCGGCAAAAAATGCTCCTAATGCAAATGAGACATCAAACAGTGTCACGGCACCATAGGCGACCCCTAATGCGATGGTAAGGACTGCAAGGGTAAATAATTCACGGGAGCCTGTACCGGCTGTTCTCGCTAAAAGCCAGGGGATAAGACGGCGGCCGACGAAAATCATCAATAAAATAAAGGCGACAACTTTGCCAATTGTAATAGCCAGTCCGAGCAGTAACTGACCTATATCTGCATTCTGATTATCTAAGATACCAGCAGATGCGGGTAGTAATACCAGAGTTAGTACCATTGCCAGATCTTCAACAATTAACCAGCCAATCGCAATCTGACCTCGTTGGCTATCAATGAGTTGACGCTCTTCCAGTGCTCTGAGAAGCACTACGGTACTGGCGGTTGACAGGCAGAGGCCAAAGACAATCCCACTGAATAATCCCCAGCCAAGTAGTTTTGATAAGCCGACTCCCAGAACGGTTGCAACGGCTATCTGTGCAATAGCACCTGGGATTGCAATTGATTTTACGGCTAATAAGTCTTTGAGTGAAAAATGCAGGCCGACACCAAACATCAGTAAGATCACGCCAATTTCTGAAAGTTCGGGTGCCAGAGAAGTATCGGCAACAAAACCAGGTGTAAAAGGTCCGGCGAGTACACCTGCCATAAGATAGCCTACTAAAGGCGAGATTCTCAGGCGCTGTGCAAACATACCGAGCAGATAGGCGAGAAGAAAACCGCCAACAATAGTCGTGATTAGAGGTGTCGAATGCTCCATCAAGGCTCCTTCTAGGTTAGATTGTTATAGATTGTATTATTAGGTGAGGTAATAATTTATTTTACAAATAATTTAAGGTAATTGCTTGAAAAATATTCTTTTATATGGAAATGCAGGCGATCTACATAAATATTATTGTAATGGTATTTTATGTAGATCTTTTCATTATTTACTCATGTTTACAAAGAGAAGTGATATTAAGAAAATAATATTTTTTAGTATCTTGTACTATTTTTCTCATTCTTCTTTTCTATATTTGGCAAGAATAGGGTAAAAATACCAAGAAGTGGTAAAAAAGCACAAATTTTGTAAACTGATTCTATGTTGGTTTTATCTGCTACATAGCCAAGTACTGCTGCACCGATGCCTCCCATACCAAATGCCAGCCCAAAGAATAAGCCCGCAACCATGCCTGTTTTGCCGGGGATCAATTCTTGTGCATAGACCAGAATGGCAGAAAATGCAGATGCCAGTATCAGACCGATAATAACGCTGAGAGCACCTGTCCAGAATAGCGATACATAAGGTAATAACAGAGTAAAAGGGGCAACGCCCAGGATAGATCCCCAGATGACATATTTACGGCCAATCTTATCACCGATTGGGCCACCAATAATCGTGCCTGTAGCCACAGCAAACAAAAATACAAAGAGATGAATCTGCGCACTTTGTACGGAAATACCGAATTTTTGGATCAGGTAAAAGGTGTAATAACTGCTGATACTGGTGAGATAGAAATACTTTGAGAAAATTAGTACCAGAAGAATGATGAATGAACGGATAATAATTTTTTTAGAGAGGCGGGGATGGGGGAGCGTATTGGATATATGGCGTGAAGTGGCATGGTACTGCATTTTGTACCACTGACTGACTTGTAACAAAATGATGATAGCCAACAGGGCCGCCAGAGAAAACCACCCCACATTGCCTTTACCATAAGGTGCTATGATGATAGCCGCTAACAGAGGGCCAAGTGCACTGCCCAGATTTCCACCTACCTGAAATAAGGATTGAGCTAATCCAAGACGGCCACCCGAAGCCATTCGAGCAACCCGTGATGATTCAGGATGAAAAACAGATGAACCTGTGCCGACTAGTGCCGCGGCCAATAATATAATAGGAAAACTGTCTGCGTAGGCTAATAAAAGTAATCCGGATAGCGTAAACCCCATCCCGATAGGGAGTGAGTAAGGTTGAGGGTGTTTATCTGTATATAAGCCGATGAGAGGTTGTAGTAAGGATGCAGTAACCTGATAAGTCAGAGTGATCATTCCGATCTGGATAAAGCTAAGGGTAAATTCAGACTGCAATAGTGGGTAAATTGCTAAAATGAGCGATTGGATCATATCATTCAGGAGATGAGATAAGCTGATCGCACCCAGTATTGAGAAAGCAGTTCCCTGTGTTTTTTTCCGCGGATCTGATAATAAGATAGTCTTATTTTGCCTAATTTTGTTCATTATTTCACCCAGTCTCACCTACGTTGTGGTGGTGTTGAATTGTCATTTAATTGTTACGCCTTAATACATATTAACTTCCTAATAAAATCTTCGCTTATCTTGATATAATTTGATGCTTATCGCAAAAAAATGAAATAACACTCTATTTAATAGCCTGATTATGTAATCTTGATCGAAAAAACACCGTGTCTAACGTCGTGTCGTTATTCCATTCTGTGGTGAATATGTACTTATTCTAGTAAGGTTTCTTGTTATAAAAAAGTAACATGCCTTAAACGGGGTAGGTTTCAACATTCTTGAAAACTAATAACAGATTTATTTAAGGAACATGGAGATACCCGATGAAATTTTCATTTAAAGCGTCAGTATGTGCCCTAGTTGTTTCTCTGTCATTGTCACCGATGATCGCATCTGCTTGGGAAAAGGATAAAACGTACGATATTACAATCCTGCATACCAATGATCATCATGGTCACTTTTGGCAGAATGATCATGGAGAGTATGGTCTGGCAGCTCAAAAAACCGTAGTGGATTCTATCCGTCAGGAAGTTGCTAAAAAAGGCGGCAGTGTATTGTTGTTATCTGGCGGGGATATCAACACTGGTGTTCCTGAATCGGATATGCAGGATGCTGAGCCGGATTTTAAAGGAATGAATCTAGTGGGTTATGACGCGATGGCGTTGGGAAACCATGAATTCGATAAACCTTTGAATGTGCTCTATCAACAGGGAAAATGGGCGACTTTCCCATTCTTGTCAGCGAATATTTATCAAACCAGTACCGGCAAGCGCTTATTTAAGCCATATGTGATATTCGATAAGCAAGCTGTGAAGATTGCGGTTATTGGTTTAACTACTGATGATACAGCTAAAATAGGTAATCCGGCTAATTTCCCTGATGTGGAATTCCGTATACCTGCCGAAGAAGCAAAAAAAGTCATTGATGAACTGAAGAAGAGTGAAAAGCCGGATGTCATTATTGCAGCAACCCACATGGGGCACTACGACGACGGTCATCATGGCACGAATGCGCCTGGTGATGTGGAAATGGCACGTAGTTTACCTGCTGGTTATTTAAATATGATTGTGGGTGGACATTCACAAGATCCGGTTTGTATGTCTGCGGAAAATAAAAACTATAAACAGGTGAATTATGTCCCTGGAACTCCTTGTTCTCCGGATCGTCAAAATGGGACATGGATTGTTCAGGCACATGAGTGGGGAAAATATGTTGGTCGGGCTGATTTCCAGTTTCGCAATGGTGAATTTAAGCTAGTTCACTATCAATTGATTCCCATCAATTTAAATAAAAGGGTCAAAAAAGAAGACGGGAGCACAGAGCGTGTTTACTACACTCACCAAATTCCTCAAAACTCTGAAATGCTGAAATTGTTGACACCTTATCAGGATAAAGGGGATCAGAAATTAGGTGTCAAAATTGGATCTGTTGACGGTCAATTGGAGGGCGATCGCAGCAAAGTTCGTTTTATACAGACCAATATGGCTCACCTCGTGCTGGCAGCACAAATGGAACGGGCAAACGCTGATTTTGCTGTGATGAGTGGAGGAGGGATCCGGGATTCTATTGAAGCTGGGGATATCACTTATAAAGATGTATTAAAAGTTCATCCATTTTCTAATCAATTGGTTTATGTAGACTTCAAAGGAAGTGAAGTTCTGCCTTATTTGACTGCTGCTGCGAATATGGAAGCTGATTCTGGTGCTTATGGTCAGTTCTACAATGTCAGTTTTGTGAAAGATGGTAAAAATATCAGTGATGTCAAAATTGGTGGAAAACCACTGGATCTGAATAAAACTTACCGGATGGCAACGTTGAACTTCAATGCTATCGGTGGTGACGGCTATCCGCGAGTTGATGATTTACCGGGATATGTTAATACCGGTTTTGTCGATGCAGAAGTATTAAAAGGATACATTGAGAAACACTCTCCGCTGAAAGTGGCGGACTATGAACCGAACGGCGAAATTGCTCACAAATGATAATTGGTAAAGATTAATTATTGGTAAAAAAGACCATCGTAAGATAGATGGTCTTTTACTTACTATTGGAAACGGTGATAAATAAGCTAAAATAGGAATGGTTGAAAATAAATAGTTATCTAATTATTGAATATCATGGTTATCAGTGAATTTTTTCCTCCTTCTTTTTCCGATAGTTTTTTAAATCCATGTTTCAAGTATAATGCTATGAGTTTAGGATTGTTTTCACATTCCAAGGCAATAACTCTTCCTCCAATTAGAATTTTTGCTGTGTTAATAATATTCCTTATATAAAGAAAAATATCTTCGAATTTTATTGGTTTTTGATTGAATAAAAAGTTCTTTGCTATTTGGCCGATTAAGTAAACTTTTATCGTATTAGCGTTTTTACTGATGCCATTGAGTTTCCTGATTTTTGTTTTTGAAATAGAAAATGAATATGCTCTCAGCTCCTTAAAAATCAATGAAAAATAAGCAAAAATTAGCCCTTTTTCATTTAAAATTAAGTTACTTGAAAGGGTAAATAATATTGTTTTTGCTATATGGGAAGTATATCGGCATTAGATAATTGAACAAGGCCCTGTTTTCAAGAAAACAGAGCCAGCTCGAAAAATTCAGTGGTAATTACAATTAGTTTTCAAATTTTGGCAATATCAGCAAATGGACAATTAAGTAGTTGGCTCAAATCAGTCGGTGCCAGTTCAATATCCAGGCCACGTTTACCACCAGAGATAAACAGAGTCGGGAGGCTTTGGGCCTGACTGTCAATGACAGTAGGAAGACGCTTTTTTTGTCCTAATGGGCTGATGCCACCCACCAGGTAGCCTGTCACTTTTTGTGCCAACTGTGGATCAGCCATATCAGCTTTTTTCGCTTTAAATACTTTGGCGATTTTTTTTAAATCCAGTTGTCCCGCGACCGGAGTAACAGCAACAGCCCAATTTTTAGGATCACCATTCAATGAAACTAAGAGGGTTTTAAAAACCTGCTTAGCATCTAACCCAAGTTTTTTAACCACTTCATCACCGAAATTATATTCATTAACATCATGTTCATAAGGATGAAGTTTGAAATTAATTTTGTGTTTTTCCAGTAGAGTAACAGCAGGAGTCATGTCGTATTTCCTGTAAAATTATCTGTATAAATAGTAACTATTAGAAATAGTTTTTATTCCTGTTCTTGTAATGGTTATTGTTGTAACAGTTTCAGTAAATTGTTTTCACCATGGAGATGTAATGCTCCGACAGCTACTAAATATTTTCCTGCGGGTAAGTCATGTAATTGTTCACTCCATTGGCGGTTACGTTCAGTCATCAAGGTCTGGTAAATAACTTCACAGAAAGTCTGTGGTAATGCTTCATTTGTTTGGTTTGGTTTGTAATTCATCCACCAGCTAATCATTGTTTGTAAAGCACGGGCGTTAGTATGCCAGTGAACCAGAGTATCCTCTAGCAGAGAGATGCCACCATTCGGTAGTTTGGCGAGTAAATTAACCTGAGTATCGGTTCCTTCCAGCTCGATAATATTTTTATCAATGGCCCTTGCACTACTCAGTAGTTGAAAATCAATGCCGTATTGGGGACGCAATCCTAAGTATTGAGCCTGAGCGGCCTGTAGGATCAGGGCTACTTGCCATGAAGGTAATGGATCCAGTGACTCTACCGGGTGTTGGATCTCGTGGCAGTACTGCTGTAAGACACCAAAATGTTCAGCTGATAAACGTTGTGACAGTATGACCTGTTCAGGAAATATTTTTCCGAATGGTGAACCAGATTGGGTGATATCTGCTTCGACAATCAAAGAATCGCACTGCTCCAGTTGTTCCAACAGGATTTCAGAAAGTGGATACATATTTTCTGTACCCATATGGATACTACCAACAATATGTAATTGTCTATTTTTCGGCAGAGTAACGTCAAAAGCAGGATAGGGGTAATATCGTTGGGAATTCAGGCCTAATACATTGCTGAGATATGTCATTAGTTTTCCCATACTACATACTCCGGTAATTGGCGTGAATGGGTATGCTAACGCGTTAAAGGTTAACAAGAAAGTGATAAATGAAAAGCTAAACTCGGCGTTGTTTAGCTTTTCGATGTCTGCATGATTAATGTGGAATATCAGCGTTTAGTTTTAAAGTACAGTAACCGATTGGCATTACTGACCACAGTAATTGAAGAGAGAGCCATGGCAGCTCCGGCAATTACTGGATTCAATAATGTTCCGGTTAGGGGGTAGAGAATACCTGCTGCAATCGGGATACCCAGCGTATTATAGATGAATGCGCCAAATAAATTTTGTTTCATATTACGCAATGTGCCCTTGGACAATTCAACTGCGTCGGCAACACCATGCAGGCTATGTTGCATCAGGGTAATTGACGCAGTTTCAATGGCGATATCACTACCACTCCCCATGGCAATCCCCACATCTGCTTGTGCCAATGCAGGTGCATCATTGATGCCGTCACCAATCATGGCGACTTTCTTACCTTCAGACTGGAGATTCTGAATGGCTGCGGCTTTACCATCAGGTAGCACTCCTGCTATGACTTGATCAATACCAGCCTCTTTGGCTATAGCATTGGCTGTTACAGGATGATCACCTGTCAGCATGACTAAACGATAACCCTGAAGATGTAAGCGTTGCAGGGCGGAGACGGTATCCTGACGTAGTGGGTCACCTATTGAAAACAGAGCGGCCACTTTTCCGTCGACTGCCAGTATAACGGGAGTAGCACCTTTTTCTGCCTGTTTGTCCACCTGTGATTTAAATTCTGTTGTATCAATTTGATTTTGTTCGAGTAAGTTCAGATTTCCTAACAACAGTGTTGTATTACCAACATTCCCGCGTACACCAGTTCCGGCTAAAGTATGGAATTGTGTTACTTCAGGTAATTGTTGATCTTCAACTTGTTCACTTTCAACTTTCAGAAGAATGGCCTTTGCCAAAGGATGATTTGAACCGCTTTCCAGTGCACCAGCCCACAGTAATACTTGTTCTTCTGTGAATCCGTTGAAAGTTTGAATTTCAGTGATCTGTGGCATCCCTTCAGTCAATGTTCCCGTTTTATCGAAAACAAGGGTATCGAGCTGGCTGGCTTGTTGTAGGGCATCAGCATCACGTATCAGTACACCCAATTCTGCCGCTCTTCCGACACCGGAAATGATGGACATTGGTGTTGCCAGGCCGAGTGCACAAGGGCAGGCGATAATCAACACTGTGGTGATGATAACCAGTGAGTACATGATTTGGGGAGCCGGGCCGATGAAAAACCAAATTGCCCCCGCAATTAGTGCGATAGCAACGACAACAGGTACAAATATTGAGGATATTTTATCCGCCAATTGGCCGATTTCAGGTTTACTACTTTGTGCCTGACGTACCAGCTTGATAATTCTTGCCAAAGTGGTTTGGCTACCCACTGCTGAGGCTTTGAAGAGTACAGTTCCATCTTGTACTACAGTTCCCGCATGAACTGTATCGCCAATTGATTTTTGTTGAGGAACCGCTTCACCTGTCAGCATCGCTTCATCTAACCAGACTGTACCGTGGATGATTTCACCATCCACGGGAACTCGATCCCCTGTTACCAGCCGCAATGTCATATCAGGTTTAACATCAGCTAATGGCAAGGTTTTCTCACCACCTTCTATGATGATCCGGGCTGTTGGAGGTGTTAAATCCAACAATCGCTCAAGCGCTTTTGAGGAGCGTTGGCGTGCACGTTGCTCTAAGGCGTGTCCGAGATTAATTAAGCCAATAATCATAGCGCTGGCTTCATAATAAATGTGGCGCGCCTGAGGCGGGAAAATATCCGGCCATAAATTAACGCTGATAGAGTAGAGCCATGCGGCCCCCGTTCCTAGTGCAACTAATGTGTCCATTGTGGCACTGCCATTTTTCAGGCTTTGCCACGCATTGCGATAAAAATGTCCGCCAGCAAATATCATGACGGCAAGAGTAACCAGTCCGATGCTCAGCCAAATTGTATGGTTATCTGGGGTGAGCATCATATTGTCACCGATCATGCCCCAAATCATGACCGGAACCCCGACAGCCAGAGCGAGGGCTGACTGCCAGCGGAAACGGCGCATATTGGCCTGAGCAATTTGCTGCTGACGTTCCCGGCGCTCGGTTTCATCCAGAATGATTTCTGCGCCATAACCAGCTTTGATAACAGCATCGACCAGAGCATTGGGAGATGCTGTCCCCGTAACCAATGCACTTCTCTCTGCAAGGTTGACTTTGGCGTTTTCAACTCCTGTAACAGATTGCAGGGCTTTTTGTACTTTATTGACACAACTAGCACAGCTCATACCATCTAATAGAAGCTGGATACTATCATGGTCGTTTGAAGTGGATCGTATATCCGGAGTAGGATCTATTGCCGCTGCCAAAAACTCCGGTGTTTGTGAAGTAGATTCTGAGGCAGATGTTGTCAGCGGCTTATTTTTTGGGAAATAGGTTTCCCCTGCTAATTCAGCGTGATAACCCGTATCAGTAATGGCAGCAATCAATGTATCTGGAGTTACACTGCCGCTCACTTTAGCGTATTCAAGAGTGACTTCTGCTTGTTCAACACCGGGCAGATTTTCCAGTGCCTTTTTGACACTGCCGACACAGTGCATACAGGTCAAGCCCTGAAGTGCGAGAATGGTTGTTGTGGACATAATAAAATCTCCTGAAACAGAGTGATATACTTATCGTTATCCTTTTAGGCTAAACCTTCCTGCAAGGGGAAGGTCAAGGGGAAAATATGAATATCAGTGAAATTGCCCGTAAGACTGGTTTAACCAGCAAAGCTATTCGGTTTTATGAAGAGAAAGATCTGATTACTGTGCCGGAGCGGGGAGATAATGGCTATCGTTTTTACCAACAGAAGCATATTGATGAATTGATACTCTTACGTCAGGCAAGAGAAATAGGGTTTACGATTGAAGAGTGCCGGGAGTTATTACGGTTATCCCGTAATCCCAATCGTCACAGTGTAGATGTGAAAACAGCGACACTACAAAAAGTGGCTGAAATAGAAGAAAAAATTGTGAAATTACAGCAGATCAGGGAAAAGCTATTAGCGTTGGCTGCCGAATGTCCGGGAGATGATAGGGCAGATTGCCCTATCATTGAACAACTATCTGGTTGCTATGCCAATCACGATTGATGAGATACAGGCTTAACCTTTAATGTGATCCCGTCAACGGCAATGATTTCAACTTCGGTATTGGCAGTCAATTCGCTGTCACAATAAATGCGCCAACTGCCATCAGCCAGTTTGATACGCCCATAGCCATTTTCGGTATCTGCGATTAAACGAGCGTGCAGCCCAATTAACTGCTGATTTTTCTGATTGAGCATCTTATCGCTATTGCGCTGGCGGTAACGTAGCCAGCTACGCCACGCAATGGCAGAGAGTAGTGTCAAGGCAGCAAACAGAGTGCCTTGCAGCTCCCAGCTCATTTCAGGGAAAAGCCATGTGATCAGGGCGACAATTACGGCAGCGCTCCCTGTCCACAGCAAATATCCTCCTGTTCCCAGCAGCTCTGCAATTAATAGTAACCCACCAAAACAGAGCCAAAACCAGACTGGTTGAGTGGCAATCTGTTCAATCATAGTTAGTTATCCTGAAATAGTAGTTATCCTGAAATGGTCGTTTATACCGAGCCGTTATATATCCTACTTGCCCTTCTTGCTTTCATTGATCAACTCAGCAATGCCTCCTACAGCACCCATCAGATTACTGGCATCCAACGGCATCATGATCACTTTGCTGTTATTTGCTGTGCCAATGCTGGTCAGGGCATCGGTATATTTCTGAGCGACAAAGTAGTTAATCGCTTGCATATCACCGTCAGCAATAGCATCAGAGACCATTTTTGTTGCCCGTGCTTCTGCTTCTGCGGCACGCTCACGGGCTTCTGCTTGCAGGAATGCTGATTGACGTTCACCTTCTGCTTTCAGGATCTGAGACTGTTTTTCACCTTCAGCTTTCAGAATGGCTGCCTGACGAATACCTTCTGCTTCAAGAATATCTGCACGTTTGGTACGTTCAGCTTTCATTTGAGCATTCATTGCGGAAATCAATTCCTTAGGTGGACGTACATCGCGGATCTCAATACGGGTGATCTTCACCCCCCACGGGTTAGTGGCTTCATCAACGATTGTCAGTAAACGGCTGTTGATTGAATCGCGCTGAGACAACATTTCGTCCAGTTCCATTGAACCCAGAACAGTACGGAAGTTAGTCATGGTCAGGTTAATAATTGACAGTTCAAGATTGCTGACTTCATAGGCAGCACGTACCGGGTCGACAACCTGAATAAAGCAGACGGCATCAATGGTGACATTGGCGTTATCGCGGGAAATAACTTCTTGCGATGGGATATCCAGTACCTGCTCCATTATATTGATTCTACGGCCAATACGATCAATAAATGGTATTAGAATATGCAGCCCCGGGGTCAATGTTCGGGTATAGCGGCCGAAACGTTCTACTGTCCACTGATATCCTTGTGGAACGGTTTTCACACAAGTAAAGACGATGACAACCGCAATAATGATCAGAATGGGGACAGCCCCAAGAGAGAGTAAATCCATAATAATTCCTCTATTAGTTAATCATGGAATACAAAAAATCTCTGATTAATAGAGTAAGGAGTATACTTGACGACGATATTTAGATGCCAGTGCATCTCCGGCTCCGAGTGCAGAGATAATATCCATCAACGTTTTTTTCACTTCTCCATTGCTAGCAGAGAGATCTTTTTTCAGGAAACCTAACAGCAGTTCAAGGGCTTCTTCATTACGTCCGACTTCATGTAATTTCGATGCCAGTTGAATCGCAAGTTCTGCATTTTCTGGCTGTGTTGCCATTTCTTGCAGAAGCTTTTGAATTTCAGGTGAATCAGCAGCTTGTTTATGTGATTCAATGGCCATCAGCAAATCATGATAACGCTGATCCTGATTTTCCAATGGAATAGTTTCCAGTATCTTTTGGGCGTCTTCTAACTGATTGAGTGAAATATGGACTTCAGCCAAGAATAAACCCAGTTCAGTATCCTGCGGATCTGCCTGATATGCTTCTTTCAACAAAGGTAAGGCTTCCAGATTTTTGCCTTCAGCAAGCAATTCACTTGCTTGTTCCAACGGCGATTTTTCATGTTGCTGCAAAAGTTGGGCAAACATTTTTCTGATGTTTTCGTCTGTCTGTAACCCTTCAAAACCATGAACCGGGCGGGCCTCACGTACAAAAAGCACTGTTGGTACGGTACGTACACCAAATTGTGCAGAGATATGACTTAATTGATCGCAATTGACCTTAGCCAGAATAAATTGCCCCGCATATTCATGTACGAGCTTATCAAGAGTCACTTCTAACTCGTGACAATGGAGATCTTGTGGTGACCAGAAATAGAATACCACAAGCTGATTTAAGGACTGCTGAACAAGTGGAGCAATATTAGATTCATTGATGTGAACAATCTGAGCAGTGTTGCTGTTAGTATTCATTGTCGATTCCATGGGATGTCTCTCTTTAAGTGCGTTATCAGGCGATTGTCCCCTTCATTTTGCAAATATATGAATGGGTATATATGAACAATAGATAGGGATGACCTATGTCTTTTTCAATCTCAGTTTTGCCAATACACAATCTTATCGATTAGCCTCGCGGGTAACAGACGACGAAGAACCGTGATAGCGTGAGACAATAATGTTACAGGATAGCGTAACTTAGGGTTGGAGCTTTCCAGTGCATGAATTAATTTTGTGACAACATCTTCAGGAGCAAGCGTTAAACGACGTGCAAGCTCAGGATTCTCGACAGGATGGTCGCTTTCGGCCTGAGCAACGTTTTCTGTAAAACGTGTATTAATTGGCCCCGGTTCTATCAGGCTGACTTTGATCCCTGTTCTGAATAATTCCATTCTCAGAGCATCAGACCAGGCTTCGAGCGCATATTTGCTGGCAGAGTATGCACCACGGCAGGGTGTAGAAATTAATCCCAGAACAGAACTGGTTTGGATTATCCGCCCTTCACCATTGGCCCGGATGGCTGGCAATAACAGGCATGTTAGTTGATGGGTGCCAAAGAAATTAGTGGAAAATTGTTTTTCCATCTGTTCACGGGAAATGCTTTCCAACGATCCGTAAACCCCGAACCCTCCGTTATTGAATAGTCCGAACAAACGACCATTGGTTAATTCAATCACTTGTTCAGCAGCTCTTTTGACGCTTTCTTTATCATCCAAATCCAATTCTATAGGTTCTAAACCTAATTCACGCATATGTGCTAAATCAGCAGACTTGCGACAAGCAGCCAAAACACGATAACCGCGTTGATGAAGGGTTTTGGCGGCGGCTAATCCGATACCGCTGGAACAGCCAGTAATAAGAACTGCTTTTTGCATAACTTTACCTGTTAAATTACATCAGCTTACTGAAATAAATGATTTACTATTAATTAATGAATATTTTACTTATGGGTGATATATGCTGACAGTCTATTGAACATCCAATCAGCAATAAAAGGTTGTGCGGTTTGATTGGGATGCAGCCCATCATCTTGCATCCATTCTGGCTTGATAGCAACGTGCTCCATAAAAAAGGGTAATAAAGGGATTTGATTGTGTTTTGATAAAGAAGGGTAAATTTTGGCGAAAGATTCGGTGTAGCGTTTTCCATAATTCGGCGAAATATAGATTTGCATCAATAATGGGTTAGCGTTGGCTTGCTTTATCAAAGTAATGATCTTTTGCAGATCTTGTTCTATTTGCTGGACTGGAAAACCACGTAAACCATCGTTCGCTCCGAGTTCGATCAGAACCCATTTAGGATTGTGTTGTTTCAGTAACTCAGGTAGACGTTCAAGCCCCTGTGCTGCGGTATTACCGCTGATACTGCCATTAATGACGGTTATTTTATTACCTGCTTGCTGCCATTTTTTTGCCATTAGGGTGGGCCATGACTGCTCAATGGGCAGGCGATAGCCAGCACCGAGACTATCTCCCAATATAAGTAGAGTATCAGCTGCCACTACTCTGGCACTGCATAGCATCAACAAGAAAAGGAAAAGTACATGGCTGTAGAAAGTATTCTTGAAGTTCATAATCTCATTAAACATGTTGGTCAAGGGGAACAGGTAATTAATATATTGCAAGGTGTTGAGCTACTTGTCGAGCCGGCACAGACAATTGCATTAATTGGTGAGTCAGGCTCAGGGAAATCCACTTTGCTAGGCATTATTGCCGGTTTGGATGATGGTAGCTCAGGGGAAGTGCATTTACTGGGAAAGAATATCAGCCGTATGGACGAAGAACAGCGGGCACAACTGCGGGCAGAAAATGTGGGTTTTGTTTTCCAATCGTTTATGTTGATCCCTACTCTGAATGCGTTGGAAAACGTTCAGCTTCCGGCACTTTTGCGGGGAGAATCCGAAAGTCATAGTCGTCAACAGGCTAGCGAATTACTTGAACAGTTAGGATTGGGAAAACGCCTGAAACATATGCCGGCCCAACTTTCGGGCGGAGAACAGCAACGAGTTGCATTGGCCAGAGCATTCAGTACTCGCCCAAAAATTCTGTTTGCGGATGAACCGACGGGCAATCTCGACCGTCAAACTGGTGACCGTATCGCAGATCTGCTTTTTTCGCTCAACCACGATTATGCTACGACACTGATTCTGGTGACACATGATAACCAGCTTGCAGCACGTTGCCAGCGTCGTTTACGTCTGGTGGATGGAAAATTACGGGAGGAAGCATGATCTGGCGCTGGTTTTGGCGTGAATGGCGTACACCATCGCTATTGATTGTCTGGTTGTCCCTGACACTAGCTGTAGCGTGTGTATTGGCATTGGGGCGTATTGGTGATCGCATTGATCAGAGTGTCCATTATCAAAGCCGCGATTTTCTGGCAGGCGATCTGGTATTACGTGCATCGTATCCGGTTGATGGATCCTGGCTAAAGCTGGCTCAGGAAAAAGGACTGACATTAAGCCGTCAAATCTCATTTTCAACCATGACTTATGCAGGAGATACCCCGCAACTGGCTCAGGTTAAAGCAACCGATGAACGTTACCCGTTGTATGGTGAACTGGAAACTAATCCAAAGGGATTAAAACCAGAGAAAGGTTCTGTACTGGCCGACCCCCGTTTGTTGGCACTATTGAATATTAAAGTTGGGGATAACCTTGATGTCGGTGATACCACATTGAAAATCAGTGGCGAACTGTTGCAAGAGCCCGATAGTGGTTTTAATCCATTCCAGCTTTCTCCCCGTATTTTAATCAATATTGATGATGCCAGAGCGACAGGCGCAATTCAGCCGGGAAGCCGTTTGACTTATCGTTATATGTTTGCTGGTTCGCCAGAGGCGGTTCAATCATTCCGGCAACTGATCGATCCACAGTTAAAAGCGGATCAGCGTTGGTTGACACTAAAACAGGATAATGGCGCGTTGGCACAATCCATCGAACGTGCCCAACAATTCTTGTTGTTGTCGGCATTACTGACATTATTGCTGGCCGTGGCGGCGGTTGCCGTCTCCATGACTCACTATTGCCGTAGCCGACACAATCTGGTTGCGATCCTGAAAACACTGGGGGCAGGTCGTTGGGCGTTGCGTCAGTGGATCGTTGGGCAGTGGTTGGTGATATTGCTTGCAGCTACGATTTTCGGCTCCATTCTGGGGCTGGTTTTTGAATCGCTATTGATTCGGGTACTGGCCGCCATGCTACCTAAGATGTTACCGGAAGCAGGGATGTGGCCGTGGGTATGGGCGATTGGAGCGCTGTTCAGTATTGCTCTGCTGGTGGGCATTCGACCTTATCGCCAACTGATGGCAACTCAGCCCTCAAGAGTATTACGAAGTGAAGTCACCGCGTCTATCTGGCCATTACGTTATTATCTGCCTGCGGTAGCACTGCTGATTACTGGTGGATTAGTATTATTGGCAGGAACTGAGCCACTGTTGTGGTCATTGCTGGCAGGTGTACCAATTGTTGCATTGTTATTAGGCATACTGGGCTGGAGTGGTTTGTGGTTGCTGCGCCGTATTACATTTCGCCAGTTGAGCCTGCGTCTGGCGGTCAGCCGACTGTTGTGCCGCCCATTCCAGACGATGACACAATTAGCATCATTTTCACTTTCCTTCATGTTATTGGCACTGCTTGTCATGGTGAGAGGGGATTTACTGGGGCGATGGCAGCAGCAGTTACCACCAGATAGCCCGAATTATTTCCTGATTAACATGACCCAGCCGCAACTTGCTCAGGTAAATGATTTATTGGCAAACTATAACGTGAAGCCAACGGAATACTATCCTGTAGTGTTGGCACGTTTAACGGAAATTAATGGGCAGTTGGCAATTGAATGGGCTGATGAAAAGCATCCCAAAAGTACAACAGTACGTCGTGAACTCAATTTAACATGGAAAAAAGAATTGCCACCGTTTAACACCCTTGTGGAAGGAAGCTGGCCGCCGAAATCAAAAGAAGTTTCCATGGAGCAGGGGGTTGCAGAGCGATTACAGATTAAGGTTGGGGATAAATTGACTTTTACCGGAGACACCCGAACTTTTGCGGTGACAGTCAGCAGCATTCGCAAAGTGGATTGGGAAAGCCTGCATCCGAACTTCTTCTTTATTTTTGCCAAAGAAACACTGGAGCACCAACCGCAAACATGGTTGACCAGCTTCCATTATGAGGGGAATGGAAGACTGTTAACGGAACTGAATCGTCATTTCCCAACAATCAGTATGCTGGATATTGGCTCTATGATTAAGCAGATACAAGGTATCTTGCAGCAAGTTAGTCGGGCGTTGGAAATTATGGTTGTGCTGGTGATGGTCTGTGGTGGATTGCTTTTATTGGCACAGATTCAGGTTGGTATGAACCAACGACAACTTGAACTGGTAGTTTATCGAACGTTAGGAGCCAGTAAAAAACTGTTGCGTCGTACATTGTGGAGTGAATTCGCCTTGCTCGGTTTTATGGCGGGTTTGGCTGCGGCATTTGGTGCCGAAATTGCACTTTGGTTGTTGCAGACAAAAGTTTTTGATTTTCCGTGGCAACCGCAGTGGCTGATGTGGCTCGTGTTGCCGATTATCAGCAGCCTGTTGCTTTCGTTGTGTGGTGGTTGGCTGGGTATCCGACTATTGCGCAGTCAGGGGCAATATCGACGTTTACCAGAATAACGTTTGTCAGAATAAATAGTGCTTTAGTTTTATGGGAAGCTTCATCAGGGCTTCCCATGCTTTATAACCGTGTTTTTCAAGAAACATCAGCCAAATTCAGCCCTTAATTTCGGCAGGATTTGATCACCGAATATTTTCAATCCCTCAATATAATCAGGAAATATCAACATTACCCCATCCAATTCACAGGTATGCAGCAAATCTGACAGTTGTTTATAGCAAGTATCTGCCGTTCCGATAGCGGTATGAGTCATAAAAGCGTTTTGAGATCTTTCTACCATCGCATTACTTTTTCCGTCCAAATCGACACCAAAACTGTGCATCATATTTCTGACCGCTTCTACATCCAAACCCTGACGATAGAATTGAGCAAGGGTTTCGGCATAAGCATCACTTTCAGCCAAAATGATTGTACACATGCAGAATGTCTTGGTTTTGGTGTTGTATTCTGAGGAAATGCGTTTGGCAGCTAAACTGATCCTGCGGGTCTCTGCTTCATCTTTACCGCCAATGAAACAGACATCAGTATGGCGTACACTGAAACGCAAGCCGCGTTCGGACTGTCCGGCACAAACTAAATAAGGGCGAGGGCGTGAAAGAGGTTTGGGTTCAGAGACACACTGTTTCAGATTGAAATACGTTCCTTGATAATCAACTTGTTTTTCGCGCCAAAGCCGTTTTATCAGCAGTGTCCATTCCTCTGTCATAGCATAACGTTGATCGTGATCCAACTTGCTGTCCCATTCCCCCATCTGCTCAAATTCATCGCGGAATGAGCCAGAAACAATATTCAGCCCGGCACGCCCTTGACTGATATGATCCAAAGTGGCGATCATTTTGGCAGTAACCGCCGGATTGTGCAGGCCAGCATGAACCGTAGCGATCAACTTGGCGCGATGAGTCACTTCAGCAATACCGGCCATCATGGTGACAGATTCGAGTGAACTGCCCCAATGATCAGTTTCACCGCCAAAACCGCGCCATTTGCTCATGGACATAATGAAATCAAGGCCGATTTGATCGGCAAGAATAGCCGCCTCACGGTTTTGTTTATAAGACGCATCCAGTGGTGGTGTGTTTTTGGAAATAATCCACCCACCTTTGGCGATGGGCAGGAATACACCGAACTCTTTCTTTGACATCACTATTTCCTTATTTGTGTGCTGTTTCAGAGTATAGTAATCATTATTTAGTGAATTTCGTCAGTGAGCTTCTCATTTTCGACTGAATCGTCTCTCATTTTTTGGCTGGGGGGTTTCATCATCAGTGTTACAACTAACACGACAAATACAGGGATAGCAATGATGAGGAAAGCCCAGGTAAAACTACCGGAATAATCTTTTATGGCACCGGCAAAAAAAGGGGCCAGACACGCCAGAGTAGAAATCAGGTTCATGATCGAGAATAGTTCCAGATAAGGCTTACGGCCAAAATAATTGGCGAGCAGGACACTGGAAGCGAGGAAAGTCATACCATAACCCATGCCGACAAACAGCGTGAAGGCAATCAGGAATGGCCATGAAGAGGCGATACTCAAGGCGATTAAGCCAAAAATAATGATAGCCAGACTGCCAACCAGCAGTTTTTTCGGATCAAGCCACTCTCCCACGGCACCACCGGCCAACCTTGAAAAAGCATTGATGAAAGCCATAGCGCTCAGTAACCCAGCGGCAATCACTTCACTGAAACCATTTTCGATAATGTGGGCGACGGCAAAGCTATTCACTGTAATACCACACCACAGAAACGCCGTATAGGTTGCGGCAATGACATAAAATTGCCAGGTGCGCAGTGCTTGTCGGGCTGTCCATAACTGCTTGGTACGATAGATACTGGGGGAATTTTCGCTATTGTGCTTTTGATTTACTGCCTTAGCATGGGCTATTTCCCGCTCTCCTTCCTGAAGAGTAAGAATGGTCAGGATAACAAAAACAGCCAGAACGACGGCAGAGATCATCCAGTGCATTCGCCACGTTCCCCAGACACGGGTTGCCAGAAAATAGATCCACGGGCCAATCACGCCTCCTAATCCGCCAATCGTAAAATAGAAACCAAAAGCAAGGGACTGTTTTTCATATAATCGTGAAATAACATAGGTGCCCGGTACTGTTGCCAGAAAGGTAAATCCGACCCCAATTAAAGCCGTTCCGATAAAATACGATGAAATAGTATGCGTGTGATAAAGGCTGTAGAAGCCAGCCAGAAAAATCAGTAGGCCAATAAATAGCGTGAAGCGAACACCAATTTTGCGAATGCAAACCGTTGGCAGGAAACTGGATAGCCCGCAAGTCAGGCCAAGCAGAGTGAACCCCAGGCCGGCATCAGTCCAACTCCAGTCCAGCTCGTTTATCATGCTGGGCAGGACAACACCCAATGACGTAAAGGTTGTTGCTGTGGACAGAAAATAGACCATGCCTAAAAGTATCAGCAAAAACCACTGATAAATACGCCCGAATTTGTCGTGTTGAATGGACATTGTGACCCCATCAAGGAATAAATCATTAAAAACGGCTCTATTCTAAGTGCTTATTAAAAAAAGCTGTATCGAATAAACATCCCATAGCTAAATTGGTTTGTGCGAAAGTAAGGCATATCTTTTATTTTGTACTTATTTTTTACCGGATTGATGGCAATACCTGTCCACAGATGACCGGGCTGATACCGGGGAAATAGTCATTTTGTAGTGAATTTTGCCAAATACTGTAGACATACATATCACCGATTTTGTAATCACCGAAGCCTTCGACGATAGGGGAGATGGTTTTCTCAGGGGCAACTTTATTTAGTAATGAGTAATAATAATCATTTTTTTGATGATATTGCTATTGGAGCCAGTGTTGCTATTGATGGCACTTGTCTGACTGTCACTCAATTTAGCGAAGATAAAATCACTTTTGATATTTCCGATTTTACTGCTGATATCACAACGTTAAAGTTTCTTTCCATTGGGGATCAAGTCAATATTGAACGCTCACACCATATGTATAAGGAAAATGGGGGGCATAATCTTTATGGACATGTGGAAAGGATTGCTGAAGTAGTCGAATTTACTGCAACAAGTGAAACTTATCGGTTGGTTATTCGGATCCCCCAAGACAATATAAATATTTTTTCTTGAAAGGTTTCATCGGGCTTCATGGCTGTAGTTTAACTATCAATGGTATTGATGAAGAGAATAAAACCATTGCCTTAAATTTGATCCCTGAAACCTTAAGATTAACCAGTCTTAGTAAGATCAAAGTAGGAGATTTCCTCAATTATGAAATCGACCAAAGCACAAGAACGATTGTAGATACACTATCCAGAACGTTATTAAAGAAATAGCTTGTTGCAGTTGACATAAGAAGTGGTAATTTATTTAAAATGATTACCACTTCCTACGGTTTTCTTCAGTTTAATTTGTCTTGTGCCCATTTCAGGCCAGTTTGGTACTCTTCAGGCAATAACGAGCTTAATGTTTGTAGTGCAGCTCTTAATATATTTCTGTCAGAATGAACCAGATTCAGATGCCCTACCTTACGCACTGAGCGAACTTCCTTATCATACCAATGTAAACGAACGAGCGGTAAGCTGAGCCATTCAGGGTTTATTTCTGTACCGATCAGATTGACCATCACTGAAGGAGCCAATATTTCCGGTTGAGGTATAGGTAAATCGAGAATTGCCCGTAGATGAAGTTCAAATTGACTGATGGAAGCACCATTTTGTGTCCAGTGACCGCTATTATGTACCCGTGGTGCCAGCTCATTAATCAGCAAATCATTACCAACAATAAAGCACTCCATCGCCATGACACCCATATAATTCAGATGCTCCATGATAATGGACAGCATTTTTTCTGCTTGTTGTTGTAATTGATGATGTGCATTTGGCAAAGCAACACTTGTACGTAAGATACCTTCCTGATGTAGATTATGGGTCAATGGATAAAATACCGATTTTCCCTGAGCGTTACGGGCACCAACCAGTGAAACTTCCCCTGAAAATGGAATACCTTGCTCTACAATACATTCACCGTAAATTTCGGGCGGCAATGTAGCTTCATCACCCGGTCGGATGCGCCATTGACCACGGCCATCATAACCCCCGGTACGACGTTTAACGATAATGAAATCACCTAACTCGTTAAACAACTGCGGCCATTGGCTGGGATCAGCTAATAACTTCCACGGAGCTGTCGCCAATCCAAGACTATCCAGGAGTTGCTTTTGTGGCAGGCGATCAGCCAGTTGTGGAAAAATATCACGGTTAATAAAAGCATTGTGATGAGCGAGTTCACGGGTTAAGTCCGTCTCAGGCCAACGCTCAATTTCAGCGGTGATGATACTGCTCTGATAGGGAACGGATTCTGGTTCAGCGTCCAGCCCAATCGGATAGACAGCTATTCCTAATGGCTCACCTGCCTGACGTAGCATTCTACCCAATTGACCATTACCCAGTACACAAACAGGTTTCATGCATCCTCCCGAGGATCTGGATTATCCAGAACATCCTGAGTTTGTGTCTGACGCCAATCTGACAGACGTTGGAATAGGGCATCATCATGTAATGCTAATACCTGAGCCGCCAACAATGCTGCATTTGCTGCTCCCGCTTTGCCGATAGCCAGCGTACCAACCGGAATGCCTTTTGGCATTTGGACGATGGAATAGAGACTATCAACACCACTCAGTGCAACACTCTGTACAGGGACACCAAATACAGGAACTAAGGTCTTAGCTGACAGCATTCCTGGCAGATGAGCTGCGCCACCTGCACCAGCAATAATTACATCAAAACCGTTTGCTTTCGCCTGTTCGGCAAAATGAAAAAGTTTATCGGGTGTTCGGTGCGCCGAAACAATTTCAACATGGAAAGGAATATCAAGGGAGGTTAAAACATCGGCTGCATGTTGCATTGTTGCCCAGTCACTCTTTGAACCCATGACAATAGCAATTTTGGCATGATGTGGTGTTTTTGCTGTAAAGGTAACCGCTGTTGTGGAAATAGTTTTTTGGGGCTCAGGGCTTGCCGTCATAAATCAGATGCTCCTGTATTGGATGTCCACCAGAACCAAGATCAAAATAATATTGTAAGACGGTGGATCATATCATGCGAATTGCACAAGGAAAACGTTTGCGTTGCTTGATTCGCCGATTTTTCCAGTAAAAGATCAGAGAATTCAAAAAGGGAAAAATATCAGTTCAATAGATGCTTCTGTCACTTTAAACATCGAACCTTGATTGTGCCAGGCCCCTAATACGCCACGATGCATGGTTTTATCGTTGATTTGGATATCATGGATCGCTGGACGATGAGTATGCCCGTGGATCATCCAATCGACCTGATATTTGTTAAAGTGTTCAATAACAGCCTGTTGGTTGACATCCATGATTGATTCGGATTTCTGGCGGTTAGCATATTGGCTTCCGGCCCGCATTTTGGCCGCAATTTTTAGCCGAATAAACAGAGGAAGAAGTAAAAACAGCCGCTGGATCCACGGGGTATGTACTCGTTTACGATATTGTTGATAACCTGCATCATCGGTGCAGAGCGTATCGCCGTGCAAGATCAGAATACGTTTACCGTATAATTCCAATACCTTTTCTTGCGGCAGCAGAATCAGGCCACTCTCTTTGGCAAACCGGGAACTTAACAAAAAATCACGGTTACCATGAAGAAAATAACAGGAAACCCCTTTTTGTCTCAGTGCATTAAGTGCCTGGGCTATTTCAGTGTGCAGGGAATTGGGATCATCATCACCAATCCAGTAATCAAAAAAATCACCGAGGATATACAGACTTTCAGCATGAATTGCATCTTCACGCAAAAAACGTAGAAAACCGGCAGTAATTGCCGGTTCTTGCGCACTGAGATGCAAATCTGCAATAAACAGTGTACTCATGTAACGATTAACTATTCTCTAATTGTGGATATTGTATAAATAATTATTCGCTGACAGTGACACGTTCAATGATCACATCTTCGTGTGGCACATCTTGGTGCATGCCGCTGCGGCCGGTGGAAACACCTTTGATTTTATCAACCACATCCATGCCTTCCACAACTTCAGCAAATACACAGTAACCCCAGCCGTCCGGGCGCTCTGAGCGGAAATTCAGGAAATCATTATCAACAACGTTGATGAAGAATTGAGCCGTTGCAGAATGTGGATCATTGGTACGTGCCATTGCGATAGTACCATGACTGTTCTTCAGGCCATTATTGGCTTCGTTCTGGATAGGGGATTGAGTAGTTTTTTGCTTCATACCAGGTTCAAAACCACCACCTTGAATCATGAAGCCATTGATGACGCGGTGAAAAATAGTGTTGTCGTAGAAGCCTTCACGGCAGTAATTCAAAAAATTTTCAACAGTTACAGGCGCTTTTTCAGCGAAAGTATTAATTACGATATCGCCGAAATTGGTATGAAAAGTCACCATAATAGAAATCCTAATAATAATTTTGATTGACCCTAATATTCTAGAGTATTCGGAACAAGGGCTTTTATACCATATCTGTGATCTTGAGTCAGTACTCTACAATCTCATGTGAACAAGGCGGATCGCAATGCTTGCAAAGCTCACCATATCAAGGTGAAATAGCCCACCTGGCTTTTTATATTATAGTTTATTTATATAGCTGATAAGGAAGCCTATAATCAGCGGATTTGTTCGCTTTTGTTTTTTATTACACGTACATCAATTTTTACGGAAAACCCACCGATGCTAAAAATTTTCAATACTCTCAGTCGCCAAAAAGAAGAATTTAAGCCGATCCATAAAGGGAAAGTGGGCATGTACGTGTGTGGCATCACCATTTATGATCTGTGTCATATTGGTCACGGCAGAACTTTTGTTGCTTTTGACGTCATTTCCCGTTACCTGCGTTATTTAGGCTATGATTTGACGTATGTTCGTAATGTTACGGATATAGATGACAAAATCATCAAGCGTGCTATTGAAAATAATGAAAACTGTGAAGCGCTGACTACACGTATGTTGAATGAGATGCACAGCGATTTTGATGCACTGAATATCCTGCGTCCGGATTCAGAGCCGCGTGCAACACAGCATGTCCCTGAAATTATTGAGCTCACTGAACTGTTGATCAAGCGTGGGCACGCTTACGTTGCAGATAACGGTGATGTGATGTTCTCCATTGACACCAATCCTGATTATGGGCTGCTTTCTCGCCAGGATCTTGAGCAATTGCAGGCGGGGGCGCGTGTTGAAGTTGCTGATGTAAAACGTAATCCAATGGATTTTGTGTTGTGGAAAATGTCCAAACCGGGTGAACCTAGCTGGGAATCTCCATGGGGCTCAGGCCGTCCGGGTTGGCACATCGAATGTTCTGCTATGAATGCCAAACAGTTAGGACATCATTTTGATATTCATGGCGGTGGTTCAGATTTAATGTTTCCGCATCATGAAAATGAGATTGCACAATCTACCTGTGCTCATGATGGCCCTTATGTGAACTATTGGATGCATTCCGGCATGGTGATGGTGGATAAAGAGAAGATGTCCAAATCTCTGAACAACTTCTTTACTATTCGTGATGTGCTGGATTATTACGATGCTGAGACTGTGCGTTATTTCCTGATGTCTGGTCACTATCGCAGCCAGTTGAACTATACAGAAGAGAATCTGAAACAGGCTCGTACTGCCCTTGAGCGTCTGTATACTTCTTTGCGTGGTACAGATAAATCTGCTCAGCCTGCTGGTGGTGAAGCCTTTGAAGTCCGTTTTGTGGAAGCAATGAATGATGACTTCAACACGCCGGAAGCCTATTCCGTGCTGTTTGATATGGCTCGCGAGATCAATCGCCTGAAAGTAGATGATATGGCTGTGGCAAATGGTCTGGCGGCTGAGCTGCGTAAACTCTCGGGTATTCTGGGTCTGCTGGAGCAAGATCCTGACCAGTTCCTGCAAAGTAGTGCTTATGCGGATGGTGACGTTGCCCAAATTGAAGCGTTGATTAAACAGCGTAACGATGCTCGTAAAAACAAAGATTGGGCTTTGGCTGATGCCGCGCGTGACCAGCTTAATGCAATGGGTATCGAACTGGAAGATGGCCCACAGGGAACAACATGGCGCCGTAAGTAATTAATTTTTCTGAGTTGTAAATAATCTGAAATGAAATCGCCACCTTTGAGGTGGCGATTTCATTTATGAGTATTGAAAAACGCCCCAAAATTTTTGATAAAAAAGTGCGTATTAGTGATTAGGAAGGTTCTTAATATTAATCAGGTGTTTTAATAAAAATCTGCGAATTTTGTGACATTGAATACATTTTCCAGAACAAATTAAATGAAACAAAATAAAAGATATTTTATTGTAAATACTAGATACAGTAACATTTGATAATAGTGACAGTTATAGCATTAAGTTGTTTGTATAACTAATAAAATACGGTAGGTGTTTTATATGTATGCTGATATTTTGGTATCCTTGCGATGGAAATCAGTTTATTTCATCTACACCACCATAAAATTCAATATCATAAAGTAAGAAGAGTGGGATTGAGCCGTAATAACATTAACAATAGGGCACACTATGCATCACAGTTTAAAGAAAAAACCGTTGTATAAGATCCTTTACGTACAAGTCATTTTTGCAATTGTACTGGGTATTTCTCTTGGTCATTTTTATCCGGATATAGGTGAATCACTTAAACCGTTAGGTGATGCTTTCATCAAGATCGTGAAAATGATTATTGCTCCTGTTATTTTTCTGACCGTTGTAACAGGAATAGCGAGTATGAGTAATATGAAAGCAGTGGGGAGTGTCGTCGGAAAATCAATGTTATATTTTCTGACATTTTCAACGCTTGCTTTAATTATTGGTTTAATTGTCGCTAATATTATTCGCCCCGGTGATGGGCTGAATATCTCGCCTGAATCGTTGGATGGGAGTAAGGTCGCGGATTATGTGGAAAAAGCTCACGAATCATCTGTTGTTGGTTTTCTTATGGATGTGATACCTGAAACCGTTGTCAGCCCGCTTGTAAATGGCAATATTCTCCAGGTTCTCTTTATTTCTGTTATCTTTGGCCTCTCGTTAGCATTAACAGGGAAAAAAGCGGAGCCTGTATTAGTATTTTTACAAAGTCTCTCTGAACCTGTTTTTAAGATGGTAAGTATGTTAATGAAACTGGCTCCAATTGGTGCATTTGGAGCAATGGCATTTACCATTGGTAAATATGGTATTTCATCTATTGGTAATCTGATAATACTAATCGCCACTTTCTACATTACATCATTAATTTTTGTTTTGGTTGTTCTGGGGGGAGTTGCAAAATATAATGGATTTTCTATTATCCAATTAATGAAATATATTAAAGATGAGCTGTTTTTAATATTAGGTACATCTTCTTCTGAAGCTGCTTTACCTAGCTTAATGAGGAAAATGGAAAATGCTGGTTGTGAGAAATCTGTTGTAGGGTTAGTTGTCCCAACAGGTTACTCATTCAATCTTGATGGTACTAATATTTATATGACAATGGCTGCATTATTTATTGCTCAAGCCACTGGTATTGATTTAAGTATCACAGAGCAAATTTCTTTATTATTAATTGCAATGATCAGTTCAAAAGGTGCAGCAGGTATTACAGGCGCTGGTTTTATTACTTTGGCTGCGACTCTATCTGTTGTACCAAGTATCCCAATAGCTGGCATGGCACTTATTTTAGGCATTGATAGATTTATGTCTGAATGTCGTGCATTGACCAATTTCGTCGGTAATGCCTGTGCTTGTATTGTTGTAGCTCGTTGGGAAGGTGCTTTGGATAAAGAAAAAATGAATCGAGCATTAAATGGTGAAGTGCCAGGCTCTGTAAAAGAGTTATAAGTGTTTTGAATCGCCACCTTTGAGGTGGCGATTATTTTTCAGGATGATTTTATCTTATGATTATTCTTTGGTGCTGATATAGATATTTTTGACCTGGGTATAAGCATCCAAAATCATTTTATGTGTTTCTCGCCCAAGTCCTGATTTTTTATAACCACCGAATGGTGTGTGGGCAGGAAGTTCATGGTAGGTATTGATCCACATACGACCAGTCTTAACAGCTTTAGCGACACGCAGAGCACGATTAATATCCTGTGTCCAGACCGCACCAGCCAGACCATATTCTGAATCGTTAGCCATCTCCACGACTTCGTCTTCATCACTGAATGGAATAACACAGAGAACCGGCCCGAAGATTTCTTCCTGTGCTACACGCATATCATTGGTCACATTAGTGAGAATTGTCGGCTGAACAAAGAACCCATCGTCATATCCTGTTCCTGTTATGCGTTTGCCGCCAGTAAGGATGGTTGCTCCTTCCTGTTTGGCAAGATCAATATAGCCTAGGATCGTATTCATTTGTTCTTCGCTGACTTGACAGCCCATTTCAGTTGCAGGATCCATTGGATCGCCGACTCGAACGGATTCGAAAACAGTTTTCAACGATTGCAGGAATGAATCATAGATATCTTTATGCAGGAATAGACGTGCACCAGATTCACAAGCCTGTCCCTGATTCAGCAAAATAGCGTTAGCTGCATATTTGACAGCTTTTTTCATATTGGCATCAGGGAAAATGATATTGGCTGATTTTCCTCCCAGCTCCAGCGTGGCCGGAATAAGTCTCTTAGCGGCGGCGGCGGCAACGTTGTAACCGACTTCTGTTGAGCCTGTAAAGGCCACTTTGTCAATACTTTCATGATCAAGGATTGCCTGACCGACAACAGAACCACGACCTGTGACAATATTGACAACGCCTGCAGGAAGAACTTGATTTATGATACGTCCCAATTCCAGCAAACTAATAGGAGTCAGGCTGGCAGGGTTGATAACCACCGTATTACCCGCAGCCAGGGCAGGAGCAAGTTTCCAGGCTGCCATTAGCAGTGGGAAGTTCCAGGGAATGATTTGCCCGATTACACCGATTGGCTCTCTGATCACCAGACTCAGGTTATCATCATCAATGATATCCATTGCATCAGAGTGAGAGCGGATCACACCTGCAAAATAACGGAAATGATCGATAGCAAAAGGAATGTCAAAATTGCGGCATAAAGCTTGTGTCTTACCACCATCTAATGTTTCAAGGGTGATAAAACGCTCTGCTTCTGCTTCCAATAAGTCAGCAATTTTCAACAAAATAGATTGCCTTTCTGCCGCTGAAGTTTTGCTCCAGGTGGGTAAGGCTTTGGTTGCTGCCTGGACGGCAAGTTCAATATCCTGAGCATTTCCCGCCGCATATTCAGTCAGTAATTCGCCAGTTGCCGGATTATAGCTTTTCATTGTTTCTTTTGAAACACTGTCTACCCATTCACCGTCAATCAGCATTTTATAAGACTTAGCAGGTAATAGTTCTTTTGCGATATCATGCAATTTCTTCATTATCTTCTCCAGGTACTTTGATTTTTGGGTATGCTAAACCATCTGTTCAAAGAGTATTATTGGATTAATTCTTAAATTCGGATTTAAATATAAAAATCTTGTATCAATAAATAAGGGGGGGTAATTGATTTTTATAATAAAATAATAAACATGTGAAATAAATTTTGAGAATTATTATTGATATGTGATTACAGTTTGTGTGGTCTATTTTTGCTGTCTTTTTCAAGATGTTATCGGAAGAGTAGTTTAAATGACGATATACAGTTTAATGATACAACATAATAAATAAACAATTTATCAATGCGTTTATATTTAATGACAATTTTTTTAGTTAAGGTGATTTATTTTCTCAGCACTCTGCTATTATTATACGACAAGTCATTGGCGGGGATGATTATGAAAAATTTGTTATTAATTTGTTTGTTAAGTTTTACATTGGTCGGGTGCGATAATCAACTTAAGATTGATGGTACAAATGAAATGGCAGTAAAAATATCCATCGAAAAGATAAGGGATACTTTATCTGAAGATAAAAAATTAAAATTTGATGATTCATTGAATACTGTCATGCTTAATAGTATCGATTTTGATGAATTATTTAAAAATAACAAGCATGGAAGTATCAAATATGAAGATATGGAAAAGCTGGAAAAGAAGTTTTATCAATCACTGAATGGAAAAACAGCAGATCAGGTTATTAGCGAAGCAGGAAGAATTAAGTCGAATACGAATAAAAGTGCTATTAACAAATGAACACAATCATATGCCCGTCATTTTTCAAGTTGTAAGTTCTATTGGGTGTGTTCAATTATAACTACTGATTTCTTAAGTGAAGTGCCCTGATTATAGGGCATTTTGTTACCGTTACTTATGATCTTCTAATAGAGTTAATCGCTCTCCGCATTGGCGGCAAACATAACAATTTTTTCCCCTGATCACTTTATTGTGTTGCCTGATGCTCAGTTCATGCTGTTGGCAGTGGCAAGAATAAATGAATGTCTTACTACAAACGGATTGGACTGAAAATTGGTGTGTTCGATTAGCTGGAACTTTAAACACAGTTTCCATGATATAACGCCACTCCTTGCCATGAGGCGCTACTTTGCCAAACTGATGGTAAACTAATAAATGAGCCAGTTCGTGGGGGATCACTTCATCAATAAATACAATTAAATTTAAAATAATAATAAAAAACAAATAATTATGTTTGTTATTTTCCTGTATTAATTAAAAATGTACTAATATATGTACAAACGAAAACAATATACATAACCTGCAAGGTAAGAAGACGAATGGTTTAACGGAATGCTGGTTTTTTGGGTAAATATAATTCCATTGTTTATTTTCTGTACTAAGGCTGATAGCATGAACTCTGTTACAGCTTTGATGTATCTTCAAAACGTTAAACAAGGTTTATTGTTTGCTGATTCCCTGCTAATTGGGATTGAAAAGTTTGATGCAGAATATTGCGAACGCGCTCACAATGACATTAGAAGCAATACCTTAGTTAGTCCACAATGGTAATATGATAAATCATCAATAAGGGATATCCACATGAAAAGTCTAAATAATCTTTATGAAAGTGCTTTAAAGCTTGAAGCTATTATGAAGGAAATTCATCAAAGGGCGGAAATCATGCGTATGGAGGCCGCTAAAAAAGTCGCTTGACTTGTGAAGTATTTTATTAAGGTGATGTTTTAGTTGATAGTCTAATTTATTTAAATTAAATCGAGTAAATTAATCGCCCATTAAAGGAGCCAATATGACGCAACAATACGATTTTAAGAGAATTTTCGAACTGCTTGATAAAATGGAGTCATGTGTAAATAAAATTAAATATCTAAACCGTCAGTTGGATAAAGGTCTTGATGTAACTTCAAAAGCAGCTTGATTTAAATATAATGAAGCCCTCCTCGCGAGGGCTTTTTTGTACCTGTCACCCCCTCCTCACTTCGGCGGTTCCGGCCATGCGATATCGGGGGCAGTGGAACAGTCGACCCGATAGAGCAACACACGGTATTTTTTCCAGGCAAGGAGTGCGGTTTTTTCTTCGGCGGTGGCCATGTCAAGTTCAACGGCGTCCTGCCAGATATCGATTTTCTCTCTGGCTTCGGCTAACAACGTGCGTTTCTTTGCTTCCGCCCGTTCAACATATTGCTCTTTGCTAACCGGCGGGTTGATGTGGGCCTCGACCTCTTTTTCCGTCATTTTCCTCATATCTTTTAATTTTTCACGAATATTGAAAAAGACAAGGGGGATCGCCGCATATTCCTCTTTCAGTGGCTGGTATTCTGACCGGGCATGATGGAAAGCCGCCAATGCGTCATGGTGTCTGGCTGTGGCTGCATCAATTTGCTGACGCAACACATTAAGCTCACTCTCTGATAACGTATCCCTGGCGGCTTTCTTTAATTGAACGGTTAATTCGTTCAGTGTCGATGCAGCTTGCTGTAATTGTACTTCAGCATTAATAAAAGCCGGTTCTTTCGCAGAAATAAGTGACTCTAATTCCGTGATCCTGCCGACGCTGGAAAGCTGGCCGTCATCGTATCCCCAAACTTCATTATTTTTATTTCTGTAATAATTCATTAGCTTAACTCCAACCATTTAATCAGATATCCTTCACCGGCTGAAATACGTGCTGAATAGGATGACCCGGGCGGCACTATCATGAGAGAAGAGGAAGAAAAGGCATTAACCTTGTAATTGAAGGTGCCCGGGCTGTCAATGCCATCCACACTCGCCCCCACTGAGCAACCGTGTCTTTCCGAGTATGCCGTTACAACAAAAGCTATCGCTTTTTTTGACGAGTTTTCGTACGTTGCGCCTAAAGAACGCCCTTTCGTCACATCACGCCACGATTGATTTATCCCAAAAAGCCTGTCGGTAACCGCTTGCTGACTCATGACCTGTGTTGCAGATGACCCCGTGGCATAAACAACGGATGACTTATCCAGTTTCACACTGAGACCGGATGATAATGAGGCGCTGGTGACGCAGTCTGTGATTTCAAGCCAGTCATTCCATGAACCGTTGCTTTCCTTACGTGTTCTGATAAACATTTTGTTTTCGTAGGCACTGAAAGCCAGCAGCGTAGGCCAGGCGTTATTACCTATTTGCACGACTTTTATCGCGCCATCAACCGTTGGTGCGTCAGCAGGGATTGGCGCACTTCCTCGTATCGCAACACCAAAGCCCCCCATCAATTGTTCAGATATCAAATCTGAGCCATTCAGTACACCCGGTTCAATGTTGACTTTGTGTCTTAATTTGTTATCGACACTTTCATTTGTTGCGGTTCCCGATAGACCCAGGTTGTTGACAAACGCCGCCTTATCCTCGATATCTGCCCCGTTCTGTGCTTTGTCGAGGCGGCGGTTGGCGTTGTCGTTGGCATGGGTCACTAATTTCTGACTGGCGGCCAGTGAACTAGATTGGCCGAAACTGTCAGTCAATGCCACCTGAGAATCAGATACCAATTTTCTTATTGCCTCAGACAACTGGGCGTCATTGGTCTTATCCGGCTTCATTCCGGCTTTCAGCAACACGTTAATCATTTCCCGTTGCACGGTATTAAACCACCCTGACTCTAAAATAGTCGGCGGTATACCCGCTGCAACATTCCCGTTAGTGTATTCACCGTTACTGTCCGCGGTGTTCGTAATATCACCGATTTTTTGCATCGCTAATCCTCACTCACTAAAAGTGATAAAAATGAAATGAAATTGAAATTTATGA
>NZ_NIBS01000079.1 GCF_002632465.1 Xenorhabdus budapestensis | reverse complement strand
CCAGACAGGTTCTGGTAATGCCCGACGATCCACTTTACCATTCAGGGTCAGCGGAATTGATTCAAGACGGGTAAAACTGGCCGGCACCATATATTCCGGTAAGCGGTCAGATAAGTGTCTGAACAATTCATCATCTGAAAGTTCGCTTTCCGCAATCAAATAGGCCACCAGTGCTTTATTACCTTCATGTTCGCGATCAATCACTACCGCCTGCTTGACCTGCGGATGTGCAGCCAGTGCGCTTTCAATTTCCCCCGGTTCAATACGATAACCACGAATTTTCACCTGAAAATCATTGCGCCCCAGATATTCCAGGTTGCCATCCGATAACCAGCGGACTAAATCGCCGGTTTTATACAGGCGGGAGTAACCCCGTGCTTTATCCTCGTCTGTAGCAAACGGATTTGCCACAAACCGCTCGGCGGTCAGTTCAGGCCGATTTAAATACCCGCGCGCCAGTCCGGCTCCGCCGATGTATAACTCGCCGGGAGCACCAATAGGGACAGGCTGCCCGGCATGATTCAACACATAGGCATACATATCATTTAACGGCCGGCCAATATTGGATGCTGTTATCGCGTCATCCTGGGTTAATTTCCTGCAGGTAACATGTACGGTTGTTTCAGTGATCCCATACATATTAATCAGGGCCGGAGAGTGATCGCCGTAATGATCCCACCAGGGTTTTAATTGAACCGGGTTCAGTTTATCTCCGCCGAAAATCACGTAGCGAAGATGGGGAAATTCAGCATCCATATTCAGTGATGCCTCAATAAAGGCATAAAATGCCCCCGGCGTCTGATTTAATACGGTAACTTTCTGATCAGAACAGAGGCGGCTGAATCTGCCGAAATCCTTTATGTATTCTGTTGTTGGAATAATCAGACGCCCGCCATAGAGCAATGCGCCCCATAATTCCCAGACACTGAAATCAAAGGTGTAAGCATGGTAAAGCACCCAGGTATCATTTTGGTCAAACTGATAATCTCCCTGAGTGGCCGCAAATAAACGGACAACATTATGATGTGTCTGCAACACGCCTTTCGGTTGCCCGGTCGTGCCCGAGGTATAGATGACGTAAGCCAGATCCATAGCTCCGCTTACGGGAGCCGGATTTTCTGCCGGCGGGTTTTCTGTCACGGCCTGATCATCCGCCGCTATCAATGCCGGCGGCTCAACCTGTGTCCGGGTATATTCTTCCAGCGTTGCCAGATACTGTTTTTGGGTCACCACACAAGGTGATGCTGTATCCTGCAAAATAAACCGGATACGTTCAGGCGGATATTGCGGAGATATCGGGACATAAGCCCCGCCGGCTTTCAGCACCGCCAGTATGCTGATGACCATTTCCAGACTGCGATCAAGATACAAAGCTACCAGCGTATCAACAGGCATGGGTTCATTGCGCTGCTGCTGATACTGTGCCCGGATCACAGCGGCCAGCTGGTTCGCTTGTTCATTTAACTGGCGGTAAGTCAGCGTTTCCCCTTCAAACACCAGCGCCACGCTGTCCGGTCTGGCTGCCGCCTGAGCCTCAAATTGCTGCTGGAGAGTATGGTCTTGCGGATGCGGTATATCGGGCTGGTTCCAGGTATGCAGCAATGTTTGGCGTTCCTGCTCCAATAAAATAGGTAACTCACTGACTAACAATGCAGGATTATTAATCAAGGCAACGAATAAGTTTTGTAATCGCTCAAGTATTCTGTTGATATCCAGTTCACTAAAATATTCCTGTCGATAATCTATCGTTATTTTTAGTTCCTGATCATATCCATAATCTTTCAATCGAAAGACGATAGGATAAATATTAAATACT
>NZ_NIBS01000078.1 GCF_002632465.1 Xenorhabdus budapestensis | reverse complement strand
ACTCATCAAGGAAAAATGTGTTGTGGTCGTACGCCAATAGAAACCTTATTGGAAGGCAAATTAATCCGGGCTGAAAAAAATCTCACCCAGATTTAATCTGACAGGCACTGCATCAAAGTGGGTGACTGTCAGATCAGGTTTGAACTACTACACTTAAGGTTTTGATCGTCAAGGCACTAAGGCCCCATTTCTACGTAGAAATGTTCAACTTGCCATTTATAGTTACAACATACTTTTAAGGATTCAAAACTACCGATGATGACGTAAAAAATATTTACGTCATCATCAAAAAAAGAGGAAAGAAGTGATTTATTTATTCGTAAGTCAACGTAATTGTTGTTGTTACATCCGCTTTTCCCGGTGTAATCCGTGGGTGAGTTTGAATATAACGTGCTCGCAGTGGAAATGAAAAGTGTGTTACGTATTTAGCATTTGCTTTAATCGGCTTACGTATCTCTACTAGCTGATTATAAAACAAAATTTGCAGACCAATCCCTGTTTCCGTGACGTTGTCACTATTATAATCCAATGCCCAGATATTATTGATGCCACTTTTTGCCGGGCGTCCATCCAGTATTATGTTGACTTTGGCGTTTGGATCGCAATCAAATTCTAAGCGGAAATCTTTTGTCCCTGCGGTACTATTTATACCACGAAACTCACTCGCTCTGATTTCTCCCATATTGACTAACATTGTTTTACGGGTAAGGGAGCAACTCGGAGTTGGAGTAACAACACGTGTTTCTGCTAAACATTAATAGCATTGTAATTCAGAGGATAGAATGTTTTTTAATCGTGAATGAGCTTTTATTCTGTTTTATAGGGGATTTGCGCCCACTCCCTCGATAAGTTCACTATCATAGTTGGCTATTTTTGCCCATCCCCCGATAGGGTTCAAAGTTACTTTTCAAGCCCTTCCACTGTTTATGACTTTAATCTGTAAATAATGTCGTCAGGTCAACCGACTTGACGAACTCACCAACGCTAAATGTTGTCGCTATGTCATTAAACTCAAATCTACCGTAGAAATTAATGTGTTGCCACGCCACTGGCGATATTTTACCCAGCTGTCCCATCTGAAATAAACCGTCAGGATCACCTCTCTCAAGCAAACTGGACAAGAGTTCTGCGTTGAAATAAATAACTGCATTGGCTATGAGTCGGGTACATTCGTGGATAATATGTTGTTCATTTTCACTTTTACATTCATTTTGCCCCCGTTGACATGCGCTATCGCTTTTTTCAATCGGTGGTAAGCTTCACCACGGTTTAATGCTCTGGCAACGTATTGGCGCAGGGATTTATTATCAATATAGTCGAGCATATAGATGCTTCTTATAATATTATCCAGCTCCCACAACGCTTTTTTTGTTTTATTTTGTCGGGCATAAGAGCTTAATTTCCTAACAATGGATGATTGCGTCGTTTCCTTCTGACCAAGAGAAGCCATTATATGTTGAATATTTGGCCACTCTTCGATAATCCGTTCTTCATTCACTTTACGAATAGGCTTAATAAGGAACTCTTCACTGTATTTCCCTGGCGGCTCAAACCCAATGATACCCTCTGTTTTTGTTGGAAAATTTTTATAACGTGGGGCAAACTGATAGCCAAACGCGTATAAAATCCAAAAGTTAACCTGATTAGTGCCGTGGGTATCTACAGAGTGGCGATCGGGATCTATCTCTGTCGTATTATTGTAAAGGAGGTCGAACACAAAATAACTCTCGTGCTCGTGGGTGCCTATTACTTTTGCATTGATTGGCACATGATTACCGACCAGTGTTAACGCTGAAATTCCTTTTTTAAGACCGAAGTATTTTGATGCATATCTTGCGTTGGCTGTATTTCTTTGGCTCTCAAACCGTTGCCCATCACTGCTGGAGTGGATCACATCCGACTCAATATTGATGTGGTTCAATGATTTTGGTCACCGTTATAGAGGTGATATGCTCACTTCGATAATTCAACAGGTGACATGATGAAAAGAAGTTTCAGCCCC
>NZ_NIBS01000077.1 GCF_002632465.1 Xenorhabdus budapestensis | reverse complement strand
TACCATTATTTTCTTGATAGAATGCATAAAAATTTATCTTCATAATAAACCCTGTTTTTATAACCACTTATACGTAATCTGAATTCAGTCCCACCACACCCTACATCACCCCCGCTAATATGTTGATCGGAAATTGCTTAATTTGTGAGATTATGGACATAATTAATTCTCTTAGAGATCAACTAAAAGTTATTATTTAAATTTGAAACAGTATCGTTAGTTATATTATTGACAGGTGATTTTCATGATTGGTATGAACCCGCTAAAAGTTGCGGGTTAAATATGGAACAACCTCAATCACCTGTTGATTTTTGAGTTACGTTTATCAGAGTGGCTTGTTTATACTAAAGCAGATAGGTAAATAACCTATATGATATTGGCGATTATCATCTCAGTGCTCCATACACGGTGAAGTAATGCGAATTTTTATTTTGAATGATTTCATTAGTAAAGGAGAATGATATGAAGATTATATTTAGCGCAATTCCAGTCACGTTATCTTATTTATTAGTGTTTTCGGCCTTTGCAGTTGAAGAAAATACTAATGCAGAAAAACAGCCCGTTTTTTCTGCTGAATATAATATGGAAGTAAAAAATTCCTCTTTTTCTGAAAACAGCCTTATGATGGTTAAAAAAAGCACTGAATGTATGTACGATAGCGGTGCAGATCAGATAAATATTGAGTCTGGCAACCAGCAAAGTATTTACTTACAGGACAATGATAATTTATTTAGTGGTTGTACACGTGTAACCAAGCGGGTTGATTGGGCTGTTTCTAGTGGTTCTGTGAGTTGTACTTTAAGCTTTGAGCATGGATACGATTCAGGGTGGTATACACAAATTAAAGGGTGCTCAGATATAGTCAAGAGCGCTATTTGTAATGAAGATGCCAACTGCAATCAAATTAAAGTTTACGGAAGTGAATCGAATATAGATATAAATGTAGAATTCCTTGTTCGGTGAATCTGGTAACTTTTGAGTTTTATGCAACAAGGCGAGGAATCTCACTTTTTATATCTTGAATTAGTTAAAAGGTTAAAGAGGACAATCCTCCCCTTTAACCCTTTAACCCCTTGATAGTATCTCCTGCATGGTGCAGATATTCTTCCGTTTCAAACGGATCGATTAAATACTGAGCAACTTGGTGAAATTACTATAGGGATTCCTTGAGTTTAAGGAGCCCTGTTGTCGTGGTACTCACTTTGGCCTGTCAATCAGCCAAATTTTCGTCCGATGAACCCGCCGAAAGTTGCGGGTTAGATATTATCGTATTAGCTCAGAATTAAGCTGCTCTTACTATGTAATTGAATGCAATATTACGGGGGCGGGTTTCGTTGCCACCTGTATTGTTAGCAATTGAATCTTTAGTAACGTTCCCTGTCGTATCCCTGCCTATCGGGTAGTGGAGCTTATCTAGGGATCCTTGGTAAAGGACTAGATAATGAGTATAGTCGGTGTTACCTTCCGCAAGCTGTATTCTTTTTGTACTGTCAGCTTGCCACGAGAAAACATTGCGATTAGAGTCCACTCCTCGCTCATCATCCCAGCCACGTATAAATTCACCTCTTAAATCAGGCAATCTGCCGGATGGATGGGCAAGGGCAAGTTTCGGATATTTTGCTGTATCAAATGCTTCACCGTTACATTTGAGCCAGCCTTCCGGGGGATTTCTGACGGCCAAGGAACAGGGACACCAACAGGTAAAGTTGATTCATTCATAAAACCAGTATTTTCAATTGGTTGCTGTGTTGGTGATGATGCAGTATCTTTTAAGTCTGGTACATCAGGTTTTTTATCTTGTGTGCTCATATTTATTCCCTCATTTAATCAACAATACACATTGCTAAGTAACATGAAGGCGGGGGGCTACTTCTCCGCCTGTGAACATCAATAAAATAGGTTCATCAATACTGGAGAGGGAGCCTCTAAAAACTTTTCACAGCCCCAAAATTGAGTAAAATGTAGACACAGTACATCTCTGCAAGGTAGCGCTGTCATGATACCGCCTCGTTCTGCTTTAA
>NZ_NIBS01000076.1 GCF_002632465.1 Xenorhabdus budapestensis | reverse complement strand
CGTTGTTTTCAGCCCAACTTGCGCTGATCATACCGGCATGATCAGGCCGCTTAAGTGCGCGCTGTCGCCATCACCGTCCCAGAGCAGTTCGTATTGCAGTCGATGCCCGCGACTGCCGCCGTGGATCAGCAGGTATTCCATCTCAGCCAGCCGCTGGCAATGCACTTTAAGCTGATTGTCACTCCATTGAGTAAAGTCGCGGATATCCCGCCGGGTAAAACGAACGGCGTTCAGGGCACATTGCTGATCTGCCGCCATTGCGTGCGCCATTTGCTGGATCAACAGCAACAGCTTGCGTGTCTGCGGCGGCATCTCATCGAGCGTCCGCCCTAATATCTCGTGTGCCAACTGATTGGCGAGCCGGATATCGTCTTTGCTGACTTCGATATATTCAAGCCGCTTGCCACGATGCTCAGCGGTCTTGACCTCCCGCTGATACTGGTGTAACAGGGCGATACTCTGGATTAACGTTAAATATTTCATGTGATCACGGCGGGTACGGGTTTTGTCTGACAGGAACGTCAGTTGCGACGCATACGGATTCACCACATTCAGCGGTTTCAGTAGCCGCTGGGCGTTCTGGTGCAGTGCGGTGAGATAGTCCCGCTCATTTTCAGCCAGCAGGCCTTCCAGTGTCTGCTTCTGGCGCTGCAACACATGGATAGCTTCGGTCTGCTCGCGGGATTCGTTGACGGTCAGCACCAGACAGCGGTTCAGCAGCTCTTCATCCACATCAATAGCGGTCGTGGTCAGCATCAGCATCACCGGGCCTTTCACCGTGTAGCTTTTGGTCACCAGATTGCCCGTGGCTTCATCCTTGCCCGTGCTCGCCATTGTCAGCTCACCATCACTTTGCAACAGCTTCAACGCATAGGCGGCCTGCCGTACCCCTTCTTCTTCGGCGATAGCGAGGATTTTATGCTGGAGATGGGTTTCCCCCAGATAGAACAGGCTCTGGCCTGTCATGGCGCTGTACTGGATGCGCTCTTCTTCCGGCATCAGGTTCAGTACCGCCTCCATCAGCGAGGATTTTCCGGCAGCGCTGCTGCTCTGGATCAGCACAGCCAGCGGTTTGGGCAGTTTGCGGCTCACGGCAGCCAAAAAGCCAGCCAGTAAGTTAGTGGATTCACCGACAACCCCACAGGCGGCTAAGTCAGTGGTAATACGTGCCGTCAGGTAGGGATCTTGCAGTAACGCCAGTGCCGCTTCCCGTTCAGCGATCCCCATCTCCGGTATGCTGGATTCTGTGCCTGATGTGCCCTGCTGTTGCCACTGTTCAACCGCCAGTAACACCTGCCCCAGCGAACGCCGCAACTCAGCCTCTCCCAGCCCCAGTTCGGTGGCGGCCAGTCTGGCATAGCTGTTTCGGCTGCGGGCACTCATCAGGTCAACCCCGTCGGCGAACAGGACGCCGCTTTGTGTGTCCAGCACCTGCGCATTGAGTTTCATCGTGGCAGCGCCTGCTTTGACTGCGCCCATGCCCCGTAAGCACCATTGGAGTGTGCCGATCGAGATAAGCAGCTCGCCATTATCGCCGGATTCACACACCACACCCGGTGTCACGCTGGGCACGGGTTCAGCCACTAAAGAAGAAGCCGTTTCTGGCGCAGTGACAGACTCAACCGTCTGGCGCTCAACCGCCACGATGTCCGCAGCATCCTGCATCGGCACGGCACTCTCAATCAGTAACGCAAAGGCGGATTCCGACTCGGCCATCTGGCACAGATAGCCGTTGGCATCCTGATCTGGCGGGAACACTACACGCAGCGGCGTGATGCCTTTGGCAACCAGTTCTGAGGCCAGTCTGACCGCGGCATCATTGCCCGCGGTATCATTATCAAAGGCGATCAGGATTTGCTTAATGCCGTGTTGTTCGAACGCCCGCCAGTGGTCAGCGGTGACGCCATTCACCCCGTAAGCGGCCGTAACATTGCGGTGTCCGGTCACCCAGAACGACATCGCATCAATCAGGGATTCACACAGGATCAGCGCCTTGGAGGCACCCAGCGCCGCGGCATTCCAGACCCCTTTA
>NZ_NIBS01000075.1 GCF_002632465.1 Xenorhabdus budapestensis | reverse complement strand
TAATATACATTATGTCTGCGCCCCCGCTGGTCGGCATCGCCGGGTGTGACGCACAAGGCTGCGCCTTCTGCTGTCAGCGTCTGAGCACCAGCTTGGCAAGCACCGCGCCGAACCGGAACACCGTGCCCCATCCGGCATCTAACCCGCTTCTTCTTTAGCTGCCTTGCCACCGTCCGGCGAACACCCCTGAAGGCAGGTCGGCCTGCGGCCTCCGCTAATTGACCTCCCCCGCCCCGACCCCGCTGCACTGGCTGCGCGCGGCTCGCAGTCGCGGCGCTCCTCACTCGTTGCCGTGCTCGCCATCTCCGCCCCGTGCAGCCCCCTGAGGGGGCTTCCCTTGAATAAAGCGCCGTCATGCAAAACCGTGCTCAATCAGAAACACCCGTGTTCCAGAGCGTCGCAATGCGCCGCTGGCAGGCTCTGTGCCGCCCGCACCCGCAGAACGGCCGCCCGCCGCCCAAACAAGTTGGGCCGCGTTCGCCCGTTGCCGAAAATGAAAAACATCACAAAATCAGTCTGTTCAGTTAATAACAAGGAAAAAGGGGCGCTATACTGCACAACAGCTTACAGCGGTAGCAGGGCAAAAGCGCACCGGAGCAAAGTCTCAAAACAGGCCAAAAACGCACATCGGCGTTTTAAGTTAGCGGGGATGGGCGGAACGGGTAAAAACGGTTCTTTAACAAGCTGATAATCAAAGAGAAAATCGCTTTAAACAGTATGACCGCACCCGAACCCACCCTATGACCCCATCGGGCTGATGGGGGGCTTGAATCCCTACAGTTACGTGCATAATCCTGTTGGGCGTGTTGACCCGCTTGGGCTAAATTCAGAATTAATTGCGACTCAGGAAAAGATCAACTCAATACTTCGTGAGCATTTACCTGAAATACGAAAAATTGATCCGAATGCGGAAATTGGTTATCGGGGTAGTGCAGCGAGTGGAATTAGTAAGGCTCATGATCCGAGTATAGCAAGGCCTGTTAATTTAAAAAGCTTTGATGTGGATGCGTTTATTAAATCTGATTATTTGGGTTATGACACAAGATACACAAATAGACGACGTGATGGTAATAAATTCCCAGAAATAGCTAAAATTGAGCAGGACATTGATAAAAAATTAAGAGCTGCACTTCCTGGATTAAGGGATGAAGCGTTTGGATTCAGAATATACAAAAGTCATGAACTTGATGATTACCTACGAAAAGGTGATAAACAAGTTATCATTAGTTGTAAATAATTCAAGGTGATATATGATACGTTACTTAAGCATAGTATTAGATACAAACACCCGTTTTGAAGAATTAGTATCTGAAATCAGTCATGTTTTTGATACTAATTTACTAATCAAAGATGATAAAGGTAGATATATAGCTACTGGTGATTGTGAAAAATATAAGATTATTGTTGTTGATAAATTAGATAGATCATCTGAGTTATTATGTGATGAACATTATACGTTGGAACTAGCTATGGATAACGAAAATGATCATTATGAGTACGAAGATAATATAAGAAATATATTGCTCAATGGTAAAATAAAATGGAGCAGAGGAGTATGGAATACAATAAATGAAAATGAAAGCTGTAAAATAATTTATCCTCACGATAAATAGAGCAACTGTAAAATTTATAAATAATTTAATTAGAGCCGGAAAGATCTCCATGATCTTCCGGCTTTGTTCTTTTTAAGAGCCGCTCACTCCCTGCCCTTAGTTGCTGTTGTAATCCCCAATCAGTTCCCGCATTCGCAGCTTAATCTCACTGAGCTGGTCTTGCTGGCGCTGGTACTGTTGCTTAATGGTGCGGGTGTCATCGCTGTCGGGGATCAGCACCAGACAGCCCTCCAGTATTTTGACAGTGAGTGTGCCACCAATATCAAACCCGGCCTGCTTAAGCCATTGCCCTTTCAGGTGGATCGCGGGCGGGGCGCTGGCCTTGTCATTTTGCGGCACGTATCCCACAGTGTAATAACGTTCGGTTTTTGTCGCTTTATTTACTGCCCGGTTTTGCCTAGAATGCGCCTTAGCCATCATTCAACTCCTTGCTAGTTGGTTGTGGTGAGCGGTGTCGGGATGTTCTCAGCATCCCAATACCGCGTTAGTTCTGCCTC
>NZ_NIBS01000074.1 GCF_002632465.1 Xenorhabdus budapestensis | reverse complement strand
ATAACGCCGTAAGTCCCGCCGCCCTAATCCATCAACCAGCGCGACCAAAACCACCATCACAAACAACGGAACGGATAGCATCAGGATCGCCAGCCGGATCAGCGTCACCATCGTGATGAACACGGCAGCCAGACAATATTCCCGTAAATAACCCGATACCCCCTGCAATACGGCATTGAATTCACGCAGAAAATCATTGCGACTATTAAGCTGATATTGCCGCTGCCCCTGTATCCAGGGCATAAAACCACTGTTCACAAAAATCCATTGATACGCCTGTACCAGCCCGTCTGAGATCGTTTGTGCGGGATTTGACAACAGCAGGCTCTGAGTAAATTCCGCGGATAAAAATTGCAGCTCCGTTTTCATCATCGTCTGGCTGTGAGAAGCGCCTTGTTCCGGCCAGAAAAAAGTCATACCAAAATATTCCAGTAACAGACTGAATAGCCAGGACATCACAATAAACCCAATGAGTTGCCACGGCCATTCCCATAACATACGATACAACAGGCTATGCTTGCGAGGCGGTTGGGAAGCCGGGCGGGATTGATTTTCTGACTGAGCCATGACGTGAAATTACCCTTTCTCTTCCCACCAGTTTTCACTGGTGCGGTAGTGCCGTCGCATATGCTCAGCGATGTTCTGCAAACTCGCCGGCATCAGGGTATCATCGTCATCGCCGGTGGGCAAAGGCATGCGAATTTTCCATAACTGCCCGCCTTCCAACAGGGCAAACGCCTGTCCTTTCGGCAGGTTAATCATCTCAGCCGGCGTCACCAGCGGTGTTTTGACCGTGCCGACCCTGTCCTGTGTCGAAGAAGTAAAATCCTGCCCCTGTTCAACATCGGCAATATCCGAATGCCCTGAGACCAATGTCTTGCTGTAGATTTCCACTTCCGGCAGCTGGCTGGTGAGCAGTTCTGCCGTGCGATTATCCCGCACTCGCAGCATAATCAATGTGTTAAAGTTGCCTATCACCTGCGCCGTTTTAGCCGGGCTGCCGATACGGGCCTCAATATCCGATGAAGTTTGTGTATAGGCGGTAACCTGCATGCCCGCACCGCCGCCTTTGTTGATCAACGGGATAAATTCATCCCCCATCAGCTCATTGAATTCGTCACAATGCAGGTTAATCGCCAGTTTTCCGTCCTGACGCACCGGCAAACCCGCATTCATGCCGTATTTATAAATCTGCCCAGCGACACTGACCAAATCCGCAAACATGCTGTTGCCCACTGCCGAAGCCACATCGCTGTCAGACAGCGCATCCAGCCCGATATAGACAATGCCGTTCTTGCGGATCACCTGTTCCCAGTCGAAAATCGGGCGTAAATCGGCCATATTGAGATAATCCGGTGATAACAGTTCTGCGATTTTTCCGGTGGTTAGTTTTTCCAACAGCGGCAGCAGAGAGGCGACAATTTTATCAAAATAGGTGCGGTCATAACGCACCGCTGAGCGTAATCCGTCCAGAATGGGGTCGTAGAGTTGTTTACCCGCGTCTGAACTTAACGTGACTTCCATTGCCCACAGCCGGAACGCATCCGGCTGCCCCTGCATATTGCGCGGGATATCTTTTTCTTTCAGCTTACCGAGGGTTTGATTGATTTGTTCCAGCAGGGCGGGTTGCCTGTCTGCCATCACTTTGGTCGCATAGAGTTGATACAGCTCACTGATATTATTGACGTAACGTGTGATAAGCGTGTAATCCGGCCGGTGTCCCAGGGCAACTAAAGCACGGGCGACAATATTGACAAACCGCCAGGCAAACTCACGGAACGCGGCACTATTCCCTTCGCCACTGAGCTGTCCCGCCAGACGGGAGGCGACTTCCGACACCCGGCCAAACCGCCCGACCGCGTTATAACGTGCCGAGATTTCCGGCCAGCCCAGATGAAAGAGGGAAAGTTCATTGCCCCGTCCAGCCCGGTGGGCTTCCGCCCAAATGCGTCTTAATAAATCAGCATCCCCTTTCGGATCAAAGACAATCACCACTTCGCCGCGCCGGATATCCTGGGTTATCAGTAATTCAGCCAGCCGGGTTTTTCCTACGCGCGTTGTTCCCATTATCAGCGTATGCCCGACCCGCTCACGCAAATCCATAAACACCTCCGCTTCCTGTGGCTCAATACCGTGGATCATGGGA
>NZ_NIBS01000073.1 GCF_002632465.1 Xenorhabdus budapestensis | reverse complement strand
GGCAGTCGGTATTGGGGCTGGAACGGGTGGGGATTGAAGATAACTTCTTCCGTATCGGCGGTAATTCCCTGCTGGCGATTAAACTGGCAGCCGCTATTCGTCATGCTCTGGCGGTGGATGTGCCATTGGTTCAGATCTTTGAGTTAAAAACAATTGCCGGACTAGCAGCCCATATGGGGCAGCAGGCTTGCACGGTGATCCCCCATGTTGAAATGGCGGATTATCCTCTGTCTTTTGTTCAGGAACGGATGCTGTTTATCGAACGTTTCGAACAAGGAACCCATGTATATCATGTTCCTTATCTTGTTCAGCTAAATGATGGAGATAGTTTGCCGTTACTGGAAATGGCAATTAATCAAGTTGTTGACCGCCATCCGGTGATGAAAACTGTGTACCGCAATGATGATGAGGGACAAGTTTATCAGCAGGTACTTGAAGAACGACTTGCTTTCAGATCACAGTCTTGTCGGAGTGCTGATGATTTTTGGCAAACGGTACGTACTGAACTGGCAACACCATTTGATCTGACGGCAGAGCCGAGCCTGCGTCTGTGTCACTATCTGTGTCACTACATGGTGGCAGAAAACCTAGTGACAGAAAACCTAGTAGCTGAAAGTCATTACCTATTCTTCATGTGGCACCATATCGCCATTGATGGCTGGTCGATCGGCATTTTTATGAATGAGCTGGAGGAGTGTTACCACGCTCTACTGGGATCCCGTAACAGTCAACTGCCTGCTTTGGAGATCAGCTATGGTGATTATGCCAGATGGCAACGCGAGTATCTGCAAGGTGACGTGAGGGAACAGCAGTTAGCATATTGGCAGCAGGTATTGGCGGATTATGAACCTCTGGCTTTGCCAACCGACAGGCCGCGACCGGCACAGGTGGATTATGAAGGTCAGAACTTTATTTTTGCGTTGGAATACGGGCTATCGGAACAACTGAGGGCATTGGCAAGGCAGCAGGAAACTACCTTATATACTGTGTTGCTCAGTGGTTTTTATGTCACGTTGGCGAGGCTGTCCGGTCAAAATGACATTGTACTGGGGATGCCTACTGACAACCGACATCATGTCCAGACTCAGCCATTAATCGGCATGTTTGTGAACTCGCTGGTACTGCGGATGCAGCTCGAACAGACCGGCAGTGTAGAAAATCTGATTAGGCAGACGCACAGCGTAGTTGCACAGGCTAAAGCTCATCAGGACATGCCATTTGAACAACTACTGGATGCACTGGCGATTGAGCGTGACACTGCCCGCCATCCCATTTTCCAGATCATGTTTGGGTTGCAGAATTTCTATGAAGACTGGTCAGCCGGTGCCAATCTGCCATTTAGTACCGTTAAATTAGAAGAGTTCCTGCATAGTCCGGCCAAATTTGATCTCAGTCTGTTTATATCCGATGACCAGCCTTACCTGACTGGTTGCATCAACTATGCGGTAAGTTTGTTTGATCAGACAACAATAACCAGAATGGCAGATCTCTACCGACGTATCCTGACCGCTTTTGTGGTGGATCAGAAGCAATCTCTCGCCACGCTTGAGGTACTGTCAGAGCAGGAACGTCATACTCTGCTCTATAGCTGGAACCAGTCGGATGCTCCATACCCGCAAGATTGCACACTCCAGCAGCAGTTTGAGGCACAGGTTGTAGCCACACCGGATAATATTGCGCTGGTGTTTGAAGGGGAGAGCCTGACTTACCGCCAGCTTAATGAGCGGGCAAACCAGTTAGCTTCTGCTATTTGTGAACACTATCAGCAGCAATACCATGCGCCGATGCCAGCTGATACCCCCGTGGCCCTGTATCTGGATCGCAGTCTGGAAATGGTGATCAGTATGCTGGCGGTACTGAAAGCGGGCGGTGCTTATGTGCCGATCTCTCCAGAATATCCCGCTGAGCGTGTCCGCTTTATTCTGGCCGATACTCAGGCTCCGTGTGTGGTGACCCAACAGCGGTATTTACCGGTATTAAAGACACACAGGCAGTATCTGCCTGTTCAGCCTGCTTTGATAGCGGCGGATGATCAGACCGTGACTGCGGGGCATCCGTCAGAAAATGCGGCCTTAATCAACCAGCCGACCGATCTGGCTTATATCATCTACACCTCAGGCACCACCGGTCAGCCAAAAGGGGTGATGGTGGAACATAGCAGTGTTCTGAATCTGACTCAGTTTATTGCCAGAACACATTCACTGGCACCACAGGTGAGAGCGCTGTTTTTCTCCAATTACGTGTTTGATGCTTCTGTCTTTGAAGTTTTTCCGGTGCTGATGTCCGGTGCTACCCTGTATATTGCTCCTGCCGCAGTAACCGGCGACAGTGAGCAACTGCTGGCGTTTATCAATCAACATAAGATCACCAAAGCCTTTATTCC
>NZ_NIBS01000072.1 GCF_002632465.1 Xenorhabdus budapestensis | reverse complement strand
TTACAATTTAACACGATTGCACACGGCCAATAATGATTTAACACCCGTGGAATATGAAATGGCCTTCGTAAAAGTGTCCGATTTTTCTTGAGCAGAACATTTCCTGTTGAATGTTTTCACGTATTCGTAACAAATAATACATCGCAGGGGTCTAGTATAGATAACGCATTTGGGTATCCGGTGAATAATCATCAATTTTATGCATCAACAAAAACTGCAGATGGGAATGACAGCGGACATCCAGTGGCATGGTGGGCAATTGGGAGGTAATAATGGGTATTGAAAAAATAAAACCCGAATTCAACAGAAATTATGATTATTTTTACAGCGCCTCAGCATCGGGCTTTGTTTACCGGCCGTATTCAGAACCCGGTGACTATCCTGATGACCTCAAACCTGTCAGTGATGAGTTGCACAACCAGCTGTTTAAAGAACAGGCAAACGGGAAGCAGATTGTGGCTGATGAGAATGGTTTACCCATTTTGGCAGACCCGCCTCCACCGACACCGGAGGAACTACAGCAACAGGCCGAATCAGAGAAGCGTTATCGTATGTCACAGGCTACCAATGCGATAGCCCCGTTACAGGATGCGGTTGACCTTGATATGACCACAAGCGAAGAGAAAGCTGCCTTAACCGAATGGCGCAAATACCGTGTGTTGCTCAACCGGGTCGACTGTTCCACTGCCCCCGATATCGCATGGCCGGAACCGCCGAAGTGAGGATGGGGTGACAGGTACAAAAAAGCCCTCGTGGGGAGGGCTAGTTAGTTTTTTAATCGCACATAACTTTCCCTGTTTTTTAATGCCTCATTAAATTGTTTCATTCTCATGTCTCTCGCTTCACTAGAAAGAGCTTTAGCTACTCCTTTGCAATTAGATGCTGACGCTAGCTCATGTCTGCGAGGGAACGTTGTTATATCCTCGCGATTTTTCATAGGATTACCTTACTTTGTAAGTAGTGAGCGAATATCACTTTCTTTAACGGCGTCCTTGCAATATTCTGATATTTTCTGGTGTTTGCCGCTAGAAAGCTCTTTTCTTCCGTAGCATTTATTTTTTTTCATGTCAAATTCTATTGTTACTTTAGCACCTTTTTTGATTCCTATCCATACAATTTCCTTTTTACTTGGGTGTATGCGCCAATGTAACGAGTCTGCTGATTCAATTTTTGACAAATCATTTAATATTTGCTGGACTGATTGATATCTATCTTTTTTGTTTTTTTCTAAACACTTATTAACTATTTTTATGATAGATCTCGGTACATGTAGTGGGTAATTTTTGAATGGAAAAGAGCCGTTTAATATCAATTCAACAGGATTATTTGTTGAGTGGAGTTGGTCAGCTTCATTGTTGAATTGCTCATGACCAACTAACATTCTGTACATAGTAACGCCAGCTTCATATATATCAGTAGTAAAGTCTAATTCTTCATCTGAGAATGACTCAGGAGAGCGATGTAAATTGTAAAGCATCTCTGGTGAGGCAAATCCAGCGTCATTAATCTTCTCAGCAAGACCAAAATCAGATAGTAAAGCTTCATCCCTATCAGAGAGCATTATATTATTTGGCTTTATGTCGAAATGAATTAATCCTTTTGTGTGGATATGATAAAGCCCACTTAAAAATTGAATTGAATACCTTATGATCTCACTAACTGTTAAAAATTTTTCATTCATTAAATTATGTATTGAGCCGTTTTTATAAAATGGTAATCCTAGGTAAATATTATTGCTATCTTGAGCTGCGTATTGTATTTGAACGACATTAGGATGAGCGCTTAAATATAATTTTCTTGCTTCATTAAAGTAACGGTCGTAATCAAAAATATTTTTTTTGATCTCCTTAATAACCAGATTACAGTCCAAATTTTTATCATGAGCTAAGATTACACGAGAGTTTTTTCCTTGCTCGTCTAGTTCTCTTATTTCTTTGAAAGATATGTGCGCATCAATATAAAATGGATTAATCATTATTAACCGCCGCAATAGCTACCATCATTGCTTCATTCATTGGTTTTTTGAAAGATGAATTATCTATGTTGTTTAGTTTCTTATATGAATTTAAAATGGAGTTATAATCATCTTTATTTATTTTTAGTCTGCTTATAATGGTGTTCATTCTCATTACAAAGTAATATTTCACATTACTACTTGATAATGCTTCTTGAATGACTGCTTCAATATAATATCTAAGGACACTTTTGTTTATTGAAACGCCCTCTGCTACACGTAACGCTGCGTTTTGAATCTGATACTCTCTAAGAATATCCAGTATACTATTACGAATATATTTTAACGCGATGCTCGACTTTTATGATGAGTTGAAATGACATAGCCGCTCCTTTATAACTTTAAGTCGTCAAAAATAGAGAAATAAAGGAACAAAAGGCTA
>NZ_NIBS01000071.1 GCF_002632465.1 Xenorhabdus budapestensis | reverse complement strand
CACCGATTTTGCGCCCGTACAACTCATGGATTTGTCCCTGTGCATCCATCACCGGCACAACCAGCGAGCCGCGCAGATGCTCACGCCCGTTCTCCCGCAGCACCCCGATCGCCTGCAAACGGGCGCGGATCTCCGCCCCGGCTTTGATCTTTTTCGGGGGCAGACGGTAGCCCAGCGTGCGGTTGGCAAAGCCCAGTTTAAACTGCGCGACTAATTCAGGGTGATTGAGCCGCCGCTTCGCCAGATACGCCTGGGCTTCCGGCGCATTCAGCAACGTATGGTGATAAAACCCGATCACCCGCGATAACAGCACCTGTTGCCCGATAGCATCACTGACCAGCTCCGCAGGTTGCACCAGCGGCTCGACCGCCGGATTGTGCCCCAGCACGGCGCGTAGGCGTTCCACGGCATGACGCAGACTTAAGTTCTCCGTTTGCATGACCCAGTCGAGCACCGAGCCGCCGGCATCGCAGCCAAAGCAGTGATAGAGATTTTTCGACGGCGTGATCACCATAGAGGGCGTTTTTTCCTCATGGAACGGGCACAACACCGTCATATCTTTGCCGCGCTTAAACACCTGCCGACCCTGCTGCTCGATAATGGCAACTAAGGGAACGGCGGATTTCAGGTGCTGTAATTCTGCTTCGGGAATGCGAGCCATTTCATAGTCCTTTAAAAACCTGTCAATAGACATTGAAGTAGCATTATTAAAGTACTATTATGTATACATCGTCAAGGGTTTTTTAGAGGCAGGGTTACCATGACCGTATCATTTCAAAACTGGTTAAGTGAGAACGGTATGGAAGTCTTTGCAACTCGCCTCCGTGAAGCAAGAGAAGTGCGCAAAATGACTCAGGCACGACTGGCTGATTTATTGGCAGTAAACAGGCGTGTTTATAACCGTTGGGAGCGTGGCTCATCAGTGCCACAGCTTGATACGGTGGTAAAGATTGCTCAGGTACTCCAGATGAGTGTTGATGCTCTGGTTGGATTGGAGCACCCCAAAGAACCTAAGATACATAACCCTAAGTTACAGGCACTTTGTGAGCAGATTGATTCGCTTTCAGATGAAGATCAACAAGCGCTGATTGTTTTAATGGATAGCTTGGTAACAAGGGCAAAAATGGAAAAACTGATAGTAGGACAATGAGATAATTTCGCGGTATTGATGTGCTGGTAACACATCAATACCGCTGACCATAAGCAACTAACAAGGAGTTGAATGATGGCTAAGGCGCATTCTAAACAAAACCGGACGGTAAATAAAGCCGCGAAAACCGAACGTTATTACACCGTGGGATACGTGCCGCAAAATGACAAGGCCAGTGCCCCGCCCGCGATCCATTTGAAAGGCCAGTGGCTTAAGGCGGCAGGATTCGATAAAGGTTGCACCTTGACCGTCAAGATACTGGATGGTTGTTTAGTGCTCATTCCTGACAGTGACAACACCCAAAGCATTAAACAACAGTACCAGCGCCAGCAAGCCCAGCTCAGTGAGATTAAGCTGCGGATGCGGGAGCTGATAGGTGATTACAAAAGCCGCTAAGGGCAGGGAATGAGCGGCTCTTAAAAAAGAAGAAGCTGGAAGATCACACTGATCTTCCAGCTTCAGCAATAATTAAAACTCTATAAAAGCATCATTTTGGAAATAAAAAATAAAAGCATTAAACAAATCATCAATAGAGGGATTACCTAATTGTGCTTTAGCATTTTCTACAACTTCTTCAATTAAACCATTATCTAATGTTTCAACCCATCCATTTTCTTTTGCTTGAATAGGTAAAAATTCATCAGAATCAGGTGGAAAATCAGCACTATCCAAAGAAAAAACTCCTTCAGTCTTCAGACTCCAACTACTTTCGTCAGGTGGTAAATAAAACCATCCTTCAGGGTTTTCCTCTGGAACTGATAAAACCTTACTGATAGGCACCAAATTCATAAGACTATCCTCTCTATTATCATTTGCATGACGTCTTCTCTTGTAACTTTTTAAATCCCCCTTCCTGTTTAGGATGGAGACTTTTTTGTACTTCTCCGGGAGCTTGATGCTGTGGTCTTGGAATAAGTTCTATTTTAGTTGGATCTTGGGCATTATGATGCCATGAGTGACCAGGAGGACTATTACCTTTGAAACCGCCCCGTGCTCCAGGTTGTACGTGATTTATAACTTCTGCCGGTAATTTGCCTTTCAATTCAGGATTATTTTGAATTGTATTGTAAAGCTGTCCATTGGCATTTCTGAAATGAGAACTTCGAGAACCTGAATGCAGCTCCTCAGGAATTTCAGTTTGATACCAAACACTATAATTAGGACTGGATAATGGCCTTCCTGTTGCATCAGTACCATTTAACCCCCAAGGGTCAACCCAACCTACGGGATTATGTACATAGCCATACGGATTCAGCCCGCCTGCCAGCCCTAGCGGGTCT
>NZ_NIBS01000070.1 GCF_002632465.1 Xenorhabdus budapestensis | reverse complement strand
TAGAATGCGCCTTAGCCATCATTCAACTCCTTGCTAGTTGGTTGTGGTGAGCGGTGTCGGGATGTTCTCAGCATCCCAATACCGCGTTAGTTCTGCCTCTTCTTTAGTTACTCTTCACTGTCCAGCGTTTAGCATCGTGCATATGTAAGATGCTGTTAATCACTGTTTCAACAGCCTCCCGCTCTTTCTCGTCTAGCTGTGAAAGTGCTTCAAACTGGAGTTTAAGGCGATCATCAGGGCCACGTTCATCCGGTTCGAAAAGAAGCATATCCGCACTGACATTCAACGCTAATGCAATCCGTCTGAATACATCAATCGTGGGTTGAGAAGTGCCCGCCTCATAGCGCTTGTACTGTGAAACGTGCATCCCAATCTTGTCAGCCATTTGTTGTTGAGTGAAACCAAGTTCTTTACGGGAAGCGGCTAATTTATCAGAAAAGCTCATAGGAAATTCCAAAGTTGCTGTAACTGACATCACTATAAGCCTCCCTTTTTTATCGCTTGACTGATAGTATCATATCAGGGACTATATATATCATCAATATGAATCTTGACGCAGTTTTAAAGGATTAAGATATGGCTCGCATCCCCGAAGCAGAATTACAGCACCTGAAAGCCGCTGTCTCTTTAGTTGCCATCATTGAGCAACAAGGCCGGCAGTTGTTTAAGCGCGGTAAAGACATGACCGTGCTGTGCCCGTTCCATGAGGAGAAAACGCCTTCGATGGTCATTACCCCAGCGAAAAATCTCTACCACTGTTTTGGCTGTGATGCGGGCGGGTCGGTGCTGGACTGGGTCATGCAAACCGAGGGCCTGAGCCTGCGCCATGCCGTGGAACGCCTGCGTGCCGTGCTGGGGCACAATCCGGCGGTCGAGCCGCTGGTGCAGCCGGAAGAGCTGACCAGTGATGCCATCGGGCAACAGGTGTTGCTGTCACGGGTGGTTGCGTTTTATCACCATACACTTTTGAATGCCCCGGAAGCGCAGGCCTATCTGGCGAAGCGGCGGCTCAATCATCCTGAATTAGTCGCGCAGTTTAAACTGGGCTTTGCCAACCGCACACTGGGCTACCGTCTGCCACCGAAAAAAGTCAAAGCCGGCGAGGAGATCCGCCGCCGCCTGATAGCGGCCGGGGTGTTGCGGGAGAACGGGCGTGAGCATCTGCGTGGCTCGCTGGTTATCCCTGTTATCAGCGCTGAGGGGCAGGTTCACGAACTGTACGGACGCAAAATCGGCGAGCGGCTGCGCGGTGATACGGTCTCGCATCTTTACCTGCCGGGCGCGCACCGCGGGGTCTGGAATGAGCAGGCACTGGGGGCTGCAAAATCGCTGATCCTGTGCGAATCGCTGATTGATGCGCTGTCGTTCTGGGTGACGGGGCAGCGCAATGTGACAGCCGCTTACGGGGTGAACGGCGTCACCGCGGATCACTGGCAGGCGTTCGAACAGCACGGCATTAAGCAGGTGCTGATCGCCTTTGATAATGATACCGCCGGCAATGATGCCGCCGTCAAACTGGCGGCAGCACTGGTTGCCAAAGGGATCACGCCGCTGCGTATAGTGTTCCCGCCAGATCAGGATGCCAACGGGTATCTGTGCCAGATGGCCGAACCCGAATCGGCCTTTGCCCTGCTGATTGAGAGTGCTGTACCGATGCAGGAGGCAGCGGATATGGTCGCCCTTGAGCGCCAGACGCCTGAGCCGGACACCGCGCCAGAACCCGCTTCCCCTTTAGCCGCTGGACCCGTACCCCGCGTGACGCCGAATGTCGTCTGTGAATCCGGTGAGCATGGCGAGCGGCTTATCTCGATCGGCACACTCCAATGGTGCTTACGGGGCATGGGCGCAGTCAAAGCCGGCGCTGCCACGATGAAACTCAATGCTCAGGTGCTGGACACACAAAGCGGCGTCCTGTTCGCCGACGGGGTTGACCTGATGAGTGCCCGCAGCCGAAACAGCTATGCCAGACTGGCCGCCACCGAACTGGGGCTGGGAGAGGCTGAGTTGCGGCGTTCGCTGGGGCAGGTGTTGCTGGCCGTCGAACAGGGGCAACAGCAACCCACCTCAGGCACCGAACCCCGCGTACCGGCGATGGGGATCGCTGAACGGGAAGCGGCACTGGCGTTACTGCAAGATCCCTACCTGACGGCACGTATTACCGCTGACTTAGCCGCCTGTGGCGTGGTTGGTGAATCCACCAATCTGCTTGCGGGCTATCTGGCGGCGGTGAGCCGAAAGTTACCCAAACCGTTAGCCGTGCTGATCCAGAGCAGCAGCGCCGCCGGGAAATCCTCGCTGATGGAGGCGGTACTGAACCTGATCCCGGAGGAAGAGCGCATCCAGTACAGCGCTATGACCGGGCAAAGCCTGTTCTATCTCGGTGAAACTAATCTCCAGCACAAGATATTAGCTATCGCCGAAGAAGAAGGGGTACGGCAGGCCGCCTATGCGCTGAAGCTGTTGCAAAGTGATGGCGA
>NZ_NIBS01000007.1 GCF_002632465.1 Xenorhabdus budapestensis | reverse complement strand
GGCAGTCGGTATTGGGGCTGGAACGGGTGGGGATTGAAGATAACTTCTTCCGTATCGGCGGTAATTCCCTGCTGGCGATTAAACTGGCAGCCGCTATTCATCGTGAAATGGAGATTGAGATCCCATTGCATATATTGTTTAGCTACCGATCTGTGTCTTTGTTAGCAGAATGGTTGGAAGATGGGCATTCTAAATGTGAGCTGCTTCATCGATTAACGCCAAAATCAACAGCAACAGATAAATTGTTTATGGTTCATGCAGCGAATTGTGGTAGTGAGGTATATACTTCGCTGGCTAATGAATTATCTAATGTATATAACTGTATAGGCATCAATAATTATAATTTGCTTACGGAATATCACATTAGTTCATTAGAAAAAATAGCTCAGGTCTATTTAGAATTGATTTTAACTGAGACTTCTATTGATAAGCCTATCAGGATATTAGGCTGGTCATTAGGAGGACAATTAGCGATGGAAATTGCATTTCAACTTGAACAGAGCGGAGCAAAAAATATCGGGTTATTTTTATTAGATACAATAATAAATACCGATGATTTAAAAAGAGTAAAAAATCAAATGGATATGTCATATGTTGTTAAAGGTGTTACAAAAAAATTACAGCAGATGGGTGCCGAAGATACTTATATAAATAAAGTATTGGAAGCTATTCCTTTTGAAAATAAAATTATTAATTGTGACTTAAGTGGTAAATTAACACATACAAAAATCACTCTATTTAAAGCAGGAAAAACCGATCAAAGTTACAAAGGAGAAATTGGGGTATTGGTAAATCAGTTAGTAGCTAAAATGCCGGATAATAATATTTCTGCCTGGATTACTACTCCTCTAATGATAAAATTAATTGAACATTGTTCTCACTCGGATATTATTGAAGCTACTTCCATTATAAAAGATGGAATCATTAATAAAAATTCAGTTAAGGAAGGTGTATCAATATTTACTGAATAAGTTTCAACTAGCTGTATAACTACAATTAAATGATCCTCCAGAAGCAACGGTAATCAGCTTCTGGGGGATTATCAGGCCAATTTCTTTGAATGACGCTAACACTCCTCTATAGAAATATCATCTAACTATATGATTTTAATCTAATGTTTTTTTATTATATTAAAAATTTGTATTTGCAAATATTTTTTGATACATCTGATCAAAAAATATCACCTCAAGGACTGAATAATTATCGAGCAAAAAAAGCTGCTTTTTCGTCCGCGCTAATTTTATACCTCTTTTTATTTAGTTTTTATGCATGAACATTGCATAAATTGAAGAAAAAATCATTTTTATAAATTGTGAAAAACATCATAAAGTAAATTTGTTGTGATTTTATTGTGTTGACTTTGTTAAAAATCAAGGTAATGATTCGATTAATTGTTAACCAAAACAGGCAATAAAAGGCATTGGAAGATTAATTTGAAAATTAAATGAAATGTTGATCGAATGAATGAATTTAATTGGAAATCAATAGAAATAATTAATAGAAAATATAATTTTATCTATTAATTTGAAGAAATATTCTATTAAATATAAATTCATTATCGCCTTTCTTGTTCATTTTTCCGAGGTAAAACAAATGTCGAAAACGATTCAGAGAAGTTGGTTTGATCAGTATATGGTTCCTTGTTTTTCACCGGCACCGTTTATTCCGGTCAGAGCTGAAGGTTCCAGAGTGTGGGATCAGGATGGAAAAGGATACATTGATTTTGCTGGAGGTATTGCTGTTAACGTATTGGGACATGCCAATAATGAATTAAAAGAAGCGTTAAGTGCCCAAATGGAAAACCTCTGGCATATCGGTAATGGTTATACAAATGAACCTGTTCTAAAACTGGCACAAGCGCTGGTTGAAAGTACCTTTGCTGATAAGGTTTTTTTCTGTAACTCTGGTGCTGAAGCGAATGAGGCAGCACTGAAAATTGCCAGAAAATATGCCTTGGATAAATATGGCAGCCATAAAAACGAAATTATCTCATTTGAAAACTCTTTTCACGGCAGGACACTATTTACAGTGACAGTTGGGGGGCAACCCAAATACTCACAAGATTTCGCTCCGCTTCCACAACAAATTACTCACCTCCCTTATAACGATATTGAAACGATCAAAGCACATATTTCTGAAAAGACCTGTGCAGTTATTGTTGAACCCATTATTGGTGAAGGGGGAATTATCCTTGCTGATCAGGCATTTCTGGAGGCTTTAAGGGAGTTGTGTGATCAACATCAGGCCCTGCTGATTTTTGACGAAATACAGACAGGAATTGGTCGCACGGGCTATCTGTATGCTTACGAAGAAACAGGTGTTGAGCCAGATATATTAACCAGTGCGAAAGGGCTAGGAGGTGGTTTCCCTATCGGGGCTATGCTGGTTAAACAACATATTGCCGAGGTTTTCCAGCCGGGTTCACACGGTACAACATTCGGTGGTAACCCATTGGCAGCCGCAGTTGCTCATAAGGTATTGAGCATCGTCAATCAGCGGGAATTTCTGGCAGGTGTGCAGGCGCGTCACCATGAATTTATCCGGCAGATGTCCACCTTGAACCAACGTTACCCGTTGTTCAGTGAAATCCGTGGCAAGGGGTTACTACTGGGGGCAGAGCTGGAGAAAAAATATCAGGGCAAGGCTAAAACTCTGACCAATATCGCGGCGGAAGAAGGGTTAATTGCCCTGATTGCCGGGCCAGATGTGCTGCGTTTTGCTCCGGCATTAAATATTGAACAACAGGATATCAACGAAGGCTTTGCCCGACTTGAAAACGCCTTCAAGCGATTTGTTCAGGAATAAAAGTAGTTTTGAGGTGATACCATGATGCTATTCAGATCCGTTCAACATAAAGATTTGGGGGATATTCTCAATCTCTCATCTTGTGCTGGAGTTGGTTTAACATCGTTGCCAAACAATCAGGAATACTTGGCGTCCCGGATTTCACGCAGTATTGATTCATTTAATGATGCCCGCGGACGCTCACAACAGGGATTCTTGTTTACTCTGGAAGACACGGAAAAGCATCGTGTTATTGGGGTGAGTGCGCTGGAAGTTGCGGTTGGGTTAGAGGAGCCTTTCTATAATTACCGGGTACAGAAATCTGTGCGCTCATCCCGTGAATTAGGTGTTTACAACTCTTTTGAAACACTAATTGTTGGTCAGGATTACACCGGATGCAGTGAATTGTGTACCTTGTTCCTTGATCCTACTTATCATGGGGGACGCAATGGTGTTTTCCTCTCCAGAAGTCGGTTCTTATTTATTTCGGCCTTTCGTCATCTTTTTCCGAAATCTATTTTCGCGGAAATGCGCGGAGTGGTAAATAAACAGGGAGAATCGCCATTCTGGAATGCTCTTGGGCAACACTTTTTCAATGTCCCTTTTGCACAGGCGGATTATTTAACAGGCATTGGTGCGAAAACATTTATTGCTGAATTAATGCCGTTCCATCCGATTTATGTCCCTCTGTTGCCTGAAGAGGCACAACGGGCTATCGGGCAGGTACATGAGAATACTGTGCCAGCCCGTATCATTTTAGAGAAAGAAGGTTTTATCTATCACGATTTGGTCGATATTTTTGATGCCGGTGCCATCTTACAGGCTGATATTGATGATGTACGGGCGGTAAAAGCAAGCCAGCTTGTGTCTGTACAAAAATGCGAAAATGTTTCCAGACAGGGTAATGGCAGATTATATATTGTTTCTAACCTACATTTTCAGGATTTTAAAGCATTGCTACTGAGTATCCCTGATCCTGCTGACATTCATAAACTAAATAATAATGAATTGAAGTTGACTTCCGCAGAAATGGATGTAATTCAGGTGGCGGAAGGGGAGTCAGTACGCTGTGTTGCTCTTTTTTCTGAGGAAACTTCACAATGAATTATCAAGCAAATTACATTGATGGTAATTGGATTGCAGGGCAAGGTGTACTGATCGTCAAACATTCACCCGTTGATCAGAAAGTTTTATGGCAGGCACATAGTGCTTCTGTTAATCAAGTGGATGAAGCCTGCCAGGCAGCCCGTAGAGCGTTTCCGGCATGGGCAAAACTGGCAGCTGAAAAGCGTATTGCTATTGTTCAGACGTTTGCTGATTTATTAGCACAGGAAAAAGAAACAATTGCCCGTGTGATCAGTGAAGAAACCAGCAAACCGTTGTGGGAAACCCGGGCGGAAGTTCAAGCCATGATTGGTAAAGTTGCTATTTCCATTGAAGCATGGCAGCAACGGACAGGTTATTTTGAAACCACTATGCCGGACGGCAAAGCCATATTACAGCATCGCCCCCACGGTGTGATGGCAGTTTTCGGCCCTTACAATTTCCCGGGACATTTACCTAACGGTCATATCGTCCCTGCATTAATTGCCGGTAACACATTAGTATTTAAACCAAGTGAACTGACCCCAATAACAGCAGAAAAAACCATGGCTTTATGGGTCAGAGCGGGCTTACCTGCGGGAGTGCTGAATCTCGTTCAGGGAGGCAGAGATACTGGCGGTGCTTTACTGGATAGCTGCGAGATTGACGGTGTGTTGTTTACGGGCAGTGCAACAACCGGTTTTCATTTCCACCGTTTGCTGGCCGGGCAACCGGAAAAAATGCTGGCGTTGGAGATGGGAGGCAACAATGCCTTGATCGTGGATGATTATGAGGATCTGGATGCAGCCGTGTATACCATTATTCAATCCGCATTTATCTCCGCCGGGCAACGTTGTACTTGTGCTCGCAGGTTGTTGGTAAGACGTGGAGAGAGGGGAGATGCACTGATCCAGCGGTTGGTCGAAGCAACGCGTCAGATAGTTCCATCCCGTTGGGATGCAGATCCTCAACCTTTCATGGGCGGAGTTATCTCTTTGACTGCGGCAGAAAGCTTACTGGATGCTCAATCCCGATTATTAGCATTGGGAGGTACTGCCTTGCTCATTTTGACACAGCCCGATCCTCACTCAACATTTATGACCCCTGGTATTATCGATCTGACGGGTGTCAGTCATATTCCCGATGAAGAATATTTCGGCCCTCTATTGACTTTGCAACGCTACGACAGTTTTGAGGAGGCTATTTCCATTGCTAATGACACTCGATTTGGTCTGGCATCGGGATTGATATCACCTGATGAGAGTCTTTTTCAGCGTTTGTTAGAGGAAGCAAGAGCCGGAATTGTGAACTGGAATAAACCATTGACCGGCGCTTCCAGCAAAGCACCTTTTGGCGGGATTGGCGCATCAGGTAATCATCGCCCAAGTGCTTACTATGCCGCAGATTATTGTGCCTGGCCGATGGCATCTCTGGCGACAGACAAATTAACTCTGCCTGATACACCTGTGCCGGGGCTTGATTTTTTCCGCTCTTAATTTTTCCGATTAACATCATTTTCAATGAACAGCAGAAGAACCGAGGTCATTATGTCGGGAATTGAAGCAAACTTTGATGGTTTGGTGGGCATGACGCATCATTATGCCGGGTTGTCGATGGGTAATGAAGCCTCAATGAATCATCGTGGACAAGAGTCTAATCCCCGTAGAGCGGCACTTCAGGGGTTACTAAAAATGAAAGCATTGTCTGATATGGGATTAGTACAGGGGATTTTGCCCCCGCAACAACGCCCTAATCTACCCGCCCTGCGGCAACTTGGGTTTACAGGCAATGATGAGCAGGTATTAAGTAAAGCTGCACGTTATTCACCGTTGTTACTGTCCAATCTCAGTTCAGCTTCTGCCATGTGGACAGCTAATGCAGCAACAGTTTCACCTTCTGCTGATAGTGCAGATCGGCGAGTTCACTTTACGGTAGCAAATTTAAATAACAAGCTGCATCGCTCACTGGAAAGTGTCACAACATCCCAGATATTAAAGGCGGTTTTTTCCGATCAAAACTATTTTGTCCACCATGATCCATTACCCCAACATGCTGATTGGGGCGATGAGGGCGCAGCAAATCATAATCGTTTTTGTGGTGAGTATGATGAAGCGGGAGTGCAGTTATTTGTTTATGGGCGTAGTGCCTTTCAGTATGGGATAACATCAGAACATTATCCTGCGCGGCAGACATTGGAAGCAAGTCAGGCCATCGCACGATTACATCAGCTTGAGGAAACACAAATTGTCTTTGCTCAGCAGAATCCCATTGCTATTGATAGCGGAGTCTTCCATAACGATGTGATTGCTGTCAGTAACCGGAATGTTTTTTTCTATCATGAACAGGCATTTTTAAACCAGCAGTCAGTATTGGCTGAACTTAAGGAAAAACTGGCCCATCTGGAGCAAAAGTTGATCACAATTGAAGTACCGGCATCGCAAGTGACCATTCAGGATACGGTAAGATCTTATCTTTTCAACAGTCAGTTATTAAGCCAGCCTGATGGCAGCATGATGCTGATTTTGCCGGAAGAGTGCCGGCAAAATGCCAATGTTTCAGCGTACTTACAGTCTCTGGTTGCGTCAGAAAATTCACCTATCAGTAAACTCCATTTCTTTGATTTGCGCGAAAGTATGCGTAACGGTGGCGGGCCGGCTTGTCTGCGGCTTCGGGTTGCCATGAAAGAGAAAGAATTGGCAGCAGTCAATCCGGCTGTACTGATGACCCCAGAGCTGTACCTGCGTTTAACGGACTGGGTTGAACGTCATTATCGTGATTCTTTGTATGCCGATGATCTGGCCGATCCACAATTGTTAACAGAAGTCTATTTTGCTCTGGATGAATTAACTCAGATCCTCGATATTGGCTCTGTCTATGAATTTCAGCGTTAATCGGGAGGTCAAATGGATTTACTTTCTCTGTTGCTTGAAAAGAAGTCGCTTGAAAAAAATCTTGAGAACATGCTCAGCTTCCCGCCCTCATTAACAGCAACATGGCTGGCGAAAGGCGTATTACAGCTAATTCCACAACAGAGGAAAAGCGATACATTGATTATTTCCGCAGGGATACATGGTAATGAAACAGCTCCTGTGGAGATTCTGCTCCAATTATTATCACAACTGGTGCAGGGAACTTTATCATTACAACATAACCTATTGCTGATTTTCGGTAATTTGCCCGCCATGCGTGACAATAAGCGCTATATTCACAATGATCTCAATCGCATGTTTGGTGGACGGTATCAGAATTTTCCTGCCGGGATTGAATCAGAGCGGGCAGCAGAACTGGAATCTGTGATACAGCAATTCTTTCAGGAGCCGATGGTTATGGCATCAGCACGACGCTGGCATCTTGATCTGCATACTGCCATTCGTGGCTCTTGTCATGAACAATTTGCGTTATTACCTTTCCAACAGCGTGAGTATGCGGCTGATTTATTACAATGGCTGGAGGGAAGCGATATTGATGCACTGGTTTTCCATAAAAGTGAAGGTGGTACATTCAGTCAATTTACCAGCCAATATTTCAACATGGATAGTTGTACGATGGAAATTGGCAAGGCGTATCCCTTTGGACAGAATGAGCTGACTAAATTCAGAAATATCACGATGGCATTACATGATCTGGTAGCAGGCTCGTTCTCTGTTAAACGGGAAAAACCGACAATCAAACGTTACCGCGTTATCGATTCAATTATCAAACAAGACAGTAGTTTCCGGCTTCATATTCCAGAAAATACAAAAAACTTCACTGCACTGCCGGATGGTTTTGAAATTGCCAGTCAGGAAAATCAATTCTGGGAAATTATTTCCCCGGCAAACTTTATTTTGTTCCCCAATGCCAATGTTGCCATTGGTCTAAGAGCGGGTCTGTTATTGGAGCAAATAATGTAATCAATTTATGTAAATTCATAATAAACAGAAAACCGTGGAGGTTATTGATGACAAATACGGTAAAAACACCTGTAGAGCAGCCGATAGGTGCACAGAAACTTCACCGTGGATTAGGAAAACGCCATGTCCAGTTAATTGCCATTGGCGGAGCTATCGGGACAGGTCTATTCATGGGGACAGGGAAAACCATAGCTGTATCAGGCACATCCATTATTTTGACTTACCTGTTGATCGGTTTTTTTGCCTTTATGGTTATGCGAGCAATGGGAGAACTATTGCTCACTAAGCTGGATTACCGTACGTTCGCTGATTTTGTTGCTGATTATTTAGGGGAAAAAGCCAGTTATTTTCTGGGATGGACATATTGGATGAGCTGGGTAGTGAGCTGCATTGCTGATGTTGTGGTATGTGGTGGCTATATTCAGTACTGGTTTCCTGATATTTCCCTCTGGTTTACCGCGTTGTTTATTTTGGGATTGATGTGTTTATGTAACTTTTTTACGGTGCGATTGTTCGGAGAGGCTGAATTTTGGTTTGCCATGATCAAAGTAGTGGCAATAATTGCACTGATTATTGTTGGGGTAGGAATGGTTGTTGTTGGCTGGACTTCACCTAATGGAGTAACAGCATCTGTTCGTCATCTGACTGAGCCAGAAGTATTCTTGCCCAATGGTGTAATCGGGTTTCTGGCGGGTTTTCAAATTGCCATTTTCTCTTTTACTGGCATTGAGCTGGTGGGTACAGTTACGGCTGAAACGAAAGAGCCGGAGAAAATCTTACCAAAATCCATTAATAGTATTCCTATCCGTATCATTATTTTCTATGTATTTTCCATGATGTGCATTATTGCCGTCACTTCATGGCCGCACATCTCTCCTGAAGTCAGCCCATTTGTTACGTTGTTTGCATTAGCCGGATTACCGGCCGCCGCCGCAGTCATCAATTTTGTGGCACTGACCTCAGCTATGTCCTCAGCAAACAGTGGATTATACGCCTGTACCCGCATGTTGTATGGCTTGTCCACGGAAAAGCTGGCACATGGTAAATTTGGGTTGCTTTCGGTGGGTAATGCAATCCCAATTTTCAGCCTGATATTCTCTGTTGTCTGTATGGCAAGTGGTGTCCTTCTGCTGTTTATTATTCCCGATGTTATGAAGTTATTTACCATTGTTTCAACTGTGGCAGCCATCATGGTTGTTTATAGTTGGTGCATGATATTGCTTGCTTATCTGGCGTACCGTAAGAAACGGCCTGATTTACATCAGGTTTCTGCATATAAAATGCCAATGGGCATTCCGATGACATGGTGTACCCTGATATTTTTTGCTTTCACAGTAGTGATTATGATCTTTGATTATGATACGCGTATTGCATTATTTGGCACACCTATCTGGTTTGTGATATTGGAAATTTTATGGCGTATGCGGAAAAAGCAGCAGAAAACGATTATAGAGATGATTAATTAATAGAATTTGAATATCAGAAAATAAATAACTGTCAGTTAATTTTCAATCTATTACTGTTATTAGAAGTTATTTCTGATAGTTTATTAATTAATAATATTTTAAGTTTATTGAGTTAAATAAATATTATTTAAATTCTATTATAGATAGATTGTGGAAAAATATTAATCGGATAAATATTATTCCTTTATTTATATTGTTATACCAGATGGAAGCTGAAATATCTTTGCAACTCTTTGTGATTGTGATACCAAATTCCGTTTTACTCAATCCCGGCTAAAAGCCGGGATTGTAGAAGACAAGCTCACGTAAAAATTACTCGTTTTCCTGCTGAGTTGCCTGAATAGCAGTCAGTGCAACGGTATAAACGATGTCGTCAACCAGTGCGCCACGGGACAGGTCGTTAACAGGTTTACGCATACCTTGCAGCATTGGCCCGATAGAAACCAGATCCGCAGAGCGCTGTACTGCTTTATAAGTGGTGTTACCGGTGTTCAGATCCGGGAAGATGAACACAGTAGCCTGACCAGCAACCGGAGAGTTTGGTGCTTTGGATTTTGCTACGTCTGCCATGATAGCCGCATCGTACTGCAATGGGCCGTCAATGATCAGATCCGGGCGTTTTTCCTGTGCCAGGCGGGTTGCTTCGCGAACTTTCTCTACATCGCTGCCGGCACCAGAGTTGCCGGTGGAGTAGGAGATCATGGCAACACGAGGTTCGATACCAAATGCTTTTGCAGAATCTGCGGACTGAATCGCGATTTCAGACAGTTGCTCAGCGGTTGGATCCGGGTTGATTGCACAGTCACCGTAAACCAGCACTTGTTCTGGCAGCAACATGAAGAATACAGAAGAGACCAGAGAGCTGTTTGGTGCAGTTTTAATTAACTGCAATGGTGGACGGATAGTGTTTGCCGTTGTGTGAACAGCACCGGAAACCAGACCATCAACTTCGCTTTGTTCCAGCATCATTGTGCCCAGAACAACGTTGTCTTCCAGTTGTTCACGGGCAACAACTTCGGTCATGCCTTTGTTTTTACGTAGTTCAACCAGACGTGGAACATAATGTTCACGTACAGAAGCCGGGTTAACGATTTCAACGCCAGCACCCAGTTCAACACCCTGAGCGGCTGCCACACGGCGGATTTCTTCTGGATCACCGAGCAGAATACATTCAGCGATACCACGCTCAGCACAGATAGACGCTGCTTTAACAGTACGTGGCTCATCACCTTCCGGCAGAACGATACGTTTGCCAGCCTGACGTGCCAGTTCGGTCAGCTGGTAACGGAATGCTGGTGGAGACAGGCGATTCGGACGCTCAGAAGCGGCTGCCAGGGAATCAATCCACTCGTTGCTGATGTGCTGTGCAACGTAGTTTTGCAGTTTTTCGATACGCTCGTGGTCATCCGCAGGAACTTCCAGACTGAAACTTTGCAGGTTCAGGGAAGTTTGCCAGGTATTGGTTTTCACAGTGAATACAGGCAAACCGGTGCTGAATGCACGTTCACACAGTTCACGGATGGAGTCATCAATCTTATAACCACCAGTCAACAGGACCGCACCAACTTCAACGCCGTTCATGGCTGCCAGACAAGCAGTGATCAGAACATCAGGACGGTCTGCTGAAGTCACCAGCAGAGAGCCAGGACGGAAGTATTCCAGCATGTTTGGAATGCTGCGGGCACAGAAAGTCACAGACTTGATACGGCGGGTTTGGATAGCACCTTCATTGATAATGTCTGCTTTCAGGTGTTTTGCCATGTCAATCGCACGGGTGGCGATCAGATCGAAATTCCATGGAATGCAGCCGAGAATTGGCAGTGGGCTGTTTTTGAATGCAGTTTCCGGATCAACATTAGTAATGGTGGCTTTTGTTGCTTCGTCGAAGATTTCGGACAGGTCAGGACGAGTGCGACCTTGCTCATCAACCGGAGCATTTAGTTTGTTGACAATGACACCGATGATGTTCTTGTTCTTGCTTCCACCGTATTCTGCGCGGCTCAGTTCAATCTGTTCTTTTAATTGTTCCGGGGAGTGAGTACCCAATGCAGTAACGAACACGATTTCAGCATTCAGTGTCTTGGCGATTTCATAGTTCAGAGACTGCGCAAATGGATGTTTACGAGTCGGAACCAAACCTTCGATCAGAACCACTTCTGCGTCTTTGGTGTTAGCGTGGTAGCGAGCCACGATCTCTTCCATCAACATATCTTTTTTGTTGGTGGTCAGAAGAGATTCCACATAAGCCATATCCAGTGGATCAGTAGCAGGAATGCTGGAGTGAGAGCGGATAATCGTTGTGGTTCTGTCTTGGGAGCCACTGTTACGTTGTTGCGCGATAGGTTTGAAGACACTCAGACGAACGCCTTTTTGCTCCATGGAGCGGATTACACCCAGGCTGACACTGGTTAAACCAACGCTGGTGCCAGTAGGGATCAACATAATTGTACGGGACACGGAAACCTCTTTAACGGTTGCTCGTCAGTCAATCAACGTTACTTTAATGTGATAAATAACCGCCAGCAATGCTGGCGGTTATCAGAAGTTATATTACTTATGCAGTCAGGCGCGCTGAGTCCTGAGCGATCACCAATTCTTCATTGGTTGGGATCACCAGAGCAGGACGGCTGTTGTCAGTTGTGATCACGCCATCTTTACCGAAACGCGCGGCAAGGTTACGCTCGTGATCGTATTCAAAGCCTAGCAGAGCAACTTTTTTCAGAGTCAGCTCACGAACCAGAGCAGAGTTTTCACCGATGCCGCCAGTGAAGATGACTGCATCCAGACGACCTTCCATCAATGCACCGTAAGCACCGATATATTTCGCCAGACGGTGGCAGTAAACGTCCATTGCACGTTTTGCATCTGCTTTGGTTTCGTAGTTATCTTCTACATAACGGCAGTCGCTGGTCACTTCAGTCAGACCTAGGAAACCGGATTCTTTGGTCAGTAAAGTATTGATCTGGTCAATGCTCATGCCCATTGCATCATGCAGGTGGAATACGATAGCTGGGTCGATGTCACCGCTGCGAGTACCCATAACCAGGCCTTCCAGTGGGGTCAGACCCATAGAAGTATCAACACACTTACCGTTAACAATGGCAGAAACAGAGCCACCGTTACCCAAGTGGCAAGTGATAATGTTCAGTTCTTCAACGGGTTTGTTCAGCATCTTAGCTGCTTCACGGGAAACATAGAAATGGCTAGTACCGTGTGCACCGTAACGGCGGATGCCATGTTCTTTGTACAAATTGTATGGCAGTGCATACAGGTACGCTTCTTCAGGCATAGACTGGTGGAATGCGGTATCAAATACTGCAATGTTTTTCTCAACCAGATGAGGGAAGGCTTTTTTCGCTTCTGCGATACCGATCAGGTGTGCAGGGTTGTGCAGTGGTGCGAATGGGATCGCCGCTTCAATACCTTTGATAACTTCATCAGTGATAATCACAGAAGAAGTGAATTTTTCACCGCCGTGAACGATACGGTGACCGATGGCTGAAATTTGCTCAGAAAGTTCTGGCTTTTCAGACAAAATCGTATTAACAATGAAGTTCAAAGCTTCACTGTGTGCTGCGCCGGCACCTAAAGCAGCTTCGTTTTTCGCGCCATCTATTTTCCATTTAATACGGGCTTCTGGCAGACCAAAACATTCAGCCAAACCAGACAGATATTCTTCACCATTGGCAGGATCGATGATAGCGAATTTCAGAGAGGAGCTACCGCAATTAAGAACCAGTACCAGCTTACTTGACATGGAATTACCTATTATCTTGTTGTGATCTAATCTTAAATAAGAAAAGTGTTAAAAAAATGAAGCAATTTATTAACAAACGAACCAAAATGTTGCGGAAACAGGCGGTTTTTCTGTTTTGTTGCTGCAACAACACAAAAGTCTGTGTAGGATACCGTTTGCCAGTAATAAAGACAAAATATACTTAATACTACAAAAAAGATTTTATCTTTTGTAGGGATTTTTTAAAAACTATGCTTTTAATTGATTGAGGTCATGATGAATATGACGCCACCTGTCAACCAGGGTTGGTTTAAAAAAGTCCAGTTAGGGCAACAATATCTGAAAATATGGCCACTGGAAAAACAGCTTGCGCCTGTGTTTCCAGAAAACCGTGTTATTAAAGCGACTCGCTTTGGCATTCGCTTTATGCCGCCATTGGCGATCTTTACCTTAACCTGGCAAATCGCATTGGGCGGGCAGTTAGGGCCATCTGTTGCGACAGCACTGTTTGCCTGTAGTCTGCCGTTGCAGGGGTTATGGTGGCTGGGAAAACGGGCAGCAACGCCTTTGCCTGAAAGTCTGCTGAAATGGTTTTATGAAATTCGTGAGAAATTTGCTAAAGCCGGGATCGCAATGATGCCAGTAGAAAGCACGCCGACTTACTTATCACTGGCTGAATTGCTGAAACGGGCGTTCAAACAGTTGGATAACTCTTTCCTTGATGATATTTAAACCGTCAGAGTCCATTCTGACGGTTTTTGAATCAGTTGACTGATAAATTCCCCATTCAGAACTTTTTACGCTATCTTGCCTATGTAGATTTTCATTCAGGTTTTTTACTCTCGGCTAATGCCACCTGAATGAATATTGTTGAGATATGCCAGATTATTAACACACGACTGCATTTGAAGGAGTTGGGTTTTGGTACTGAAATGTAGAGGTTTTTTATTTGATTTGGATGGTACTCTGATTGATTCACTGCCTGCGGTTGAGCGGGCATGGATTAAGTTCGCTGATAAAATGGGTATCGACCGTGATGAGGTTCTGAACTATGTTCACGGTACTCCGGCGATATTATCATTACGCCATTTTATGCCTGATGCCACGGAAGAAGAGATTGACAGCATTTTCAAGTGGATTGAAAAACTTGAAACGGAAGATACGGAAGGTATTGCCGCTTTACCCGGTGCCATTGCTCTGATTGATAAACTGAATGCGCTGGATATTCCGTGGGCAATTGTGACATCGGGGACTGTTCCTCTTGCTTCTGCCCGCCATAAAGTGGCGGAGTTACCGGAACCTGCTCATTGGGTAACGGCTGAATCTGTCAAAAACGGTAAACCAAATCCTGAACCTTATTTGTTGGGCGCGCAAAAATTGGGATTGTTGCCAGAAGAGTGTGTGGTCTTTGAAGATGCAGCGGCGGGAATTCATGCCGGGCTGGATGCAGGCTGTCAGGTCGTTGTCGTTCATGACTCACCGGATATTCCACGCAGAGATGAAATTCATATGACTATCACGAATCTGGAAGATATCGAAATTGTTAAATCTGGTGGCTATGTAACAATTTATGCTATGAATCAGGCAGTTTGTTGATCTACGCCGAAGATTTTTTCTGACAAAATTGGTCTACTTACTCTATTCATGCCCTATGGCAATTAGGTTTTTGTTGATAATACCCGGCCTGCCTGTTGACAGACCGGCTTTTCTGATAGAGGCCGTATTGAATAGCGAACTGTTGTGGGTATTAACCCTGTTATTGATAGCCATTGTTCTTTTCACGACCAATAAAGTCAGAATGGATGTAGTGGCTTTACTGGTGATTATTGCTTTTGTCCTGAGCGGTACGCTCTCCTTAAATGAAGCTACAATCGGTTTCAGCGATCCCAATGTCTTGTTGATTGCAGCACTGTTTGTTATCGGCGAAGGGCTGGTGAGGACAGGTGTTGCTTATCAGATGGGAGATTGGCTGGTGCGGGTTGCAGGTAATAGCGAAACCAGAATGCTGGCTTTGCTGATGTTGTCGGTTGCCGGACTAGGGGCTTTTATGAGCTCCACAGGGGTTGTTGCTATTTTCATCCCTGTTGTTTTAAGTGTGGCGACCAGAATGCAGACTTCACCGGGGCGGTTAATGATGCCATTAGGGTTTGCCGGCCTGATCAGTGGCATGATGACACTGGTTGCGACTCCTCCCAATATGGTGGTGAATAGTGAGTTAGTCCGTGAAGGGTTACACGGCTTTGGTTTTTTCTCCATTACACCTATTGGTATTTTAGTTTTGTTGGCGGGGATTGTTTATATGCTGATTGTCCGCCATTGGCTGGGAAGCAAAACTCCCCAGAAAACTGATGAGCGTTACCATCGTTCATTTCGTGATCTTATCCGTGACTATAAATTATCCGGGCGCGCCCGTCGTCTTGCTATCCGGCAAAATTCGCCATTGATTGGTCACTCTCTGGATGAGTTGGGATTGCGTGCACGTTATGGGGCTAATGTTATCGGTATTGAGCGTTGGCGAAAATTCCGGCGTGTGATGGTCGCTGCAACCGGCGAAACGGAATTCCGGCAACAAGATGTTCTGCTGGTAGATATGTCTGACAGTGATGTGGATTTGCGGCAATTCTGTAGCGAACAACAGTTAGAACCTATGATATTACGCGGGGAATATTTCTCTGATCAATCCCGTGATGTCGGCATGGCGGAAATATCTGTGCTCCCTGAATCGGATTTGTTGGGACAATCGTTGCGCAGTATGAAATTCCGTACACGCTATGGGCTTAACGTAGTAGGTATCCGACGCAGTGGTAAAGCATTGGTCGGTAAGTTGGTTGATGAACCTCTGCTGCTTGGTGATATGTTGCTGGTCATTGGTGACTGGAAGTTAGTACGGGAATTGAAAACCAAAGCGCCTGATTTTATCGTGCTGAATTTGCCCATTGAAGTGGAAAGTGCCGCACCGGCAGCATCTCAGGCACCTCATGCGTTGTTTTGTCTTGCTTTAATGGTGGCAATGATGTTGACCAATGAAATTCCCAATTTTATCGCCGCTCTGATTGCCTGCCTGTTGATGGGAAAATTTCGCTGTATTGATATGGAAAGTGCTTATCGTGCCATTCATTGGCCAAGTCTCATTCTGATTGTTGGTATGATGCCGTTTGCACTGGCATTACAAAAAACCGGTGGGATTGATTTAATTGTCAGTGGATTAATGGATATCGCTGGTAATATGGGGCCACGAGCCATGTTGATATGCCTGTTTGTGCTTTGTGCCGTTATTGGATTATTTATTTCCAACACCGCAACAGCCGTGTTGATGGCACCTATTGCCATTGCTGCCGCCAAAGAGATGTCGGTATCTCCACTGCCTTTTGCGATGATAATTGGGGTAGCGGCTTCAGCGGCGTTTATGACTCCGGTTTCTTCTCCCGTCAATACTCTGATATTAGGGCCGGGAGGATATCGATTTGCTGATTTCCTGAAACTGGGCGTGCCTTTTACATTCATTGTATTGGGGATCAGTGTGGCAATTATTCCCGTTCTTTTTCCGTTCTGATGCTATAACGGGCAGCTTCGCGAAAACGTGAAGCTGCCCGATTGTTTTTATAGACTGATTTTATAGGCTAATTTCATCAAGAGAGAGGCTGAAGCTTGGAACAAATACGGTTATGAAATAATCCATTTCCTGGCTGTGACGTTTTTCTAATGTTTTTTCTAACCTGATTTTTGCTTGATTGAATTCAGAATTGCCAGCCGATAATTCTTCCAAACATTTTAAATAAGCACATAACGCATCAGCTTGTTTAATAATATTAGTTTCTTCTTCAGTATAATATTGATCGTCTAAAATAGGGCGAAAATCATTTTGTAATTCAATTGGTAACATATCTAATAATTTATGTTGGGCGATCTTTTCTATTTTTTTATATTCATGGGCAATTTGAGGATTGTAGTATTTTATTGGCGTTGGTAAATCACCAGTAATAACCTCACTGGCATCATGATACATTGCTAATATTGCGATCCGTTCAGCATTAATATTGCCACCAAATTTACGGTTTTTTATTATCGCCAGTGCATGTGCGACAAATGCAACCTGTAAACTGTGTTCTGAAACATTTTCCTTACGTACGTTTCGCATAAGAGGCCAACGATTAATCAATTTTAGGCGGGATAATTGGGCGAAAAAATGGCTCATAATCTTCTCTTGCTATGGGACAACGTGATTATGATTATGATTGTGGGCGTTGGCTGGACGGAAGTAAACCATTTGCGGTTGAAAAAGACAGTATTACATGTTTTATGCTTCAAGTTGCAGCTTTGTTGGCTGCATCTTGAAGTTGACTAATATCTTGATGCTTATCTAATCGAATAGCGTTTAGTCATTTTTTTGATGTTTATTGGTGATATTTACCGATAAAACGGGCAAATTTCTCAATAGCCATTTGCAGATCCGCGATATGTGGCAGGGTAACAATGCGGAAGTGATCTGGTTCTGGCCAGTTAAATGCAGTTCCCTGAACCAACAACACTTTTTCCTGTAGTAAAAGATCCAAGACCATTTTCTGGTCATCATAAATATTGAAACGCTTGGTATCAATTTTAGGGAACATGTATAAAGCACCCATGGGTTTCACACAGGAAATTCCGGGGATCTGATTAATCAGTTCCCAGGCGTGATTGCGTTGTTCATAGAGGCGTCCTCCCGGAAAAATGAACTCACTGATGCTTTGATAGCCACCTAATGCAGTTTGAATTGCATGTTGCATCGGGACGTTGGCACAAAGACGCATAGATGCCAACATTTCCAATCCTTCAATATAGCCTTTTGCCTGTTTTTTCGGGCCATTCAGTACCATCCAACCCTGACGGAATCCCGCAACACGATAGGTTTTTGACAGGCCGTTAAAGGTGACGGTAAAAAGATCTGGTGCCAGTGTGGCGATGGAATGATGTTGAGCGTCATCGTATAGGATCTTGTCGTAAATTTCGTCAGCAAAAATAATCAGATTATGCTGGCGGGCAATTTCCACAATTTCCAGCAGGATTTCTTTACTGTATACCGCCCCTGTCGGGTTGTTCGGGTTAATAATGACAATACCGCGGGTACGTGGTGTGATTTTACGGCGGATATCATCTAAATCAGGGAACCAGCCTTGTTGTTCATCACATAAATAGTGGACAGATTTGCCGCTGGAGAGAGAAACGGCGGCTGTCCAGAGTGGATAATCGGGAGCTGGAACCAGCATTTCATCGCCAGTATCGAGCAAGGCCTGCATAGACTGAACAATAAGTTCAGAAACACCGTTACCAATAAAGATATCTTCAACGGTAACATCCAGCATATTTCGGGCCTGATAATGTTGCATGACTGCCTTGCGCGCAGAGTACAGACCTTTTGAGTCAGAATAGCCCTGGGCTGTTGACAAATTGCGGATGACATCAACTAAAATTTCATCAGGTGCTTCGAAACCAAATGGTGCCGGATTACCAATGTTTAATTTCAGTACCTTATTCCCTTCCTCTTCAAGCCGTTTGGCTTCTTTGAGTGTATTACCTCGAATGTCATAACAGACATTATCTAATTTGCTGGATTTATTAATGGAAAACATACGATGCCTTAACCTTTTCTCTGGGCAAAAGTGGATCTGATCCGGCCTACAAAATGTGATGTTCAATGTACTCCTCTCTGTCAATCTTTTGAAGAGCCTCTGATATCTTTGGTGAAAATGATTGTTTTAAAGTCTAATGCATAAGTCTGCTATCTGAAAACATCAGCTTTATTGGATTATAGTTTCAATTTTTTTTATTATGTTGGAATTTAATTCTGCATAATGAGCTGTTTTTAGTTGGCTGACTGAGATGAGAAAGCATCTGGCACTGATTCTTTAACCTAAAGCAGAAATGCAAGCTGAATTGTCAATAAAAGTAAGATAATTTGTATAATGTATTCTTATAATTTATCTTTGCCGACATAAAATTAATTAAGGGTTTTATCATAGATACTTTGGCAATGTTTTTGAATTTTTACCTGTAACATTTTCATGACTTTTCGAGAAAAGTATTAATTCATTAAAAATACTAATATTGTTTAGTTTGGTTAAGTTTTCCGAATTGAAGTTATGTTATTCTTTGCGGTAAGTCAGAAAAAGACTATTTGTACTGGAAATTAGTGATTATGTGAGGTAAATAGGTTTTTGTTTGTGTATTAATTTAAAGATTGCATAAATTTTGTTAAATAAAGGAGAAAATAAAACCCATGATGATATAAATAGTAAAAAAATGCAGTAAACCTTTGCCCTCTTTAATAGAGTAGAGTAATGTCAGAATCGGTATTATTTTATTTGATACTGCTGAAGTAAAAACACCAGGTTAGTTAGTAATTAAAATCAAAAAAAAGTGATGAATAAACAATGATAAATGCAAATCGTCAGATAATAAACCTCGATCTCGATCTGCTAAGAACTTTCGTTGCCGTTGCTGACTTAAATACTTTTGCAGCAGCAGCAGCAGCAGTTTGTAGAACGCAGTCGGCTGTCAGTCAGCAAATGCAACGTTTAGAGCACCTTGTGGGGAGAGAGTTATTTGCTCGCCACGGGCGTAATAAGCTTCTTACCGAGCACGGGCTTCAACTTCTTGGTTATGCGCGCCAAATCCTGCGTGCTAATGACGATGCTACCGCGTCATTAACATACAATGATGCAGACGGTGAACTCAGGATAGGAGCGTCTGATGACACAGTTGATACTCTCCTGCCTTTCCTGTTGAACCGTATTGCTTCTGTCTATCCGCGTATAGCTGTTGATGTGCGTATTAAACGTAGTCAGTTTATTGAAAGTATGCTGGATAACCATGAAATTGATTTAGCATTAACCACAGCAAAAATTAATCACCATCCTAGTACTGTATTACGTTCTTCGCCTGTACTGTGGCACTGTGCACCAGATTTCCAGTTACAGATGAATGAGCCTGTACCTTTAGTCGTAATGGACGAAACCAACACGTTCCGTCAGATTGCTCTTGAAACACTTGATATGAGTGGTATTCCATGGCGTATCGCCTATGAAGCCGCGTCTATATCTGCTGTTCGTTCTGCTGTCAACGCAGAGGTTGGTATCACTGCTCGTCCTTTGGAAATGCAGAACGCAGATTTAAGAATTTTGGGAGAAAGTGAAGGGCTACCACGTTTACCTGAAATACAATTCTTTTTGTATCGCAACAGTAACGAACAAAATGAATCTGTCCTGACTGTTTTCGATGCTATAGAAAATAAGAAAACACCTTATACCGTGACATCAGTTGAATCGGATGAAACAGACGGCATTGATGAATCTGTTGAATCTACTGAAGAGTCTTCGATAGAAAATATAAGCGAGTAATATTACGTGTGTTTTATAGGCTAATATTTCCATTTTATTTGTGGAAATATTAGCCTGTTTCTAAGTTGCTATTAATAATTCTTTCATGTTTCCATTCCCATTTCTGATATTTACCACTAAAAATATCCCCTATTAATTTTCTTATCCCTTTCGAATTTTAGTTAAAACAATGTTGTTTTGTTAACAACTTTCGTTTTTTAAATTGATAAAATAAATCTATTTTCAGAAATAGTTGTGCTATTGAACTTCAATCGTTTCTTTTTGAAACAATCCATTAAGAATTGAATAAGATATGTTCTTCTGTTTAATGTTTTTCAATGAAACTGTGCACTTGATCATAAAAATATCCCAATCGGTACAGTGGAAAGACAGGTTTTTCCTGAGATAATAGTGTAGTAAAGTCGAGTTATCGGTTAAACTAGTTATAATGTGTTGATAGTTTTTTATTCTACTGACACGTTTTAGCGATATATAAGCACAAACTGTTAATCAAAGGTGTGTGCTTTGTAAATAAATAAGCAGGTGCTTTTGTCATGACAGATAAAAGTGTTGAGAGGAATAAAAACCAAGACGATCCATGCCATCAAAAAAATTGATTAGCACTGTTTCAGATTTGGTTGTTATCCCTTCCCATGAATCGATGTGGTGCAATACTGCCGGCAAAAAGAGCAGACCCTTGACACCACTTTTGATGAGTAAGCAACGAGTATGTCTACATCTACTGGAGTTTTATCTACTGGAGTTTTGGCCCATCACTGGGCGTTTGCGATTTTCCTGATAGGTGCTCTTGGTTTGTGTGCACTCATGTTACTGGGTGCGTACTTTCTTGGGGGCAGAGCGAAAGCCAGAGCAAAACATATACCTTATGAATCGGGTATTGATTCTGTCGGCAGTGCCCGTCTCCGTCTGTCGGCAAAGTTTTATCTGGTTGCCATGTTCTTTGTCATCTTCGACGTTGAAGCCCTTTACTTATATGCATGGTCAGTCTCTATCAAAGAGAGTGGCTGGTTGGGCTTTGCCGAAGCAAGCATTTTCATTTTGGTGTTATTGGCAGGTTTGGTTTATCTGGCACGTATCGGGGCATTGAATTGGACACCCGCACGTTCAAGGCGTCAGGTCAGTAAACCCAGTGTTGATGCTCATACCGCTAATGTTAATACCAACAACAGTCACATGCAGTAATAGCGAGGCATAAAGATGGATTATACGCTCACCCGCATAGATCCGAACGGTGAGAATGACCGTTATCCCCTGCAAAAACAGGAGCTTGTCAGCGATCCCCTTGAGCAACACGTCCACCGTAGTGTCTATATGGGTAAATTAGAACATGCTCTGCATGACATGGTGAATTGGGGAAGAAAGAATTCCTTATGGCCTTATAACTTTGGTCTTTCTTGTTGTTATGTAGAAATGGTGACGTCTTTTACCGCCGTTCATGACGTAGCCCGCTTTGGTGCAGAAGTACTGAGGGCATCTCCCCGTCAAGCTGATTTCATGGTGATCTCAGGCACTTGTTTCGTCAAGATGGCTCCTGTGATCCAGCGTTTATATGACCAAATGCTGGAACCAAAGTGGATTATTTCGATGGGAGCCTGTGCAAACTCAGGCGGTATGTATGATATCTACTCCGTCGTTCAGGGAGTTGATAAGTTCATTCCTGTTGATGTCTACATTCCGGGCTGTCCACCCCGCCCTGAAGCTTATATGCAGGCACTGTTGTTATTGCAGGAATCTATTGGCAAAGAACGTCGCCCACTGTCATGGGTTGTTGGTGATCAGGGGGTTTACCGCGCAAATATGCAATCAGAAAGAGAACGGAAGCGCGGTGAACGTATTGCAGTGACAAACCTGCGTACCCCAGATGAAATTTAAGGCTTTTAGCCATTAAGAATAACCAGAGCAATGTCGTAACCCAAAAATGTGTTGCGATCACATTAAACCCTGATCAAGCGTTGTGGTGAAGAATGATGACAGATCAGATAGCGCAAGAAAGCGTACGGCCTGCTTGGGAAACAAGGGATCACACAGATGATCCGGTCGTAAGTGAGCTTAATCGCCAATTTGGCCCTGATGCGTTTACCGTCCAGCCTACCCGAACCGGTATGCCGGTTGTCTGGGTAAAGCGGGAACAATTGCTGGAAGTAATTACGTTCCTGAAGAAGTTGCCCAAACCCTATGTCATGCTGTTTGACTTGCATGGTGTTGATGAGCGTCAGCGCTCTCACCGACAAAGTCTGCCATCGGCGGACTTTTCGGTGTTTTATCACTTGATTTCCATTGAGCGTAATCGTGACATCATGCTGAAAGTTGCGCTCAATGAAAAAGACCTGAATATCCCGACCATCACATCAATTTTCCCGAATGCCAATTGGTATGAACGTGAAACGTGGGAAATGTTTGGCATTACATTTAATGGTCATCCGAATTTACGTCGTATCCTGATGCCACCAACTTGGGAAGGTCATCCGCTGCGTAAGGAATATTCTGCGCGCGCCACAGAATTTGATCCTTTCATATTGACCAAGCAGAAAGAAGATCTGGAAATGGAAGCGCTGACTTTCAAACCAGAAGAGTGGGGGATGAAACGCGGCACTGAAAATGAGGACTTTATGTTCCTTAACCTTGGGCCAAATCACCCCTCGGCTCACGGTGCATTCCGCATTGTTCTTCAGCTTGATGGTGAAGAGATTGTTGATTGTGTTCCTGATATTGGTTATCACCACCGCGGCGCGGAAAAAATGGGGGAACGTCAGTCATGGCACAGTTATATCCCTTATACCGACCGGATCGAATATTTGGGGGGATGTGTCAATGAAATGCCTTATGTGCTTGCCGTTGAGAAACTGGCTGGCATTGAGGTGCCTGAGCGCGTGAAAGCTATCCGCGTCATGTTGTCTGAGCTGTTCCGCATCAATAGCCACTTGCTCTACATCAGTACCTTTATTCAAGACGTTGGTGCAATGACCCCGGTGTTCTTCGCCTTTACTGACCGCCAGAAAGTTTACGATATTGTTGAAGCCATTACCGGATTCCGTATGCACCCGGCCTGGTTCCGTATTGGTGGTGTTGCCCATGACTTGCCGCGAGGCTGGGATAAACTCCTGCGTGAGTTGCTGGACTGGCTACCGAAACGTTTGAATTCCTATGTTAAAGCGGCATTGAAAAATAGTGTCCTGAAGGCACGTTCTGTCGGAGTGGCTGCTTACAATGCTAAACAGGCACTGGATTGGGGCGTAACAGGGGCGGGTTTGCGCGCAACAGGTATTAGCTTCGATGTACGTAAATGGCGTCCTTATTCCGGTTATGAAAACTTCGACTTTGAAGTACCGACGGGATATAACGGCGACTGTTATGACCGTGTGATGCTGAAAGTGGAAGAGATCCGTCAGAGTATGCGCATCCTTGAACAGTGCCTTAAACACATGCCGGAAGGCCCGTTCAAGGCTGATCATCCACTGACCACGCCACCACCCAGAGAGCGTACCCTGCAACATATCGAAACCATGATTAACCACTTCCTTCAAGTGTCATGGGGGCCGGTTATGCCTGCCAATGAATCATTCCAGATGATTGAAGCGACTAAAGGAATCAACAGTTATTACCTGACCAGTGATGGTAACACCATGAGTTACCGCACCCGTATCCGCACACCGAGTTTTGCTCATCTACAGCAGATCCCATCGGTGATCCGCGGCAGTCTGGTTTCTGACCTGATCGTTTATCTGGGTAGTATCGATTTTGTTATGTCTGATGTGGATCGCTAACGATGCAAAGTGAATTTAACGCAAACAAGCAAGCACGCCTTGATGTGGTTAACGTAACGGACGCTCAGACACCGGATAAGTTTGTGCTGAGTATCGGAGAACGTGATGCCATTGAGCAGGAAAAACACCACTACGAAGATCCGCGTGCAGCGTCAATTGAGGCACTGAAAATTGTGCAAAAACAGCGTGGTTGGGTGCCGGATGGTGCGATCTCAGCCATTGCTGAAGTTTTAGGTATTCCTGCCAGTGATGTAGAAGGTGTGGCGACATTTTACAGCCAGATTTACCGTCAGCCAGTAGGGCGTCACATTATTCGTTATTGTGACAGTGTTGTTTGTCACATCACGGGCTATCAGGGGGTTCAGGCAGCAATAGAAAAACACCTGAACATTCGTCCAGGTCAAACCACAACAGATGGGCGTTTCACATTATTGCCAACCTGCTGTCTGGGTAACTGTGATAAAGGGCCAACCATGATGATTGATGATGATACCCACAGTTATGTGAAACCCGAAGAAATTGAAAAATTGCTGGAGCAATATCAATGACAACGCATTCAGGAGTGAAAGAAATTATCCGCACGGCGGAAACTCATCCCCTGACATGGCGGTTGCGTGATGACCAACAACCTGTCTGGCTGGATGAATACCTTAGCAAGAATGGCTACAAGGGAGCCGAAAGAGCACTGAAAGGCATGGTGCCTGATGAAGTTACCACATTAGTAAAAGATGCCGGTTTGAAGGGGCGCGGTGGCGCAGGTTTCTCCACAGGGTTGAAGTGGAGCCTGATGCCGAAAGATGAAAGCATGAACATCCGCTACCTGTTGTGTAATGCTGACGAAATGGAACCGGGCACTTATAAAGACCGCTTGTTGATGGAGCAACTACCGCACTTGCTGGTGGAAGGAATGCTGATCAGTGCTTTTGCCTTGAAAGCATACCGTGGCTATATTTTCCTGCGTGGTGAATATGTTGAATCTGCGGTTCACCTGCGTAAAGCAATTGAAGAAGCGAAAGCGGCGGGGTTGCTTGGCAAAAATATTCTGGGCAGCGGTTTTGATTTTGAGTTATTTGTTCATACCGGCGCGGGACGTTATATCTGTGGTGAAGAAACTGCACTGATTAACTCCCTTGAAGGGCGTCGTGCGAACCCTCGTTCCAAACCTCCATTCCCGGCAACCTCTGGTGTTTGGGGAAAACCGACCTGTGTCAATAACGTTGAAACGCTGTGTAACGTTCCTGCCATCCTCGAACATGGTAAAGAGTGGTACATCGGTCTAAGTGAAGGCAAAAGTAAAGATGCTGGCACTAAACTGATGGGGTTCTCTGGCCGGGTCAAAAATCCGGGCCTTTGGGAGCTGCCTTTTGGCACCGCGGCCCGTGAAATTCTTGAAGATTATGCTGGTGGTATGCGTGATGGGCTGAAATTCAAGGCTTGGCAGCCAGGTGGGGCGGGAACCGATTTTCTGACAGCAGATCACCTTGATTTGCCGATGGATTTCGAAAATATCGCCAAAGCTGGCAGCCGTTTGGGAACAGCTCTTGCAATGGCAGTTGATCATGAGATCAACATAGTTTCCCTGACCCGTAACCTTGAAGAGTTCTTCTCCCGTGAATCCTGTGGCTGGTGTACACCATGCCGTGATGGTCTGCCTTGGAGTGTAAAAATCCTCCGCGCCATCGAAGAGGGGAAAGGTCAGCCTGGTGATATCGAAACTTTGGAACAACTCTGCCGTTTCCTCGGCCCCGGCAAAACTTTCTGTGCTCATGCACCCGGTGCCGTAGAACCTTTGCAGAGTGCGATCAAATATTTCCGCGAAGAATTTGAAGCAGGAATTGTCACCAAAGATTACGGAAATACCAGCCTGATTGCGGGCATTCAGCCGAACCTGCTCAAGCAGCGTTGGTAAGACGGGTTTACAGGAATAACCTGTAAGAGTGTCGCGCAAGAACGGTTTGTTAAAGCAGAATTTTTGATTAACGCCTGCCACGGCAGGCCATTGGGAAGCATGCTGACTATGGCTACGATACATGTAGACGGCAAAGATTATGATGTAAACGGGGCTGATAACCTGTTACAAGCCTGCCTTTCATTGGGGCTTGATATACCTTATTTTTGCTGGCATCCAGCGCTGGGAAGCGTTGGCGCTTGCCGCCAGTGTGCGGTTAAGCAATATCAAAACGCAGAAGATACACGTGGTCGTCTGGTAATGTCTTGTATGACACCGGCTTCAGATGGCACATATATCTCCATTGATGATGAAGAAGCAAAACAGTTCCGCGCAAGTGTCGTGGAATGGTTGATGACTAATCATCCCCATGACTGTCCTGTCTGTGAAGAAGGCGGAAACTGCCATTTGCAGGATATGACAGTGATGACGGGACACTCGTTCCGTAAGTATCGTTTTACCAAACGTACTCACAGAAATCAGGAACTGGGGCCATTCATTGCTCATGAAATGAACCGTTGTATCGCTTGTTACCGCTGTGTCCGCTACTACAAAGATTATGCGGATGGAACGGATTTGGGCGTTTATGGTGCTCATGACAACGTCTATTTTGGTCGCCCCGAAGATGGCACACTGGAAAGTGAATTTTCCGGTAATCTGGTTGAAATCTGTCCGACAGGTGTCTTCACTGATAAAACTCACTCAGAGCGTTATAACCGTAAATGGGACATGCAGTTTGCTCCAAGTATTTGTCAACAGTGCAGTATTGGTTGTAACACCAGTCCAGGGGAACGTTACGGAGAATTGCGCCGGATCGAGAACCGTTATAACGGTACGGTTAACCACTATTTCATGTGTGACCGCGGTCGTTTTGGTTACGGGTATGTCAACCGTAAAGATCGTCCTCGCCAACCACAACAGCTTCGCGGCGATCAATGGATCTCGCTAAATGCTGAGCAAGTTATGCAGGGTGGGGCGGATATTCTGCGTCAGGCGAAAAACGCTATTGGTATCGGTTCACCACGTGCCAGTATCGAAAGTAATTTTGCACTGCGTGAATTGGTTGGTGCAGAGAATTTTTACAGTGGCATTTCAGCGGAAGAGCAACATCGTCTTGATATGATGCTGGAAATTCTGCAACAAGGTGGTGTTTATACTCCATCTCTGCGTGAAATTGAAGATTATGACGCAGTGTTAGTTCTGGGTGAAGATCTGACCCAAACAGCAGCCCGTATGGCATTGTCAGTACGTCAGGCAGTCAAGGGCAAAGCACGTGAGATGGCAGCAGCTCAGAAAGTGGCAGACTGGCAAATTGCGGCTGTAATGAATATCGGCCAACATGCCAAATATCCTCTGTTCTTAACCAGCGTCGATAATACCCGGCTGGATGACGTCGCGGCATGGAATTACCATGCGCCGGTTGATGATCAAGCCCGCTTCGGTTTTGCTGTGGCACATGCCCTGAACAAGATAGCTCCTGCCGTCAACGACTTGTCGGATGAGCTAAAAGCGAAAGTAGAACTCGTTGCTCAAGCCCTGCGTGAAGCGAAAAAACCATTGATTATCAGTGGCAGCAATGCAGGCAGTGATATCCTGATTCAGGCAGCCGCTAATATTGCCTGGGCGCTGAAAGATAATGGCGCTAATGTCGGTCTTTCCTACGTTGCAGCGTATGCGAATAGTCTTGGTCTGGCGATGATGGAAGCACAATCGCTGGATGTAGCCTTGCAGCGCATTGCCAAAGGAGATTCAGATACTGCTATTGTGATGGAAAATGATCTCTACCGCCATGCTCCGGCCGATAAAATTGATAATGCTCTGGATAGTCTGAAAAACCTGATTGTTGTTGATCATCAACGCACTGCTATTATGGATAAGGCACACTTGATCCTGTCAGCTTCCAGTTTCGCTGAAAGCGACGGCACTCTGGTTAATCAGGAAGGTCGTGCTCAGCGTTACTTCCAGGTGTATGAGCCTGCATTCTATGACAAATCTGTTGTCATGCTGGAAAGTTGGCGCTGGATGCACTCTTTGTATACTACCTATACACAACGCCAGACGGACTGGACTCAGCTTGACCATGTAATTGAAGCGTGTGTCAAAGAGATGCCGCAATTCAAAGGCATCGTTAATGCAGCACCGGATGCCACATTCCGTATCCGTGGTCAGAAACTGGCTCGTTCACCTCATCGCTACAGTGGTCGTACTGCGATGCTCGCCAATATCAGTGTTCATGAACAGCGTCAGCCACAGGATATCGACACCGCATTTGCTTTCTCAATGGAAGGTAACAACAACCCATTTGCTGAACGTCAGCAAATTCCATTTGCATGGGCTCCGGGTTGGAACTCACCACAGGCATGGAATAAATTCCAGGCAGAAGTGGGCGGTAAACTGCGTTTCGGTGATCCTGGAGTACGCCTGATTGAGACGGTTGATGGAGGATTGAACTACTTCGATAGTATTCCGGCCGCTTTTACTGCGCAGAAGAATGAATGGTACATCGCACCTTATTTCCATCTGTTCGGTAGTGAGGAATTGTCTCAGCGGGCAGATGTCATTCAGGAACGTATGCCTGAGCCATATGTGATGATAAATCGTCAGGATGCTGAAAAGCTGAATGTGAAGGAAGGTTCCATGATGGCATTTGATTGTGCGGGGCAGCAATTATGTTTAGCTGTACGTTTAAGCGGCAATCTTGCTCAGGGTCAGATTGGCCTGCCGTTGGGAATGCCGGGCATTCCACCCGTTCTGGCAGGTAAATCAGTTAATAACTTACGGGAGGTCGCATAATGAATTGGATTACTCCCGAATTAATTGAGATTTTGATTTCTGTCCTGAAAGCGGTTGTCATTTTGCTGGTCGTAGTTGGCTGCGGGGCGTTTATGAGTTTTGCTGAACGTCGTTTGCTTGGGTTGTTTCAGAACCGCTACGGACCAAACCGTGTAGGGTGGGGCGGGTCATTGCAGCTTGTTGCTGACATGATAAAAATGTTTTTCAAAGAGGACTGGGCACCACGTTTCTCTGATCGGATGATCTTTACTTTGGCGCCTGTCATCGGGTTCTGTTCCCTGTTACTGGCCTTTGCCATTGTACCGGTAAGTCCGACGTGGATGGCAGCAGATCTGAACATCGGTATCCTGTTTTTCATGATGATGGCAGGTCTGGCTGTTTACGCCGTGTTATTTGCTGGCTGGTCAAGTAATAACAAATATTCCTTGTTGGGAGCCATGCGTGCATCAGCACAGACACTGAGCTATGAAGTGTTCATCGGGCTGTCCATGATGGGAGTAGTGGCCCAGGCTGGCTCTTTCAACATGGTGGACATCGTTAATTCACAGCAACATTTGTGGAATATCATTCCCCAGTTCTTTGGTTTCTTGACCTTTGCTATCGCTGGTGTTGCGGTGTGTCACCGTCATCCCTTTGACCAACCGGAAGCAGAGCAAGAGCTGGCGGATGGTTATCATATCGAATATTCCGGCATGAAGTTCGGTATGTTCTTTGTCGGGGAATATATCGGTATCGTGACGGTATCCGCTTTAATCGTCACAATGTTCTTTGGTGGCTGGCATGGGCCTTTTCTGCCTCCATTCGTCTGGTTTGCGCTGAAAACAGCATTCTTCATGATGATGTTCATCTTGATCCGTGCTTCGTTACCGCGCCCGCGTTATGACCAGGTGATGTCATTCGGCTGGAAAATCTGTTTGCCGTTAACTTTACTCAACCTGCTGGCGACTGCCGCAGTGATTTTATACAACGCTCAATAAAGGGGTGATTGAACCATGACATTAAAAGAGTTATTGGTTGGTTTTGCCACCCAGGTACGCAGTATTTGGATGATAGGGCTTCATGCCTTCCATAAACGCGAAACAAAAATGTATCCCGAAGAACCGGTTTATGTGCCACCCCGTTACCGTGGGCGCATCGTTCTGACGCGTGATCCTGACGGTGAAGAGCGTTGTGTCGCCTGTAACCTGTGTGCGGCAGTGTGTCCGGTGGGATGTATCTCCCTGCAAAAAGCCGAACATAAAGATGGCCGCTGGTATCCTGAGTTTTTCCGCGTCAATTTCTCGCGTTGTATCTTCTGCGGATTGTGTGAAGAAGCCTGCCCGACTACCGCTATCCAATTGACGCCGGATTTTGAGTTGGGTGAATTTAAACGTCAGGATCTGGTGTATGAGAAAGAAGACCTGATGATTTCCGGGCCGGGTAAATACCCTGATTATAACTTTTACCGTAAGACAGGTATGGCGATTGATGGCAAAGATAAAGGTGAAGCCGACAATGAAGCCAAACCTATCGACGTTAAAAGTCTGTTGCCATAAGGAGCGATATTCATGGAATTCACATTTTATATCGCAGGGTTGGTTGCCATCCTCGCAACACTCAGGGTAATAACGCATACCAATCCAGTACATGCGTTGCTGTACCTGGTTATCTCCCTGCTGGCACTTTCAGTCGTGTTCTTTTCACTGGGTGCTTACTTTGCCGGTGCATTGGAAATCATCGTTTATGCCGGGGCGATCATGGTGTTGTTCGTCTTTGTCGTGATGATGCTGAACCTTGGTAAATCTGTTATTGAACAAGAAAGGGGATGGTTGAAACCGAGAGTCTGGATTGGCCCGTCTATTCTTTCAACCATATTACTGATTGTCTTGATCTTTGCCATCCAGAGTCTGCCGGAGGCTGAAATTAGTGGTGAAGTAGTCAGTGCCAAAGAAGTGGGCATCAGCTTATTCGGGCCTTATGTACTGGCAGTAGAACTGGCATCCCTGCTATTACTGGCCGGACTTGTAGTGGCTTACCACGTTGGTCGTGAAAGCCGCCAGGGTGAAATGCTCAGCAATCGTGTGGAGGACCAACAATGATACCTTTGGAACATGGTCTGATTCTGGCGGCTATTCTATTTGTATTGGGCTTCACTTGCCTGATTATCCGCCGCAATCTGTTATTTATGCTGATAGGTCTGGAAATCATGATCAATGCTTCAGCGCTGGCGTTTGTCGTTGCTGGTAGCTATTGGCTCCAGCCTGATGGTCAGGTGATGTACATTCTGGCCATTACTTTGGCAGCAGCCGAGGCGAGTATCGGTCTGGCACTGTTACTACAGTTGTACCGTCGTCGCCAGAACCTGAATATTGATATAGTCAGTGAGATGCGCGGATGAACTTACTCTATTTAACAATTCTATTGCCACTGTTGGGATTTTTGCTGTTGGCATTCTCCCGTGGCCGCTGGTCTGAAAATCTATCAGCAACCATTGGAATAGGTTCTGTCGGGCTGGCAGCACTGGTCACACTTTGGGTCGGGATGGACTTTCTTTCCCAAAACAGCATGGTTCAAAATGAAACAGGTGGGTTTGTTTACAGCCAGACATTGTGGAACTGGATGAGCGTAGATAGTTTCAGCATTCCAGTCAATCTGGTATTGGATGGGCTGTCATTAACCATGTTGAGTGTAGTAACCGGTGTCGGTTTCCTGATCCACATTTATGCTTCATGGTATATGCGTGGTGAAGAAGGTTACTCTCGTTTCTTCGCCTATACCAACCTGTTTATCGCCAGCATGGTGGTCTTGGTTCTGGCGGATAACATGCTGCTAATGTACCTCGGTTGGGAAGGGGTGGGGCTGTGTAGTTACCTGTTGATCGGTTTTTACTATAAAACACCTGCCAATGGCGCTGCGGCGATGAAAGCTTTTATCGTGACACGAGTGGGTGACGTCTTCCTCGCTATTGGAATGTTTATCCTCTACGACCAGCTCGGTACGTTGAGTTTCCGCGAACTGGCAGTACTGGCACCACAACATATCGCAGCTGGCTCTACTGCAATCACATGGGCAACCTTGATGATTTTGGGCGGTGCTGTAGGTAAATCGGCTCAGTTACCATTGCAAACATGGTTGGCAGATGCGATGGCAGGCCCAACACCGGTTTCTGCTTTGATCCATGCGGCTACCATGGTTACCGCAGGTGTCTATCTGATTGCGCGCAGCCATGTTCTGTTCTTAATGGCACCTGATATTTTGCATCTGGTTGGCATTATTGGTGCGGTTACCTTGCTGTTGGCTGGCTTTGCAGCACTGGTTCAGACTGATATCAAACGTGTACTTGCCTATTCCACTATGAGTCAGATTGGTTATATGTTTTTGGCATTGGGCGTACAGGCATGGGATGCGGCTATCTTCCATTTGATGACCCATGCGTTCTTCAAGGCACTGTTGTTCCTTGCCTCTGGTTCGGTGATTCTGGCTTGTCACCATGAGCAGAACATCTTCAAAATGGGGGGATTGAGTAAACGTATTCCATTTGTGTATCTCTGCTTCCTGGTGGGGGGCTCGGCGTTATCTGCTCTGCCTTTGCTGACAGCAGGTTTCTACAGTAAAGATGAAATTCTGTGGGGTGCACTGGCAAATGGTCACATGAATCTGATGCTTGCTGGGCTGATTGGTGCACTAATGACCTCACTGTATACCTTCCGCATGATCTTTATCGTGTTCCATGGGAAAGAAAATACCAAGGCACATGCAGTTAAAGGAATTACTCATACCTTGCCACTGTCAGTGCTGTTAGTGCTGTCTACTTTTGTGGGTGCGCAGATTGTGCCTCCTTTAGCGGGTGTTCTGCCGTCGGAAAACAGTATCGCAGGACATGATGGCAAAATGACACTAGAAATTGTTTCCGGTGTGGTTGCCGTGCTTGGCATTTTGCTGGCCGCAGCCTTGTATCTTGGCAAACGTAGTTTGGTTAATGCGACAGCAAACAGTGCTCTGGGGCGTTTTTTCTCCACATGGTGGTTCCATGCCTGGGGATTTGATGCTCTGTATGACTGGGTATTTGTAAAACCATTCAAAGGTATTACACAACTGCTGCGGAATGATCCTTTGAATTCATTGATGAATATCCCTGCCGTATTGTCACGTTGGGGCAATAAAGGGCTTGGTTTAAGTGAGAACGGACAAATCCGTTGGTACGTTACCTCTATGGGGTTGGGTGCAGTGCTGGTTTTAGCTCTGCTGCTTTTGATTTAATTAAGGGACACATTGCGCCATGCTATTACCTTGGCTAATTCTTCTGCCCTTCATTGGAGGCCTGCTATGTTGGCAGGCAGAGCGCTTCGGCACCCGTATGCCGCGTTGGATAGCGCTTCTGGCGATGGGATTGACTCTGCTGCTTTCTCTGTACCTCTGGTTGCAGGGAGGCTATACGCTGACTAACCCACAAGGCATTCCACAGTGGCAATCAGAGTTCCTGTTGCCGTGGATACCACGTTTTGGCATTTCCATTCATTTGGCTCTGGATGGCCTGTCATTGTTGATGGTGGTCTTAACTGCATTGTTGGGTTTAATGGCAATCCTCTGTTCGTGGAATGAAAATCAACCGTATCAGGGTTTCTTCCATCTTAACCTATTGTGGATCCTCGGCGGTGTGATGGGAGTATTCCTTGCCATTGACCTGTTCCTGTTCTTCTTCTTCTGGGAAGTGATGCTGGTGCCGATGTACTTCCTGATCGCACTATGGGGGCACAGAGGTTCACAAGGCAAAACCCGTATTACGGCCGCGACGAAATTCTTCATTTATACTCAGGCCAGTGGTCTGGTGATGTTGATTTCGATTTTGGCATTGGCTTTCATCTACCACGATGCAACCGGAGAATGGTCATTCAACTATGAAAAATTGCTGGATACCCCGATGTCGCATACCGTCCAATATCTGTTGATGTTGGGATTCTTCATCGCATTTGCCGTGAAAATGCCGGTTGTGCCTTTGCACGGGTGGTTACCGGATGCTCATAGTCAGGCTCCGACTGCGGGTTCTGTTGACCTCGCGGGGATCTTGCTGAAAACGGCGGCATATGGTCTGCTGCGTTTCAGTCTGCCATTGTTTCCACAAGCCTCTGCGGAATTTGCACCGATTGCGATGTGGCTGGGTGTTTTCGGCATATTCTACGGAGCATGGATGGCTTTCAGCCAGACCGATATTAAACGTCTGATTGCCTATACCAGTGTTTCACACATGGGTTTTGTCCTGATTGCTATTTATACTGGCAGCCAATTAGCTTATCAGGGGGCAGTGATCCAGATGATTGCACATGGTTTGTCCGCTGCGGGGCTATTCATCCTGTGTGGGCAGATATATGAGCGTCTGCATACCCGTGATATGCGTCAGATGGGTGGTCTGTGGGGAAGAATTCAATTGTTGCCAGCGATATCTCTGTTCTTCGCTGTGGCGACATTGGGTATGCCGGGAACCGGTAACTTTGTTGGTGAATTCATGATCCTGTTCGGCAGCTTCAGTAAATTCACTTTAGTTACTACCGTATCCGTGTTTGGTTTAGTTTTTGCTTCCGTGTACGCCTTATACCTGATGCAGAAGGCTTATTACGGAACGCCGAAATCAGATGAACCATTACCACGGATGGATGCGCGCGAGATTTCTATTTTGCTGCTGCTGGTTGTCTTGCTAGTTATTCTTGGTGTTTACCCGCAACCAATCCTTGATACCTCGGCTGCGGCGATGAGCAACATCCAGAATTGGTATTCAGCTTCACTTTTAACTACAGGGCCGTAATTCGCCATGACAATAACTTCTGAACAATTGATCGCACTGTTGCCGCTATTGATCGTCGGATTGACGGTGGTGGTTGTGATGCTGTCCATTGCATGGCGACGCGATCATTTCACCAATGTTACCTTGACGGTAATTGGTTTAAACCTAGCCCTGCTTTCTCTCTATTTTGTTGGATTGCAGGAGCCGATGGATGTCACGCCACTGATCCATGTGGATCGTTTTGCAATGTTCTATACTGCACTGGTGCTGATTGCGAGCCTCGCAACGACGACATTCGCCTACTCATGGTTGGAAAATTATCCCGATAACAAAGAAGAGTTTTATCTGCTGGTGTTGATTGCGGCTGTCGGAGGAGTTTTGCTTTCTTCTGCTAACCACATGGCATCGCTGTTTATCGGTATTGAGCTGATTACTCTGCCACTGTTTGGCTTGATCGGTTACGCATTCCGCCAAAACCGTTCACTGGAAGCGAGTATCAAATATATGCTGCTGTCTGCGGCGGCATCCTCGTTCCTGTTATTCGGTATTGCACTGCTGTATGCTGAATCAGGTGATCTGTCCTTTGCATCACTGGGCAGAAGCCTGAGTGACAGTAAACTTCATGAACCACTGGTTCTGGCTGGATTGGGGATGATGATTGTGGGGCTGGGTTTCAAGCTTTCCCTCGTTCCTTTCCAGCTTTGGACACCTGATGTTTATCAGGGCGCGCCGGCACCAGTATCGACCTTTCTGGCAACGGCAAGTAAAGTCGCTATCTTTGCCGTGGTAATGCGTCTGTTTATTGAAGCACCAGTGACCGACAGCGAGACTCTGCGCACTGTGTTAACTGTGATTGCAATCGCCTCTATCCTGTTTGGTAACTTGTTGGCATTGACGCAGAGCAATATCAAACGACTGCTCGGTTATTCATCTATTGCACATCTGGGTTATTTGCTGGTGGTATTAATCGCCATTAAAGACCATACCCTGGCAGAAGAGACCGCGGGTCTTTATCTGGCGGGCTATCTGCTTGCCAGTATTGGTGCATTTGGTGTAGTCAGCCTGATGTCCAGCCCGTACAGAGGCCCTGATGCTGAATCACTATTCTCCTATCGTGGCTTGTTCTGGCATAAACCAATTCTGTCGGCTGTTATGACGATCATGATGTTGTCACTGGCGGGAATACCGTTGACATTCGGTTTCATCGGTAAATTCTATGTTATTGCAACAGGTGTTGAGGCCAGATTGTGGTGGCTGACCGGAGCAGTGGTAGTGGGAAGTGCGATTGGCCTTTATTACTACCTGCGTGTGATGGTGAGTTTATACCTGCCAGCACCGAAAACACTGAACCGCGATACGCCAAGAAACTGGGCGTTAACCTCCGGCGGTATTGTTGTGCTGCTCACCGCGTTACTGGTATTGCTCCTCGGTGTTTGGCCACAGCCATTGATTGATATTGTCCAACAGGCGAAAAGTGTTATGTAAGGATAATATAAACCAACATTATAAAAGCCCCGATCGTGATTGACGGGGCTTTTTGAGTTTATTGGCTTGCAATTAACTTGTTCAAAATTATGGACTATAGCCAGTGATAGTATCCTCCAGAAGATCATTCCGGTAATTAGATAAAATCCTCAAAAAGCCCCTTCAAGTTTGTTCACATCAGGTTCGCCACTATTGGGAAGGGTTGATCTCTGGATTTCAATAACTTCCTCTGTCGAAAGAAATCGAATATCCATTATTTATCTTCCAGTGCTTTAATGATATCTGCATGTTTTGCTTGGGTATGCGACAAAGCCTTTTTAAAAGCCTCAGAGTTGGAATTTATATAGTGAATCGCATCACAAGCCTTCCTTTCCAGTTGTTGAACCTCTGGTGAATTTGCAATTGCATTGATTTGATTGGTCATTCGTTGTATTCCCTCCATTATTTCTGGTGATGGTTGCAATGATTTTGCTAATTATAGAGCCATAGGCTATTCAGAGTGACTATAGCTGTTTCATATCCTCAAAAGTTGGGCCCTGAAAATAAATTGCACTAATATGGCAACTGCGAGGTTGAGTCAGAACAAATCGTATGGATTCCCAGACTGAGCGCCCGTTCAGTACTTGTTTACCCATTGTTTTGTGATCATCTAGATCTTCATCAAAACCATTAACTTCAAAATCAGGGGGATAGATTCCGGTTACGCGAATATTGTCTTTGCTCAATTGATGGGAAATAGTCTGGCAAAAGCCACTCATCGCATGTTTGGCAGCAAAAAATACCGGATGAGCGACAGAGCGGATAAAGTTTGGAATGCCGCAGACTGACACCATCGCAATAATATCGGCTCCTTGAGACTTACGCAGGCTTGGTAATAACATTTTGGTCAATAGCATGGAACCCGTCGCACCGGAATTCATCGTGCTGATAATATCTTCATCACTGTCATCATCACTCAGATTGCCTTCCAGCCATTGGGCTGCACTCAGTATTAGAATATCGATAGGTTTACTGTCTTGTAGTAATTGATTGGCAAAGTTGCGAACTGATTGTGCGTCACTGATATCACATTGATAACTCCTTGCAATCCCACCTTCACCCTGAATAATTTCTCGAGTCGCTTCAGCACTTTCCAATTGACGAGCACAGAGGCCAACATGCGCACCTTCCCGTGCTAACCAGACAGAAATAGCCTGCCCAAAATCACGGCCTCCGCCTGTTACCACAACTCGTTTACCTGTTAATCCATCTAACTTATTTAATTTATTTAACATAGTGTTAACTTCCTTGCGTCAGTTATTAACCTGAGTGAGAGATGATTGTACTATTGGTCATATGCTATTAATAAATTACACGGGAAAATGAGGTTAATGTTTTTTATTGTTAATTTATTAACAATTGATGTTTCTTATTTGTTAATAATACTGATTGTATACCTCTCTATGAGTACAGTTGCTCTGATTTTTATGTTAAGGTGATCATGAACGTAGACTGAGTAAGTTATGAACACAAAATATCTGCGGGATGGGTAACCCTTAATTGGGGTTATATTTATTTTATTGAAAATTCGGCAAAATATTATTTTGGAATGATATAGGAGAGAGTGTCGGACACTAATTTTGAAGGATGAGTATGAGTCAAGATAATACTGGACAGGTAAAGACGAAAACTTACATTAATCCACCAGTCTTTTTCTTCTCGGCATTTTTGATCATTGCACTGGTCGCATTTGCTGGTTTGAAACCGGAGCTTGCCGATAGATGGTTTAAATCTTTGCAGCAAGATTTGTTTGTTAATGCTAGTTGGTTTTATATCCTCGCCGTTGCGTTGATTTTACTTTCAGTTACCTATCTGGGTTTATCCAGATACGGCAATATAAAGCTTGGCCCTGACCATGCTGAACCTGATTTCAGTTATTTTTCCTGGTTTGCTATGCTTTTTTCTGCGGGGATGGGTATTGGATTGATGTTCTTTGGTGTAGCTGAGCCTGTCATGCACTATCTGTCACCACCGGTGGGCACACCTGAAAGCATTGCTGCGGCTAAACAGGCTATGAAGTTAACTTTCTTTCATTGGGGGCTTCACGCCTGGGCAATTTATGCCATTGTGGCTTTGATTCTGGCATTTTTTAGCTATCGGCATGGTTTGCCTTTAACACTGCGCTCTGCGCTGTACCCGATTATTGGTGATAAAATTCATGGGCCGATTGGTCACGCAGTCGATATCTTTGCGGTTATTGGTACAGTATTTGGCGTAGCCACATCTTTGGGCTACGGCGTTCTTCAAGTGAATGCTGGTCTTAACCATCTATTCGATTTGCCTATCAATGGGACGGTGCAGGTTGTATTGATCATTGCAATCACCGCTCTGGCAACCATTTCGGTTATTTCTGGTTTAGATAAAGGTATCCGCGTTCTATCTGAATTGAATTTAGGGCTGGCATTTTTATTGTTGATTCTGGTTGTTGCTTTGGGGCCAACGGTGTTGCTATTGAAGTCATTCGTGGAAAATACAGGTGGCTATCTTTCGGAAATAGTCAGCAAAACATTTAACCTGTATGCCTATGAACCTAAATCTAGTAATTGGTTAGGGGGATGGACATTACTGTATTGGGGATGGTGGTTATCCTGGTCTCCATTCGTTGGTATGTTTATTGCCAGAGTTTCCCGGGGCCGGACAATCAGGGAATTTGTAACTGGTGTTTTGTTCGTACCCAGTGGTTTTACTCTGATGTGGATGACGGCATTTGGTAATAGTGCGATTAACATGATTGCCAATCAGGGAGATAAAGAATTAGCCAACATCGTACAGACAGATGTTTCTCTGGCACTGTTTAATTTTCTGGAACATTTTCCACTGCCTGCCGTTTTGTCGTTCATTGCAATGATCATGGTCGTGATGTTCTTTGTCACTTCTGCTGATTCTGGTGCCATGGTGGTTGATACACTGGCTTCTGGTGGCGCTCATCATACACCTATCTGGCAGCGGATCTTCTGGGCAGGTTTGATGGGAGCGGTTGCCATTGCTTTATTGATTGCAGGAGGCTTATCTGCTTTGCAAACAGTAACGATCGCCAGTGCGCTTCCTTTCTCGATAATTTTGTTGATATCGATATATGGTTTGCTTAAGGCATTACGGATTGACGCTTATAAGAAAGACAGTCAGCAGATGACCACAATAGCGCCTCCGGCCAGCCGTAACCCGATCCCGTGGCAGCGGAGATTAAGAAATATCGTTTATTACCCTAAAAGTTCGCAGGTAAAACGCTTTATGAGCGAGGTTATCCAGCAGGCAATGAGTATGGTGGCTGGAGAATTGGCAAAGCAGAATAAAGTTGTTGTCATCAATGATGAGATGGACGACCGAATTCATCTGGAAGTGGATTTTGGCGAAAATCTTAACTTTGTCTATGAAGTTCGTCTGCGAGGTTATATTCAACCAGCATTTGCTATTGTAGGTCTGGAAGATGATGAAAGAAGTGAGGAACAAAAATATTATCGTGCTGAAGTTTATCTTAAAGAGGGTGGACAGGATTACGATCTGATGGGATGGACTCAGGAACAGATTATCCACGATATTTTGGATCAATATGAAAAGCACATTCACTTTTTGCATTTGGTTCGTTAACCAATATGGCCTGTTAACAGAAACTGCCAATCCCTGGATTTAACAATCCAGGGATTTTTTTATGCGCATAATTTTATATAAATGTGTATCTCTTCATCTCAGTCTGTAATGTGACTTACCCCGTATTATTGTGCTTTTTCTCTTTTTCCATCGGTATGTTTGATTTGCAGTGACTATGCTTTTACTCAGTGACGAACTTTTGAAAGCATTTTATAGATGTATTGTTGGTGGAAACACGTTAAATCAGGAGAATTCAATGTTAAAAACCCTACTGAATCGTAATGTTATTCAATGGATTCCTGGAGTTAAAGATTGGAAAGAGGCCATTGAAGTCGCCTGTCAGCCGCTTATTAATAATGGTGCGATCCAACCGAGTTATGTCGAGGCTATTTATCATTCCCATGAAACATTCGGCCCTTACTACGTGATTGGTTCAGGTCTCGCGATCCCTCATGCGAGACCGGAGCAAGGAGCTAATCGTCTTGCCCTGAGCCTGACATTTATAAAACAGGGGGTCATGTTTGGCTCTGTGGAAAATGATCCGGTCAAGTTACTGTTCGTATTTGCTACAACAAGCAGTGATAGCCATATAGAAGTGATCGCTGAACTTGCAGGATTATTTGATGATCAGCCAAAAATCAATCAATTAATGCAGGCTAAAAACCAAGACGAGATTTTTTCTATTGTTCAAGGATATTAACTAATATTTTTATTTAACAGGAAAATAAGATGAAAATTACAGTTGTTTGTGGTCATGGTTTAGGGACCAGCCTGATAATGGAGATAAGTATTAAAAATATTTTGCAGGAATTAGGCGTTGAAGCCAGTGTTGAACATACAGATTTAGGTTCAGCAAAAGGAATTAAGAGCGATATTTTCATTGCTACAAAAGATATTGCAGAACAACTGATTAAACAGCAGATAGCTGGAAAAATCATTGTATTGGAAAATATGTTGGATAAATCTGCAATGAAAGTGCGTTTATCTGCGGTATTGCAAGAACTCGGCAGATTATAATTGGAGAAAAATATGGATTTCTTCCGCTTTTTGATGAACGACGTACTGGCAGAGCCTGCGATTTTAGTCGGGCTAATTTCATTAATTGGTTTGGTAATGCAGAAACAGCCGGTGACGGAGTGCATCAAAGGAACAGTAAAAACTATACTCGGATTCGTTATCTTAGGTGCAGGAGCGGGCCTGATAGTTACTTCATTAGGTGGATTTGCCACTATCTTTCAAGATACTTTTGGTATTCAGGGGGTTGTACCAAATAATGAAGCTATCGTATCGATAGCGCAGAAAAGCTTTGGCAAAGAGATGGCGATGATTATGTTCTTTGCTATGGTGATTAACATTCTAATTGCCCGTTTTACACCATGGAAATTCATATTCTTGACCGGACATCACACTTTATTTATGTCGATGATGGTGGCGGTTATTCTTTCTGTAGCAGGAATAAATGGCACGATGCTGGTTGTGATCGGTTCAATTGTTGTTGGTATTTCAATGGTATTTTTTCCAGCGATTGCTCATCCTTATATGAAAAAAGTGACAGGCTCTGATGATGTGGCACTTGGTCATTTCTCGACACTCTCTTACGTCTTGGCGGGGTTTGTTGGCAGTAAATTGGGTAATAAAGCACATTCTACGGAAGAGATGAACGTGCCCAAAAGTTTATTATTTCTGCGCGATACTTCTGTCGCCATCGCTTTAACTATGGCGATTATTTTTATTATCACCTGCTTATTTGCTGATCAGGAATTAGTCCGACAAGTCAGCGGTGGAAAAAACAGGGTTATGTATTCACTGATGCAATCAATCACATTTGCAGCAGGTGTTTATATCATTTTGCAAGGCGTTAGAATGGTGATTGCTGAGATCGTGCCTGCATTTAAGGGCATTTCTGACAAATTAGTACCGAATGCCAAGCCTGCACTGGATTGTCCGGTGGTCTTTCCCTATGCACCAAATGCCGTCCTGATTGGCTTCCTGAGTAGCTTTATTGCCGGTGTTGTTGGTATGTTTATTCTCTACTTGCTGAACATGACTGTGATTATTCCCGGTGTTGTCCCTCATTTTTTTGTTGGTGCAACCGCGGGTGTTTTCGGCAATGCAATGGGAGGAAGACGCGGGGCTATCCTTGGAGCGTTTGCTCAAGGGTTATTGATTACATTCCTGCCCGTATTCCTGTTGCCTGTTCTGGGAAGTATTGGTATTGCCAATACCACATTCAGTGATGCAGATTTTAGCGTAATAGGAATTTTATTGGGGATGATTGTTCGTTAATTTTTTAACTTTGAATCAAAATACCCTTGTCCATGTTGCTAAAATAGAGTTTTAGACTCACTTGGTGAATATTTATTTGCGATATTTGTAATTGGGAAGATGATCCTGTTCAATCCGCAAATCCTGATCTTACCGGAGGTGCTAATTCTATGGGTTTAAATAAAGCCAAAAATGCCTTTAAACGAGGTGGAAGGGTAGAATAATTTTATGTATTGTTAATTGATATTAAACAATATGGAATAAAGGTTGGACGAATGGAAAACTATAAAAAATATACTATGGATAAGGCCGATCGAATGTTACAACCTGCTATTGGTGGCGAGTTAATATTATTAAGTTATATAGGGCTTTCACAAGAAGATAGATTTGAGTTCTTGGAAAAAAATAGATGATTGGGAAAATCGGGGTGATGCTGAAATATTAGAACATACTCACTTCAAAAAATATCTTGCAAATGATGTATTTATAATAACTGATCACTCTTATATAAAAGACGAAGTTTATTTCATGGATATCAGTCATATTGAACCATTTGTTAATAGTTATTTAAATAAAAATTCAGAATGTTTTTTTAATGGTGATACTTTCTTTATCTCGCCTTCAACGAAATCTTTAATTGAATTTCAACATGATGGGTATATATTTTCACATAGATTACCAATTGTGATAAATGAGCATGGAAAAAGGGTAATAGCAAGAAAGGTGTGATAAAAAATCCGGTTTGGATTAATGTGTGACTATTATGACAATTTAGTACTATATTTTCCATATAGTTGCTATTATAGTGACAAAAGAGGTTATCCTGCTTTCATTCTACACAGCTTTTTATGGGCAGTATGAATTAAAAGATTTTATCAAGCAGCAGCGTAAACAACAAAAAATCACCGTTGAAATGTTATCCAAACGTTCTGGTGTGCCATATAGCACAATCAGGAAATTTGAGCGTACAGGTAACATTTCCCTGCAACAGTTTTTAATGTTAATGGAAGTGATTGGTGAGCTATCTTCACTCCATGAGTTAACTAAAGAGCGTGTGCAAGAACTAATGACAATTGCCGAGGTGCTTAAAAATACTTAAGACTTAAGAATAGTTGTATTATTTACTTCAACCATTTATTAACAAATTCTTCCAGCGACACAGGACAATCAAAGTAATACCCCTGCAAATAATTTACGGAATAGCTTCTTAGTTGATTCACCTGTTTTTGGTTTTCAATGCCTTCTGCCACAATTTCTAAATTTAGTCGCAATGCTAAGTCAATGATATTTTCAACAATATGCTTAGAAATCATATCTGTATTCATTTTACTGACAAAGTTATGACCTATTTTCACCATATTAACATTAAATTTTTGTAAATATGTGTGGTTTGAATAACCTGTGCCGAAATCATCTAAAGCGATTAATACACCTAATTCATTTAATTTATTAAATAGTTTAATTGAGTACTCATCTGGCTCCAGTAATTCTCTTTCTGTAATTTCTAATATCAACCGGACAGAATCCTCAGGGAATGCCCGCAGAAAATCACGACAATCACCTAATAAACTGGCTTCTTTATAATGTCTTGCGCTGATATTGAAGCTAAAATGAAAGTTCTTAGGTAGCTGATGGGTAAGCGGAGTGAAGAAATCCCGTACTTGCGTGATTAAGTTACGTGTTAAAGGAACAATCAGATCTGATTTCTCAATTTGCGCGATAAAATCTTTTGGCGTCAATAACCCTTGTATTGGATGTTGCCAGCGTACAAGGATCTCACACCCGATGATGGTGTTACTTTTGCTACAAATAATAGGCTGTATATAAGGGATAAATTGTTTATTTTTAATGGATTTTTTAAATTGATATGTTGGAACAATAACAGTTTTAGTGTATTGATATAAAAAGATGGCGGATAAGAGCATGAGTATTGCCAATGAAGGCAAAACTCCTACCAGTTCCATATCAGGTTTGATATTATTCTGATAATTGGAAAATACTTTCCATAATATATTACCAACACTTAAGGTGATGACGACGAATAATACCACAAATACCCGATATAACATTCGGTATGATTTAAAATCCAGCCCCATCATTTCTCCTTTTTGATAAAGCCCATTACCCAACAGTAGACCTACCGTCTAATTTTGTAAAATTCTGTGAGCTTGTTGTTTATGAAAAATGGTTTTCTGTTTGAAAAAACAACGTCGGTTATCTTACAGGAAGATATTGAATACAGGAAATATATATAGCTGTATGGCGGGGATCGGCTAATAAATTACGTAATCGATGGTGGTAATTAGAATAAATCGATTATTATTGCCATCCTTGGCGAAATAATTAAATTATTTTATTGATTAATGCCAATCTTTTATCAGATTATTCCTTACTTTATTTATATTCGTTGTTTTTCAAGTCGTCGCTTTGTTGGCTGCATCTTGAAATCCATAAGGTATATGAGTTATTTACTGTGCAGTAATCACAATCGCTACACGACGGTTTTCTGCCCGGCCTTTTGAGCTGCGGTTATCTGCAATAGGTTGGCTTGGCCCCAAACCACGGGTTTTCAGGTTGGATCTTTGCATTCCTCCACGTGTCAAAGCATCCGCAACAGTGTTAGCCCGTTTTAGTGAGAGCTGGTTGTTATAGTTTAATTCACCATAATTGTCTGTATGACCATCCAGGCGTGCGTGATGAATGCTGACTTTGGATAAAGTCGCAGCCAATTCTTTCAGCTTTGCTTCACCTTCAGGACGTAAATGATATTGATTATTACCGAACAGCACTTTTTCTGACATGCCAAACAGCCATCCTTCATCGGTCTGATGAAATCCCTGCTGTTTAAGGATTGTGATCTGTTCTGCCGTTAGGTTCCCTTTATTCTGGCAGGCACTCAGGAGAAGAGGGGTAATAAATGCAATCACAAATATAAAAACACGGTTTTTTATCATGATGAATTCCTGGATAAGTAGTTTATTTTTGTGGTATCAACGGAGTACCAGCCACCACCTCGTTGTTTGATGTGATACATGGCAGCATCAGCTTCAGAGAGTAGTTGTTCTGCTGTTAAATCACCATTTGACAGAGCGATACCAATACTGAGTGTGATACGCAGGTGTTGACCGCTGGGGAGCTGAATTGGGGTGTCCATGGCGTGGATAATGTTTTTTGCGATTCTTTCTGCATCTTCCAAATTGGCTGAAGGTAATAAAATAGCGAACTCATCGCCACCAAGACGAGCGACAGTATCAGTTTTTCGTACTTTCATTTTTAAGGTATCAGCTATTGTGATCAGGACGTGATCGCCTGCTGCATGTCCATAGACGTCATTGACATATTTCAGCCGGTTGCCATCAATAAATAAGATCACTGCGCTTTCACGCATGAATTTATCATTCATCACAGCCGATAATACGCGTTCAAAAGTGGATCTATTGGGTAATCCTGTAAGGGAGTCATGTTGAGCCTGCCATGCCAATGCTGCTTTTTCAGTTTGTAAATGGTGTTGCCACTCTTCCAATTCTTCAAGCAGATGATTAAAAACCTGACTTAATTCATGTAGCTCTGCAATTTTGGAGGAAGGAACACGCTGTGAAAAAGCACGTCGTTGCCGGACATCATGGGCAACACTAGCAATGTTTTGTAATGTCCTGACAATACCATCGTGCATACGCAGGGAAAGATAGAGTGAAAGTATGGCGCTAATCAGTAAACAAACGAATAGTACCAATAAGGCTTGATAGATGAATTTGATGATGTGTTCACTATTGCCGATTAACCAAACCGAACCCACCTGTTGTTGATGGTGATATATGGGAAAAGTGACCGGTTCAGGGAAAATCCAATATTCGACTAGTTTCTTGAAATTACCGGTTCGGGTTGTTTGATTGGCTTGCCAGCTAGCCAGAATTTGATTTTTGGCATTGAAAATTTTCGCTTCTGTAAAATTATTATGAACCGCAATCATTTCCAATATTTCGTTCGCGGCTGTCTTATCATTAAATACAACCGCAGCCTGAACGGTATGGGCTATTGTTGATGAGGTCTGCTTTAAGTTATTTTCGGCATATTTCTGCATGGCAATTAGCGCCAGTAATGAAAGAAATAGGCCGACAACGGATAATGTGACAAAAGTAATAATCAAATGAATACGATGAACAGCTTGACGTAAGGTTGGGCGTGATGGCATTAGTGAATAACGCTTTTTCATACAGTTATTCCGCCTTGCGAGCCAATTGCAGGACATTTGGATTTACGCGTACACCACTGCGTGTCAAAATATCGAGATTAAGGTTAAAAGTTGTTTGTGTACTGTCAATATTAAGACAAAATGCACTACCGATTTCACAATGTTGATTCTGTTCAGCAATTGTGAGAAGTGGTTTGCCATTTTTTTGACTAATCACTTGATGTTGAAGTATGGGGTCAATTTGACCATAGTAAACAATATCACATTTCTCTAATAATTTTTCTGCGTTAAAGTTCAGAATTTCTACTTGTAATTTTGTATCGTCAGTGAGCATATTGATGTTGGCTAAGACATCAATGTAATTAGATGGTGCTACCAGACACAAATGTAGCGTTGAACGTGTGGCTGGCCAGTGTGTATAACTGATAATACCAGAAACGACACGTACAACGTTTTCATTGAGTTTTATTTTTTCTTTAGCATCAGGCATGGCTGTTACTATTGAATTACATATCACAATGGTTAAGCTGAAAATCGTTAGTACCCGTAGAAATACTTTGGAAACGTAACGTCTAACAATACAATGAGTCCATTCAATCAAGCACATAACAAGTTCCAGTATTTGCCTTTCATTTAATCCAGATAACAAAATTATTGATGGAATATATCCTCAATTAGAACCTATCTCATAATGATGTTTTTGCAAGTGTTATTAATTACCAGACACAAGTAGCATTGGCTGAGATAGGTTGTAAAATATTTAAGCGATAGGAGGATTTAATTTCCTTGCTAATTATTTGCTAGATAATTGATTTAATTTTTCAGTTATTCCTATTATATGTCCATGGTCGTTATAAGTGATACTGGAAACTTTGCCTTGATTTAGTCTGTTTATTAATTTCTGTTCTATAGAAAAACTCTTTGCCACTTCTTCATTATTTAATGCAGGTCGATGGCGGCGGCGTTCTATACGAAAGCGGACTTGATTGTATCTCGCCCACCCGATCAACAGGAGTGCATTAAATATAGCGATGATAATATAAAGCACAATTGAACTTACTTCTGAGGTAAATACAAATGTAACAGGTTTGGGGCCATGATGGGACGAATTAAATAGCCCCACAATGAATAAATAGGCAAATCCAACCCAGGCTATAATGGTGAGTATAATATCAATAAGACGAGGTAATAATCTCTGTTCTGTAAATATCAACGGATCTTTCATTATTCTATTCTCTCTATTCCACGATCAGGGCTTTCCCAACGGGCACGTTTCTGGCGTACTTTAAGCATGACTTTGGGGAAAGATACGAGTGTAGTGAACAGGTTCAGCATCCAGTACACTACTGGATACCAAATCACCCAGAAAAGTGATGATGCAACGTGTTTCTCATAACGTCGCTCAATGACCAGACTGATAATAAATTGGATCAGGCAGGTTACGGCTAATACCAACCCTGTATACCCAGGCGGGAAAAGGGTATAGACGCGGATATTTTCGGGTAATGTGATAAACATGCCGAGGAAAAACAAAGTAATTGAGAGGGCAAAGGTAAATGACCAGATTACGGAACAGCAGAATTCCATAAATAATACCCACATGCGACGATATTCCCATGACCAGAGTTTACGCAGATTTTTGAGGAAGACTTCAGCTCCACCCTGTGCCCAGCGTAGCCTCTGTTTCCATAGCCCCCGGAGAGTTTCGGGCATCAGGATCCAACAGATGGCGCGAGGCTCGAAGAAGATAGACCAGTGGTGTAATTGTAGCTTCCAGCTGACGTCAATATCTTCGGTAATCATATCATTGCTCCAATAGCCGACATCAGCGAGGGCACGACGGTTGAAGGCGGCAACAACTCCAGAAACGGTAAATACCTGACCATAAACCCGTTGGGTCCGCTTGATTAGGCCAATGATAGAAGAAAACTCACCCACTTGAATTCGTCCAATCAAGGTGGAGCGGGTACGGACACGGGGGTTGCCTGTGACTGCACCAACACGAGGGTGATCGATCATGGGTTTTACCATCCAAACTGCTGCGTCGCGATCTAGCAGAGCATCGCCGTCAATACAGACCAGATAATCACTGTTGGCAGCGGCAGCTCCTGCCTGAAGCGCTGTAGCTTTCCCCTGATTTTGTTCTAAGTGTATTACTTTCAAGGCACTATGCTGTTTGGCCATCTCATCAAGTTCATAGGCCGTGCTGTCAGTTGAACCATCATTGATTGCAATCACTTCAATGTGAGGATAACGCTGGGTTAATGCTGCTTGTAATGTTTCGCGCACATTTGGCCCTTCGTTATAGCAAGGGATCAAAATAGATATCAGAGGTTTACCTTCCAGGTGGGGAGGGACATCGTTTTTTCTCCAGTGTCTTTCACGGTAGAACCAGAAATAAATTCCTCCTGAGATCCAGATAGCAGACATGAATAATGGCCAGAAAAACACAAAGTGCAGCATAACCTCACCTGTAAAGGTGATGGCGATACCGATCGGAATGCTCAATACAATGCAGAGCACAATAAAAGCAAGAATACGATCAATCATTAAGTGGATACCATTCTGAAGAAAGAACAGGACGGATTTTGTTCATTTCCGGTTGATTATTAAGAAAGTCATCAGGGTAGTAACCAAAATTTTGTGCGCCATTCAGTTGTAATTGACGCATCCATTCAGCCATTTGTTCGCCTGATATTGCTCTTTTATTCAATGGTTTTCGCCAGTCAACAGCCTGAAGTTCAAAAACCGTTTTATCCAGCGCTTCCGGGCGTTGAGCGACAGCTTTCACTAAACGGGATAGCCACTGATTACTTTCTGATAGCGGTATTTTTTCCATTAATGGCATTGCCATTGGGGCAACCCAATCATAATGGGCCAGAAAATCATCCAGATTTTGAGCAAACCACTCTTCACTATCCGCCTCCAGAATAGGCAGGGCGAAAATATTACGTGCCGTTTTTACCTGATAACCACGGACTGATTTAACGGTTTGAGTCAATTCTTGGGTGAACTCAGTCAGATATTGGCTCTTGAAACGGCTCCAGCGGGCAAACTGTTTCGGATCCTGACGAATTTCGGCAACAGATGCCGGAAAACCAGCCTGTTGATAAACTTTAATTGCATCCGGGCTGGCATCTTCAAAGTCTGACATAACAGCATCATCGTGATACAGCACACCCTGGAATATGGAATGGGCAGCTAAATCCTGATAAATCTCTTTAATCCTCCGGCGGTTTTCCGGGTTATAAGGGGATAAACGACGATATTGTGTTTTACTCACGGATAACTCGCCGTTATTTTCGTTATAGTTCGTTACGCGAGGTAGTGAAGGTTCTAATTCAAATGCCAGAACTGGCATCCACGCATAAACATCAATATTCAACCGGCTGTGTAGTTGCCAGGAAACCCGGTTAAATAAATCTGCCCGCATCGGTAACCAGCGGCTAGGGAAATAAAGCTCATGGATATTGCCATCGCCTTTAGGATCGGCAAATGCTTGCAGAAAAACAGCATTAACACGGAGATCAGCAATACGTTGTACTAGCTGATCGAGATTACGCGCCTGCTGAATAGGGTTAGGATCATACAAATAATCCAGATCAATATGGGCAATACGTAGGATGCGTTTATTCTGAACCTGAATAACCTGCTCAGCGAACTCTTTTAACGTTGGGTTATTAGTGAGCAATATTCGCGGGATGTTATTTAAGTTTTCTGCCTTGGCCAGCCCATTGCCGAGTGTCAGTGCCATTTTGTAGCCATGACGTTTGGCAATATCCAGAGTAACACCGCTATCAATGCCGTAAGGCCAGACCCAGACGCGTGGTTTTTTGCCTGTGGCAGAAACGATTCGCTGGGTGATTGTAGCGATATCCTGTTCCATGCGTTGGCGGAATTTCTGGTCACTTTCATATTTACCTGTTTTGGGATCATAGATCCGGATAGCGGCGGCAGGCTCGGTATTTCCTTGTGGATTACCGATAGCACCATAGTGGTGTTGATAGGTATGAGAAGCAATCTCCACCAAACCAGAACGGGACATCTCTGCAATTTGTTCCCAGGTCGTAAAGCGCTCCCGTGATACCTTCAAGCCACCAAAATTCACCGGTTTTCCTGCGGGAACGTCAATCCAAACGCCGACTGGTGCCAGAATTGCAGGCCAGTTATAGGCTTTCAGCAAGGGAAAAACACGGTGATAGAAGCTGCTGTAACCGTCATCAAAAGTGAGTAGCACAGCTTTTGAGGGTAATGGAGTTCCTCCCTGATTGGCAGCGAGGATCTGATCAACGGTAATAGGTTGATAGCCATTTGCGCGCAACCAGGCAAATTGTTCGTTCAGAGCACTGGTACGAACTGACATAAATCGTTGATCGGCTCCGTCATCTTCAACATCATGGTAAGCCAGTACGACGAAACCATTACGGGGCCAGGGGCGCTCATTCATGGACAAAGGGCGCTCTGTTGGTGGGACGAACTCTGGTTTTTCAGCGTAGGCCATTATGCTAAGTTGCGGAATAAACAGGCTAACCAGCAAGGCTGAAATCATTAACCAATAGCGAATTACGTTGAAAGTCATAAAAAATCCTTTAGAACCTATAGATCAAATCAAAAGCAGCTTGTAGGTTTTTTTCACGTTTACCGTCATAAGGGCGTTTATCCAGCGTGATCCTCACGCCTGCATCCACAACATCATTCCACTTAATACGTTGTCCATAACTCACAGTCGTTATCAGACCTCTTCCATACCCGTTCTGCCAGTACTCACCGATACCAGCCGCGAACTGCTGACTCCAAACGGTTTGGTAATGCCGATACATGATGTGGTCGGCTTCCAATGCCGGCAGGAAGGTAAAATCATTTTTTGGATTGAAGTAGGGGGTATTTTGTTTGCTGTTATGTGTCGTACTGATTTCCAGTGTGGCATCAAGTTTCAGGTAAGGTGCCGTGTAGATACGTTGCATACCGTCAATAGCATATGCAAAGCGATTATTGCCATCAGAAAAAAATGAAGGAGCAAAACGAGCTGTCCACTGACTGCGCTCACTGTGTCTCCAGCGGGTATAAAGTTGCCCGCCATTGGCGTAGATATTATTGGTTAATGCTCGCAGAGGAGTATTACGAGCCAGTCGCTCTGCTGAACCTCCCAGACGCCATTGGTCATTAAGATCATACCATCCGGCAAAACGCAGACCGACCTTATTGCCATGACGATAATTACGGCCAGAAACTTCTCCTTCCAGCCAAATATCCCGTACCCGCCATTCGATACCACCGCGTAAATCGCGGTTTAAGCCACGGCCTTCACTGAATTGGCTACGATTATAAGCACCGCCAGCAAACAGGCGCCAGTTATCATTAATAGGAGGGCTATAAATGGCAAGATCAAAGTTTGAACTGCTTTTACCACTCGTGGGATTGTCCGAATCAATACCCTGATTAACTCTGATACGCAGTTCTGACATATGATGAATATTGCGCAGACGATTAAAACGTTTGGCCAGCATATTTTCAGGGACACGGGTGATGACATCATCAGACAGCAGATCGACTTGTCGCCATTCTTGTAATGCTAAAGCGGTATAGCCTTGCTGAATTTCCAGTGACAAATTACGGTGATCAAGACCCTCGACTTGTTTCAGTTCACTTTCTGCCTGACGTGGCCAGCCACGATCCAGCCAGACGGCTGCCAGATCAATACGTAATTTCTGATTACCGGGAGCGGTACGAGCCAAATGTGTAAAACGTCTTTCTGCTTCGGGAAGATCTTCATGCAATTGAGCTGATTCAGCCAAAAATTGTTGCCCTTGCAACCAGTCATCGTTAGGCACACGGATTGGAGAACCATAAACATTGGTCATATAAGCATTACGTTGCTTGATATTCATCGCCAGTTGTTGAGCTTCATTAAGGTGTTCACTCTCCACATCGGCATAAAAAAGGACACTATCATCTTCTTGTGTGATATGGCGCATTGGTGTTTTTTTATCTGGATATTTTCCATTTGGATAATTCAGTGGACGCAGGATATCCCTTGTTTTATCGGGCTGTCGAAGGTTCAGATAGGCAGAGGCAGCCCATTTATGCGCGTAATCCGGTATAACGACGTTTTTTTCTGTCAGGGAAAGTTGTTGCAGGCGCAAATACTCTTCAATGAGTTCCTGAGTACGGAAACGGGCAAGTAGTGCGCCGAGGCGATCAATACGGGCACGTCGGTAGTCTTGCTGGGCACCCGGTTGTTCCCGCCATTGATTGAGCATATGTTCATAACGGGCAAGTGCTCTGTCAGCGATATTAAATCGTTCTTTTTCGCTACGGTTGGGGATCATTGCAAGGCGGACTAACTCTGCCGCAGCGTCAGCTTCCAGTTTGCGTTGTTGGCCGGGAGATAACTGTAATTGTGTGGTGTGTTTTTGTTCCAGCAGCCAGGCCGGACCATTCACCCGATTGTTTTTCAGACTGAACAGATAATCGTGGGTTGTAGCTTTATCTTTGGGGAAGCGTTCGTGGGCGATAGTGAGCATCTGCATGGCATCCCATGAGCGTCCGGTGGCTTGATCCACATAGGCCATTAAACGGTAATTAGCGGCACTGGGTTGATGAGATAGTAAGTTTTTTGCCAAGCGACGGGCTTCACTGTCTCGTTTGGCATCTGCCAATGTCATAATCAAGCCCGCTTTTATATCGTGATTGTGTTTTTCAAGAATCGAAGCCAGGTGCCATAATTGAATGGCTTGACTCCACTGGCGCTGATTGCGATAAGCGCGTGCGACAGCGGCGATCCCTCTGGCAGGTAATTCCATATCATGATAGCGTTGCCAAAGATTAATCACTTCATTGTCACGGCCTGCCCAGCTAGCAACCTGTAACCAATCAGCAACCTGAGAAGGAGAGAGTTTCCGCCGTTTTTCTTCTTGACGAATATATTCAAGTATGGGGATGGTATTACCATTTCTGGCTTGTTGAATTAATACATCATAATCCGCTGCCGCGGTCTCTGTTGTTATTAGGCAACCTAGTGATATAAATAATGAAAACAGTCTATACCGATATCTAAGAAAGCCTATCGGCCTAAAATAAAGATATAACACGGCGTCCCCTTTTTATACTGCTTATTTATTTAAAAAACAGCAGAATCAGACGAAATAAAATTGGATTTTGATTAAGAAAAGCATTTTGTTTCTTCATTTTAGAAGAGGCAAAATAATACGTATTGTGTGACTTTATATCAATGGGTATTTTATGAAAAACATGAGACGTAACTTCAGGTAATATTATTTCTTGATATTATTATGGGATTAATAAGTAATACCTTGTTGTTATTTTTCTACATAAAATAAAGCCATTGTATTTAACTCTTTGTTTTTAATTATTCTTTGGGAATTTTCTTATAGTATTTTTAATTTAATGTTTATGAATGAAATTAACCACAATAAAAAATGTTAATTATAAGTATGAATATTTTTCATTGCTGATGTTTTTGGTAATTATTAGCGGTGAGTAATTTGTTTTTTTCAATCTTACTTTTGAGTTTTACGAGTGATTTTATTATCATTTTTGCGAATGAGAATTATATTTTAGGTTTTAGTAGAGTGAAATTCATAAAATGAAATTAGTCATTTTTTTGATAACTAAGTTTGGCATGTTAGTCTTGTGTTGTTTATTTTTAGAAATAAAGTTCTATCGGTGTCAATAATATGATATATCATCTATCATACTGATTTTTTAAATAAAATGTTTAATGATTGATTTTTCTAATAAAAATAGGCAATTAATCAGTAAAAAAGGTGAAGTTATCACTAGATACTCAGATCAAAACCAATCACATAAACAACCATACAAACAATAAGTACTTTAATAATTCCTGCCGACTCGTATAATTTTGCATTTTATCATGTTATTAGTGGGGATGTTTGTGGATAAGATTGCTAATATCATCGCTGATGTATGCGAAATTCTTAATACCGAAAATGTTAGCGAAGTTGGTATCCAGTCGTTCTGTTTTTCACTTCCGGCAACCAGTGAAACTGATTGGCTGGAATGGCTGGCAGCTCAACCCCATTATCCACAGTTTTACTGGCAACATCGGGATGGGCATGAGGAAGTTGCCGCCTGTGGGCAAATTCGTCTTTTCAGTAATGCAATTAAGGCAGAGACGTTTTTACATCAACACATTCAATTTCCCCAAATGCGTATTTGGGGATTAAATGCCTGGGAAAAGACGGATGTTTGCCATATCAGGAATAATCAGAATAAAGAGCAATTGCAGGAGAACGAGAAAAATACAGGTGATGAAGAAAGTTACTTGTTCTTGCCAAGAATGGAAATACGTCGTTGTCATGGTGCAACCCGTTTATATTTGAATATTAATGGACAGGCTGATATCGATAATATTCACTTATTTCTTAGGCAAATTGTCCCGCATCAACCATTCCAGACATCGTATGCAGCAGTATTAAATGCAACTCATATGCCTGAAAGTGAACAATGGAATATTTTGCTGAAGCAAGCATTGAATGCTATTACCCAGAAAAAGATGGAAAAGGTTGTAATGGCGCGGAAAACAGAACTTACGCTGAATATGCCCTTGCAAGCTGCGCAATTTATGGCTTCCAGCCGTGGAGTAAACCATCGTTGTTATCATTTTATGCTGGCGTTCAATGATAATCAGGCTTTTCTTGCTTCGACCCCAGAACGACTTTATTACCGTTATCAGTTACAGGTATTTACTGAAGCATTAGCAGGAACAACGGAAAATTCTGAGGATGATCAAAAAGCAAAAGAACTGGGGCAATGGTTATTGGAAGATAAAAAGAACCAACATGAAAATTTGATTGTTGTGAATGATATTTGTCAACGTTTGCAAGGTGGAGTCGAATCTATTGATGTTGCTCCTCCTGACGTAATCCGTTTACGTAAAGTGCAACATTTACGCAGGCATATTCACGGTGTCTTAAATCAGGTATGTGACAGTGATTGTTTACACCGTTTACAACCGACAGCTGCCGTCGCAGGTTTACCGAGAGAAGCCGCTCGACAATTTTTGGCAGAAAATGAACCATTTCACCGCGGCTGGTATGCCGGATCTGCGGGGTATTTATGTTTGGAGCAGAGTGAATTTGCTGTTTCGTTGCGATGCGCCTATATAAATGGTGATTTATTATCATTGTATGCGGGGGCAGGCATTGTTTCTGGTTCTGATCCTGAGCAGGAATGGATAGAAATCGAGAATAAGGCCGCAGGACTACGTTCATTGTTAGGTAGCTTGGCAAATGAATAAGTTCATGGAAATAACGTTAATTACATGGCATTTCTTTGAGCTATGACAAAGAAGGCGTTTTTAAGAGAATAAGCGTGAAGAATGTCTTATATAATCCATTCTATTTTTAAATAAGTTTTCGAACACTCTATGTCAAACAGCGCACTGAACCGTCGTTGGGCGGAACTTTTACTGGAAGCACTGACTCGTCATGGTTTGCGTCATGTCTGTATCGCTCCCGGTTCTCGTTCCACACCGTTGACACTTTCCGTTGTAAAGAAAGCTGCCGCAGAGAACGGTAAACTGATATGTCATACCCACTTTGATGAAAGAGGGCTGGGCCATCTGGCGCTGGGATTGGCCAAAGCGAGTCAGGAACCCGTTGCTGTTATTGTGACGTCAGGAACCGCAGTGGCTAACCTGTATCCTTCCCTGATTGAGGCCGGGCTAACCGGCGAGCGGTTGGTTTTTCTCACTGCGGACAGGCCACCGGAATTAATTGGTTGTGGTGCGAATCAGGCTATTCGCCAGAGTGATATTTTTGCCTCACATCCGGCTCAAACACTTGCTCTACCACGACCGACCACCGATATTTCAGCCAGTTGGCTGGTTTCTGTCATTGATAATGCGATGTCAAATCTGAAGCAAGGAGGGTTACATATTAATTGTCCTTTTGCTGAGCCTTTATATGGTGACGATGAAAAATATCAGACATGGCAGCAAACGCTGGGGAATTGGTGGCAAGGCCACCAGCCGTGGCTTAAACAATCGGTAACACATGTTATTGCCAAAGTAGCGGATTGGGATTGCTGGCGGAAAAAACGCGGTGTCATACTGGCAGGAAGAATGGGAGCCGAAGAAGGGAAACTTGTTTTACAGTGGGCGAAAGAAATAGGCTGGCCATTGATTGGAGATGTGTTGTCTCAAACAGGTCAGCCTTTGCCTTGCGCTGATTTATGGCTGAACCATCCCCGTGCGCAGAAAATCCTGGCAAAAGGGCAGTTGGTTATTCAGTTTGGCTCCAGTCTGACCGGAAAAAGATTATTGCAGTGGCAGGCTAAATGTCAGCCAGAAGAGTATTGGATTATTGATCCTATTATGGGAAGGCTTGATCCTGCTAATCATCAGGGACGCAAGTTTACCTGTCATGTGGCTGATTGGTTACGGGATCACCCTGCTCAAACAGAGATGCCTAATGTTTCTGAGACGAAGGTTTTTGGGACGAATGTTTCTTGGGCGAATGAACTGTGGATTTGGTCTGAAAAAGCATTCGGCTGTGTTAGCGCACAACTGGATGGAAAATTCAGTGAGGCTGCGGTTGCTCATCAGCTACATCAAGTATTACCGCAGCAAGGGCAGTTATTTGTCGGCAATAGTTTGCTTGTCCGTTTGATTGATGCGTTAGGACAACTCCCTGAGGGTTATCCGGTTTACAGCAATCGTGGTGCAAGTGGTATTGATGGGTTAATAGCAACTTCTGTCGGGGTGCAACGGGCAACCGGTAAACCGACTTTAGCGATTATCGGCGATATTTCTGCACTTTATGATTTGAATAGCTTAGCTTTACTACGGGAGAGCACTTCACCCATGGTGCTGCTTATCGTAAATAATAATGGCGGACAAATTTTTTCATTACTGCCCACACCGCCGGAAACACGCCAGCGTTTTTACTGTATGCCGCAAAATATCCATTTTAACCATGCTGCTACCATGTTTGACTTGAATTATAGCGCGCCACAAAACTGGTCTGAATTAAAACAGTCTGTTGAGCAGGCATGGCAGCAAAAAACAGCGACAATCATTGAACTAATCGTGACAGATAGCGAAGGTGCAGTATGTCTGCAAGAGTTGCTGAAACAGGTGACTGAACTATGAAATTGGCCTGTCAGATATTCAATGCAGAAGCAGTTAATGTAGAGGCAGTTAATGTAGATAGAAAGAGCACATGGCTGGTTTGGTTGCATGGACTGCTAGGGAGTGGCAACGACTGGCTGCCGATTGTGAACGCTTGTAACCAATATACCTCTTTGGTGATTGACTTTCCCGGTCATGGCAATTCTGCCGATATTACGATTACAGGTGGTTTTGCTGAGATGAGTAAATTGCTGAACGAAACCTTACTCGTACATCAGATCCATGATTATTGGTTAATCGGCTACTCACTTGGCGGACGGATTGCTATGTACCATGCAACTCAAAACCACAATAACCAGCAAAGATTAAGAGGGATACTGGTGGAAGGGGGAAATCCGGGGCTGTTTTCTCAGCAGGAGCGCGATGCCAGATTGTTGCATGACAGGCGATGGGTACAACGTTTTCGTGAAGAACCCATGTTAGAAGTTTTGGCTGACTGGTATCAACAACCTGTATTTGCAGATTTGTCACCGGAACAGCGCCTCCGTTTTATTCATCTCCGCAGACAAAACAGAGGCAGCAGCATTGCCGGCATGTTAGAAAATACCTCACTTGGGCACCAGCCATGGTTAGTGCCTGCCTTACAAAAACTGGCAGTGCCTTTTGTTTATTTATGTGGTGAACACGATCAGAAATTTAAAGAAATAGTGAAGCAATATGCACTGCCATCAAAAATAATTCCCCAGGCTGGACATAATGCTCACAGTAGCAATCCTGCGGGTTTTTCTGCCGCAGTGAACCATTTTTTATCACTTTTCGGTTAAGGAAGTTCAATAATGCTCTATCCAAGCGAAGAAAAATTATATGCCCCGGTTGAATGGCAAGATTGTTCCAGCGGGTTTGAGGATATTCTTTATCATAAATCTCCAGATGGTATTGCCAAAATCACCATTAATCGTCCGCAAGTGCGTAATGCTTTCCGTCCTCTGACCGTTAAAGAGATGATTCAGACACTGGCTGATGCCCGTTATGACGATAGTATTGGTACAATTATTCTGACAGGGATGGGAGAAAAAGCATTCTGTGCGGGAGGAGATCAGAAGATCCGTGGCGATTATGGTGGTTATAGAGATGAAGGCGGAACACATCATTTGAACGTATTGGATTTTCAACGCCAAATCCGTACCTGCCCAAAACCAGTCGTTGCTATGGTTGCCGGATATTCTATCGGTGGAGGACATGTATTACATCTGATGTGTGATCTGACCATTGCAGCAGACAATGCAATTTTTGGTCAGACAGGCCCCAAAGTGGGTTCATTTGATGGTGGCTGGGGAGCATCTTATATGGCGCGGATTGTGGGGCAGAAAAAAGCCCGTGAAATCTGGTTCCTGTGCCGCCAATACAGTGCGCAGGAAGCGCTTGATATGGGGCTGGTCAATACTGTTGTTCCTCATGCTGAGCTGGAAAAAGAAACAATCCGCTGGTGCCGTGAAATGTTGGAAAACAGCCCAACGGCGTTGCGTTGTCTGAAAGCTGCATTGAATGCGGATTGTGATGGCCAGGCTGGTTTGCAGGAGTTAGCGGGAAATGCCACCATGTTGTTCTATATGACTGAAGAAGGGCAGGAAGGACGTAATGCGTTCAATGAAAAACGTCACCCTGATTTCAGTAAATTTAAACGTAATCCATAATGCGTAAAGCAACCTTATATCAATACAGCTTGCCTATGGAGGCAGGTGTTATTTTACGTTACCAACGTCTGAAAACCCGTGATGGTTTTTTAGTGCATGTGCAGGAAAGAGGTAACCATGGTTGGGGAGAAATTGCCCCATTGCCGGAATTCAGTCACGAAACGCTTGAACAAGCCCGACATGCTGCGCTGGAATGGTTAACACACTGGTGCCAAAACCAAACAGGGCAAAATAAAGAACCAGAGCAGAGTGAATTACCTTCTGTTGCATTTGGTATCAGTTGTGCCCTTGCTGAATTACAGGGCGAACTTCCCACAGAGGCCAATTATCACAAAGCACCATTATGTACGGGAGATCCTGATGATGTGATCTTGCGCCTGGGAAAAATAGCGGGGCGGAAAATTGCTAAGGTGAAAGTGGGGCTTTATGAAGCGGTACGGGATGGCATGCTAGTTAATCTCTTATTGGAAGCAGTACCCGATCTACAACTGAGGTTGGATGCCAACCGCAGTTGGGCGCGATCGAAAGCAGATAGATTTGCGAAGTATGTCAATCCTGATTATCGGCAGCGCATTGCTTTCCTGGAAGAACCTTGTAAAACCCGTGAAGACTCACTGGCGTTTGCCCGTGAGACAGGTATTGCCATTGCATGGGATGAAAGTGTTCGTGAAGCAGGTTTCATGGTAGAAGCTCAGGAAGGTGTTACAGCTATCATCATCAAACCAACGTTGGTAGGTAGTATTGCTCGTTGTCGTCAATTGGTCACCGAGGCTCATCAAGCCGGATTGGAAGCAGTGATAAGTTCAAGTGTTGAAACCAGTTTTGGTCTGACACAACTGGCTCGTTTAGCATATTGGCTAACACCAGAGACACTACCGGGGCTGGATACGCTTGATCTGATTCAATCGCAACTTGTCCGTTGCTGGCCAGACAGTGATATTCCTTGTATGGAATTAGAAGAACTGGAAGTGATGTGGAGTTATGAATGTCATTAGTGGCGTTTAATCAATGGCCATGGCATCATTGGGCGGTTTGTTATCCAGAAAAACAGGCAATTTGGCTGTATGACAAAGCAGTAACCTGGCAGGAATTGGCAACAAAAATTAACATTATCGCAGATTACTTCCGGCTACAGGGGGTATCACAAGGTGATGGTGTGATCCTAAGAGGCAAGAACAGTGCAGATCTCTTGTTGTGTTATCTTGCTGCTCTGCAATGTGGTGCAAGAGCGTTACCGCTCAATCCTCAGCTTCCGGAATCGTTGTTGATAGAATTACTTCCTCACCTGAATCTGGCATTTGTGGCTGATTTTACCGATTTACCTCTATCGATCATTCAGGCAACTGAACTCGACTGGCAAGCTGAGTTTACAGTTATGTCAGGTGAAAGCATGTCAGGTAAATGTGTTTCATGGGATATCAATCGCCCGGCAAGCATGATCCTGACTTCAGGATCTTCCGGGTTGCCCAAAGCAGTGGTGCATTCTATTGGTGCTCACCTTACCAGCGCACAGGGCATCCTTTCACGCATAGATTTCCAGCCAGATGATCGTTGGTTACTGTCGTTGCCACTATTTCATGTCTCTGGTCAGGGAATACTTTGGCGCTGGCTATTGAAAGGTGCAGAACTGGTGTTGCAAGATATGTATTCTCTGGATAAAGCCCTATCGGGTTGCACGCATGCTTCATTAGTACCGACTCAACTGTGGCGCTGGCTCTCCCAACCTCGTGAACACGATCTGACTTTGAAAGATGTGTTATTAGGCGGGGCAATGATACCGTTGGAGCTTATTCAACAAGCTGAGCAGCTCGGGATAAGCTGTTGGTGCGGTTATGGTTTGACTGAAATGGCATCAACCGTCTGTGCAAAACGCGCAGATGGCTTATCGGGAGTAGGAACGCCGCTACCGGGAAAAGAGATCCGTTTGTTGGATGAGGAAATACAGATCCGGGCAGATAGTATTGCTATGGGTTATTGGTTTGATGGGAAATTAAAACCATTAGCCAAAGAGGAAGGTTGGTTTCCGACCCGTGACCGGGGCGTTTTTAAACAGGGCGAATTGTGTATTTTGGGACGCCTTGATAATCAATTTTTCAGCGCTGGTGAAGGTATTCAGCCGGAAAATATTGAGCGTATTATTAATCTGCATCCCCAAATCCAACAAAGTTTTGTTGTTCCAGTGCCTGATACTGAATTTGGGCATCGGCCTGTTGTAGTGATCGAAACAAACGATCCTCAACTTACAAAAACACTTGTTAATTGGCTTTCCGATAAACTTGCTACATTCCAACGACCTGTAGCTTGTTATTTGTTACCGGAACATTTGAAAAATGGCGGGATAAAAACTTCGCGTCAACAGGTCAAAGAATGGGTGCTAAAACAATATAGTGCTTACATATCTTGGTGAATCTAAATAGTTTATTACATTCATAATCTATAGTGTTTATTGGATTCCAGTAAAATGGCTCACGAATATTAGCAACTACATAATTACTGATTGAGAAGAGAGAGATATATGAAAGGTTTTATTGCTGTCAGTGCGGCCAGTTTGCTCTTTGTGGCGGGTACTGCAAACGCAATTTCTGTGAATGTAGAAGCAGGAAAACACTATACCAGCACATCTGCGGGGATTGGTGATAAAAATGCGGGTTTGTCCCTCAATGGAAATTGGACTCGCAGTGATCATAATGGTCAGTTAGGGAGCTTGGGGGCTGCTTTTGCTTTGCCGATTGGTCCGATAACAGCAAGTGTTGGTGGTAAGGCTCTCTACTTGTCACCAAAAGTGGGGAAAGATGGTGCTGCATTGGCTGGTGGTGTTGGTCTCAGTTGGGAAGTAATGCCTTCTTTGTCACTATACGGTGAGGCTTATGGTGCTCCATCGGGTTTAACTTCTGGCATTGATTCTTATACTGAGGCAGCAGGCGGAGCTCGTTACACTCTATTTAAACCAATAACCATTAATGCTGGTTATCGGGTTATTGATTTGAAAGGAAAAAATGGAAACCGCAACAATAAAGTGTCAGACGGTTTTTACATCGGAGTGGGTGCGAGTTTCTAACATATTCTAAATTAGGGTTATCCGATCCGCATCATTAAAGATGCGGATAATGATTTACCCCACTTCTGGCAGCATACCTGTGACAATCCCAATCTGAATGGCAATTACAGCAAGGCCACAAAGGAAAACCAATATCAATGCTGATTTGCCGCCTTTAACACGATATCCACCCTGATTTTCTTCACGGCTGCGCCAAACCAGCAGGCAAGGAAGCAACAGTGCCAGAATAGACAGAGCAACAGCAGCGAATGTCAGCGCCATAACAAAGTTAGGGTAGAACAGGGCGCAAAGCATGGGGGGAATAAAAGTCATCAAACCAGTTTGCAAACGTCCTCTGGCGTGGTTACGGCGTTTTAGCAAGTCAGCAAGATAATCAAACAGACCGAGTGAGACCCCAAGGAATGATGTTGCCAGTGCAAGGTCAGCAAACAGGTGGACAGCAAGTTCTACTTTTGGTGAGGCAACAACTTCTCTGACTGCTTGCAGTAAACCGTTCAAACCAGATTGTTGTGCAAGAATACCGACAAAGGTATTGGAAGAAATGGCTCCAAGAGTAACCAATTGCCACAGGATGTAAGCGCCCAACGGGATAGCACTACCGATGATAAATATCTTCCGTAGCTTATTTGTATCTCCTTTCATATAGGAAACAATACTTGGCACACTTCCGTGAAACCCGAACGAAGTAAAAATCACCGGAATAGCAGACAGTACCAGCCCTTTTTCTATTGGCATAGATATCAAGTTGATTTTATCAACATGAGGCATCATCACACCGAGTACGACTATCAGAAAAATGATTTTGGCGGTAAACAGTAGGCGATTAATTAAATCAACGGATTGTGTGCTGATACAGACTACACCTCCGGCAACTATCGTAAACACGATGATCCCGGTAGAGACAGTAATTGTTTTATCCATCCAAGCGGAAAGGCTGGCAGCCAGCAATTCACCTGCGCCACTGATATAGGCTGTTGTCAGGGCATACATCAGAAATAACATACTGAAACCCGTTAATACCTGTCCGCCGATCCCCAGATAGCGTTTGGCAATGGTACTCAAGCCTGTATTGGCTTGATTATGTTGATAAACTTCTACCAGCAGAAGTGCAGTGTAACTCATCAATGTCCATAAAGTGATTAACATGGCTAGTGTTGTTCCAAAACCTACACCTGCCGCAGCCAATGGCATTGCCAGCATCCCGGCTCCAATCGTTGTCCCGGCGACGATAAAAATACTGCCAATAGTGCGATTCTTCACGCGATCCTCGTCTCTGAATATGTTGGAAAAATAGTTATAAGACAGGCAGGGTAAAGGATTGATTTATGGCTGTCAAATTTATAGTACATACAGTGTAAATAAATAATTACATTATATACCAGTGGAAAGAAAACAATGAAAATGGATAATTTCTTATCATTATTTGTGAGCGCATGATTTGGATGAAAGGAGGGAGGAGATCTCAATACTGGCATATTAACACATTAATATTTAATAAATTAATTTTATTAAAAAAGTCACATACCCCCAGTTGTACCCCCACATTATTTTGCTACATCAAGTCTGGTAGTTTTTACGTGAAAATTAGGTTTATAACTGTTTAATCATCACGTTAAAGCAAAAAAGCCATGAGATTTGGAAATGGTCAAATTTTGCTGCCATTTCACGCTCAGGGCTTCATATAAACATTTATCATTTTTACGAACTAGATCACAAATTAAAACGGGTTATTCCTGTGGTTTATCGCGAACCTTACGTTCAATTAGTCGACCATACGAATCAAAATAGCGACTCGGCCAGATTTCAGATGGGTGTATTTCGAGATAGTTAGCGATAATCCATTCGCCTTTCGGCCACGGTCTGCTGAGAGTATTTGCCAGTGTAGATGAACTGAGTCCCGACTCACGAGAGACAGCCGCTAAAGTTGTACCTCGTTTGCGTAATGCAGCAATAATATCGGCCTGATGCCAGTCATTTTTAACATTGTTATTCATTCCTGCTACCCCTTCCATTAATTAATATTGATGGTGGCGATTCAGACAGGGTTCGCAGTACCGGGAACTATCAACCGGCGAGGCCTAAGCCTCCCCCACCTGAACCGCCATTGAAAAGGCGATAGCAGACACACTGGTAGAAACTTCCTACCAGTGGATAGTTCATTACAAGGCTGCGAAACCTTACCACTGGATTGTGCCAATGGCGGGGAAACTTTAACTGATTGTTTTATCTGAATCAATAACCGAACGGCTAAGTTTAACGACTATAAACTCACTCAACATAACGGACAGCGATCCAAATACTTAATTCCCCAATCAACCAGTTCATTAATTTTCTTACTTATACCTGACAACATGCAATCTCTGGCGCGCGACAGTTCGGACAAAACAAAAAATACCTGCTTTGCCCTTGATCGATATCTGTGCGCCAGAGTGAACGCAAGTTGAGGTATTGCGGGGCATCGGTTGAGTACACGGTACTGCCGCCTGTATGAACAGGTCATCCCCACCGGCATAAAGCCAGCCTCGATATCGTCAATCTCTCCTTTTTCAATCTATAAAAAGCAGTGTCAGATTCACTGCGTGGTTAATCAGGCCAGAGTCTGTCAGGGTTGAGTGATGCTATGGCTGCGGCGTCACTTTCAGCGGTAAACCTGCAAAAAGTGACACCTTGAGTTCTGTAAACAGTCAGCAAAAATCGTGCGAACGTTGAAGTACCATCAGGCACAGCAAAATGCCGTAAGGTTAAATATCAAACGGTAGTCATGTTAATGGATTAGCTGTAGAAAAATTGTCTATTGAATAATTCAAACAGGGATAGGTAAAAGTATGAACAGATGCGCAAAGGCTATCCTGTTGTTCATTGAAGACAAATAGGATTTATGTTGATTTGAAACGCCAGTGTATGAACCCACGTTCAATACACTTCGGTAACAAGATAAAGATATCCTTTTGGGTTATCTATTAGTTTAAGAGACCTTCATTGCCAGACGATGTTTTAGGTGTCTTGACAATATCTGCTCCCAAAGATGGGCAGATGTACCGCAATTCTTGCTCTCTCTTTCAGGCTACGAGAGTTTTGTTTCGCCACCCGAAGGCGATCCTGACAGGCGATGGATCATTAGTGTAAGTGGAATATTAGCGGCTATGGTGAGTAGGGTCAACAGCTTATGTTATGGGTTAATTGGAATTTAATCTGTCAAATATAATTTCATAAAATGACTAATTTTGACAGTTTGCTTTAACTCATTTATGCCCCAAAACATGTTGTACACTACTCCTATTAAAAAAGTTAAACTGGATGGGCCACCTAGAAAATCTAATGACCAATTAAAAGAGTTAATAAGAAGGACTCGACTAATTGACTTTATGGTACATAACCGAAACACAACGTAAATTTGCACCATAACAATTTGTTATTACGAAGCAAAATACTTACTGGCACTAAAAGTTCGAAATTCTCCTTTGCTTAAAGCATAAAATCTTGTCGAATGTCTCAGGGCGTGAGGTAGACATTTAATACTGCCATGCTAGAACTCGCTATCACGGGTACGACCACGGCTTAATTCCTGCTAACAGTGCCACAATAATGTTGTCAGTTACGGACTGGTAAATATCAGTTCGGATTTTAGAAAATTTCGTTTTTAAGGAGTCTGACAGATCCAGCGAGGGTACACAATCGCCGCTACGGTGTTAGGAGCGCTAGCTTGGATATGCAGGAAAATAGTCATAGTTTTTTCTCCGTCAGTGGTGTGATTTTCGTCTTCGTGTGCCTGACAGTTCGCTTTCCCTGTATCGCTCCATCCCACACGGGAGCAGAATGCGTGCCACTCCTTGTGGAACGGATTGTGTTGGGAAACCATTAACCGGAAGCAGATATGGAAATGGAAAGCACATAGGAGAAAAAATTAGTTTTTGCATACAGAACGTAGTGCCCCTTGCTCAGTAGTAGTGAAAAAGCTTTCAAGTCTCTTTAATATGAGGAATACAGTTAGCGACTCCCTAATATAGAATAATACATTGATTAATATACATTTAAATTATCAACATAATTTTCAATTGATCAGTTAATCAATTGGTTAGAAAATGTAACCATATACGGAGTATATCTTATTAATAAATAACCCCGCCGCAAGCGCGGGGTATTGATATGAAATCACCCGCTTCGCATCGTTCAGCTTAATTTTATACGTCGCAAGCGACGGGGAGTTCAACCCAAAGAGATTAAAAGAGATAATAATGAGCATGCTAATTTGGAAGAAAAGAAATAATTTTAAAAATATAATATTGTTTATCCACGGATTAAAAGGTGGATCTTCTACATGGTCTTTTAATAAGGATATATCTTTCCCTCAATTAATATCTGATGATGATGATTTAAATGACTGTTTTGATATAGCCTGCTTTGAATATTTCACCAAATTCACAAATAGCTATGGCAAAGCTAAAAATTTATTCTCAAGATTATTTACCACGCTGCCAAAAAGAGAAGTTAACCTTCCAGTTGATGAACTTTCTGAACTATTGGTTGGAGAGTGTCAGATCAACCTTTCAAATTATAATAATATAATTTTTGTTGCTCATAGTATGGGTGGATTGATAGCAAAATCATGCATAATAAAAATGAGTGAAAGAGATATTTCTCATAATATTTCTGGTTTCATTTCGCTTGCAGTTCCGCATTCAGGTTCAGAAACTGCGTCATGGGGTAGTATGGTTTCCTCAAATGTTCAACTGGGTGACTTAAGTGTATTTAGTAGAGAGACTGATGATTTAAACCGCAAATGGATAAGATTACCCAAACTTCCAGAATTAAAATTTTTATATGGTAGCTATGATAATTTTGTTGTTAAACAAAGCGCAATTCCTATCCAAGTTCCCGCAAAAGAATCAATTGCAATTCAAGAAGACCATATGACTATTTGCAAGCCTAAAGATAGAGAATCCAATGTTTATTTAATTGTTAAAAGATTCGCTTTAGAAATAAATAAAAAAATGGTCCTCATTTTATCTCCAACTGAATTCAAAGATAATAGTCAATATGACAAAGAGTTTTTCTTCTTGAAAATGATAATAGCAGATGTCCATAGTGATATAGCAAAGCATGCTAAAGAATATTACTATAATGCAGAATTAGCTAGGAACGTTTTTACCAGCGATCACGATAGAGAGATATTGGGCAGTTTATATAGAAAAATTAGAGAGATATATCAAACTCAATATCATGACTCTATTGCAAATCACAATACATCAAATCAGCTTTTGGCCGCGATACACAAAAAGATAGAGGACGAGGATAAGGTAAAACTTTTATCTCTTCTTAATTCTCTTGGTAGCGTACATAAAAAAGGAATGTTACATCAGCTTGCCAACAAATTAGACAGGGATGTAATCTGGTCTCCCGACACATCTCTTGACTCTTTGCATAATTTAAGAGGTCAGAAATGAATACTTTGCCATATATTCCTCTCGATGAAGAATTAAACTTGAATATTTCTTTGCTTATTATTTTAATTCATACTTTAAGCAAGAATAAAAATGATGTTTGGATATTGAATAAAAACAAAGCTCAAATATTTATGTATTTAATTAAAAACCCATCCAAGCTTGAAGAGGTAATGACTCTCACAGGCAAAAAAAATGTATCCATCGACATGTCTGAAACATATACAATAAAGAGCTTTTCATTAAATGTTGATATATTATTTGAAACATCCAAGATAAAAACACTTTTAAAAAAATAGCTGCAATGGGATTTCTTAGTGTAAAAAAAATTGGTAATGTAACTTATTTCAGCCTTTCTTATCTTGGTGAAAATTTCTATAATGAACTTGATGGGGAATATTTTAACTCAATAAAAAATTACACTAAATCTTTAGAGAAAATAAAATCATTATCTTCAAGAAAGCTAAACTCTATACTTAATGAAGTATTTAAGGTCTCAAAATGAAATCCTATCTAAGAATTGAACGATTAATACTTGCAGGTGTTCGTAAAAACTACATTGTAAGATTTGAAGAAGGATTAAATATAATACATGGTGATTCAGACACAGGAAAATCTAGTATTCTAGAATTCATTAATTATTTGCTAGGAGCAAGCAAAATAGAATTAGCTGATGAAATAATTACTTCCATTAATTTTGCCGCCTTAGAAATCATCATTAATGATACACCTCATACTATTGTTCGGGATATTTACAAGCCACAGGATTTTATAGAAGTTTACCTTTGTTCTTTCGAAAAAAGAGAAGGTTTTATCTCCAGAAAGTATGCCCCAAACTTTTCAAATAATAATGCTCCAGATGGATTCTACTCCGATTTTTTAATGGATGCATTAAACTTCCCAAAACTTAAATTAAAAGTCTCCCCGACTCAATCGACCAGCCAGTTCAAAAGATTAAGCTTTAGAAATATTATTAAGTATGTTTATGTAAATCAAGATGACATGGGTAGCAAGTCTCTTTTGGGACTCACAGATTGGGCAAAATACACCTATACCAAAGAGGTATTCAAGTATATATATAATGTTCTAGACACTGACATCTTAGATATAGAACAACAAATATCTAACAAGCGTATAGAGCTAAATAATTTAAGGAAAAAATATGAACATGTTTCTGATTTTCTTAGAGAGACCGGATACGAGAGTATACCATCAATTGATGATGCAATAGGAGAGTGTGAGGTAATTTATGAATCATTCAATGATGAACTTTCTAAACTAAATAACAACATGATGGCAAATTCAGACAATTACAATCAACTTAAGACCTACCATTCTGAATTTAGCCTTAAAATAAAAGTAATCACTAAAAACATCGAAGATATTACATCTAAGAAAGAACAGTATATTAGACTTAAAAATGATTATGCAAATGATATAAAGAAAATAAAAGCAATCCATTTAGTGAATAAGAAAATTGGTGTAGCCCAAGATATGAAATGTAACTGCCCGATCTGTGATAATATAATCACTATCGAAAAAGGCGATGGAGGTTTCATTAAATCTAAACCTGAATCTTTGGACGAAGAATTACTTTCTTTACTAAAGAGAGAAAAATCTATTGAAGAGCTTATTATAATCCTGACTAACGAACAAAGGAATCTCTTAGGTAATAAGGTTAAACTTGAGGGTGATTTAATCAAAGTTAGTGAAATGATAGATACTGAAGCAAAACAGTTTATCACACCTTTTCTCACGCAACGCGATGCCTTGTTAAAGGAGATGACTTCTGTAAGTAAAAAGAGAGAAAGCTTGGTTTCGAGCTTGAGAGTTAGAAATCATCAAGATGAACTTTTAACTAAGCAAAAAACTATTTCTGATAATATTGAAACTTTAATAGAAAAACTTGATGATTTAAAAGGTAAGGCTCCAAGCATTGAGGGAGTATTATCTTCTTTGGGTGATGATTTAATGGCTTTCTTAACTGGTGTGAAAATAAAAAATAGAACTGGCATAAGTATTAATAAGAAACACTTTTCCCCTGTCGTAAGAGAAAGAGATTATTTCAATATAACATCTGGCGGATTAAGAACGATAATTTCCATAGGATATATGGCAGCAATATTGAAAAGCTCAATTGATGCTGATATTAATCATCCCCGCCTTTTAATGCTTGATACGATAGGTAAATATCTGGGTAAAAACCTAAAGCCAAAATATGCTGCACAAACAAATATAAAAGAAGATATTGATGAAGGAATTTCAGATCCTGAAAAATATGAAAACATTTACAATGAACTCATTGAAATATGTAATTATGCACAGAGAAAAAAATCACCATGCCAGATAATAGTGGTTGATAATGATGTACCAGACAAGCTCTCAGAGAGACTAAAGGCTATTACCGCCGCACATTTCAGCACAAACCGAGAAAATGGATTACCCGTTGGATTAATTGACGATGTGATTTACAAACATTAACATATCTATTATTGGGAGCTATGTTAAAAATAATTTAGCATAAGCTCCCAATTTTATTTTTGGGGGTTGTGTTGAATAATGGAGAGTAGATTATAGTTAGGGCAGGTAACACTGGAATTCCGCCATATTATTGAAAGTTCTATTACATTTCCGGAGCGTTGACGATGGATATGATTAATATCAGCGCACAGGATAATTTGATTGGTATTTATTTTGGGCAGGATTACGATCTTTTTGATGACAATGAAAAGATCGAACCGAAAATAAGGCGTTTCTAGCCGCTTCTCATAAAGGAATGCAGTATGCGGTTATCGGTGATATTGCCTCTTACTACGCAAATCGACGACCTAATCACTGATTTCAGAGCGCATTATCAAAGAACTTTTGTTCCCGAGAACTGGAGCATTATGTCCGAGGCATTTATGAAACTGGTCAGAGAAAAGATTAAGGTTGCCTTGTCCTCTGGATAGACGTTAACCGTAGTTTGGATTCCAGATATCTATAAACCGAACTTAATGCGATTGAAACTGTAAATAGAGCGTCATGGGTTTATGTCCACTTGGCACAAAGCCGCCTATCTGGTTAGGTTTCATTTAGATCATCAATAGTGTCAGCTTGAGTCTTATTTGGTAATCACATTGGTACAACTAACTCTTCTTGTCCAAAATCAGGCTAAAAGTAATTTCCAATGATTTAGATGTAATAGTTCAACCCCTACTGACGCGCTGCGCTTGTCTTCTCCGTGTTACCGGGCTAATACATTAACCCAGTAACTCGGAGAGCTGAAAAAAACACCTGCCAGAGAAAACATTTTTATCTACCCCTCCCTATTAAAGAATTAGTAATAAAACTGTTCACCCTGTTCACCTTTGAATAATTCTATTTAAATTCAAACCATTAAAGGGTGATGAGTTGAAATTAAACTCTTCATTACTCTTCACCCAACCGTTCACCTCCAACCAAAAAAAAGGTGAACAGTGATGAATAGTTGTGAACAGTTTTAAAATAACTATTCACCCTATAATACATTGATATATTTGGTTTAAATTATAGGGTGAACAGTGGTGAATACTTTTTTATATTTCTTTGAAAAATGCTTGAAATCAGAAAAAAATTATTCTTCTGGCAGGCTATCCCTTGTCAATTTCGGCATCCATTCGATAGCAGTATCAAGGTTCAGGCTCAGATTGCTACGAATGCCCTGTTTGCTTTTCTTGCGTAAATATTGCTGGCTGTACTCTGCCAGTGCGCCTGACATATCCATGCCGAAACGAGTCACGGAAACAGGTTTATTCAGGTTATTGCCTTTCATATAAGCAAGATAGGCGTGATAAAGGTATTTGCGGGGATTGAACGGCATAATTTCCGCATTACCGATTAATAGGCCGTCAACTTCATGGGAAGCAATGAGATAACCGCAAAAATCGACCAGTGGATCTGTACCGCGTTTGATATCCAGTGCTTCTTCTGATTTCTGTTGCTCTGCCAGTAAACACCTTGCAGTTTGCGGATCAAGGAATCTGTGAAGCAAATGCCGGATAATCACAGGCAATTCTGCCGCAATTTTATCCCGCAGGAGCGGATCACGTTCATTTTCCGGCACGACTTCCGAAAAGTTGAAAATCACGCGACGCCGTGACACACCACCACTGCGATCACTGAAACTCATGGCATTATTGTTTACTGCCAGTACAACGGCGGGAATACGGGTTGAATAGGGTTGTTTGTGCTTCGGATCGATGGCAACTTCATCTCCGCCTGTAATCGCCTTGATACCAGAACCATCGCCCGCATAACGGGTTTGGTCTGGCAGGATAATCAGCGAATAACCGGCAATCAACGCCCTTTCCCGTGGATTTTCCAGTGCGGCCATACTTGCGGAAACGGTATTGCCTTTACCTGCCAGCATGGAACAAATTTCGGCAAAGATACTTTTGCCACTACCTCCTGCTCCGGTGACTTCCAGAAAAAGTTGCCAGTCATAACGGTTCGCCAGCACCATAAACAGTGCTGCCAGCACTCTGTTTGTTTTATTTTCACAGTTGGCTGTTACCTGATTGAGCCAGCGCCAGAACTGTGGCGCGTGATCTTGCAGGGTTTCCCCCGAAACAGGAGAATTGAATTCAACGTCATTGGCAAGCAATAGCCAGTCATTTTTGCGGTGAGGCCGGAACTGACCGGCTTTCAAGTCAAACACGCCATTACTAAACCCGATTAAGTGGCGTTCTGGTGGTTGCATCATGGGAAGCTGTAATTTCAGGGCATCCACAGCAGAGCTAATACCATGTGGTGAGTACGGCAATTTTCCTTCCATAAAAGCAGCCACCATTTCCCGTCTTAAATCACGGTCACTGACCAGACACCAAACAATACCGTCATAGTGATGTACAGTTTCCGAAGCACCATCCAGTGCCAAATCACCGTTATAACGTGCCAACAATACTTCTCCGCGTTGGCTGGCTCCCATTTGGCATAATGTCAACTTAGATGACTCAGCATCATTGGACTGAATAGCTTCTTTTTTCTTGATTAATGCTGGTTGATAAAGCTCCTGAGCAAAGGCTTGCTGTGCTATTTCCACACCGTGTTGCTGGCGATAATCGTCCCAATCAGCTTTTAATTCCGTAGGCGGTAGCGTTATCCAGCTGCTAATCGCTATAGCGGTCTTCTCTGCTGCTATTTTGCCAACATTCTTTTTTAGCCTGCCATTTTTGTCTCGTTCTTCCGGTTCGTGCCAGTCGTTATCGGCGGCAATTATGATTCTGGAATTTGGGTACTGCTCTCTAATCTGCTCGGCAACAATCAATAGGTTACTTTCATCAATCGCTGCCAGTACCATTCCTTCACATAATAGGCTGACAGTTAAAGCTGTAGCGTAACCTTCAGTAATGATGATTGTGTCCGGCATTCCGATTATCTCAGTTACCGGGATAAAACTGCCTTTTTTATGTGTACCGGAAACAAGACGTTTTTCGCCGTTTGGCTTGATGGTCTGTGCGCCTGTGATTGTGCCATCCAGCATTTGAGTGATCAGCAACAAAGAACCATCTTTTAATAACCGCTGATTGGGGCATTGCAGTCCCTTTTTCACCAGATATTGAGATTCACCCGTAACAGCAGTGGCAACCAGTGCCGCGATACGTTCAGCAATTGGTTTAGCGTTCCTAGTCAGCGTTTTGGCTGGTTTGGGTTCTGGCAAAGGCAATGCCAGCGCATCTGCAACAATTTTTGCAGCCTCAAAAATCGAGATCCGGTTGGTTTTAGCCACTAAATCCAATCCATCACCATAGTTCGGAGCGTCACACTGGCGGCAATGCCAGTTGCCGTGATGGTGATCGTCGATAAAGTGGAAACGGTCAGTGCCACCACAGACAGAGCAAGCGCCATGTTTACCCTTTTCGGGAATATCAATACCACAGGCAGGTAGCAGATTTTCCCAGTGATACATGGCGGATTTTTTTACTGTTTGGATAAAATCGAGTGGTTTTTGTTCGTCTGTTTTATCTGAAGATGTAAATTTAGGATGAGTTTGGTTAGACTGTGTATCAGCCATCATCGTTACTCCAATTAACGGTTATTGGTCAGACGCCTCAGATGTGTTAGCGCACACTGGGGCGTTGCTTTTTATGTTATTTTTCTTAAAAAATCTCTATCTTTATGCCCTTTTGCCAAATTTTCCGATCAGCACATTTTCGCCTCGTTCCAGCATCTCCATATAATCCGCATACCATTGCAGCATTTCCCGACGACCATCCAGATATTGAGCGTGGTTGTAAGTGCCTCGGATGCTGTTTTTATCGACGTGAGCTAGCTGTTTTTCAACCCATGCAGTGTTGAAATCTTGATCATGCAGAATGGTACTCATGGTATGGCGGAACCCGTGGCCTGTGGCTCGTCCTGAATATCCTATACGGCGGATCATGGTATTGATTGCCATATCTGATATATGCTTTCTGTAATCTGTCCGGCTTGGGAAAACATACTGATAACTGCCGCTGATAGGCTGAATCTGCTTCAATAAATCGATAACTTGCTCTGATAGTGGCACTACATGAGTGCGGCGCATTTTCATTTTTTCGGCTGGAATTGTCCAAACAGCCTTATCTAAATTAATCTCTGACCATTCAGCTTTACGAAGTTCTCCCGGACGAACACCCGTTAATATCAGCATTCGCAAAGACGTTCTGACTATCTGACTTCCCATATATTTATCAATGGAACGGAGAAATTCAGGTAATTCATCTACTGAAAGGTGAGCGTAATGTTCGCGTTGATGAGGGATAAAAGCACTCGCTAAATCTGGAGCTGGGTTATATTCTGCCCTGCCAGTAATAATTGCATATGTCCAAACTTCACCACAGCGTTGGCGAACTTTCTTTAATTTATCGGTGACGCCTCTCTTTTCCATAATAGAAAGGAGGTCTAATAATTCGAGGGGTTTTATTTCAGCAATCGGGCGATGACCAATATAAGGGAAAACGTCTTTTTCGAATGCGTCCATCATATCTTCACGATAACCAACAGACCACCTGTCTTTTCTTCCCTCGTACCATTCACGCGCAATGCTTTCAAAGGTATTACTGATTTCTCCCTGAGCTGCCAATTTCTTTTGTTTTTTATCTTGGTTGGGATCAATACCTTCGGCTATCAGTTTCTTGGCTTCATCACGTTTTCTTCTGGCCTCTGCCAACGTAATAAGCGGAAAAGTACCAATAGCGAGTAACTTTTCTTTTCCTGCAATTCTGTATTTCAGTCGCCAGTATTTAGAACCGGTTGTCTTTACCAGCAGATATAAACCGCCGCCATCCGATAGCTTAAAATCTTTATTTTGGGGTTTTACTGTTTCAACTTGTCGGGCTGTTAGTTTCATATTTCTAGCATCCTTGCCCCTCACAGTAACGGGGGTATTTTTTTAGGGGGTACAGAAAGTTACCCCTATATATACCCCCTGACTGGGGTACATTGCAATAGATGCCAGTAGACGTTAGTAGAGCTTTATTTGGGAGTTTTCGTTGATTTTACTGGGAAAAGTAGACTTTAAGAGATGCTGCTAGAAGTGTAGATGGCGGAGGAGGAGAGATTCGAACTCTCGGATGGTTTCCCATCGGCGGTTTTCAAGACCGCTGCCTTCAGCCGCTCGGCCACCCCTCCGCGATGTCGAGCACTATAAACATCACTGTTCCCAATGTAAAGTATTTATATGTTCAATTGATGTCAAATTGTTCATATTATTGTTTATTGGATCATTTATTCAGCATTTATGATGATCTTTCTTGGGAACAAAGGTGATTTTTGCTAAATTGCCGCCATCATTATAGATTGGTTAAAAAGTTATGTTGGTATTTGAAGGTCGTGAGATCGAAACTGATGCACAAGGTTATCTGAAAAACAGCAGTGACTGGAAAGAAGCTATGGCACCATTGCTTGCTGGGCAGGAAGATATCACTTTGACCGAACAACATTGGGAAGTGGTTCGTTTTGTGCGCGAATTTTATGAGGAGTTCAACACTTCTCCTGCTATCCGAATGTTAGTCAAAGCAATTTCACAGAAATATGGCGAAGAAAAAGGAAATAGTCGCTATCTTTATCGCTTATTTCCCAAAGGGCCAGCAAAACAAGCAACTAAAATTGCAGGTCTTCCAAAACCAGTAAAATGTATCTGAATCAGACATCCGTCTTTAATGGCGGATGCTGAAATCGTCCATTTCTTTCACCTCACAAAACTGCGATTGAAAATGTTCAATCTTTGACCCCGAAGGCCCTCCCTGCTCTAACCAATGGATTAATTTTTTGATTTGCCCCTCATTACCACAAGCAACTATTTTGACACTACCATCATTCATATTGCGAACATATCCCAACAGTTTATTCTGTTTTGCCCAGTGATATGTTTGATAACGAAAGCCAACTCCCTGTACTCGTCCATATACATAAATAGTGATACTTTGAGTAGTCATCTTTTGTCTCCCCACAAGCAAAATTGGAGAAATATCCTCAGTCACCTAATAGGACATGTTGCCGAAAGTGCGTTTCTTTTTCCTTGTGTAACCGTTCGAAATTTGTTGGGTATAATAACTTTGGCATACTAAGACCACTTTTAGTATTGTATTTTATATACACAACAGCTAACCTGAATTATGAGATGGTGATCACATACCATCCTGAATGCAAGATTCCGGTTACCGGGTGTGCGCTTGAAATTTACCTTTTTGCCCTTATATAAGAGTGATTGCAAGGTTTCTCTGGAGGTGACTATGATGATCGCCAGCAAATTCGGTATCGGCCAGCAAGTTAGGCATAAGTTGCTAGGCTATTTGGGTGTTGTTGTAGATATTGATGCTGAATATTCTTTAGAACAACCGCAGGAAAATGATATTGCATCTAATGCTACTTTACGTTCAGCTCCGTGGTATCACGTTGTGATGGAAGGTGATGATGGGCAACCCGTTCACACCTATTTGGCAGAGGCACAATTGACTTACGAGATATCAGATGACCACCCAGAACATCCTTCTTTGGATGAGTTAGCTGAGTCTATCCGCAGCCAATTGTTAGCCCCAAGGTTAAGAAATTAAACAAATCTCTTCTCTTTACTGAAAATAATTTTAACAATTCTGGTAAAGAAAGGCGGTGAAACAAAAACGAACATCGCCTTCTTTATTTTTCCAATCCTAAACGGGGAATTTCAATTTTTGGGCAGCGATCCATGACAACGTTTAATCCCTTATTTTCTGCCAGTAATTTTGCTTCATCATTAATTACCCCTTTTTGTAGCCAAAGCACTTTTGCCCCAATAGTAATAGTTTCCTCAGCAACACCATAAGCAGCAGTTGCATTGCGGAATACTTCAACCATATCAACTGATTGTCCGATATCAGATAATTGCCCCACTACCATCTGTCCCAATAATGTTTTTCCCACTAATTTAGGGCTGACCGGAATAACGCAATATCCCTGATTGAGTAGATATTCCATGACTTTATAACTCGGCCGTTCCTGTTTCTCACTCGCCCCGACTAACGCGATGGTTTTGACCTTTTTCAGAATATTTTCTATGTACTGATCACTCATTTAATCCTCCTTTATGCCTTTCATTATCAACTCTCCCCTTTTTACAGAAAAAGTCGATATTCTTGTACCGGACTATCAAGGTTATCTGCATGAAAAATTAAAATAGTTTCAGCCATCAATAAGGATAGAGTCTGCCCTCTCCCGAAAACCTAAGGTTTACGCTGGATTGGAACACCCAATTGAGAGAGTTGGTGAATAAAGACCGATGGGTTCTTCGACTCCTGCATCAACCATACCTGTTTTTTTGCCCTTGTCAGTGCAACATACAAAAGGTAACTCTCTTCTGCATCAGAAAATTTTTCAGGTTGTGGCAATAACACCTGTTCTAATACAGAACCTTTCTCTGATGCAGGAAAACCATCTCTACCTTGCCGTAATCCCAAGACAATTACGTAATCTGCCTGTTGTCCCTGGGATTCATGGATCGTCATGAATTTAATATTCAAATTCGGCCAACGGGTAGAAGATTTTTTCATTAGATCAGGCTTAAGGTGATGGTAACGAGCCAATAACAAGATGGTCTCTTCGTTAGTGACATAACCACTCATTTTGTTCAGTAATGCTTCCAGTTGCTCTTCCGGCAAGATTACAACTGATTTTTTATTCCCTTTTCTTAAATTATGAGTGGTTAGTTTACTGCATGAATGGCTCACTTGATGGGGATATTGCCGGATAAATCCATTAGCAATTTCACCAATGTGATCATTAAAACGATAAGTGGTATCCAAAATACACTCAGTAACCTCGTCAGAAATACTCTCATCAGAAATACTTTTACCGAAAACCTCTTCAGCAAAATAAAAAGTCGGGTTTGTATCATTAATTTGATAAATTCCCTGCCAATCATCTGCAACAGCAAATATATTACTTTGTTTATTCTGTACTCTCAGTGCTGCCAATAACCTGACGCTTAATGGAGAGATATTCTGAAAATCATCCAGCAAAATATGTTTCCACGGGCTAATGAAACGCCCTTTTCCCAGAACATTTATTGCCTGATAGATCAAACCAGAGAAATCCATCGTCCCTTCTGTCTTTAATGCTGATTTCCAGGCCTTCAGTAATGGTGCCATAAGACGTATGCGTTTTTGAAACAGGCCAGCATGTTCAGGCAAAGCCTGCTCAATCATCTCTTTCTGGCTGCCACCGTGCATTCTTATTAGCCCCAGCCAGTGTTCCAGACGACTGGATAAACAAGTCTGCACTTGTTTATCATGCCAGTATTCTCCATACGGTAATTGCCAGTCCAGCTCTTCTTCCAACCATTCTCGCCAACCTTTTGCCTGCGCTTTTTTTTCATTGCACTGTTTTTGCCATTCCCGAATGAGAAAATCACGGCGCTTTTGAGCATTAGTTTCTAATTCGCTGATTTTGGTAACATGATTACCGGCTTGCCGAATAATATTGAGTGCCAGTTCATGGAATGTTTGCGCTTTTATCTCTTTTGTTTCCAAACGTAACTGAATACGTTTATTTATCTCATCAGCCGACTGACGCTCGCAAGAGAGTAATAAAATCTGTTCAGGACGTGCCTGTTGGCGTAACAATAACCATCCAGCACGCGCAACTAAAACAGAGGTTTTCCCACTCCCAGCACTTCCCAAAACTAATATGGATTTTTCACCGTTAACTACGGCCCGGCACTGAGAATGATTAAATGACAAATTTTCTATGGACTGGAAAAACTCACCATATTGTTCCAACATGCGCTCAACCCACTGCTGGTTTATGAGCTTTAATTTTCTTTCTCCTTCATTCAACCAGTCCAAACAAATCTGATAGTTATCACAGCAATTCTCAAATTGTTTAACTCTTTGTAAGGGTAAAGGGAGGGATTGAAATGTTTCCTGGATTTGTTGCTGCAATAAAGACAAATCTGCTATTTTAATCCAACGGTTCAGTTGCCTGATTTTATCAATTTGATTTACCTGGGCAGCCAATACATCAGCACTGACATCACTCATATCAAGGCTCCATGCCTGCCATTTTTTCAGTAAATAATGATAAAAATGCTGTGTTTGCTGCCATTCAGTCCCATGTAACCGGACAACTTTTCCTTCAGGTAATTCAAATTCCAGTTCCCCCCAGACAATCCCTCGCTTACACTGAACATTAATTAATTGATTAAATGGAATTAGGTACTGATGCTTGTCACCACTGACTTCAATGCCAGCATTAAGCAAACGCACCCGATTATATGGATGCCGGGCAAGTCGTTGACCAATTTGTGTTGATTTTAGTTCCATTGTAATAGCACCGTACCTGAAAATTGTTGAGCGCCCCGCTCATATAAATGTTATTAGGAGTATTTTGTGCTAACGGTTTTTTCCAGCGCCCGCCATTTTCTGTATAACAATCACGTTCTCTATTATATTCGTATATTCATTGCGCTAACAGGAACAACTCTCGTTCCCTGGTTATTGCAGGAAGAACCCAAAATCACGATCCCATTCACTTTAGGCGTCGTTGCCCGCAGCATTAACAGATTTGGATGATCGCTTAGTCGGCCGTTTACGCAACCTTGTTATCACTTTAATCTCCTTCTTTGCTGCCTCTGTATCCATCACTCTGCTTTTTCCTTATCCCTGGCTTTTCTTTTTTGGTCTGGCAATCTCTACCTGTAGTTTTATCCTGCTCGGCGCTTTGGGGCAACGCTATGTTACTATTGCCTTCGGCGCTTTATTGATTGCTATTTATACCATGCTCGGTGCATCCATATTTCCTGTCTGGTATCAGCAACCTTTATTATTACTCACTGGTGCAATTTGGTATAACTTGCTGACATTGGCGGGGCATTTACTGTTTCCTATTCGCCCATTACAAGAAAATCTGGCCCGTTGTTACCACCAGCTTTCTGCATACCTTTACACCAAAACGAATCTGTTTGACCCCGATTCTGAAGCCGAAGAATATAAACAAGCTGTATTTGATGTTGTTATGGCTAACAGCACATTAGTTACAGCACTCAATCAGGCCAAAATAGCTTTATTAAGTCGTCTGAAAGGGGATCGAGGACAACAGGGAACCCGTAAGACTCTCCACTATTATTTTGTTATTCAGGATATCCATGAACGGGCCAGTTCATCCTACATTCAATATCAAAAGCTACGGGAAACGTTGCGTCACAGCGATATTCTATTTCGTTTCCAACGATTATTATCCATGCAAGCACACGCCTGTGAGCAAGTTTCACAATCCATTATCCTGCGTAAACAGTATCAGCATAGCTCACGTTTCAAGAATGCTTTCAACTATCTTGAAAACTCGCTGGAGAGATTAAAAAAACAAGCAAATAGCTGACGCTAAGATAAACATATTCAATAATTTACTGAATAACTTACGAGCAATTGATACTCAATTAGCAGGGCTCAGTTCTGACCAATATTTCATTTCCCCAGGATTCTCTTACATTGATAAGCAAGGCAGTAATAAGCAAAGCAATGAGAATCAAAACCATGATAAACAAGAAGATACACAATTATCCGATGAAACCTTAACGGGTTGGCGTGATATTTGGTTTCGGCTCCGCAGCAATCTGACACCAAAATCAACCCTGTTCCGCCATGCTATTCGTATATCTGCTCTGCTATGTACTGGTTATGCGATTATTCAACTGTTTGATTTACAACGGGGCTATTGGATCTTGCTGACCAGCCTATTTGTTTGCCAACCTAACTATAGTGCAACCCTCCGTCGTCTTGCTTTCCGTGTTATTGGCACGCTGGCAGGCATTTTGATTGGGTTACCCATTCTCTACCTTGTGCCTTCTATTGAAGGACAACTATTTTTGATCGTGATTTCAGGTGTGACTTAATGGCGCAATCTGTCATGTTGAATTTGCATTACAACAGAACAGAATCGATATTGAGCCTCTTCAGGATATTTCAGAGCATTTGATCAAAAGAAGTAATCAGCTGACCTCTGATAACAATAAAATCCAACTTGTATTACAGCAGGTGGGGTTATTGATTGAATTATTACCGGAAATTGTTACATTAAAAAAACAAATTAATAAACAGGAAAAATATTAAATGATAGAGTTATTTATTCAATTGTTACGCCTTTGTTTAACAAACATAAAACGAATCCTGTCTCAGCCAAGGCAGCTTTCGTAAGATTTCAAACCGCCACCATGCTCGAACAGCGTACTTCACAATGTGATAATGACCTGTTTTTATTTGTGAATATTCCTTTATGAGGTAATGATATGTTACAAAATAATCCATATATCATTTTTGATGCTGACCCATTTTGTTTTGGCCCTATATCCACCACACTTAATATAGTAGAACAATTAAGAACCAGAAAAAGATTAAGATCAGGAACTAAAATCATTTTATTAGGCACTCTTACCTCCACACAATTGAGCCATAAATCCAACCTTTTTGATCAAATTTATGAGTGCGATACGACTTCTTGTACTGCTCTCTCCCACTATACTGAAATCATTGCAGGAGCCAAACTGTATATCACCAATACTAATCCAAACTCAATTAATTTTGTTTCTAATTTAGGAACACCTATTATCTATATTGATACTTTATTTTGGATGTGGGATTCGCTACCTGTTGATCTACGCCATATAGAGAAAACATTTATTCAAAATTTCCATGGAGTGGAGTTTAAAATCGCAAAGTTTCATAGTAAGCTGGGAAATTATCAGGTAGTTCCTCCCATTATTCATAGCTCTGTGTACCAATATATGATGGATCCCTCCGAATCTGACGGCATCCTAATCACACTAGGCGGTATTGATACTGTTTATGCTGACACCTCTGACTTCTATTTCCATTTTCTTCAAGATTTACTGACTATTTCCAATCTAAATCAGGAGCCCAATATCACTATTGCCGGTGGTGGAAATACTATTAACAAACTGGCAAATTTATTCGCCAAAACACATCCGCATATTAAAATTAGCTGCCTTGAACGGCAGGATTTTCTGCAAAGACTACATCATGCCCGTAAGGTTTTGGCAAACCCTGGGTTAACAACTTTTTATGAATGCACAATACTTAATAAAGATGTCTTTTTTTTGCCTCCACAGAACTATAGCCAGCAGTTGCAATTAGAGATTTATCTTAAAAATTATTACTCAAATGAATACGGCTTTTTATGGAGTCGTGAATATGGTTATCCTGATATTCCAGCCGATATACCTGAAAAAGAAGGAATACGATTAATACAAGAGTGTCAAAATTTATTCATAAGTAATTCAAAGGAACGACAACGATCCATAGATATGATCAATATTTTCTTAAAAAAAGAAAAATCAAAAACAAATTTTAATAATGAATGTTTTAAAAATAATGAAAATAATATTATCGCCAATTATATTGAAAATAGAATTTAAAAAATCGAAGCCATTCCGTCGACAAATCAGATCCAATACCTCTGATCGATTGGTCCTGCGAGTGATTTCTTTCAGAGATTTACCTGCGTTTTGGCAGTGGTTTTCTCTGTCCATTACGAACTACACTATCAGAGGATTGAGTCATTTTCTTCCCCAACAACATCGGCAGGGAAAAACCTCAGCGAGTGCCGGATGCACTTTAAAAAAACTGCCATGTACACTTGTAACAACAACTTCAGTATCTGATTGAACGATCATATCCTCTTTTTCTTCATTGTTATTTATCATATTTCACCTATAAATAATGAGTTTAATTGATGCAGTTTTCCCGAAAGAAAATGTACTTATTAGGCGAATCCAAGCGTGATACTTATTATCATAATGAAAACCATCACATTAATAATAAAAAATCATCTCCCTATTTTATGGGCATTAGTCCAAATTCACTCCATGATGCTCAAAACATATATAAAATTACACTTTGAGCAATCATAAAATCCAAATATCAAAAACAGGCAATGACATAAATTGTGTGTTTTACTATTCCGATTTAATTTTACTGGTGCGTACTTAAACTTTTACTTATTTTCTACACACTCTTATTTCGCTCATTCCTCTCTCTGTTCCAGGGAAGAATTTTATCCCTCCGCATTAAAATCTATTATAGATAAATGAAAACTCTTCCCATATGATTCTCATCAGGCCAATTGGAGTTCTTTCTATTATACTTCTATCATAAATTATGTATTTATAACTTAATAATTTTATTATAAACATTTGTATGAATTATTATGTCAGATTAATTAAATTCATAAAATCTACTTAATATAATAAATATTAGTAAATTTACTCACTTTACAGTCAAGTACGGAAAAACAGGAAATTTAATCATGAACATTAAAAAGTCATTATTTTTAGTGGGATTGACAGCTTTATATACAATCCCATTATCTGCTAATGCTGAAACCCACAGTCGCCATGGATATATAGAGAATCCTCCAAGTAGGGCTCTTCTATGTAAAAAAGGTATCAATAAAAATTGTGGGCCTGTCATGTATGAACCCCAATCTGTTGAAGGTCCTAAGGGCTTTCCTGAAGCTGGGCCTCCTGATGGTCAAATTGCCAGTGCAGGCGTTGGACAGTTTAAACAACTCAATGAACAAAGTGAAAATCGTTGGCATCATGTCCCTATCAACAAAGGCCAAAATGTATTTAAATGGCATTTAACTGCACAACATAGTACAACTTCATGGCAGTTCTTTATTACTAAACCTAATTGGGATCCTAATAAGCCTCTTACTCGTGCACAATTTGATCTCACTCCTTTCTGTTCGCAAGAGGATAATGGAAAACGACCATCACAAGAAGTTAATATAACGTGTGAAGTACCAAAGCGCTCAGGATACCATGTTATTCTTGGCGTTTGGACAATCGCTGATACAGTTAATGCTTTCTATCAAGTTATTGATACTGATATAAAATAATATTGGCAAATAGTAATTATGTGCTGGTATATCACCAGCACATACTAGTGACTGGTGTGAGTATCAGGTTAGTTCATTGATAAATTATGTTGGTTAATAAAATGGCATATTGCAAAGTCCACATCGCTATTTATCTCGTCTGGCATTCTTGGTAATAAACTCACGACAAAAACATTTCTTGTTCAGATTTTCTACGAGCAAGTAAGGCTGGTAGTTGATTCCCGTCAACTTTATCCCATTTCAGAAATTCCTGTGCAGCTTCTTGATAATTACCATGATTCAATTTTTTCAGTAATGTCGAGTGAATAAAGTTTCCAATTCCCACGTTAAAAATAAGCGAACATAGCGCATCAAATTGCCCTTGTGTTAAAGGCACTTTAACAAATTGTCGTAATACAGCATAAATAGGATTTAAATCTTCACGCAAAAATGCCTCAGCTTGTTGTTTTGTGATTACTTGTCCGGGCACTACTCCTTTTGTGTGTCCATAACCAATTGTCCAAGGCTCAGCCCCAGTAGCAGGATCAGGGTATGCTTTTAGTCTCAAACCCTCATGACTTTTTATCTTATTGATGCCATTTTCACTTATTTCCATAAGCTATCTCCAATAGTCTGGCTTATCATCAGGTTAAGATCCACCCTATGGATAAAGTATAGACAGCAAAAAAATTCCTACGGTCATATCACAATATGAACAATAAAAAACAACAAGATAGATTGAATACTTCTTTCTAAATTAATAAAAAATTATTTATTTTCAAATGATTAAATTAAATTGAAGAAAAATTTTAAATTTTAAAAAAAATTTAATAAATACCTTGACTCTTTTCATTTTGAGCATAAAATGCTTCACAGACTCTAGATTTTCGTGAAGTAAATCACAATTTGTCATTCTCAAGGGAAATCATCATGCAATCTGTAAAATCTTTCCTCTCTAATGTACATTGTGTCGTCATTCGTTTGTCAACAAAACGCTTTATATAAAAACTGTGTTAACACAGAGAAAGCAAGCCAGTTCAAACACAATAACTGGCTTTTTTATTAACCTCGTTTGGATACTATTCAATTGTGCAGAACTTTTCATTATTTGGCACTCCCCAAATAATCTGATCTATACAACAATAAATGAATATATTCCTTTAAGAGATATAATTGTTAAGCGGACTCAGATCAGTATAATTAATATAGAATAAAAATAATTAGTTGATAGACTTGATAACCTCTTTTGAGGAAAGATTATAATATAAATCTTCTTGATATTGCTTATGACTGTTTGACACAATATTCCAAAGATAAGATATAAGCACCTTTTATACCAGGAATACTTATTTTGGAAATAAAAAATTCATTTTTACCTGGCCTAAAATACCCCAATCCATGACCTTTTCCACCATATATTAAGGTATTCTCGCCTATCTCAGAAAGTTCTTTGTTATTTAATATCCCAAATTGGGTTATAGGCATTAATTTAGGGCTAACAAAGATTTCTGGTTTTATTTCATGAATAGTAAAGCTTGCATTTTTATAGGAAACTCTGACAGTATCCTGATTAGTTTGAAAGAAGTACATCCCATCATTTTTGACAGTGGCATTATTTAATTCTTTATTTATCCTACACAAATATTCACCATCATGAGGTGATTTTGCTTCCGCAATATTACATATCATAGCTACTCCCCCCATCGCCACAACGATGACAGCCAACAGTCTCCCCATTTTAAGCTCCTGACAATTTTTGTACTGAACAGCCCTTGTAACGAATAGTAAAAAACAGATAAAACAAGCTTATATAATTAATCAAATATAAGTTCCCTAGAGGGAATTATTCAGATTAGATGAACATTCATCAAAGAGCAAGGTAGAAACCAAATAATCAGAAAAATATAACAGACTAAAAACAAATAATTTTTGTTTCAAGAAAACCGAGAAGAAACAAAATGGTGAAATTATCTCCCTGTCTATTGAAATTAGACATTAAATTAAAACAACCAATCAAAAAACCCAATAATACAATTAATTATCTTTCATAAAATATTCCAACTTCCACTTTTAAACAATAAAATACAGCAATATATGTGATTCAGGTAGAAAATTTTACTTGAGATAAATCTTATCTTAAAAATCGCTATGTTTTTTAGTAAAAATATTAAACTTATCGAGATTCCATAATCTAAATGGAAATTTTATCATCTTGAATATCACTATTCAGTTTAATTTCCTACAAAAAATGTAACTTTTCTCAATTAATAAATGCCAACAAAAAAGATCCCCTGATATTACATTGCAAAACACTAATCCTCTCCATCTTCCAAGTTGTCGCTTTACTGGCTTCACTACTCTTTACCACTCTTCCTCGGTCATATAATTATCTATATTCCTTCAGAGCCATTCCTTTGCCATTACGCTGCACCTTAAAACCCATCAAGAATGTGTTTAATACAAGGTAATTATCAGGGTGTTAATTATAGTTATTATTTATATTTTAGCTGATTAGATATAGTCTTACTCCTCAGTATGATGACATAAGTGATTATACTTTATGGAAATATTTCTCAACTAGAGAATATATAATTGCGATAGTTTCTATATCTGGGATCCCGTCATAGTTTGATTGACGGAAGTGCATTTGAAATGCTTTAACCAAGCCTTGATATCCATCGTTTTCATTTGCACCAGAAATATCATAACCATACTGGCTGAATTTCTTTAAAATCTTATCTTTATCAGGAAAAGATTGCTCAAACTCTTCAATATATTTTTGTTTAGTCTCTTCGTCGTACCATGCACCAACCCCTGCTTCATATAATTCTTTCCAGGGAAAAGCAGGGCCTGGATCACTTTTCCTACCCACAACAATATCAGAATGCCCGATAACGTGAGTTGGAGTAATATCTGGATATCGTTGTAGTATATTAATTGCCAACTCTTTAATTGCATTAACCTGATCCGGATGATACGGAGGGAAGGTCATGACCCCGCAATCATCACTGGCTTCATTAACAACTTCAATACCAATAGCTGTATCATTCAAATTGTTTCGGCCTGACCAAATACTGATTCCCGCATGCCAGGCTCTTTCAATTTCATCAACCAAATTAAATATACGTACTCCCTTGAACCCTGCTTCCTTATATGTTTGATCATCTGGGTTAGGTACTAAATAATGCACACTAACTGATTCTCCTGTTAATGCCTCAATAGATTTCTCGAAATTTAAAGCAGTATAATGCATCACTAAAAATCGAGGACGTCGGTTAAAACCTTTAATTGAACGGTACGAATTATAATCAATTTTATACATAGTTATGCTCCTTACATTTTTCTTAGCTTATAGATTATATTGAGTAAATTATATTTATCTTTTATTTCCCAGAATTTCTATAAACAGTTATTTGAAATCTATAACATACTTATATTCAGTCAATATTTACTGAAATAGCTAAAATCGCTTTTCTGATATATACAACAGGGGATTCAAAAGGTAATACAATAGCAAATGGATGAACCCAAAGGCATATAGATAATTATATACTTGATACCAGATCAGATAGGAAGAATCAATAAATAAGCAGATTAAATTAAAATTATGAAAAAATTGATGATCGGTGTATGTAACCACACAATTTTTTTCTTGTTAAATCAGAAAGATAAAAAAATAAGTGAACATATCAACTTATGACTCTGATATGTTCACAATTAAAGGCAAGCTTGATATTGCAAGACAGAAAGGATTATTAATCCTTTCTGTTAGGATAACAATTGTCATCATCAACGATGAAAAAACTACAGCTCAATTTCGATATCAGAAAGGGGATAGCAGCTGCAAGGTAAGATTTCACCATCATTAACAAATGCTAACGGCTTACAAGGATACCCTACCTTCCCTTTCACTAGCCTTACCCGGCAGGAACCACAATACCCCTCACGGCATTGATATTCAGTCTGTACTTTACCTTGTTCTAAAGCTTCCAACAGGTTACTGTGCAAACTGGAAGAATAATAGAGAGATAATCCCTGCCCGGAAGGCAGGGTAACTTTGTAATCAGCCATATCAGAGTTCGAAACCGCTGAGATCCTCAGTATTGACTTCCGAATCAATCTGACCGACCAAGTAAGAGCTGACTTCGACTTCCTGTGGAGCCACCTGAACATTATCAGAAACCAACCACGAATTAATCCAAGGAATTGGATTAGAGCGTGTTTCAAATGGCAACTTCAAGCCCACCGCCTGCATACGAATATTGGTAATATATTCAACATACTGGCACAAAATATCTTTGTTCAGACCAATCATGGAACCATCTTTGAAAAGATAATCCGCCCACTCTTTCTCTTGCTCTGCCGCCTGTACAAACAGGTCATAACATTGCTGTTCACATTCTTGGGCAATTTCTGCCATTTCAGGATCATCCTGACCAGAACGCAGCAAGTTCAACATGTGCTGAGTACCTGTCAAATGCAAAGCTTCATCACGGGCGATTAATTTGATTATCTTCGCATTTCCTTCCATCAATTCACGTTCAGCAAAGGCAAATGAACATGCAAAGCTGACATAGAAACGGATTGCTTCCAGTGCATTAACACTCATCAAACATAAATAAAGCTGCTTTTTCAGTGCACGCAGACTAACTGTTATTTCTTGACCAGCAACGCTGTATGTACCTTCACCCAACTGGTGGTAATAGTTGGTCATTTCGATCAAATCGTCGTAATACTTCGAAATGTCTTTCGCACGCTTCAAGATCTGCTCATTTGCCACGATATCGTCAAATATAACCGCAGGATCATTAACGATATTACGGATAATATGCGTATAAGAGCGCGAATGGATTGTCTCTGAAAATGACCATGTTTCAACCCACGTTTCTAATTCAGGAATCGAAATTAATGGTAGAAATGCTACATTCGGACTACGTCCTTGAATAGAATCCAGTAATGTCTGGTATTTTAGGTTACTGATAAAAATATGCTTTTCATGATCTGGTAACCCATTGAAGTCAATGCGATCACGGGAAACATCAACTTCTTCTGGACGCCAGAAAAACGAGAGCTGTTTTTCGATCAATTTTTCGAAAATAGGATATTTTTGCTGATCATAACGCGCTACGTTCACAGATTGGCCGAAAAACATCGGCTCCTGCAATTGATCATTTTTTACTTGTGAAAAAGTGGTATAAGACATAGTTTCCTCAAATCAAATTTTACACGCGCCGCCTTCACAATCGGAATCAACAGATTCAACAACCTCTTCCAGATCATCCTGAACATCTTCCGCACCATCACGGGTGTTGTGGTAATACAGTGTCTTCACACCATATTTATAAGCGAGCAGTAAATCTTTCAGCAATTGGTTCATCGGAACTTTGCCATTAGGGAAACGCGCCGGATCATAATTAGTATTGGCAGAAATTGATTGATCGATAAATTTTTGCATAATTCCCACCAATTGTAGATAACCATCAATGCCAGGCATTTGCCACAGCAATTCATAAGACCTTTTCAGGCGATCATATTCCGGTACAACCTGGCGCAAGATACCGTCTTTTGATGCCTTAACACTGACGTAACCTCGCGGTGGCTCAATGCCATTGGTCGCATTGGAAATCTGCGAGGATGTTTCTGAAGGCATCAGTGCTGATAAAGTCGAGTTACGCAGACCATATTGCAAAATATCGCTACGTAGTGCTTCCCAATCCATATGCAACGGTTCGCTGGTTAATGCATCCAGTGATTTTTTATACGTATCAATAGGCAGGATGCCCTGCGAATAAGTGGTTTCACCAAACCATGGACATGCTCCCTGCTCTTTAGCCAGCTTATTAGAGGCTTTCAGCAAATAGTACTGAATGGCTTCAAATGTTTTGTGAGTCAGATTATTGGCACTACCGTCAGAATAACGAACACCGTTTTTCGCCAGATAGTAAGCGAAGTTAATTACGCCAATGCCTAGTGTACGACGCCCCATTGAACCCTGCTTGGCAGCAACAATCGGATAGTCCTGATAATCCAGCAGAGAGTCCAGTGCGCGGACAGCCAAATCTGCCAGTTCTTCCAACTCATCCAGATTTTTAATAACCCCAAGGTTGAAAGCAGACAACGTACACAGCGCAATTTCGCCGTTTTCATCGTTAATATCGTTCAATGGCTTGGTTGGCAGTGCAATTTCCAGACACAGATTAGATTGGCGAACAGGTGCAATAACCGGATCAAACGGGCTATGTGTATTACAATGGTCAACGTTTTGGATATAAATACGTCCGGTTGAAGCACGTTCCTGCATCATCAAAGAGAACAGATCTACTGCCTTGATGCGCTGTTTTCGAATATCGTTGTCATTTTCATACAGAGTATACAGACGCTCAAATTCATCCTGATCAGCAAAGAAAGCGTCATACAAACCAGGCACATCAGATGGGCTGAACAAAGAAATTTCTTGCCCTTTGATCAAACGTTCATACATGAGTTTGTTGATCTGTACACCATAATCCATATGGCGAACACGATTACCTTCAACACCACGGTTGTTCTTCAGTACCAACAGGCTTTCTACTTCCAGGTGCCACAGTGGATAGAACAACGTCGCAGCACCACCACGCACCCCCCCCTGAGAGCAGGATTTCACTGCTGTCTGGAAATGCTTATAAAATGGAATACAACCAGTATGGAAAGCTTCACCACCACGGATTGGACTACCCACTGCGCGAATACGGCCAGCATTTACACCAATACCTGCACGTTGGGAAACATATTTGACAATCGCACTGGATGTTGCATTGATAGAATCAAGGCTATCGCCACATTCAATCAGAACACAGGAACTGAATTGACGGGTTGGTGTGCGAACCCCGGCCATGATTGGTGTTGGCAACGAAATTTTAAAAGTAGAAACCACATCATAGAAACGGCGAATGTAATCCAGGCGCGTTTCTTTCGGATAAGTGGAAAACAGACATGCCGCAACCAAAATGTACAGAAACTGAGCGCTTTCATAAAGTTCGCCAGTTACACGGTTCTGTACCAGATATTTTCCTTCAAGCTGTTTAACCGCTGCATAAGAAAAATTCATATCACGCAGATGGTCAATAAAACTGTCCATTTGCTTGAATTCTTCTTTAGAGTAGTCTGCAAGCAAATGTTTGTCGTATTTACCTAATTCGACCATACGTGCAACATGGTCATATAACGCAGGCGGTTCAAACTGACCGTAAGCCTTTTTGCGCAGGTTAAAGATGGCTAAACGAGCGGCCAGATACTGATAATCCGGAGCATCACTTGAAATCAAGTCAGCCGCTGCTTTGATCATGGTCTCATGGATATCAGATGTTTTAATGCCATCATAAAATTGAATTTGAGAACGCAGTTCTACTTGTGACACTGAGACATTTTTCAGACCTTCAGCAGCCCAGGTAACAACCCGGTGAATTTTATCAAGATCAATTTGTTCTTTATGTCCATCACGCTTGGTTACTAGCAGACTCTGGTTCATGAGGAAATACACCTTCTCTTTTCGTATTTCGCCTATAATTGCCTTTCCTGACCATTGACGGCACGATGCCCCCAAGATGACTGAAAATCAGTTGGGAACTAGTAGTAGTGAAACGTCCAGAAACACAATATATAGGGGGTGAATAAAACTGTAATAACAAGATAATGTTAATTTCGCGTTTTATCAAGTGTACAAGATCAGGAAGTTTTGTGGATAACTTGAGGATTAATTTTGCCGAAAAGCCGATAACCTGCGTAGTTACTTGATGTTACTTTCGCAAACCTATCGGCGAAAACCTAAAAATAAAATCTTAAAAATAAGATCTATTTGTTGCTTTATTAATCCTTTAATTGCTTCTGTTAGGCTGATCGGGTATGAAGCATGTAGTTCACATCCACATTGTGTCCAAGTCGGAATTTATCTGTTAACGGATTGTAATGTAAACCGATAATATGTTGATCTTTCAGTGAGGTTTTATCCAGCCAGCCAATCAGCTCTGAAGGGCGAATAAATTTTTTCGCATCGTGTGTCCCTTTTGGCACCATGTTTAAAATATATTCTGCACCGATGACAGCGATTAACCATGCTTTTCGATTGCGATTAATAGTTGAAAAAAAGACATGACCACCAGGCTTAACTAATTTGGCGCACGCACGAATGACGGATTCTGGATCCGGTACATGTTCAAGCATTTCCATGCAGGTTACTACATCATAGGAATGTGGATGTTGCTCAGCATGGCTTTCTACCGTTTCCTGCACATATTTAACTGATATACCAGATTCCAACGCATGCAGCCGGGCAACTTGTAGTGGCTCAAAACCCATGTCCAAACCGGTCACATCCGCCCCTTCACAAGCCATACTTTCTGATAGGATCCCACCACCACATCCAACATCTAATACTTTCTTATTGAAAAGACCCTCAGCCCGTTGCAGGATGTAGTTTAAACGCAATGGATTAATGCGATGCAATGGTTTGAATTCACCTTCAAGATCCCACCATCGGGAAGCAACGGCTTCAAATTTTTCGATTTCCTGTTGATCCACATTAGTGTGTGATTGAATGAGTGAATCGGGGGTTTTAGCGTTCATCAGTAATATCGCTCCTAGAGGCTGTTTCACAGAAAACTGGTTCACAGAAAACTGATTCACAGAAAATGTAACAGTATTATGGGGATGTGTGATAAGAAAATATTATACACATCTTAATCTTGAAATACCCGCATCTGGTTTTTATAAAACCGTCAATTTGTGGTATAATTCTAAGCCTTTGAATTCGGAGTATGAGGGACAGTGGCTCCATGAGCGACATTGCCAGAGAAATCACCCCGGTCAATATCGAAGAAGAGCTGAAAAGCTCATATCTGGATTATGCGATGTCCGTTATTGTTGGACGTGCACTGCCAGATGTTCGAGATGGACTAAAGCCAGTACATCGCCGTGTACTTTTTGCGATGAATGTATTGGGAAATGATTGGAATAAACCCTATAAAAAATCTGCCCGCGTTGTTGGGGATGTGATTGGTAAATACCATCCACATGGTGACACCGCTGTTTATGACACGATTGTACGTCTGGCACAGCCATTCTCCATGCGTTACATGCTGGTTGACGGCCAGGGGAACTTCGGGTCAGTCGATGGCGATTCTGCGGCTGCAATGCGTTATACCGAAGTACGCATGGCAAAAGTAGCCCATGAATTGCTGGCGGACTTAGAAAAAGAAACTGTCGATTTTGTGCCTAACTATGATGGTACAGAGCAAATTCCCGATGTAATGCCAACCCGTATTCCTAACTTACTGGTGAACGGTTCATCAGGGATAGCGGTCGGCATGGCGACTAACATCCCACCTCATAATATATCTGAGGTGATTGATGGCTGTCTGGCCTATATTGATGATGAAAACATCAGTATTGAAGGCCTAATGGAATATATCCCGGGGCCTGATTTCCCAACAGCGGCCATTATTAATGGGCGTCGCGGTATTCAGGAGGCTTATCGTACTGGCCGCGGTAAAATTTATATCCGTGCCCGTGCAGAAATCGAGACTGACGAAAAAAAGGGCCGTGAAACCATTATCGTCAGTGAAATCCCTTATCAAGTAAATAAAGCGCGCCTGATCGAGAAAATTGCTGAATTGGTGAAGGAAAAGCGTATTGAAGGGATCAGTGCATTACGTGACGAATCCGATAAAGATGGTATGCGTATCGTTATCGAAGTGAAACGCGATGCTGTTGGTGAGGTTGTCCTGAATAACTTATATTCACTCACCCAGTTGCAGGTTTCATTCGGTATCAATATGGTTGCTCTACATCAAGGGCAACCTAAGCTACTTAACCTGAAGGATATTCTTTCTGCATTTGTCAGCCACCGCCGTGAAGTTGTCACTCGCAGAACAATTTTTGAACTGCGTAAAGCTCGTGACCGCGCTCATATCCTTGAGGCACTAGCTATTGCACTGGCGAATATCGATCCTGTGATCGAACTGATCCGCCAAGCTCCAACGCCTGCTGAAGCTAAAGCAAGCCTCATTTCTCAAGCATGGGAATTAGGCAATGTTGCAGCAATGCTGGCACAGGCTGGTAATAATGCTGCACGCCCTGAATGGCTGGAACCAGAATTTGGTATTCGTGACGGTAAGTATTACCTGACCGAGCAGCAAGCACAGGCCATTTTGGATCTGCGTTTACAGAAATTAACAGGGCTGGAGCATGAAAAACTGCTCGACGAATATCGTGAACTGTTGAAAGTCATTGCTGAACTGATGTTCATTCTGGAAAGCCCGGAACGCTTGCTGGAAGTCATTCGGGAAGAGTTACTTGCTATCAAAGAACAGTACAATGATAAACGTCGTACTGAATTGACTGAAAATTCCGCAGATATCAATATTGAAGACCTGATCAATCAGGAAGATATTGTGGTAACACTATCCCATCAAGGTTACGTGAAATACCAACCTTTGTCTGATTACGAAGCACAACGCCGTGGCGGTAAAGGTAAATCAGCAGCACGTATCAAAGAAGAGGATTTCATTGAACGTCTGTTGGTAGCCAATACCCACGACACTATTCTTTGCTTCTCCAACAAAGGTCAGATGTACTGGCTGAAAGTTTATCAATTGCCAGAAGCGAGTCGTGGTGCCCGTGGCCGACCTATAGTTAACCTGCTGCCATTGGAACAAGACGAACGTATTACGGCCATTCTGCCTGTTCGTGAATATGAAGAAGGATTGAACATATTCATGGCGACAGCAAGTGGGGTCGTTAAGAAGACGAAACTCAGCGAGTTCAGTCGTCCGCGTAGTGCCGGTATCATTGCAGTTAACCTGAATGAAGGAGATGAACTGATCGGCGTTGACCTCACTGATGGCAGCAACGAAGTTATGCTATTCTCTGCACAGGGTAAAGTCGTCCGCTTCCTCGAAGAGGAAGAAGAGACACTGGAAGATGGTACAGTTCGCGTGAAAGGCGTCCGCGCTATGGGGCGTACTGCGACCGGAGTCCGTGGTATCAAACTGGCGGAAGGAGATAAAGTTGTTTCCTTGATCATTCCTCGTGGAGAAGGTCAAATCCTGACAGTCACTGAAAATGGTTATGGAAAACGTACTGCCCAGAAAGAATACCCAACGAAGTCTCGTGCAACCCAAGGCGTTATCTCCATCAAAGTCAGTGAACGTAACGGCAACGTGATTGGTGCAATTCAGGTTGAACCAACTGACCAGATCATGATGATTACTGATGCGGGAACATTGGTTCGTACCCGTGTTTCTGAAGTCAGTACTGTCGGACGTAATACCCAAGGTGTCACCTTGATCCGCACAGCAGATGATGAAAAAGTTGTGGGTTTGCAGCGTGTTGCTGAACCTGATGATGAAGAGGATGGCAATACAGCAGCCTCTTCCGCCGATGAAGGAAGTAATGAATCAGAAGGTCAGGAATAATATCCGTCTTTTCCTGATTCATCCATAAAATTATACTTAATGAATTTCGGATTGCAGCTAATAAAGCTGCAAATCTGAAAAACCCACAAAGTATTAAAAAAGCAGGCATTAAAATGCCTGCTTTTTTGTGCCATTTTTTTCAAAGAATGCCAGGTACAAAATGCTGCTTTGTATTCCCTGCTACACTAGTATATGCTGTTAACAGTTATTATTAATCACATTTTTTATCAGGCGACCTCTTGAGATATCTATCTTCATTCCGAACATCACTAAAGATATCCCGCTACCTTTTTCGGGTGCTTGGTTTTATGTTATGGGCATTAGGTGCCTTATTAACCAGTTTTTATCTGGCAAATCTTTTTAATAAAGCGAGATCAGACATCCGTCAAGAATATAATTCTGACTACGATATAATGTTCTCTTATGTGCGAGAAACTACTAATACCTTACACGACCTTCAATATATGGTAGAGAAATATTTATCACAAGAGAATAAAAAAACTCTGACTATTAACCCGCCATATAATAACTCACAATTTTTGTATACTCCTCTGAATATGAATTCAAATTGTGAACTATTACGTAATGAACCTTATAATTATTTACATGCCTTAAATAATCTCATCTTTTTCTGGAAAGATAATGTTGTAATGCCACAGGGAGTAAACCAAATTTTTTTGGCTGATGTCCAAAGCATGTGTATGGTGAATTTTCCAATTCGTGGTGCAATAACAGAGCCTGATACGCTGAAAAAGATGGTCTATGAAAATTACCGCCAGTTAGTATTCGTGCAGCAACAAGGAAAAGAACAGAATATCTATTGGCTTGCGGTGGGTACAACTCCAGACAGTGGTAGCTTTTATATTCTTTCCCCTATTTATAACAATGGAAAAATGGTCGCAATAATAGGTGTCGAACAACCTATCAGGCTGGAAAATTTTTTACAAAGACCTAATACAGATGCAACGCTAACGTTACTTAATCAGCATAATAAGCCTGTGTTACATTATCCGTTAAGAAATGATAATAAGTCTTATCCCGTAGGTTATAATATACAGATCCCTTACTTTGGCTATAATGAAGATTATAGTCACTTAGTGTTAAAGAGGCGTTTGGCTCCATCATCATTCAGTGTTATATATGCCTTGCCTCTAAAAAATATTTTTGATGGATTCAAGTTAAAAATCATTAACAGTCTCGTCTTAAATATTATCTCTGCAATTTTGATCATTTCTTTCGTTTGGCTGTTCGAACGTAAAATGTTTTCCCCTGCTGAAAATAATGCTTTCCGCCTTGAAGAACATGAACAATTCAATCATAAAATCGTTGCCTCTGCTCCTGTTGGCATTAGCATTTTACGGATCAGTGATGGTGCTAATATACTGAGTAATGAACTTGCACATAACTATACTCGAATGCTAACGTTCGAAGATCAAAAACGTATCATCGATATCATTTGTGATAAAACCAGCAGCTATATTGATATTGTTACTAGTAATAATAATCATCTACAAATTAGCTTCGTACATTCACGTTATCGCAATGAGGAAGTGGCAATCTGTGTTCTGGTTGATATTAGTACCCGGGCTAAAATGGAGAAATCATTACAAGATATGGCTTCAGCCGCAGAACAAGCCAACCAGGCGAAATCAATGTTTCTGGCAACCGTTAGCCATGAGTTGAGGACACCACTATATGGCATCATTGGAAATCTGGAATTATTGCAATCTTACCCATTAGAATCAGAAGCTGCGCGGTTATTATCAACAATGAATAACTCCTCATCGCTATTATTGAAAATCATTAGCGATATTCTCGATTTTTCCAAAATAGAATCTAACCAACTTAAAATTGATGTTAAACAATTTAGCTGTAAAGAAGTCATATCGCATGTAATTTCAAACTATCTTCCTCTTATAACGAAAAAAAACCTGGGATTCTACTGTTACATCAACCCAGATGTTCCTGACTATATGAATAACGACCCGGTAAGATTACAACAAATTATTTCTAATCTGCTAAATAATGCAATTAAATTTACAGAAATTGGCTGTATTGTCATATCCATTACGGTGAGACATGACTACCTGTATATCAGCATTAAAGATACAGGATTAGGAATCGAGCATAAATTACAAACGCAGTTGTTCGAACCATTTTTTCAGACCAGTGCCAATAAAGAGAATGCATCACAAGGTACAGGGCTAGGTTTAGCGATTTGTGAAAAACTAATCAACCTGATGGATGGTGATATTGAGTTTGTATCACAACAATATGTTGGTAGCATTTTTTCTATCCGGCTTCCTTTATATAATGCAAAATACGATAAGGAAAAACATCGCGCTAACACGTTTTCTCCGAACCATACTCAACAGAAAATTATATTAGCTGTTCGTAATGATTATTTAGAAGAATATCTATATAATCTTTTGACAAAAGCACATTTTCAAATTACTTCATATAATGAGAGTCAAATCGACGGTACTGAATTGTTAGTCAGTGACCAGCCTATTGAACTGGATATTGCCGTTCGTTATTATATTGAAATATCAGAGAGCCATATTGGTTCACCAGAAAAAACTCAAAATAATTATTGGGTACATAACACTTACCAAATCAGTGATATTATTTATTTCATTGATGATCTGCTGTCTAATAATAATACACTCCAACCTCCTGTTTCGAAAAGCTCTATCAAAACAGATGATAGATTAAATTCAATTAAAGTTTTAGTTGTTGATGATCACCCTATCAATCGTCATTTATTGGTCGAACAGTTAAATTCGTTAGGATTCAAGACAGAAATGGCTAACGATGGTATTGATGCTATTGAACATCTGGAAAATAATAAAACTGATATTATTCTAACAGATGTTAATATGCCAAATATGGATGGGTATGAATTCACAAAATACTTAAGAAATAAAGGCTATAATAAACCAATTATTGGTATCACAGCTAATGCAATGGCAGAAGAAAGACAACGTTGTGTCGATATCGGCATGGATTATTGTCTATTGAAACCTGTGTCACTAACAAAATTGAAGGATACATTAATAGAGTATTTACCTGAAAGATACCAGACTGTAGTCAGCAACAAGGAAACTAATCTCTAAAAGCATAATTACTATGAGTTAGATGATAGTGCCTAAGACAAATGATAACTGAGAATAATAGGAATATGTATTCAAAAGCAACTATAATTACCATTTTTATAATATAAGATCGGTAATCTTAATCACCGATCTTACACTCAGGAAAGATAATTATTGGTTATTTAATCATATCATTGTCAATAGTGACTGAAGATAAATAATTAAGTAATGCAATGTCGTTATCAACTCCCAGTTTGATCATCGCTGATTTTTTCTGGCTACTAATGGTTTTTATACTACGATTAAGCTTCTTAGCAATATCTGTAACGGGAAGACCTTCAGCAAATAAACGCAGTACTTCACTCTCTTTCGGAGATAAACGTTTATCTCCATAACCGTTAGCATTAACTTTCTCCAACAATTTAGAAACACTTTCAGGTGTAAATTTCTTCCCTTTTTGCAGTGCAGAAAGAGCCTTAGGTAAATCTGTTGGTGCTCCCTGCTTTAACACAATTCCCTCAATATCAAGTTCAAGTACTGCACTTAAAATAGCCGGATTATTGTTCATCGTAAGAACGATGACAGCTAGTGTCGGAAAATGGCGTTTAATATATTTTATCAGGGTGATGCCATCACCATATTTGTCACCGGGCATTGACAAATCTGTTATGAGAACATCCGCTTCTATATGTGGCAAACTATTAATCAGTGTAGTCGAATTTTCAAACTCACCGACAACATTAATCCACTCAATTTGCTCAAGTGACTTGCGGATGCCAAATAAAACAATGGGATGGTCATCAGCAATAATGACATTAAGGTTATTCATATTATTGGTTACCTTGGCTGCAACAGCTTTGTGACAAAGAAATCAATACGGCTGATGCTACTTTTAATTTCTACTTCATTATTGTCTGCTATGTGTTGTTCCAATGCCTCACATAATGATTTGAGCAATTTAAAGTCTAACATAGCAAACGCACCCTTAAGACGGTGTATCGTTTGCGAAAGTGATATCAAGTCATATCGTTCCATATCAGTATACAGTTTAGTAATATCCATCGGTACTGTCTCTACAAATAATTTCCCATAATTACTGTCTACTAACTGTGTTTGATAACTTTTGAGGGTATTACAAATATTACTATCGACATTCTCAACAGAATCACATTCTTGTTTCGAACACCAGTCAACTTCATCGGATTCAACTAAACTGAAATTTTCTTCAATCAGCAACGATATCGCATTGATAACAGCACCAGCAAAGTTGTAATTACATTGAACCAAATTAGGTTTCATCTTCTTAAACCCTACCAAATTACCTACTAATAATATAGTTGGCTTTTCTGCTTTGCACTGTTTATCAGTAAGAATGATATCGTATTCTTCCGTAACACTCTCCGTACTCTTGTCAAAATATATTGCTCCATAATTATCAAGGTGATTATGGATTATTTTTTTTATTTCGGGGTTACTGATATCTATTAGTACTATAATACCTTCCAATAACTGAGGGGTTTCAACATGTTCACCATATTGAGGAAAAGGTAAACTGACAATATAATGAGTCCCCAATCCCTGCTTACTTTTAATTTCAAAGCTCCCCTCCATTTTTTTACACAATTGGTTACATAAATAAAAGACCAGTCCAGAATTTGTATAATATTTGTCTTCTGCTAATTTATTCAAGAAAGGATAATTTAAACTAGCAAGATCTTTATCACTGAGACCTGAACCACTGTCAATCAACTCAATCTGTATATGATTGTCATATTTACCAGAGCTACTGACACTCAGGGATATTTTACCATAACTGGTTGTTGTGATAGCATAATTTAACAATAGCAAAACTATTTTATTTAATGCTGCTCCGTCACCAGAAAATACCGATTCATGAGAAATATTAAAATGATAATAGATCCTCAATCCTTTAGAATTTAGTGTCGGCAACGATAATTTCAATATATTCTCCAATTGTGAAGATAAAGAAAATGCCTCATTGACTGGTTGCCAATCACCAGACTCTAACTCACTGAGCAAAGAAATATTTTCAACCCACTCTATGATGAATTCTGATTTAAGCAATAATTTATCCAACAAACCATGCTTATTTTCATCTTGTGATATATTTTTCAATTGGATAGCTATATCACTCAACTCCTGAATCGGTTTTTTTATTTCATAATTAATATTCTGCAACATTGAACGTCTGGCGTACACATTTTTATCATATTCTCGTTGAGCAAGCTGTAATCGCTTACTGACCATCACGTCTTGATCTCTACCCTGCAATAAGAATAGATAAGTCTCTGGTAATAAATTACTTCTATACATTTTTACTTCATAAACCGCATCCTCAATGGATGTCTGAATGACGCCATTATGTTGTTCTGCCATGATCTTAACTTTACCTAAGTCAAGATAAGGCATCAGTTTCTCTGCAATCTTATTGCTACTGATCAACCGATTTGACATAAAGTCATAAACCAATAATCCGATAGGAATATTAGAAATAATATCATTTCCCAGAGAATCTTTGATTTTCAGCTCCTGATCCATTGATGCATTAGGAGTGATATATCGACGACGGATATAAAGTAATCCACTAAATGAAAATAGTAAGAAAAGCAACATCGAAAACAATAACCAAATATTTCTGATCAATAAATCCACAATAAGTGTTTTTACAGGAACCTGATATATCAATTTATACTGCATATTCTTAAGTGGTTGAGAAAACTCCAGCCAAAAACCGATTAAAGAAACATCAACCTTATCTGTCTTCTCAAGCTCATATTCATTATTCGGATATAACCGAAAATTTGCTGGCAACATATCAACCGACAAAAAATTATTAATAGGTAAATCGAAGGCAATAACTGTAGTTAATTGCCCTGGTGAATTGAACACAGCTTTATAAGTGTAATAATAAATATTCTCACCACGTAATACGTGAATGGATGAAATACTTTCCTTTTCATCCAATGTTATTGATTGTGCCAACATTTCAGAACGCTTAGCGTCAGAAGTTAGAGTCAGATAACTCTCTTTGAACCTGATTTCCGGTTTTAAAATAGGATGTGTAGTCACCAGTAGTAAATTGTTATCCTTGCCATTGAGATAATACATAGATTCATATTCATTACGTGATCCCCAGAGAATTTCGAGATAGTTAGATAACCTCTGAGCCAGTTGAACACTTGAATCGTTGTAGCGGCCAAAGATAATTGCATCGATATTTTTATTATGACTTTCCAGCCAATAAATATTGGGGCGCAATTCTAACGATGATGCAGCAACCTCCTGCGAGGAAGATGACTGAATATTAGACTGCTCGAAGATACGACCGGCATGATAGCGATAATCTTCAATCTGCAATCGCATCTTGGCCGTTACACTACTGATAGCATATTTTTTCTCCGTCAGCCAACTATTAAAATAGTTATACCCGAATAAAAATAGAGACGTAAAAAGCAAAATAATAAACAGCGCGTAAAAACGGGGAACGACAGATGGCTTAATAGGTGCTTGTTTATACATTCTTTGGATAGCTGCCTTAAATGTGGATATATTTGTGGTTAATTTTAAATCAATTCGAAGTTAAATATTTCATTGAACTGTGATAATACTAGCAGGTTAGCGGATAAAAAGGTCATTAGCGTTTGAAGATTGAGCAAGCAGTAAAAAAATCACAATTTTTCCTTTTTAGGGGCTAGACACATCCCGGAGATATAGGCATAATTTCGCGCCATGGAAGGATGGCCGAGCGGTCGAAGGCAGCGGTCTTGAAAACCGCCGATGGGAAACCATCCTAGAGTTCGAATCTCTATCCTTCCGCCAAATTTCGCCGGCTTAGCTCAGTTGGTAGAGCAACTGACTTGTAATCAGTAGGTCACCAGTTCGAATCCGGTAGCCGGCACCATATAAAACAATGAGTTACTCAGTATGTCCCACCACTGAGAGATGTGAGTGGGACATATTTGAGACTTCATCGTGAAATAGAGCATCAATTTGTTGTGCATGCTATGTCAAGTGAGAAGGTGCCAGATGCGCATATTGATGGACCATCTCAATTGATTCCCAGCCTCCCATTTCCTTTAACACCGAAAGCGGCACTCCCCTTTGAATCAACTAACTCGCCCATGTATGACGCAGATCATGAAAGCGAAAATTGTCTATCCCTGCCTTTTTCAATGCTGTTCTGAATGACGTATTAGAGTCCACTCGCATTTTCCTCACTGTTGGCGTTATAGTTCCATCCGAGCGGTTCTTTGCCTTAGTGTGAACAAACACATATTTGTGATGATTACCTATCTGCTGTCTTAACACACGACAATCCATATCGTTCAATGCTACACCCAATGCCTTCCCTGATTTGGTCTGATCGGGATGTATCCAGGCAACTTTTCTTTGCATGTCTATCTGTGACCATTCCATGTTCACAATGTTTGACCGACAAAGGCCAGTAGCCAAGGCAAAAGTCACAACAGATTTTAACGGCTCACTGCATTCCTCTATTAATCGCTTCGCTTCATGTGGTTCAAGCCAGCGGATCCTGTTATTCTTTGGCTTCGGTACTTTGATATTCGGTGCTTTATCCAAATACTTCCAGTCACGTTCGGCCGAACGCAACAGCGATTTGATAAACGCCAAGTACGCAGCCTTAGTTGCAACAGAGACCGGCGCGATTTTTTGCGTTACCTGCCTGCGCTTTTTACCAGAAACATGCTTTTCCCAGTTCTCGGCCTGTTTCTGGTTAGTTAGTTTACTGACGGCATTATAAATACTGGTTTCATCTATCTCTGACAAATAGACCCCCTCGAAGTGATCCAACCAAAAAAGAATTTTGGTTTTGTCGTCATCAAGGGATTTTTTATTTGCCTTTTCTTCCAGCCATCTTGTGCAAGCCACTTCGAACGTCACTTTTGGTGTTTCGCCCAAAGCACTTATACGCCACAGTTCTGCCCTTCGCTTATCGTGCAACTCCTGCGCTTGCTTTTTGTCCGTTGTCCCAAGCGATTCCTTAATTCTTTTACCATTGAATGAGTAACTGGCGTACCAATGCTCACCTCTACGGAAGATTGACATTTCCGTTCTCCTTCTTCCGCACAAATCACACTTTCTTGTGTATTGTGCATTTTATATAGCAGAATCATATTAATATGGCATAATATCTGGATTCAAATAGCAAGGGATAAAGTAAGATGGGCTACAGTTTGGATTTTCGAAAGAGAATACTGGCGTACAAAGACAAGCATTCGTTGAATTTCGAACAAACGAGGGCCCATTTTGACATTTCTATGCGTACCTTATTTCGCTGGAGTCATAAAATAGCGCCTTGTATGACTCGTGATAAACCGCCCACCAAGCACTTATCGCGGATGTTCAACATTTCCCTGATGACTATCAATGGGAAAGAGCAAAACGCTTAGGTGTCTCACAGTCTGCTATTCATGACGCGTTGAAACGGTTTAAGATCACCTTCAAAAAAAACACTCAACCATCTCAAAGCTGATGGGCGGCAGCCGCTTTGCCGCCACGCGTTCTTACCTCAGCAATGTCGAATTCGGCGGTGTGCCCGATACGATAATCCCGAAAGGTGCACAGGCCGAGTCAGTAACTGGGGCGCGGTTTGAAACTATCAGCACCCTGATTATCGGCAAGGAGGGTAAAACCATCGGTGCGGCCTATAATGGGCAAGAAGTGGTGACCGTCACTGAACGGGCAGGAATATGAAATTCGCTTTGATCGCCCTAGTGAAAAAATCATCTTCTGTCGCGTAACGGTGAAAAAATCCACGATGGACGCCCAAAGCCTGATCCCTGCTGCCATTGAACAGTGGGTACGCGGGGAACTGGACGGCGACAGCGGTCTGGTGGTCGGGCGGGAAGTGTCACCGTTTGAAATCTCAGCAGCGATTAACAGCATTGAGGCCCGATTGTTTATCACCAAAGTGGAGCTGTCAAGGGATGGTCAGAATTGGCTGATGGGCACGATCCCCATCAAACTTAACGAAGTCGCCCGGCTGCATCGCGGCTCAGTGCAGGTGGTGATGACATGAAAATACAAGCGTTTGATTTTCATTCTGACCTGCTGCGCGCCATTCTCTGGCAGTACGAAAACGCCCCGAAGCTGAATACGCTAGCACATCGCAAAGCTGCCGATTTTGAGCACAGCAATGTGGCATTCTGGCACCACTGGTATCGAGACGTGTTCAATATCGACACTGCTAATGATTTTGGGCTAGCAGTCTGGGCACGCATTCTGGATGTGTCGCTGGGGATCGACGTTGCCCCCAGTGACAAGACTAAGACAGGCATTGGTTTTGACAAGAAACGAAACTTTAAAGGCAACTTCCGGCGTAACAGTGATTACATCCTGCAACTGACCACTGGGCAAAAAACACACCAATTACTTAAGCAGTAATTTCGGAACTTAAATCCATGACTAAAATCTTTAAAACGCCCTTTGCCGCGTAAGGGGACAGAGTGGCTATTCCTAATGAAGTCCAGCCAGATGGCGCAGTATCTTATACGCAGGGCTATGGCTACGATTACGAGCGTGACCAGAACATCGATCCGGCAGCGAAAGATATCGAACGCGAGAAAATGAGCGGGATTTTCCACGATATCACGGAAGCTGTGGGGGAAATCTAGACGTTCGGCGCGGCGCAATGGTTAACCGATGTACAACCGTACCCGTTGCGGGCGTTGGTGTACCACAACCAAAAGCTCTGGCAATCCCGCATTGAGAACAATAAGGAAGCCCCCGCCGCAGGCAATGCCTGAATAGAGTTAAAAGCCGACCTGACTGCCGGTGAAGTGGGGGCATACAACAAAGAAGAGGCCAATCAACGTTTTCAGCCAAAAGGCAACTATGCGCCTGCCGGGAATTATGCATTGAAAGGGGAGAGTTATACCAAACCTGAATCCGATGCTAAATATCAGCCGATGGGAAATTATCTGACTGCCGGTTACTGCTATTCCAAAGAGGAGAGTGACGGACAGTATCAACTAAAGGGCAACTATGCACCAGCTGGCAATTATGCCTCAAAGGGAGAAAGTTACACCAAACCGGAATCGGACGATAAATATCAGCCGCGCTGGAATTATCAACCTGCTGGAAGTTATCAGCCTGCGGGTAATTATTCAGTTCGGGGGGAGGTCATGTGTTAAATAGTTAGATTGAATATCAAAAATAGTACTCACGCTCAATAAAAGTCCCTATCACCTTATCGTGCATTTCTTCGGATTTTGAATAACTGATAGTTTTTCTATTCAGTCTTTTTACTCGAGTACGCTGAGTTAAATTCGTTCTCTCTATACGCTGAGTAAACGTCTTTCCAGTCAGGTGATCTTACTCGGGAAGGTTATCATAAACAACATAATCATCTGTGCAGTAAAACCGAATATTAAAGGGCGATAAGAGAGCAAGTAGCTTGTCTAACGTTTTTCTACTGCGATCGCCAAAAACATGGGCCACTATTCGTTTTAGGCGGGATTCCCAAGCATACCAAAGCCAGCGTTGATTTTTCTTGTTCCCCACAAATGACCATTGCTCGTCTATTTCACCGATAAGCTGAATGTTATTTCCATCAAGGGGCAGCGTCGTTACGTTTCGGGGCGTGAGGTTTTTAACGTTTTCATGACGGTGGCTGTTGCGACTTTCAGGATTCGAGCGGTGTCACGAATTCCCCCGTTATTCATCGCTATGTCGACAATCTGCTCTTTAACGCCGGGTTTGCAGGCTTGATAAGTGTATTCCATGTCCTTTGACCTGTTCTGATTTGTGACAATAACGGCAATAGACGTCAACTTTGACCATGCTTTACCCTTAAAAGGCGGGAAGCATATCACAACAACTAACTATTTAATACATGACTTGAAACAGTGTCGTCATTATTTAAATATTCATCACTATCAATAAATAAAAGTCATTACCCCAATTTGAAAACTGTACTCTTACAAACGTTATCAGACAACAAATAATTTCATAACTTTTATTTTCTCATTATTACAAAGCTACTTTACTTCTTAACTCTATAATTAAATATTCATTTTTCAGAATATTAAAATCCGCAAAAAATACTATTTCCTTTCCTATACTTTGCTATTTCCGATTACATGACTATTTCCTCAAATAACTGTGAATTATTGATATGGCAAAATATCATTAATACCTGTTAAATTCACCGGCACACCAGCCTCGGAAAGAGATTGGATGTAATTATAACGTTCTGTGGTCAAAAAAAGTGGATAACTGATATTTTCTTAAATAAAAGAGAGACGATATATGAATAATTATCTGATTCGTATTGAAATTTTTGGTGCAGGTCCAAGAGAACATAATGCTCTTAATGAATCTATGAAAATAATTGATTTTCATAGAACAGTCAGATACAACAATGGCGAAATTATGGTTTTACCTGCCGGAACTTATATTGGAAAATCACTAAGTTCTGCTACTGATTTAAGAAACAAAGTTTTTAATTTAGCTAATCCATTGTCATCAAAACATGCTTCTATATTTGTTTGTCAGTATAATGAGTGGTCTGCTTATCTTTATCCTGCATCCATGTCTGGATCTGCATCAGAGTCCTAATTAAAACTTAGGCAAGCTGGTTCTCCAATAAATTTTTGGAGACCAGCTTTGTTTGATTGAAATTGGACATGAAGGGATTAATTGATAATAACCCCTCCACCTTTCAAGTTGCATTCAACAAAACTGTAATTTGAAAGATACAGGGGATAATTAATGAATGAATGAACCTCCGAAATATCAGAGGCTTTTTAGTAGAATTTATTTAGTCTTATACAGAGCTTCTGCTTCAGTAAAACGCTGCTGAATAGTCTGGTTTGGAGCTTTACCCAACAAACTCACTACCACAATCGCAAAAGAAGCAAAAATAAACCCTGGGATGATTTCATACAAACCAAACCATTGGTATTCCATCCATACCAGTACCGTGATTGCACCCACCACCATACCAGCCAATGCCCCATCACGTGTCATCCGTTTCCAGAGCACTGAAATTAACACTACCGGGCCAAATGCAGCGCCAAAGCCAGCCCAGGCATTACTGACCAAAGCCAATACTTTGTTGTTCGGGTTGGTCGCTATCGCTATCGCGATAGCTGCGACCACCAGAACCATCAAACGACCAATCCACACCAGTTCTTTTTGACTTGCTTTAGTCCGTATAAATGCTTTGTAAAGATCTTCTGTCAATGCACTGGAACAAACCAGCAATTGACAACTCAAGGTACTCATAATCGCAGCCAGAACAGCAGACAGTAATACCCCAGTAATCCACGGATTGAATAAAATGACCCCCAACTCCATGAAAATACGTTCACTATTTTGCATAACATTCCCAGCTTGTGCTGGATTTTGCTCAAAATAGGCAATACCGAAGAAGCCAACGGCAACTGTTCCTGCGAGACATAAAAACATCCAGGTCATACTGATACGACGGGCTTTATGGATAGTCTGATGAGAATCAGCCGCCATAAAGCGAGCCAGAATATGTGGTTGACCAAAATAACCGAATCCCCACCCTAATAAGGAGATAATAGTGATGGTCTGTACACCCTGAAACATATCCAGATAAGCAGGATCTTTTGCTTTGATAATATCAATAGCTGATTCAAATCCACCAAGTTTAAAAAGGATCAAAACAGGCACCAGAATCAAAGCAAAAATCATTAAAGATGCCTGAACTGTATCGGTCCAGCTTACAGCCAGAAAACCACCGAGAAAGGTATAAGCGATGGTAGCTAATGCACCAATCCAAATCGCTTTTTCATAACTCATACCGAATGTGTTTTCGAACAACAATCCGCCAGCCACAACAGCAGATGCGCAATAAATTGTGAAGAAAATCAAAATGACTAATGCGGAAATAATGCGCAGAAGTTTACTTTTATCTTCAAAACGATTGGTAAAATAATCCGGTAATGTTAAGGCGTTATTATTAGCTTCAGTATGTACACGCAATCTCCCTGCAACCCATCGCCAGTTCAGATATGCACCAAGCAGACAACCTAATGCAATCCAAGCTTTGGAAATACCCGCTAAAAAAATCGCACCCGGTAGCCCCATTAATAACCAGCCACTCATATCAGAAGCGCCAGCAGATAATGCTGTTACCACACTGCCTAATCGCCGGCCACCTAGAATATAATCATCGAAATTTTTGGTGGCACGGTAAGCCATGAAGCCTATTAGCAGCATCGCAGCAATATAGACAATAAAGGTAATTAGCATTGGTGAATTTACTGTCATGCAGGTTCTTCTCCATAGTATTTTTTTGCAAATCCTGTTTATTCAGACGGTCTGATTTGCGTCAATGATGTTATCTGTATTTAAAATTCCCCTATCAGCCCAATATATCTTCAAAGCAAGTATCCACTTGTCCGGTTATACCAGAGTTGTACCCGAAGATAATTTTACTGAAGGTGGAGTTATTCCGGTATGTATAGTTTATATTTGTAATTGTTTTTAAATCACTCTCTATCCTAGATTAGCTAAAACATTTTTAACAACTTATTAACGGTATTTTTTACAAGAAACGCTTGCCAAGTCACATTTATGCTCCAGAAGTTGTACCTTTTATAAAACGGTCGATTATGATTTGATTCATAAATATGATAAAAATATATTATGTATCATATAGATAATTCATTAATAATAAGCTCACCAACTACATTCATCAAAATCAGATTAATTTCACAAATTCCAAACAACAGCTTTTAACATGGTTGCACAAAGTTGCAACATGGAAGATATTGTTCTGTAACTTGATTAGTCTTACCTATTAAGGAGTGAGAATGGGTAGTACCACTATGGGCGTGAAGCTCGATGAAGCAACGCGTGATCGTATTAAAACTGCTGCACAACGAATTGAACGCACACCACACTGGCTGATTAAGCAAGCCATCTTTAATTATCTCGAACGTCTGGAAAATGAGGAAAAGATCCCAGAAATATCAGCCGCCCAGAATAACAAAGAAGAAAAGATTTCCGAAGAAGAATCACAGATTGAGGCCCCTTATCAACCATTTCTGGATTTTGCCGAACATATTTTACCCCAATCGGTGAAACGTTCCGCAATTACTGCTGCGTATCGTCTGCCTGAAACACAAGCAGTTCCTATGTTGCTGCAACGGGCTCAATTATCAGAAGAACAAACTAAGGCAACCCATAAACTTGCTTATTCCATCGCAGAGAAATTACGCCAACAGAAACATGGTATTGGTCGTTCCGGTCTGGTTCAGGGGTTATTGCAAGAGTTTTCACTTTCTTCACAGGAAGGTGTTGCATTAATGTGCCTTGCCGAAGCGCTGCTACGCATTCCCGATAAAGCAACCCGTGACGCCCTGATCCGTGACAAGATCAGTAACGGCAATTGGTATTCACATCTTGGTCAAAGCCCGTCCATGTTCGTTAACGCTGCTACGTGGGGATTGTTGTTTACAGGTAAACTGGTCTCTACCCACAATGAAGCCAAACTCTCTAAATCCTTAAATCGGATCATCAGCAAGAGCGGTGAACCATTAGTACGCAAAGGCGTAGATATGGCAATGCGTCTGATGGGCGAACAGTTTGTGACAGGGGAAACTATTGCTCAGGCTCTCGCCAATGCGCGCAAGCTGGAAGAAAAAGGATTCCGTTACTCTTATGACATGCTTGGTGAAGCCGCTCTGACTGAAGAAGATGCACAGGCTTATATGGTTTCTTATCAACAAGCTATCCATGCGATTGGTAAGGCATCAAACGGGCGTGGCATTTATGAAGGGCCGGGAATTTCCATCAAACTCTCTGCCCTACATCCCCGTTTTAGCCGTGCCCAGTATGAGCGTGTTATAGATGAACTCTATCCGCGCTTACTTGCGCTGACCTTACAGGCTCGCCAGTATGATGTTGGTATCAATATCGACGCAGAAGAAGCTGATCGCCTGGAAATTTCTCTCGATTTGCTGGAAAGACTCTGTTTTGAACCACAACTGGAAGGCTGGAACGGAATTGGCTTTGTGATTCAGGCTTACCAGAAACGCTGTCCTTTCGTGATTGACAGTATTATCGATTTGGCACAACGTAGCCGTCACAGGTTGATGATCCGTTTGGTAAAAGGCGCATATTGGGACAGCGAAATCAAACGTGCCCAAATCGATGGGCTGGAAGGATATCCGGTCTATACCCGCAAAGTGTATACCGATGTTTCTTACCTTGCCTGCGCCCGCAAGTTACTTTTCGTTCCTAATCTTATTTACCCACAATTTGCTACTCATAATGCTCATACTCTGTCTGCTATCTACCATCTCGCCGGGCAAAATTACTATCCTGGTCAATATGAATTCCAGTGCCTGCATGGTATGGGTGAGCCGCTTTATGAACAAGTGGTTGGCAAAATTGCTGATGGTAAGCTCAATCGACCATGTCGCATTTATGCGCCAGTCGGAACACATGAGACGTTATTAGCCTATCTGGTGCGCCGCTTGCTAGAAAATGGGGCTAATACATCGTTTGTCAACCGCATAGCAGATACATCCCTGCCGATTGATGAATTGGTTGCCGATCCGGTGAAAGTGGTACAAGAGTTGGCTAAATCCGAAGGGCAAATCGGCCTGCCGCATCCGAAAATCCCATTGCCAATTGATTTGTATGGTAAAACCCGCGTCAATTCATCGGGGCTTGATCTTTCCAATGAACACCGTCTGGCTTCACTTTCCAGCGCCCTGCTGAGTTCTTCAATGGAAACATGGAATAGTGAACCGCTGTTGGGTGGTGATTACACCCATACCGGAGAGTTACCTGTAGCCAAACCTGTCAATAACCCGGCCAAATCTTCTGATACCGTTGGTTATGTTCGTGAAACCACTGAGCAGGAAGTCAACCATGCGCTGGAAGTTTCCACTAATGCAGGAGCAATCTGGTTTGCAACACCACCATCAGAGCGAGCGGCTATCTTAGTGCGTGCTGCGGAGTTGATAGAAAACAACCTGCAATCCCTGCTTGGTATTCTGGTGCGTGAAGCGGGTAAAACGTTTAACAATGCTATTGCAGAAGTCCGTGAAGCGGTGGATTTCCTCTATTATTATGCGGATCAAGTTCGTCAGGATTTCGCCAATGATACACATCGCCCGCTGGGACCTGTGGTTTGTATCAGTCCATGGAACTTCCCTCTGGCAATTTTCACCGGTCAGATTGCCGCAGCATTAGCCGCTGGTAACAGTGTATTGGCAAAACCAGCAGAGCAAACACCGTTGATTGCAGCAGTTGCCGTTAAAATGCTACATCAGGCAGGCATTCCCCGCGACGTCCTGCAATTGCTACCGGGACAAGGGGAAACCGTCGGCGCAATGCTGGTAGGTGATGAGCGCGTACGTGGTGTGATGTTCACCGGCTCTACCGAAGTTGCCAGCCTGTTACAACGCAATATAGCCGGTCACCTTGATGCACAAGGGCGTCCAACGCCATTGATTGCAGAAACAGGCGGCATGAATGCGATGATTGTCGATTCTTCTGCCCTGACAGAACAGGTTGTTACCGATGTTATTGCGTCTGCCTTTGACAGTGCTGGTCAACGCTGCTCTGCCTTGCGCATTCTCTGTGTACAAGATGACGTAGCCGACAGAACACTCACTATGTTGAAAGGGGCTATGACTGAATGCCGGATGGGCAACCCGGAACACTTGGCTACAGATATCGGCCCGGTGATTGATGCTGAAGCGAAAGCAAATATCGAACGCCACATTCAAACCATGCGTACCAAAGGCAGAACGATTTATCAGGCTAAAAATGCATCAGACAGCCAAGAATGGTCACAAGGTACGTTCATCAAACCAACACTTATCGAACTGGACAGCTTTGATGAATTAAAAAAAGAAATTTTCGGCCCGGTTCTGCATGTTGTGCGCTTTAAACGGGATGAATTGGATAAGTTGTTGGATCAGATTAACGCCTCCGGCTACGGTTTAACATTGGGTATTCACACTCGTATCGATGAAACCATCGCTCAAGTTACCAGTAAAGCGAAAGTCGGAAATTTATATGTCAACCGCAATATGGTAGGGGCTGTCGTCGGCGTACAGCCATTCGGTGGTGAAGGATTATCGGGAACAGGGCCAAAAGCAGGCGGGCCACTCTATCTTTATCGTCTGTTGTCCCAACGTCCAGTCAATGCTGCTACTCAAACACTGGCGCGACAGGATGAAGAGTATTCACTGGATGCCAAAGCCCGAACTGCCCTACATTCTCCTTTCAACACACTGGCTGAATGGGCAACAGTATGTAATCATTCAGAACTGAACAAGGTTATTCAGGAATATAGTTTACTGGCTCAGGGAGGAACAACGCGTGTATTACCGGGACCTACGGGAGAACGTAATACCTATACCCTGTTACCGCGTGGTCAAGTCCTTTGTCTTGCGGATAATGAGCAGGATGCGCTGATCCAATTGGCGGCGGTGCTTTCTGTCGGCTGCCAAGCTATTTGGGAAAAAGATGATCTGCACCAACAGTTGCTGCAACAGTTACCGGATGAAATTCGTTATTCTATTCATTTGGTCAATGACTGGCAGAATGAAGACACAGCAATGGAAGCGGTCATTTATCATGGTGATTGTGATCAACTTCGCTATGTTTGTGAAACTGTCGCGCAACGTAAAGGGCCGATTATTTCTGTACAAGGCTTTGCCCGTGGTGAAACTAATCTGCTACTGGAGCGTTTATTGCACGAGCGTTCTTTAAGCATTAATACTGCGGCGGCAGGTGGTAATGCCAGCTTAATGACTATTGGTTAAAAAAGATGGGTTAAAAAAGACGGGTTAAAAAAGCAGAGGGAAATGCGTTATTATCACATTCCCCTCTTAAATTGTTCAGCCCAACAGACGTTATGTCTTTGTCTAATTAACAATGTCCGTTCTGTTGCCAGCTCAGATATTGTTCATATTTACGCAGCGCGATATTGTAGTTACTGAAAGCGGACTGAGACAATTTCTCACTCAATTTTTCCTGAATTTTTTCTGGTGTGAACTCTTCTTCAGGATAATTACTTGATGTCAGTAACTCATCCAGTCTCCGCAAACGAACCACATATTCACGTACTGTGCTATGGCTCATCTCTGTTTGTTCAAACAGATACTGTTTAAATGACATTATGTCGAAGTAATCAGTTTGGCTATTGCAATAAATTTCACTACAGAAGCGGCACAGCGCTACAAATTTACCCTGTAACTCATTCCATGTTTTGTCATCAACCAGTTCAGTCATCTCAGAAATTGCTTCTTTATTGATGACCTGACCGTTAAAAACAAGGGAAATACGGTCAAGAGTCTTATGACAATGCAAACAATGAGTCTGACTATGTTTATAATCCTTAATATAACGGCTAAGAGGCCGTTTCTTTTGTGTTGTAACAGACATAAGAGATAAAGCCCTGTGTGTAGTCTTAACAAAAAACAAATAAGCAAAAAGTTACTTCTCTGGATTCAAACGCGCCCGCAGCCTTTTTATTGCCTGGCTGTGGAGCTGACTCACGCGAGATTCCCCCACATTAAGTACCGCGCCAATCTCTTTAAGATTAAGTTCTTCCTGATAATACAGCGTAAGAACCATTTTTTCCCTTTCAGGCAACGACTCAATGACATCGATAACCCGTTGACGGAGGTCACCTTCCAGTAACTGTTGGAGAGGGTTTGTCTCATGCTCTTCCTCAATTACCGGCTCACAGCTTTCACCATGAATTTCGTGCCATTCGTCATAAGAAAATAGTTGACTGTTATTGGTTTCTAACAGTATTTGCCGATATTCTATCAGATTAATCTTTAATTCTTTAGCAACTTCCTGCTCACTGGCTGGACGGCCTAACTCTTGCTCAAGTTTACGGATGGTTTGCGTGACTTCCCGTGCATTGCGTCGAACACTACGCGGCGCCCAATCACGGCTCCTCAACTCATCCAGCATTGCACCTCTGATGCGCTGCACCGCATAGGTGGTAAACGCCGTTCCTTGTAAGGAATCATAACGTTCCACCGCATTCAGTAACCCTATGCCACCGGCCTGAAGCAGGTCATCAAGCTCTACACTGGCAGGCAATCTTACCTGTAGCCTCAGTGCTTCATGGCGAACCAGTGGTACATAGCGCTTCCAGAGGCTATTTTTGTCCATCACGCCTTCGGCGGTATACAAATCGCTCACAACAACAGACACCTTTGGATAAGAGACTGGATACCATTATCCAATCACCTAATCGGTACAATCGTTTGAACAATGAAGTAAAAGCGCTTCTTTTTCACCTATGCGAAATTTTTGTTGTCCGCCCGAATGCATCGCAAGTTTCAGGCTGTCCCTGACGAACGTTAAAATCGTTTTTATTAAACAGTTTCTGTAAAACAGAGGCTAAAAAATAAGGATCGGCAAGCCGATCCTTATTTTATAAGCGGGAGCTATGTAGGTTGCCCTGCATAAATCCTTAGCTGGAAAATAAAAATTAACGCAGCAGAGACATAACAGTTTGTGGAATCTGGTTCGCCTGAGCCAAAACAGAAGTACCAGCCTGTTGCAGGATCTGACCACGGCTCATGTTAGAAACTTCAACTGCGTAGTCAGCGTCTTCGATACGGCTACGAGCAGCGCTCAGGTTGTTAACAGTGTTGTTCAGGTTGTTAACAGTGGATTCCAGACGGTTTTGAACTGCACCCAGGGAGCTACGCAGGCCATCGACTGTTGCCAGAGCGCTGTCCAGAGCATCCAGAGGGCGATCGTTAACTTTTGGAGGGTATTCTTTACTAATAGTTATTTTTCCATTTTCATCGGCTTTTACTTCAGCATACTTAGTCTCACCTGTTTTATCATCTTTGTAAGACATCAGGAGATTATCTCCGTCAGCTTTGCCATCTTCTTTCATTTTCTGAAAGACCTTAGCTTCAGAGATATCTTTAAGAGCAGAAGTATCAACTTTCACTTTGCCGTCAACTTTTTTACCAGTACCATCATCTACTTTACCTTTAACTTCGGTTAATTGCTCACCAAAAGTAGAAGCTTTAGTTGCATCGAACTTATCCAGTTTCAGAACAGTACTGTCGATTTTTTTCAAATCGATGGTGATAGTTTCATTATCGTTTGCACCAACCTGAACAGTCATTTTGCTATCTTTGCTCAGTACTTTCACGCCGTTAAACTGAGTTTGTTCAGAGATACGGTCAATTTCGTCCAAACGCTGTTTAACTTCGTCCTGAATTGATTTGATATCACTTTTAGAATTACTACCGTTTTGAGACTGAACAGTCAGTTCACGGATACGTTGCAGGTTGTTGTTGATTTCGTTCAGAGCACCTTCGGTAGTCTGAGCAATGGAGATACCGTCGTTTGCGTTACGAGCAGCCTGAGTCAAGCCTTTAACATTAGCAGTGAAACGGTTAGCGATCGCTTGACCAGCAGCATCATCCTTCGCGCTGTTAATACGTAAACCAGAAGACAGACGCTCAATAGCAGAGCCTAAAACGCCTTTAGATCTGGTCAAGTTGTTCTGAGCCAGCAGAGATGAATAGTTAGTATTAATGACTGATGCCATAGTAGAGTTCCTTTTAAAATCAAGTCGATATAATTAGTTTGAGCCTATTCGCTCACGGTGTTCATCACCGCCAACAGTTTTATCGGCCCCTTAAAAAGAACCTTTAATATTTCTTGAAAAAACTTTTTTATTTTTTTCTCCCTTTTCCCCGATAACCCAAACAGCGCCTGTTCTCATCAATTATTCTGTCAATCAAAAAAATCATTTTGTCAGTAAACTTTTCACAAATTAATCCGATAACAAGTCCAGTGATGCTTTTTATTAAAAGGAGTCAATATGGCTAGCATTTCCTCAGTAGGAATCGGATCTGGGATGATGGATCAAAACTTACTGGATAAACTTGAAGCAAATGAAAGAAAACGTTTACAACCATTAACACAACAACAAAGCAGCTATAAAGCTAAGCTAACCGGTTTTGGCACATTAAAAGGTAGTTTGGAAAAGTTAAAGAGCGCATCCGAAGAACTCAAAAAATTCGATAAACTCAATACGACCAAAACCAGCGAAGATCATAAAACATTTACGCCCAGTACGGATTCTAAAGCCAGTCCGGGTAACTATGTTATTGAAATAAAACAACTTGCGAAGGCCCAGTCTCTGCGCTCTACGGAAGTTGCTGATGTAAAAGCCCTGCAAGGAGAACAAGGTAAAGGTACTCGTACCATTATTATCGATCAGCCAGGTGAACCAAGTAAAAAAGAGCCAATGCGCATTTCTATTTCCCTGAAAGATAATGAAACTTCTCTGGTTGAAATCCGTGATGTCATCAATAAAAAAGAGGGTAACGTTAATGCCAGCATCATCAAAGCAGAAGATAATAAAAACTATCTGATCCTGACTTCGAAAAAAGCCGGCACAAAATCCGTCATGACCATCAAAGTTGAAGGTGATGATCAGTTGGGTAATTTGCTGAACTATACATCTGGCGGCAAAGGTGGCGGCACTAGTGCAATGACACAAACAGTGAAAGCGACCAATGCGAAATTAACAGTCAATGGCATTGAAATTGAACGCCAAACTAATGAGATAAAAGATGCCCCGGAAGGCATTACCCTAAGCCTGAAAAAAGTCTCGGAAAAAGTCACAGAAAAAGTCCCGGGAAAAAGTGACGAAACTCAAGAAGTGGTTAAACCAGAAACTTTGGTTATATCCCGTGATATCGAACCAATGAAAGAGGCGATCAAAAAGTGGGTTGATGCTTATAATGAAGTACAAACCACTTTTGATTCACTGACCAAATTTAAAAAGGTTGGAAAAGGTGAAGCGGCTTCGAAAGACAATGGTCCCTTATTGGGTGACGGTACTTTAAAAGGTATTCAAAGCCAACTAAGGCAACAATTGTTTGCAGCACAAAAAGTCGTTGATATTGCTACCCTGAATAAATTGGGCATCAAACAGAAATTGGATGGTACGTTGGAAATCAGCAACGAAAAACTGGAAAAAAACCTGAAAGAAAAACCTGCCAACGTTAAAGCTTTCTTTATGGGGGATGGAGAAAAAACTGGTTTTGCAACCCAGACCTATAATTTATTGAAAAAAACGTTGGATAGCCATGAAGGAACTATCGCAACAGTAACCGAAGGTATCAATAAAAGTCTGAAAACACTAGAAAGGCAAGTAGAACAGACCAACAGAAATATTGATGCTACGATGGCGCGTTATAAAAAACAATTTACAGCACTGGATAAGCTTATCAGTTCAATGAACCAATCAGGTTTATCCTTGGCCCAGCTTTTAAAATAATAAAGGATATTATGTATCAACGTTCGGCAAGCCAGTTATACGCTCAGGTAGATCTTGAGAGCGAAATTATGAATGCCTCTCCTTACCAGTTGATTCAGATATTGTTCAATGGGGCGCTCAGCGCCCTGCGTCGTGCAATTATTCTGATGCAGCAGGGGAATATTCCGGAAAAAGGTTTAGCTATTTCAAAGGCGATAAATATCATTGATAATGGTCTCAAAGAGGGACTTGATTTCGAAAAAGGCGGAGAGATTGCCCAGAATCTTTTTGCTTTATATGATTATATGAGTCGTCGTTTACTCCATGCTAATTTACGCAACGATGAGAAGGCTATTACCGAAGTGATTGATTTACTTTCCGAGATTTCAGATTCTTGGCGGCAAATAGGTCCTCATTACAACGCCAGTCAGGATATTGTTTGATGAAAAATGATCTGGATCTTTTGTCAGCTTACCAGCAGATCCTTAATTTAAGTGAGCAGATGCTTGATTTAGCTAGAAATGAAAAGTGGGATGCACTTGTTGATATGGAAATCACCTACCTGAAAGCAGTGGAAGTGGTTACTTTATTATCAAAAGATTCAGATGCTCCTATTTCATTGCAGCAGAAATTAACCAAAATTTTGCAGACTGTCTTAGATAATGAAAAAGAAACTAGGAGATTATTGCAAAAACGATTAGATGAACTTAGCGACCTGATTAAACAGGAAAGCTGTAAGCAATTATTACATGATACTTATGGGCAATTCCCTATCAGTGATTATGAAATGGAGCTGACATCTACAACAGATAAGACATAAATATAACAACAACACCATGATATTTTATTAATATAATATTAATTAGCGGTATCGTTTATTCATATTCATTTCAGGTGGTGTCATTTAGTCACCATCCCTTTTTCGGGTAGTCTAATTCGGCATTATATTGTATGCATAACCTGCAAACAATAAATATAAAAACACAAACATTTTCAAAACAAAAAATTAACTCATGGATGATGATAATGGATTTTTCAGACAATAAGCAGATGGAAGAATAATAAAAATTTATTATTAATTAAAAACCAGATATTCAACGGAATGATATGAAAATTTTTTTTAATTTTATGCTATTAATCGGCAGGCATCCACTGGTAAAAAATAAGTTACCAATAACCTATTCAGAATGGGAACCACTTTATTACCAAACAATAGCAGTTACTAACCCTTTTATCGATAATGACAAATCTCCAATGGTTATTATTACCTCATTAATTATCTCAGAGTAGGAGTGTTCATTTACCAATCTCACCTATATTGATATCACTCTTGGAAGATATTAATATTCACAAACAGACAGGTCTTGGTGACTGCTTAAGCAGTCACCTACATTGAAAATGTACCCTGTCTTTCTCAAAAACGCCCCTACAATTAAACAAGATGAGGCTGTTATGACAAACGATATCTTACAGGCACTCACTTTATTAAAATCCAAAAAATGGATCGATTTGACACATAGTTTTGATCAAGACTCACCCCATTTTTTTATGTTTAACCCTGCTCAAATTAAAACACTGTTTAGTTATCCAGATGGATTTTTCGCCCAACAATTTACCTTTGTTGGTCAATATGGTACTCACATTGATGCCCCTTGCCATTTTATACCTGATGCTCGTTTCTTGAATGAATTGGAATTAAAAGAACTAGTGTTACCATTAATTGTCATTGACCAGTCAGAACGGGCAAAACAAGAGCCTAATTTCTCACTGTCTAAAGATGATATTCTCCAGTTTGAAGCCACACATGGCATTATTGAAGCAGGCACTTTTGTCGCACTAAGAACAGACTGGAGTAAACGCTGGCCATCTCAGGAAAAAATGGATAATAAAGATATCAACGGAAATAACCAGACACCCGGCTGGGGATTAGATGCTCTCAATTTTCTCTTTGAAGAAAGAAAAATAAAAGCTATCGGGCACGAGACTTTTGATACTGATTCAGCCAAAGACTCCAGAAAGAATAGTGCGTTACTCAGCGAGAATTATGTATTGGCACAAGATACTTATCAAATAGAAGTAATGACCAATTTAGATCAAGTGCCAACTCGTGGAGCGGTTATTTTTAATATTGTTGCTAAACCAGAAAAGGCTGCGGGATTTCCAGTACGTTCGTTTGCAATAATTCCATAATCTTCAGCCCTATAACGTAGTTCAAGCTCTTTCTGGTAATTAACAGAAGAAAATAGCAAGCTTGAACTACTTATTTTTCTTAAACTACCCATGTTTTTTAAACTACGGTATTTTCTTTAACCATTATATTTTAATGTCGAATAACTAAAACTATTCCTTGTACCACTCATTAATAATTATTTCCGCTTCTTTACTATGGATTTGATATGGATGTTTTTTATCACAAGATCCAATAAACCATATGGAGAAACCTTTAAAATAGGATTTTGGCTCCATTATTTCTCTATAAGCACGCCATCCATTAATTTGTATTTCTGCTGAGAATGTATCTGATGTATGAGGATTCCACGGAGTTCGCAGTCCATATTCACATGCAGGAATATTAAACCCACCAAAATATACCATTTTTTTAGTTGAACGATGTAACCGTTCAATTTGGTAGATAACTTCTTGAGCACGACTATAAATAGTCGTTGAAAACAAACATTCTATTACTTCTTCATAAGATGGAATTTTCTTGTCTGAAAGTTCAAACCAGCAGTCGATGCCAACAAAATCCACCTTCTTTAAATAAGGTCGGTTTATCCTCTGTATAAATTTAGCTTCATAGGAAGGATCCCAAACCGCCGTTATCCACGAATTCATCTGATATATAACGTTACCATCATATTGCTTACGGGTAAAATCGATAACATCATTCCAATACCCTTCTGCATACTCCATATAAATAAAATTAGAAGCAATTTTTAATCCATAAATATTATATTTATTAGTTATTGAATCAAAAATATCTTGTAATACAACTGTTTTCCAATTCCAGAAAAATTCATTAATATCGTTTGGGTTCCATTCCGTTTCACCGATGGAACCTTGCTGGATGAATGGGAACGGTTCAACGATAATTTTTATATCATGCTTTAATAATTCTTTAATCAGATTAATAGCATGCTGTTTTTGATATTGGTTCACAGTAAATTTAGAAGATGTTACCTCTGGAATATCTATTTCAACAGGAACATTTACGGTGTTTAAATTAAATCGCTTCACATCTTCTAATATTTTATCTATATTAATGACATCCTGTACCTGTATATTACCTGATTTTATTTTATCTTTTTTGATAGTATTTCTTTGCTTTAATTCCTGAGAAGAAATATTTTCCATAATCACCTCGGATATTTAGCCAATTTATTTAATTGTCAATTATGTACTTTATCCTTTTTGCAGAAGAAACGATGGTATAAATTTACTTGAGGTAAGATTTTTTATTAAATGACTTTTGTTAACGGTTAAGAGTTTGGTACATGGCAGATTGAGCATGAAGAATTTGCGTTTACTTTGAGTTATAAACAACAGCAGCGATTGGCTAACTTTGACAGCGTTTAGTTAATTAATGGACTTTACTTGCTTCTATCAATGAGAAGAAATTATTAATAATCAATGAACTATGATGGTCGCTATTTCAACCATCTTTATGGAGTATCTCATTTTTATAGTACCAAGTGTTATCAGTTATTTGATAAATTTTATTATTTACTATTTGTTATTTTGTGCCATTCTGCCATCAAAGCATACAATTTACCAAATATTAACCAGCTGAATTTATCCAAGCCGTACTCTCCAGTATTGATGAACTGATTTTATTGATGTTCACAGGCGGAGAAGTATCCTACCGCCTCATATTGCCAAAGATATTTTCAATTAAACCTCTTTGGCTTAATTAACTAGCAATGTACGTTGTTAATACATGAGGAATCAATATGAGCATTCAAAATAAGAAGCGCACAATAAAAACGTTAACTGAAGATGAATTAGCGTTAGAACGGGAAAAACATGCTGTAACCATTGATATATTATATCCTGTTGGGATTGTTACATTTTTTGCTCAAAGTAAAAATCCAAACATCCTATTCCCTGACACAGTCTGGGAATATATTGGCGAAAATAAAACTATCAGACTAGGAGCTTTAGATGGTTCCGACATTTTATCAATAGGAGGAAATGACACTATCACATTGAAAGCTTCACAACTCCCTCCTCATAATCACTCATTTTCAGCTACAACAGATTCATTTGATTATGGAATAAAATCAACCAGTGTTGCGGGTGATCATCAGCATGCTACGGCATTATCATATGATCAAAGTCGGGAACCTATATGGGGTGGATATGTTCAGAAAGGAGTATCAATTATCGGAGCTAAATATACAGATAATTATAAAGTTGCATATACAGATACTCAGGGCAATCATTCTCATTCTGTAAATATTGGTGCCCATAACCATACTGTTTCTGGAACAACATCAAGTACTGGGTACAGGGAAGTAATCAATATTACCAATAGTTATATTATTCTGATGGGATGGTATAGATTAGAATAAAAAAATTGCATTTGCTAGATACCTAATTTTCGAGGCACTTCATTGGGGCGGTTTTTAACGCCCCTTTTGTTATTTTCTACTCAAAATAACTCTCCCGCCTTCTGTCGGTATTAGGGACAAGCTGCTTTGTCCTTACTTTGTCTGTAGTTGTGGTATTAAGTGAAGAGCAACAGCAGCGCCGTAAGTCATTTAATGGAAAAAAGTTAATCATTTATACTTTCTATTACTCCCTAGAGGTATCCTAGAAAAAACAAAGGACTCACAAAATTAACGCAATTCCTTGATAATTCTGGTGGGTCTAAGAGTCAACTGCTCTACCAACTGAGCTAACGACCCAATATATTGATTATCGTCCCCTGGCAATTAATTAGTCAATGCTCTATCTCTATATACACTTTCAGTAAATGAATAAAATAAATACAACATCTAATTTTGTGAGTAGCGTAAAATACAACCTATTGGTTTTTCGTGTAAATTCCTTCTGTTAATACTGTAGTTGTCTATGTCACAATGGCTCCTTAAACACAGCTTGCTGCTATTGAGGTCATGCTGTGAGAATAAACTGGATACAACTATGGAAGAAAAAATACAACTCACACACCCACCTGAAACTGAGGGCTCGCACCTTCAGCGAAGTCTGACTAACCGACATATACAGCTTATTGCTATTGGAGGAGCTATCGGAACTGGTCTGTTTATGGGATCAGGTAAAACTATCTCTCTGGCGGGGCCATCGATCATTTTTGTCTATATGATCATTGGATTTATGCTGTTTTTTGTGATGCGTGCAATGGGAGAGTTATTACTTTCCAACTTGCATTATAAGTCATTCAGTGACTTTGCCGCAGATCTACTTGGGCCATGGGCCGGTTTTTTTGTAGGCTGGACTTATTGGTTCTGCTGGGTGATTACCGGTATCGCTGATGTTGTCGCTATTACCTCTTATGTCGGATATTGGACACCTGATTTTCCTGAATGGGCCACTTCACTTCTATGTGTTTTGGTATTGCTGACTCTGAATCTCGCGACAGTAAAATTGTTCGGAGAATTGGAGTTTTGGTTTGCGATGATTAAGATTGTTGCCATTGTTGCCCTGATTGTGACAGGGGGAGTACTGATTGGCATCCATTTCCAATCACCTGCGGGGCACATTGCCTCCCTTACCAACGTTTGGAATGACGGAGGTATGTTTCCAATGGGGCTGAGTGGTTTCTTTGCGGGCTTTCAAATCGCTATATTTGCTTTTGTTGGAATTGAATTGGTAGGAACCGCTGCTGCGGAAACCAAAAATCCAATGCAATCCCTGCCAAAAGCAATTAATGCCATTCCGATCCGAATTATCACATTTTACGTGTTAGCCTTGACTGTTATTATGTCGGTTACACCGTGGCGCGCGATTGTGGCAGATAAAAGCCCATTTGTGGAATTATTCGTTCTGATTGGATTACCGGCAGCAGCCAGTATTGTGAATTTTGTGGTTCTGACTTCTGCTGCTTCCTCGGCAAACAGTGGGGTTTTCTCCACTAGCCGGATGTTATTTGGTTTGGCAAAAGAAGGGGATGCACCAAAACAGTTCAGCCGTCTTTCCCGGCGCTCGGTGCCTGCATCGGGTTTGATATTTACGTGTTTATGCCTCTCCTGTGGCGTCATTTTGATCTATTTTATCCCCGATGTAATGCGTGTCTTTACATTGGTAACGACAGTATCTGCCATTCTGTTTATGTTCATCTGGAGCATGATTTTGTGTTCCTATCTGGCTTATCGGAAACGCCGCCCTGAGTTGCATAAAGCATCTATTTATAAAATGCCATTCGGTATTGTTATGTCATGGGTGTGCTTAGCCTTCTTTGCTTCTGTTTTGGTATTGCTGTCTTTGCAGCCTGATACCGGGCAGGCACTGATTGTTACACCAGCCTGGTTTATTATTTTAATGATTGGGTTTCAGGTTGTGAAAAGGCGCAGAGTCCGTATTTAATTGTTGAATAATCACTCTGTATAAAAAATGGCCCCGATGTAGGGCCATTTTTTATCATTCCTAAACAACCTGCTTTTTACTACAGCTTTGTGACAGATAGCTTGTATGGTCAGTCTGCCATTTTTGTCCCTTGGTGGAATCTTAGTTGCCATGTACCAGATGCCGATAACTGCCAAATGGATGAACGCAGGACTTTGTTATGTGGATGTCCTGACTTATCCATTTCATAAGATTGATAAGTAAGAAGTACAATATTTTTATCCAAATTCTGCATATTAAAGTTTTTTGAAAAAATCTGTGAAATAGTATTTCTTTCTTCTTTTAATGCATCCTCAACAATTTTTTTAGTATAAACATAACCTGACTTTCCTATTTCCAAAAAATCATCATGTAAGATGGTATTTACCCAGTTATTATCATTTCTTTTTTCTCTATGCAGGCTCATTTCAAGATTTTTTATCAATGAAAAAATAGTTGAGTTTTCTTGCTTCATAGGCCACCTCAAAAAGTAATGGATTCAGTAAAAATAACTATATTTAAATAATAGATGGCAAGGTAGTAGGTACAATAGGATTATTTACTTACGTTAATCCAAGACGCAGACATGTTGTAGGCATTGGTATCGGTATTGATGCTGGCTATTCAGGTAGAGGTATTCGCTCAAAGATGATGAAATTTGCCATTGACTATGCTTTCAATTGGCTTGCTTGTACTAGGATTGAATTGGAAGTATTCACTGATAATGAGAAAGTGATAGAGCTGTACACTAAATTTGGTTTTGAAATGGAAGGCATTCAACGTAAAGCTGCCTTTAAAAATGGTCAATATTGTGATGTTATGGCAATGTCCCTAATAAATAATCGGATATTATAATATTTTATTAAATCTTAAAATACTAAATAAAACTGCTTTTTATTCTTTCATTTATGTCATAACCAGATTTTTATTTCGATAATAAATCAAATTTTAGTCATGTTTGGTCAGATGGACCTATCTGCCAGACATGAATTATAAAAATATTAGGAAAATAAACTGGATATAACCATGTATTTTCCTCATCATTGAAATAATTTACTAATACCAGGGAGGGTATTAGTGGATTGTTAAATTTATCCGATAATTAAAAACCTCGTTGTAATATTTTCCACTCATATTCTTATGAATTTAATTGGCTTTGTAGCTGTTTCATAAGAGTTTCATGATGCTCAAAATCACTACATATTAATAAATCAAGGGCTGCATAGTTATATTCAGGCCAGGTATGTATAGTAAAATGTGACTCTGCTAATATCACAGCGCCACTAACTCCCCTGAGTTTGGATTGATAAAAATGGCAGTTGATAATGTTGAATTCACCTTTATGAGCAATATCAATCATCATGGTTTCGATCGCTGACACAGACTTTAATTTATCTGTTTCGCAATTTTTCATCTCTATGACAAAAATAATTTTAATCCATCGAAAGTATATGGTGGATCTGTCAAGATAACATCAAAGGATTTAGCATATTTATTAGAGTGCTTCAGATCTACGAATTCTGTATTAATAATAAAATTATTTTCTTTTGATACCTCTCTAATGAACTCCAATAGTTCTTTATCTATATCTTTGACATAAATATTATTTTTGCAATAATGGCCTGGTTTTTTAAATGCCATCATTAAAGCTAAAGATGTTAAATCATCATCCCCTAAAAAGAGAATTTTTTGCTTAAATACTATTGGATTATTCAGTAATAACATTACTTTGTGTATCGATGTATCCAAAGTCGTATGGGCTTGATCTAATATGAGGAAAGTTTTTTCTGCCTGTTTTTGGTCAAAATCAGTTAATTTAAGAATGATTTTTACATTGAATCCATATGTTTCACATGCAATATTACTATTGTTTGTCTGTGATTCCTGGACCATAAATTCATATCTGGCAACTCGATAAAGACTTTGTATGCTTGTTCTAAAATATATTGATGCTTTTTCTGTGCTTTCATTTTATTGCCATTGAAAAAGACATCAATGTCACTTTCGGAGTAATCTATGTTAAATATTTTTCTTTTGCAATAAGAATATTGTCCATAAATTGGCATGAAATTATTTTTATATAGTGATTATTGTAAATTTTACTATAACGGTAGAGTTAATTAACTATATAATATTTACTACAATCACTTTGTAGTAAATATTATAGACAAATAGTAAAAGGGGGCTCGCGGACAAGAAAGAGGGGTATGTTTATGTAATGTATGTATTGTTAAAGATAATTTGATTTCTTTATCTTTTTTCGTAATTTTAATTTACCCGGAGAGTTGCTTTCGATTTTGAGAAACAACATCTGTTAGAAAATCCGCGATTTTCCTTATCCTGGGAGAGTGTGCCAAATCTGCCTGAATAACAAGCCAAAGAGGTTGTTCTAACTCCGGTTGCTGTGAAACACAAATAAAATCTGTAGTGTTGGCAATAAAGTGGGGCAGTATTGCTAATCCTAAACCTGCTTTTACTGCTGCAATTTGGGCTGAAAGTGAAGTTGTAGCTATAGAGAGTGGGCGGCCTTTCAGGATTTTCTCTATCCATTTGGATGATGGGAGTTGCAGGTATTTATCAGTCCAACTGATAAAGTGGATGTTGTCATATGCGCCTTCAGGTATCTTAGCCGGATGATTTATAAAATATTTTTCACTGGCATATAACCCAAAACCCAATATACCTAATTGACGCACTGTAACATGACCTTGTTCAGGTCTGACAAGGCGAAGGGCTAAATCAGCATCACGGCGATGAAGATTTACAGTATGTACATCAGTAATGATTTCCAGCGTCAGATCTGGGTAGTTTTTTTGTAAGGTTGATAGATTAGGAATAATTAAATTACTGGCAAGAAGTTCGGTTGTTGCGAGGCGGACTTTACCAGCGATTTTTGTACGTATATCAGCCTCAGCCAGAAATGAATTTGCAGCTATTTCCATTGCCTTGGCTTTTTCCAGTAGTTCTCTTCCATCTTCCGTTAACTGATAACCTGTCTGATGACGGAGGAATAAAGGCATTCCGAAAATTGTTTCAAGCCGTTCAATTTTTCGCGATACCGTTGCGATACCAATATTAAGAAGCGTTGATGCATTACTGATAGTTCCAGTTTGTGCGACTGCCAGGAATACTCGAATATCATCCCAAATAAGTGATTGCATATTATGATTTCCATTTTTGGAAAATTATTTTCTGTTTATGTCTAAATATTTCATTTTTGAACTATGCCACAATAATTCCAGGAAAAACAACCCAGTTATCTTTTTAAAAATTAAGAGAGTTAAATCATGAACATACGAATAACACCACAGATAGCGGTTGTTCTGACGTTAATTGCGACATTTTTATGGGGTTCAAACTTTCAGGTAACTAAAATAGCTCTTGTAGCTCTCCCTCCGTGGACAGCTTCTGGTGAACGTTTTGTTTTTGCTGTCTTATGTATTTTCATTTTTATGATGTTCAGAAGAAAAATTAATGGCAGGGTGCTTAAGAAAAATTGGTTGGCTTTTATTTGCCTTGGAGGAATTGGTATTGCGGGATTTAATGGAGCATTGTTTGTTGGTCTCCAACATGGACATCCTGTGACTGCTGCATTAATAATGGCAACGACTCCAGTTTCTGCCAATATTTTAGAAGCTATTATTAATCGTCGTTTTCCTGAAATAATACGAACGATTGGAATGATTATTAGTTTACTTGGTGTGGCATTGGTAATTACCAATGGTCAGTTGATCTTTGGTAGCACGGTTCATATAGAAAAAGGGGTATTGATTATTTTTGCAGGGAGTCTCAGTTGGGCAATTTACACCGTTGGAATTCGTGTATTTGTTACAGAAGCAACTCCACTTGAAACCACAAGTTGGACAATGTTTTTTGGCATGATTATATTGGTAATAGTTACAATTGTTGTTGAATCTCCTGTTCCTGCATTATTATCAGCTCCACTTGAGAGCCATTTGGCGAGTATTTATATGGGTATTGCTGGTTCTTTTCTTGCTTATTTATTTTGGAATATAGGTATTACTATTCGTGGGGCAGGTAAAACAGCGATATTTTTTAATTTTGTACCTGTCTTTGCATTAATAATACAGATAATTGTAGAAAACAGGTTCAACTTAATTCAGTTTATTGGAGGTACTCTTACTATTTTAGGCGTACTGTTGGGACAAGGTACTAGTAAAATGTTCCGAAGAACGCTGCCGTGATATTGGCATTGTGGTAACCAACGAAAAAATGAATGCGATGAAACTAATTAATGACCTGTGGCACACGTTGAGGAACATTTGACTGTGTGATTTAGTACTGAGCAAGACACAAGTATATGACAGTGTGATTGCTTTATGCTGAGGCTAATATGGATATATACAAACGTCACTCAGTATTGGATCAATCCCTGTCTGACCGATTCTGATTTGGGCAATATCATCGGAACCGTGATTGAACCGCCAGAAATAACTTTATATCTGTGACGTCAATTATTCAATTATGGGACTAATGATGAAAGAACATCCTGATTTATGGATTGAACTTATGGATAGCCTGAGAGATGCCTGGCCACAGATATCCGGCTCCTTGCTGGCTATTATGATCTGTTATGGACGTCTGATTTATGACGGTGTAGAACGAAAAAACCGTTGGGCTGAACCTTTTTTATGCGGGGCGTTGTCATGGGGATTCTCAAGTGCGCTGGAACTGGTTGGTATTCCCAGCAGTATGTCACCCGCACTTGGTGGTGCTGTGGGCTTTATTGGTGTAGAAAAATTGCGTGAGATTGTGAACCGTATCATTGATAGGCGTTTGGATGAAAAATCACATGATTAATTAAAGAAAAGGCCAACGTGGAGTTGAACAAACTATACCATGAATTGGTAGAATCTCACCTTACCTTGTCACGTCAGTATGAAGAGTTGCGGCAGGAATACGGTTTATTGCGCCGTTCGTTCTCGGTAACGGCAGAGGTGCCTTATCCCGATGTCTGGTATTTTTCACCTGTTCAAAATTATTCGGGCAAACAGCCCTGTGAAAAGCCAGCTGACCTTATGGTGCATATTATCCAGTCCAGCAGCCGTGAAGGAGATTAGATCATTTTGTACTCTTTATTGCAATAAATAGATGCAAAAAGAGACAAAAGAATGCAATAATCAGTATGTTTATGCGTAGAAAGCGAGGTTTTCTAATGGCAACTAGTGTTCGACTTGATGATGACTTCGTTAATGAAGTGAAGATTCATGCAGAAGTTGCAAGTAGAAGCGTACCTAAGCAAATAGAATATTGGGCTAAAATCGGCAAGATAGCTGAGGAAAACCCTGATTTGCCATATGCTTTTATTCTTGAATCTTTACTGGCAAAGAGCGAAGTGGGCAACCAAAAGGTAACTCCCTATGTCAGAAAGACCAAAAAACGCCAAAATTGAGATTTACCAAACAAGGCGTTTTTCTAAAGCATTATCAAAGTTACCTGAAAATCTTCTTAGCGTAGTAGAAGATGAAATAGACATGATCATTGATAATCCTGAAATTGGTGAACAGAAGAAAGGAGATTTGAGTTTTCTACGTGTTCATAAATTTCGCTTGAATAAGCAATTAACATTGATCGGTTATCACTGGATTGAAGGAAAATTAGAGTTATACCTATTGAACTTTGGTCCACATGAAAATTTTTATCAGGAACAGAAACGACATAGGCGCGATGACTTAGGGTTTATTGAATAGAACCATTTTTAAATAATCAAAGGCTGCGTTCCGGCGTGGCCTTTTTCATTTTGTCACCGCATTTAGTAGAGACCAATTTATTCATATGAATATACTCTTCGTCTTTCAAGTCGCCTCTTTGTTGGCTGCGCTCACTCACTCCGGTCACCGTTTTTATAAACATCCGGTTATCTATGCTACCGGGAATTAATGAGAGGCTCCTGCCTCTCACCGGAGGCCAGCCTTTGGCTGGGCGAATTCGTTCCCGACGAATTTGTCGTTCCTTTGCCGCCACGACACAACTTGAAATCCATTGAATATAGACCTTTTTATGTTCACATAAATTGACTAGTTTTAATTCAATTTCAGGTGAAGTTAATAAACGACTAAATTTTATAGGATAAGTAAAATAGCATAAAAGAAAACCTCGCTCACCAATGCGCAAAAGGAGAGTCTGCCTGAACTCAGGCAAGCCGAATGATAACATTTGATAATGTTAAAGCCTTTCTCGATTCCATAAATCAAGGGCGTATATATGAAGGAATGAAAGCAGTGTGTTCGGACAGATCGTAATCGCTGTTTGGAAGTGATCGTTACCAGCACTGGCTCCCCCGGCAACCCAGTTTTAAGGGGGAACCCGCCCGTCTTCTTTGAACAAAAACGGCTACCGTTCCTGTAATAGACCATCTACTTTATACCTCAAATGATTTTTAGGTACTAAGTCGCCAAGCGAGAGAATTTATAATGGAAATTTTGTGGAAATAACCTTCTTAATATGGCTCCAAGCTTCGTTTGGCGAATAAGATTTTTCTGGAAAAAATAGCAGATTGTCAGCTTATTAAGGCTGGAATGCTCAATATTGAGCATCCTGTCCCAAAAATATGAGTTACGTTTACGGAAAGTTAAAGGAAAGTTAAAGGTTTTGTATGGCTTTTTAAAATTATAATGATTTTTCCAGGGTTATCTATTTAATTAAAACAATGGGGTAATGCTAATGAGCAATAGTGCTGGAAATTTCAATGGTAGTATTGTTGACTTTATCCGTGGCGATAGTGCTTCTGTTAAGAATATAAGATTTTACAAAGATGAATATATATATGTTGGAGGAGGGAGAGGAAATTTCTATTTTATAGAAAAAGGGCATGTTAAAGTCTCTACCCAAACCGAAGATGGCAGAACATGTAACATTGGTTTTTATAAAGAAGGAGATTTTTTTGGTGAAAGTGGTTTATCTGGGGATATTATACCTGAAACGGCGACAGCTTTAATTGATTGCGCAATAAAAAAGATAAATTTTTCTTCATTTTTAGAAGAAATAAAAGGTAAAGTCATCCTTTATCATTTTGTAATTTATATGGCAAATAAAATCATAGAACACCAGAAGACAATTTCTAGCTTTGTCATCTTTAATAGTGAGAAGAGATTAGCCTATTCTTTGATGAGGATGGCCTCAGAAATTAAAAATGATAATGTATCTTCTATTAAGAACAAAATTTCTTATCAGGATCTATCTTATATGGTAGGTACAACCCGATCCCGTGTCGGATATTTTATGAATTTTTTTCTTAGGCAAGGGATCATTAAGGAGTCTAAAGATTGTTTTCTGATTGTTGATAAGAAAAGAATTGAAGAATATTTAGTAGAGTAATAAATAATTTGGTGACTTATTTCTTATATTCATCTTGGGAAACAATAGAATAATTCTATTGATAGAGTTTGAAAAATTGTTCAGTGCTAAAACGTAGCCCAGAAAGTCAACATACAAAATTGTTATTATCAAAGATTTTTTTAAATGTATTCATCTTTGGATAAAAATATCTGATTTGGCTAAATTATATCCGGGGTGAGAGCGTGGGCGTTTTTCCAGCGCATTTATTTTCAAACATATTGAGGATGAAAACCATCCTTATATTGATTGCATTAAAAGCAAACTATTAACTTTTATATCAATTTGGTTTGAATATAATTCATTTTAACATTCATGCTCTCACCTTAAATGATGCTTTATTATATTTTTTATTGAAGTATTTATAAAAATAGAATATCGATAGATACTGTATTAGTCATAATGCTAAAAAATCGCCGAAATAATTATACTTAACCCAATATAAAAAATATTATATCGACTGTTTATTTGACTTTATCCTTCAATTCGTATCAACGTAAAGTAACATTTATGCCGATATCTTCCACATTCAAATAGATAAAAGATTGGACATTTATTGATAAATAGGTTGTATTTACCATTAAACAGGTTAAAAGTGAAACTTAATGTAAAAAAGTTTATTAATATAATGTGTTATTGAACTTATTCTATCAATAAGAAGAGAAGGACAGGCAATAATGGCGGGAAAAAATACCAATTTCTAAGAATACATTATTAGTTAAATGACTGTGTTGTGCCAGAGTTTTGACAAAAGCATCAAAAAGATAGGAATTGGTAATTTATCTCAGCACTGAATTTTAGAAATGTTTAGGCAACCAAAAATCTCCAAAAGGTGTTTATGACTAAAATAGATCTGCTTAAAGTATCTTTAAAAACTGAAAGAATATTATTTTATTAATTCACAAGTCAAAAATAATCATTTTCATAGTCCATTTTAGAAATGAATAAATAATTTCTTAATATGCTCACTTTTGAGCTTTTTTCTTTGAAATAGAGCTTATAGTTTTCTATAGGTAACTGGGGTTTTCATATGGTTAAAGAGAAGGAACAGAAGAGGGATACGTGCATGCATGACAGAAAAAAAATTGCGATTGTGGGGATATCTTGCCGTTTACCTGGATGTTACAACCAAGAGTCATTTTGGAAATTATATCAAGAAAAAAAATCTGCTGTTGTTGAAATTCCTGAATCCAGATGGCCGGTTAGTGAATATTATTCGCCACATTTTGAAAAAAATAAATCTTTAAGTCGTTGGGCTGGTTTAGTAGAAAATTTTGACCGTTTTGACGCCCCTTATTTTAATATCACGCCTCGTGAAGCCGAATTGATGGATCCGCAGCAGCGCATCTCTTTGGAATTAGCGGTTGAATGTTTAGAGGACGCGGGATATGGCGTTTCTGATGTGAAATCTGCTGATATTGGTGTTTTTCTTGGTGTATGTAATTTTGATTATAAGGAACGTTTGGAAAAATCAGTAACTAATATTCAAGGGCATCTTTCAACCGGAACTTATACTACGCTAATTCCCAATAGAATTTCCTTCTATTTGGATCTAAAAGGCCCCAGTGTCCCTGTTGATACCGCATGTTCGAGCTCTTTGGTAGCACTTTCTTACGCAGTGCAATCTATTCAGTCTGGTGATTGTGAAGCTGCTTTTGTAGGAGGAGTGAGTTACCTGTTCAGTCACACGTATTTTGTTGCTTTTTCCCAAGCCGGGATGTTGTCTCGAACCGGGAGTTGTAAAACGTTTGATAAACAAGCGGATGGTTATGTTCGCGGAGAAGGGGCAGGAATGCTCCTGATAAAACCGCTTGAAAAGGCGTTAGCAGATAATGATCGGATCTATGGCATCATTGATGCTGTGGCCGTAAATCATGGTGGTAGTGTTGCCACGATCACTTCCCCCAGTGCTTATGCTCAGGCGAATGTAATAAGAAAAGCGCTTCAGAAAGCCAATATTTCAGCAAATTCAATTTCCTATATTGAATCTCATGGTACGGGAACGCCAAAAGGGGATCCGATTGAGGTTAATGGATTGAAACGTGCATTCCGTGCCCATGCCAAAGAATGTGGAGAAACATTAGGAACGGCTTATTGTGTGTTATCAGGCTCCAAGGCGAATGTTGGACACCTTGAATCAGCTTCGGGTATGGTTGGTTTGATTAAAGGGCTACTTTCTATTCAAAAGAAACGCCTGTTACCTATGCTTCATTTTAATGAATTAAACCCCAAAATAGCTTTGGAGGAAAGTCCTTTCCGTATCCTCACTAAAGAGTGTGACTGGCAGCCATCAAACGGAGGAATACGACGCTTCGGTGTTAGTAGTTTTGGGTTTGGTGGTGTCAATGCTCATGCGATTATTTCTGAGTATCAAGATAAGAAGATCTTTAGGCCAGAATCTACCCACCATTTGTTTGCATTTTCAGCATTCTCAGATAAGGCATTAAGAGCATATGCCCTGTTGATTTCGACGTTTCTTCAGAACACGCCTACAGCCTCAGTGAGTGATTGTGCCTACACCTTGGCCAAAAGAACAAACCTTCCATACCGTGTCGCTTTTATATATCACACTCGGCAAGAGCTATTGGGAAAAATTATCTCTTTTGCCAATGGATTAGCTGCTGAAACATTCCCTGCCAGCGGATATCCAGAATATGAAAAAGTGGCTGCCTGGTTGAATGGAGAACGGGATAGCTTAAAAGATTTATTTTCAGCAGCTAATGACCGTATTACTTATGTTCCGCCTTATCCTTTTCAGCATAATACTTATTTTCCTGATGAGCTTGAAACGAAAAAAAAGGAAATAATCGAAAATGAAAAGCAGAATAATGACACTACTTTATACCAAGTTGAACCGCTATTTTCTTCAATTACATCATTTTATGATGAGCTAAGTCATGAGAAAAACAGGCCGCCAATTATTTTTTCTATGTTGGATGAAGATCAATCTTCAGCATTGAGAAAGCATGTTTCATCTGAGCGATATTTTGAACTTCCCTGCTTGCCAAATGATGCCTCAGGTAGCGACTGGATTAGCTGGTATTTACATTTTCTGGGGCAACTCATCAGAGCCATCGAATTAACAAGGCCCGGTTCGTGGATATTATTGTCTGACCGAAAAAACATCTGGGCAAATACACTCTATGCACATGCACTATCGCTTGAAAAAGAATTCGGTCTCCCTTGTGGTTGGTATCAATTCCATAATGTCACTGTTTCACAACATATAGAGCAATGTCTTAAGCTATTTCAAATACCGGTATCTGGCTCTTTCTGTCGGCGTTTGAATGATGGAAAAGGATCAAATGCTCTCCTGTTAGAAGCCTTACACTATCACGTCAGTGTATTTCCAGCTGAATCAGCACAACAACGTGAAGCGCTGTTTGGTTTTAAATCTCTATTGGGCTTTAAACCGACAGTATTAATCAGTGGAGGAGCTGGCGGTCTTGGGCAAATATTTGCCAAATATTTAGCAAATACGTTTGATGCAAATGTTGTGATTACTGGTCGTCGAAAGTGTGATGAATTGCCCGTGAATTATAGAGCATCAGAAAAAGGAACTATTGAATATATTCAGGCAGATTGTTGCGATCGTCAGGCACTCACCGCTGTCGTTGAACATATTGTCACTCAATATAAAAACATTGATCTCATCATACACAGTGCAGGAAGTATTGATGATCGAAGTATGTTTTTAAAGACGGAACAGCATGTCAGAAACATTGTTGAAAGTAAGATTATTGGATGTGAATTGTTAGATGAACTCACCAGTTCGCTTCCTGTTAAACAATTTATTGTGTTCTCCTCAATAACTGCTCTGTTCGGAAACCCCGGGCAAACGGATTATGCAGCAGCTAATCATTACCTCGTCGAGTTTGCTCATAATCGTAATAAGAAACAATCAGAAGGGTTGCGAGCCGGACGATCAACGGTGATCTACTGGCCTTACTGGTTGGATGGCGGCATGAGAATTAATAAATCAGCGGTATCCATGTTACAGGAAACAACGGGTACTGACCCTCTGTTAACCGATGATGGCATCAGGATTTTTAATCATGCACTTATTCATCAACCGGCAGAACTCTGTGTTGTGGCTGGTGTGGGTGAGAAAATCAATGAGGCGCTTAATCACCGGCTTGCACGTCAATCGATATTGAAAGACAGGCAGGGGCTGATTTCCACCATTTTGTCGGTTATTACGGATATGACGGGATTACAGCCAGAGAATATTGGTTTAAAAACGCGTTTCTCTGATATGGGAATAGATTCTATCGCGATGCAGGGGATCTCGCGGGAGCTCAGTCAGGTAATGGGATTAATGATAAACAGTGTGGTTTTGGCAAAAAAACCTAGCATACATGCTTTGGTAGAGTACCTGAGTCAATATTCTGACAAACCATGTAATGAAGACCTTCATCTACAGAGTAAGCCTGAACTTCATACATCTCCACAAATCGACATTAATGAAGAGGATGTTGGTGTTATTGGAATTGATTTACGTATGTGTGGTTCTGAACACTGGCGCGATGCCTGGCCATTGTTTAGCAAGAAAGTACTGGCTCCTGAAATTTACCCAGAGTCTCGCTGGCAGATATTGCCGGATGAATTAACTAAAGACATCGAAAGAGAAAAAATACAGGGATATTTCATAAAGGACTGTCTGGCTTTCGACCATAAGTTTTTTGGTCTGTCTCGCCGGGAAGCCATGCTGATGGATCCACAGCATAGAACACTGATAGAAAGTGTCTGGTCTGCAATAACTGATGCGGGCTATTCACCTGAGCAATTTAATCAACGAAGTACTGCGGTTTTTGTTTGTATTGATGCTAATGATTACGCATTAATTGCTGAATTTGATTCATCAATAGATGAGTTCTCAATTGGTTCATCAACACCTTATTTATCCGCCAATCGGCTATCCCATTTGTTTGATTTTAAGGGGCCAAGCGAAACGATTAATGTTGCTTGCGCGAGTGTTTATTCCGCGGTTGAAAAAGCTGAAGCATTAATCAACTCAGGTGTTGTGGAACAAGCTGTTATTGCCGCTGCACAAATCAATTTATTGCCTTCTCGTTTTAACGCATTGCAAAAAAGAAACCTGCTGAGTACGGATGGTATGGTGAAACCCTTTGATAAAGATGCACACGGATTTGTTCGCAGCGAAGGTGTTGGTTGTATTCTGTTAAAGGATCTGAAATTAGCGGTTGCAGATGGCGATGAGGTATTAGTCAAAGTAAAAAGTGCGGCAACTTGGCACGGAGGGCAGGGGGATTCCTTTACTGCACCAAATGCTTCTACTCATGTAAACGTTATGGAAAGAGCGTTTCGAAAAGCACAGGCGGATGTTGAAAAACTACAATATGTTGAAGCTCATGGTATTGCATCTAATGTTGGGGATCTCAGTGAAGCAGATGCCATTGCAGCGTTTTTATCACAGTCAGAGCACGCATCCTGTGTGGTCAGTTCAATGAAATCGAATGTAGGTCATTTTGAGGTATGTTCCGGTATTGCAGGATTTGTGCGAACAATACTGGCGATTAAACATCAACAGATACCGGGAATTTCTGAATTACATGCGCTTAATGAAAATATTGATAGCAAGTGGTTACATATCAAAAATACCAGCCAGCCATTTAATGAATCCAGAGGATTAGTTGGTTTACTCTCATATGGATTAGGTGGGGTTTCTGCATTTGTACTTTTAGAACCTTTTATTGATCAATCTGAAAATCTATTTATTGAAGATAAAGAACATTGGTTCTGCTTGTCCGCAAATAATATTGAGTCATTAAAACGGTATGTAATTTCAGTGATAGAACAAATCCACCAGTATCGCCATATCACACCGTTATCCCGATTAATATCGACATTACGGTTTTATCGTAAACATTTAGATGTTCGATTAGTGGTAAAAGTCGGCAGTTATGAGGAACTGCTTGATAAATTGGCGGCATTTTTGGCAGGACACATCGTAGATGGATTACATACATCTGTGAACTGTCAGGATAATGATGTAATGCTGGCAGCATTGCCAGAGGCATTGCGTATGTGGTTAGAGAAAAAAGGAGATAATGAAAGGGTGAAACTTACCGCGAATAAACGGAGTTTTTGGCCGAAATACCCATTTGATCGCTCGTCACGGCTTTATATTGATATTGTACCAAAGAGAAAAAATGTGGGGCTAAATGAGAAATAAAAGACTTCAGAATTGCATATTAATAGTGAGAAATAACGATGCGAGAATAACTATGGAGAACATAAGTTATGGAAGGTAAGGTTGAAGATTCAGTAATCAATGCACTAAAAGAGATGATGGCAAGAGCTGTGATGCTAGGCTTGTCGTGTTCTGAAAATAAAATGCAGGGTAGCATCTTGGATGAGCAGAATGTCGATATAGTGTCAAAATTAATGTCGCTATATGAATCAACAAATCACTTTCTGACAGTCGCGGGAATAGAAAAAGCAGCCGATGAAATACTCCCGCTGTATAAAGAGATCATATCTCAACTTCCGGAAGGGAGACTTTGATATGGAGAAGCTCGAAGAAATTAAAGATTTTCTTAGCCGGGAAATTATGATTGCTATGTATATGACCCCGGATGAATTAGATCAAGATACTTTATTTTCAAGTTATGGTTTGGAATCTGTCACTTTGACAAAAATAGTGGTGAACATAAATAAACGATTTCTTATTAATCTCTCTGTACAGGATATCTTACCGTATCAGAGCGTTAATAAGGCGGCTAATTTTATTCACTCCATACTTGAGGGGAAAATATCATGACAACATCATATTCAAATTATGATTACGTGGATCTACCTGAAAAAGAACGTTTGGAATATGAGCGTATCTTTTTTCTAAGGAACTTTTTTTCAAAACCGGATCTGTTTCAGAACGAGTTAAAACAAGCTGAACAAAGTATGGCGTTTGCATTACCGGCTTTAGAATTCGGGTATTCAGAAATAGAAACTTATGAGGTTGGGGAACTTACCTGGCAGAAATTGGCTCAGATCTATGCTGAAGATATTCGTCCTATTGTCATTAAAGGATTTGCTTCATCTTTCCCCTGTGGGAAGCTATGGACGCCAGAGTATTTCAGGGATAACTTTGGCGATTTTCAACTGTGGTATTCGACAACAGAAAAACTGTTTGAAGAAGATGGAACATCACTACGTAATTATATCAATGCAGTATTAAATGGTGATGTCAGCCGGGCATATCTTGAGAACTTAAGTGATATTTTTAATGAATATCCTATTTTGCATCAACAAATTGGTATTGACCGCATTGATAATTTTTTAGGTGATTTTGCCTCATATCATAAGATTGCCCAACTTTTCATCGGTGGCCCTGGCACAGGTGCGGTTTATCATTGTGCTAATGAACTTAACTGTTTCTTGAATATTTATGGCCGTAAAGAGTGGATATTTGTTCATCCTAAATATTCCGCAGCTATGTATAGCTCCATGTTTAATAAAGGGATTTTTGTTGGTTCATTTGTTAAACACAATGCGCCGGTAAGATATTTAGAAGAACATCAGCCACTTTATAACCGTATCCCTAAACTGCGAATTACTTTGGAGCCGGGCGATATGTTAATTAATCCTCCCTGGTGGTGGCATGCAATTAATAATCAACCGCCAGTATCCATTGCTATTGCTTCCCGTTGGAAGATTGAAATGCCTTATCAGCATCAGAATCCGCTCTATGAATTTGTTCAATCCCAAAGAGTAGAAAGACTTACTCTGGAAGGGAAGAAAATGTCTGAAAACGATGTTGTTGTACCTGACAGTGAATTACGTAAGAAATATGTCTCTTATAAAGAGATGGGATGGGTGGGGAATTGATTGCTAAAAGTGGCATGTCTTTTGGATAAAATCCAGAAACCGTAATATTATAAGGTTTGTTTTTAAATCCAAAGACCGTGTTGTGTGAGATAGCCACAACGCACAAATTAACGATAAGGTAGCAATCTTATGAAAGAATTTCAAAATAACGAAGTTTACTCGGTATTTAATAATTATCCTGAACGATATCAAAAAATATTATTGACGATAAGAGAATTAATATTTGACGTCGCATCAAAAACGGCAGGAGTTGGTTTAATTACTGAGACTTTGAAATGGGGGCAACCCAGCTACCTTACTCTTGAAACGGGATCGGGAACCACAATCCGGTTAGATCGTTTCGGTCATTCGCATGTGGCTATCTTTTTTCACTGCCAAACCACCTTGGTCGATACGTTCAGAACACTTTTTCCCGAACTGATTTATTCAAAAAATCGGGCAATAGTCTTAGATCCAGAAGACGATTTACCAACAAATGAGTTGAGTATATGTATTGAAATGTCACTCACTTATAAGTTGAGGAAAAAAAATAAACACTTCATTTAGAAAACAGGATGGATGTGAACAATGAAAACATGTACTGTCGCAATGTTTCCTGGACAGGGGGCCCAGTTTCAAGGTATGGGACGCAACCTGTTTGATAAATATGAATATCATATGAGGCTCACACAACAGGTATTGGGGTATTCACTTGTTCAGGTGTGTGAAGGTGAAACCCGCGTTCTTAACAGAACTGAATTCACGCAGCCCGCTCTGTTTGTCATTAACATTCTTTATTATTTAGAAAGCTTAGAAAAACACGGTACAAACATTGAAATCTTTGTGGGCCATAGTTTAGGTGAATATTGTGCTTTGTTTGCAGCAGGTGCTTTCAGTTTCGAGACTGCTTTAGCTATTGTTCAGGAACGAGGCCGATGTATGGCGCTTTGCTCTGAGGGTGCTATGGCTGCTGTCATTGGTCTTAAATTGGAACAGGTAGAATCTTTATTGGCGGATTCTAAATTGCGTGATTTAACGATAGCCAATTTTAATTCACCCACACAATTTATTATTTCAGGTGATAAATCTGAATTGTCTCAATTTAAAGAAAAGGTGTTAAATGCGAAAGGTATTTATCACCCTTTGCAGGTTAATGGCGCATTCCACTCAAAAAGAATGGCGAATATTGCAGAAGAATTTAAAGGCTTTCTTGAGCGTATTGATATTTTTCCACTGAAAGCCTCTGTATTATCTAATGTGACTGCTGACTTTTATCCATTAAATAATCGGGAGCAATTAATAGATTTATTAGTTAAACAATTATCGTACCCTGTCCGTTGGCAACAATGTATAGAGAAATTACATGCAGATAAACATATTATTGGTTTTGAATATGGGCCAAAGCCGGTGGTAGGCCCATTAGCTAAAAAAATATTAGGTGAGCGTATTACGCTGATGGAATAATGATTTTATTTTTTAAAATAAACAAAAATTAATTCTATTCATGATAACGAATTAATAAATTATCACTGTGATCGTTATTTTAAAATAACCTGTTTACATAGGGGAACTATTTACTCTATGTGAAGGGTTGGTTTCACTCATTTAAAATAAATGATTGTTTATTGTTTGCCAAAATAAAAAGAGGAGAGCTATTGATGGAATATTCTATCATCGGCGTAGCTGCACATTTCGGTGGAGGTTTGTCATTATCTCATTATTGGCAGACATTAGTTGACGGCGGATCTCTGATTGGTGTGATAGGAGAAGAGCGCTATCAACTTAATAACCGCCAAACACCGGTTAAATGGGGGCTTAGGGAAAAGATACGCGGTATGTTTCTTGAGGATATTGATAACTTCGATAGACATATCTTTCCTCTCTCGGGCTCTGCAATTATGTTTGCCGACCCAAGGCAGAGATTGTTTCTACAAACTAGCTGGCAGCTCCTTGAAGATGCAGGGTTAGCGGCATCAACGCTATCTGGCAAGAAGGTGGGCGTATTTGTTGCCCAGGATGGCTGGTATTTAAACTCTTATGTAGACAGGATCCCTGATGAACATAAGGGAAGCCAGGAGTTTATTGTTCCGGGGAACGATCCTTGTTTTCTGGCAAATCGTATTTCTTTCTTTTTCAACTTCAATGGGCCCTCCATCGTTGTTGATACAACATGTTCAAGTGCTTTTGTTGCTTTGGATATGGCATGTCAGGCACTTGAAGCGGGTGATTGTGACTACGCTATTGTGGGAGGTGTTTCGCTGTTTTTGAATCCCTGGAAAGCGGGAGAAACCACTGCGACGCCATTTGAAACGGGCGGAGAGAATATCCACAGTTTTTCTGAAAAGGCTTCAGGGTACAGAACGTCAGAAGGGTGTGCTGCTTTACTTTTGCAAAGAAACAGCGACATCTTAAACCAGTGCCACCATGTTTATGGTGTGGTACAGGCTACCGGTCATAATTCGGGCGGTAAAACCAATTCATTTGCTCAACCCAATAAAGAGCAACAAATCAGTCTGTTTCAGACCGTATTAAAACGGGCAAACCTTTTATCTGAGCAAATTCAATATGTGGAAGCACACGGTGTTGCTTCTCAAATGGGAGATGCGATTGAGGCTAATGCTTTGGTGGATGTTTTTGCCCGCTCACAGGATGCTTCACCCTGTTATGTGAGTACGGTCAAACCCAATATTGGTCATAACCACGCCAGCTCAGGGTTTTACGCCATCCTCAAGGGGCTTTTGGCATTCAAATATAACCAGATCCCCCTGATTCGCGGACTGGATAAAGCAGAATTGAATGCCGACATTCCATCAGATAGCAAGGGAATTCAGTTCCTGACAGAGACGGTAGACTGGCCACCATCTCAGGAGGGTACACGCCGACATATATTTTTCAGCAGTTATGGGTTCAGTAATGTGAACGCGGCCATAGTTTTGCGTGAACCTGATAACAAATCTGCCGCCAGAATAAGCCCTTTTGCGGAAACAGCAACAGAAACGCCTGTATTGGTTTGTTTGTCTGCAAAAAGCAATGAACAGCTTTACCAACAGGCAGTAAACCTGCGTAAAACGATCAATGAACTGGATTTTACAAAGAATTTCAATCTATACGAACTGGCCTGGACGCTCAGTACCGGGAGAGAAGCATTTACGCATCGTTGGGCAACGATAGTTTCATCAATTGAACAACTACGGCGTGTATTAGAAGCGTTTGTTGAATACCCGGAAAAACAACACGCAGCAATATATCTGGGAACACAATATCTGGGAACACAAGCGCAAAACGCACGCGGAGAGGCTTTAACGGCTCAACACATTGAACTTGAAGCGGTGGCGAACAATGGTTTTCCGATAGCTTCATTAGAAACCGTCGCAAAATGTTGGGTTGCAGGAGTTGATATTGACTGGATGCAATATTGGGGCAGTGCTGAATATCGATGTATTCCTTTACCTACCTATCCGTTTGCTAAGGAGCGTTATTGGCTCCCTAAAGGTGAAGCCAGCAAGTTATTGTCTAAGGAAATACCGTCTCAGGAAGATTCCAGTCAATTTATCCATCCGTTTGTCCATCAAAATACCTCTGATTTTGCGGAACAACGTTTTAGCACCACATTTTCTGGTGAGGAATTCTGCCTGAAAGGGCATGTGATCCATGGGATTCGCGTGTTGCCGGGGGTCGGACATTTAGAACTGGCCCGTGTTGCTGCACATCACTCATTCGGCTCAAAACCGAATTCCCTGTTAGAAGAGAGCGAAAAAACAGGGCTGACACTGAAAAATGTCGTCTGGGCCCAGATTATCGGCGTTATTGATAAGCCTCAGCGGGTACATATTCGTTTTATCAATCATGGAAATGATGAAGCAGAATACCAACTGTACAGCCGCGTAGAAGAGGAGACTATTCATAACTCCGGCGTTGCTGTACGAAGAGTACTCACACCGCCACCGGTTTATGATATTGACAATCTGAAATCTAGATATCTGCAAAACGCATACTCTCCTAAGCAATACTATGAAATGTACTATGCCCTGGGCTTATATATGGCACCAGACTATCAGGGCATTGAAGAGTTATATGTGGGGATGGATCATGTATTGGCAAAACTGTCATTGCCTGAATCTCTGGAGCCGACCAGAGAACAGTTTGTTTTGCATCCTTGCTTAATGGATGGCGCTCTTCTTTCATCCGTCGGGCTATTAATGCGTTTTGGTGATCTCAATAGACCTATTCCACCTAAATGTTTAATCCCTTTTGCGCTTGATGAAATTGAGTTTCATGACGAAAAATCCCAATTACACTGGGCCTGGATTAGTTATAGTGCTGACAGCAGTGCCTCAGATCCTTTCCCAAAAGTTGATGTAGATTGTTGTGATATTAACGGAAAGGTGTGCATCCGGTTTAAAGGTTTCAGTTGTCGGGGGTTCGGTGCGCAATCTGCACTACCCGCAGAGGTTGAACCTTGTTTATTACAACCTCTGTGGAAAAACCAGGCGTTGTCTTCTGATGCTGCGTTACGAACTTTCGCAAAACGTATCGTATTCTTATGTGAACTGGATAATCTTCAATCTGAACGGTTCACGTCTGATACTGACGCATGTGAGTATATTGTCTTGCCAAAGCTTCGTAATGATGAAGATTTGTCAAAGAGGCAACATAATGTCATAACGCTTTGCCAAAAAATTAATGGGCTTATTAGCTCTCCTCCCACAGAACCTGTTCTTATTCAGCTTGTATTGCCAGAAGCAGAAGTACTGCCTGAATATGCCATGGTGATAGCGCTATTAAAAACAGCCTATCAGGATAATGCGAATCTGCTTAGTCAGACGATTTATTGTGATGAGACAGAGGGACTGGCTGAGAAACTGTCAGGGGAAACCTCACAGATAAAATATGATGCAGTACTGTGGCAATCCGGGGAGCGTTGGGTCCCTCATTGGTCTGTCTGGTCTCCTGAAAACTGTTCTTCTGAAAGGAATGTCAATGCGTTAACACCTCCCTGGAAAGAAAAGGCCGTTTATCTGATTGTTGATGAAGACGGCAGTATAGGGCGCTTTATTGCCAAGGACATTACAGAACATACCGATTCAGCCATCGCTATTGCTTTGAGTGAAATAGTTTCTAGAGAATCTGAAGAAAATCAATACCAAATTACGATAACGTCAAAGACGACAGTAATTGATGACGGGGTGATCTGTCTTGATGCCGCTACATTAGCGGCACTTATTGGCAGAATTGAGCAAAATTTTGGTGTACTGCGCGGCGTATTTTTCTGTGTAGGTAAACGCTTCGCTACGGCTTCGCAGTACGCAGAGAAAGCAACCATAATCTCAGTACTTGAACGTTATCAGGGACTGTCGCTGCTGGAAAAGGCTACTCATGGCTTATTGTTTGATTTCTTTACGATACTGACTTGCAGGGATGGTGTATTAGGCTGTTCTGAACATCCAATGTTCTCTGCCTATTGTGCCGCTGTGAACAACTTTGCACGTCACAGCCAACAGTGTCCTGAATCAGCACAGACTCAAAGGCAAACACTTTCATTGATCCTGCCCCAATATAACGGTGTGAGTGAGGATGAATTTATCCGTCGCATGGCGCTTCAGGCTTTGTATCAGGCACTGCATGAGAAGTTCAGTGGTGAATTGATGTTGATGGAAGGGGGGGCGATAGAACGTTTCAGAGCAGGAATGTTGGGGATTCGCCCTTATTATGAAGCCATATTCCCATCAAATGCAGAAAATAACGTTAATTTACTCGTCGCCCAGTCTGGTCAGTCAACGCAAGGGGACATACAAGCATCATCCGATCTCGAATCTACAGCGGTGGATTTGATCAAGCGGGTTGTGTGCAAGGCAGTAAGTCTCCCCTTGGCAGAAATTGATGAAGAAGCCAGCATGGAGAAGTATGGAATAGATTCCATTTTGTCCATCAAGATGACAGAGGCACTGGAACAGGACTTCGGTGTACTCCCTAAAACCCTGTTTTTTGAATATCTCACCATTCGGGAACTGGCGGTTTATTTTGTTAAACATCATCACCCTGTTTTGCTGGCGCGGATTCAAAATAACCAACAAAACATCCAACCGAAATCAATAACATCTGACTCTCGCCTGCCGATGCAACAGGTTGCCGGCAGAACAGAACCGCTTTCTGTTTCTCAAACAAACGCTGTCTCTCAGGCAAACAAAGTAGCCAATAGCACAACAGAGTCAGGTGACATCGCTATTGTTGGTTTAGCCGGACGTTTCCCCAAGGCAAGAAATATGCATGAGTTTTGGCAGCTCCTGAAAGAAGGTCAGGATTGCATTACTGAGATCCCTTTTGAGCGTTGGGATCATTCACGCCATTTCGACATGGATAAAACCAAACGAGGCAAAACCTATGGCAAATGGGGCGGTTTTATTGATGGTGTTGATGAATTTGATCCGCTGTTTTTTAACCTGTCACCGCGCGATGCGCGCGTGATGAGTCCGCAGGAGCGGTTATTTTTACAATGCGCCTACGAAACAGTTGAGGATGCGGGATATAGCCACAGAACATTAGGCTCCCGTGACTGGACACGGCTACCGAAAAAGATGGGCGTATATGTTGGTGTCATGTATGGAGAATATGAGTTTTATAGCATAGAGGAATTGACAAAAGGGAATGTGCTTGAGCAGTCCATCGTGACCGGAAGTTTTGGCTCAATAGCAAACCGGGTATCGCATTTTTTTAATATAAATGGCCCCAGCCTTGCGGTTGATACCATGTGTTCTTCTTCACTAACTTCAATTTACCTTGCCTGCCAGGCACTCAGACAGGGTGATATTGAGATGGCTCTGGCGGGTGGAGTCAATGTTTCTATTCATCCTAATAAATATTTAATCCTGGGGCAGTCTAAGTTTTTGTCTGATGAGGGGCGATGCCAGAGCTTTGGCGAGGGAGGAACCGGGTATGTTCCGGCAGAAGGGGTCGGTGCCGTTTTACTGAAACCTTTGGCGAAAGCGATTGAGAATGGTGACTATATTTATGGCGTTATCAAGGGGATCGCTGTCAATCACGGAGGCAAAACCAACGGCTACACCGTACCTAATCCTATCGCGCAAGCTGAAGTTATTTCTCAGGCAATCCAGTCTTCCGGGGTTCATCCGCGTGTCATTAGCTATATTGAAGCGCATGGAACAGGAACTTCGCTTGGTGATCCTATTGAAATAGCAGGTCTCAACCGGGCATTCCAGCAATTTTTGCAAGAGAACGATATACAAGAGAACGACACACAAGAGAACGCATTCTGCGCAATAGGATCGGTAAAATCCAATATTGGTCATTGCGAAAGTGCGGCGGGTATTGCGGGGGTTGCCAAAGTACTCATGCAAATTAAGCACCGACAGTTAGTGCCTTCTTTGCACAGTAGTACATTAAACCCCAATATCGATTTTGACGTCTTACCGTTTTATGTACAGCGTGAACTTGCAGACTGGAAAAGGCCGCTGTTGGGTGAGATAGCTCACAGCAAACGGGGACAGCAAGTTAATCAAGCGGAGCATCCCAGAACGGCAGGTATTTCATCATTCGGTGCCGGAGGAACAAATGCTCACTTGGTTGTACAAGAATACATTCAGAACAACGGTTTAAATCCCGTCAATAAGACCTATTGGCCAAAATGGGTTGTTATACCGCTATCTGCAAAAACGCATGAACAGCATCGTGAATTGGCGCAAACTCTATCACAGTATCTCAGAGAGCAGGCAAAATGGTGCTCAGAGACGTCCAAAGCGGAGTACCTGCATCGTATTGCTTATACCTTGCAGACAGGACGGGAAGAGATGGAGGAGAGGATCACCTTTGTTGTGGATTCTCTTTCCGCTCTGATTGATAGCTTAAAGACATTTTCCCTCTCTTGTTTACCATCAACGCATTGCTGGATGGGACGAGTAGAAAAATCTAACTACATAAAACAGTTAATTATTCCTGTTTATGCCGGGAAAGACAGGCATGAAGAGGAGTATGAGCAGCTAGCACAGATAGCCAGCGCTTGGACTCAGGGGCATAACATTGATTGGTCAGCGTATTACCAATCCTTTCCTATACGGCCAAGCCGCTTAAGTTTACCGACTTATCCTTTTGCCCGGGAAAAATACTGGATACTTGAGTCGGAAGTTCAGGCAGAGACTTTTGCTGAATCAATTTTTCCTGAGTCAACGGAAGATACTACTTCGACGCTGTTCTATACATCGGGTTGGGAACGATGTGATATCCGTCAGAGAATGGCGTGCGCAATCAAACCTGAGAGCACTGACTTATTTGTTATCGGGGATGTGGATGAAACTTCACTGACTGAATTGGCTTCGATATCTGGTGCGGCGCACATACATTACCTCTATACCGAGAATGATCTTCATACAGAGAATCCATGTCCTGCCTCGTTGTCCGGTCTCGTTCTGCGATTAGTTGATTATTGTCAGCAGCGAATTCGTTCTGGTCAGGCATTGCCCGCCTTAATCGCGGTTTTTGCGCCGTGGAAAGAGAGCGGATTGCCTTATCGCGCTTTGTTGGGCGCACTCAGAACCATCAGCATGGAGTTTCCTGCGGTACAGACAAAACTTATTCTGGATGCCGCACTGGACAATGCAGACGGTGAAACTTTCTGCCGACATGCTGAAAAAGAACTCCTTTCTTCAAATCAAGATATCGCTGTGCTCTACCAGAAAGAGGGGCATCGCTTTGTATGGCGTCAAAAAGCGGTAGAACCGACTGCTTTAACGAATATTCCTTCTTTGTTTAATCATGAATGGCTTAATCATGAATGCCGGGTGGTTTGGATTACCGGTGGTCTGGGAGGATTGGGATACCAGATTGCGCAATATATCGGAACAAAAACGGGGGCACATCTTGTGCTGTCGGGGCGTTCTGCCATTGATGCCGATAAAGAAGCTCAACTGAATGCACTAAGAAGACGCGGAATAAAAGCCGAATATGTGCCGTGCGATGTCAATGACCGCGAAACGCTGGAAAAAACCATCACGCTTATTCGGCAGCGCTTTGGCTCTCTGCACGGTGTTATCCATTGTGCCGGTGTCATCCATGATGCTCTGATTATCAATAAAACCGAGGAGGAGATTGACCGTGTGATCGCCACGAAGGCTTTGGCGGCCTGTCTGATGGATGAAGTTACCCAACACGAGCCTCTGGCATTTTTTATCATGTTCTCTTCACTTGCCTCTCTGGGGAATATCGGCCAGATAGACTACGCGGCGGCAAACGCCTTTCTGGATAATTTTGCTGAGTATCGTGAGGATTTAGTTCGGCAGAAAAAAAGGAACGGAAAAAGTCTGTCAATTAACTGGCCTCTTTGGCAGGAAGGCGGCATGAACGTAACGCCGAGGGTGGAAAAATACATGTTTGATACCTTTGGTATTGTGCCCTTGGATACAAAAACCGCGCTGGAAACACTGGAAATGGCGCTTCGTTCACCTTTCTCACAGTTTGGTGTGATGAAGGGCGATGGTCAAAAGATTGGGAATTACCTGAGATTTTCTGACGATCCTTCTCCTGTCAAACCGCTGCCAGAATTAAATAATGAAGATCTATCGCACGAGCAAAATATTGATAAAACGGTGCTGGAGGGGTTATCTGCACTGTTGTCGATAAAAGGTACAGATATCGATAGGGATCGCCAGTTTGGTGATTATGGGATGGATTCTGTGAGCCTGAGTGAGTTAGGTAATTATCTTAATCAGCATTTTGACTTGAACTATACCGGCGCAACGTTTTTAGCGTTAGATACTGCTAACAAAGTCATTGATCAAATCAAACAGTGTGTGGATGCACCCGGTTCCTCAGAGACAGCCAATGGGGTTTTAACGGCTTCATCAGCTAAAGAGGTTGCTGATATTGTTGCCGGAAAATTATCTGAACTATTGGGTATGCGTAGTGATGCAATAGATATCCACCGGCAGTTTGGCGACTATGGCATGGATTCTGTCGGGCTAATTGAGCTGGCCGAGTATATTAATTCCCGCTTTGGGGTAACATTGTCACAGGCGAGCTTGCTAGAATTCAACACACTGAACCGTGTGGCAGAACATCTGATACAGCTTTTGCCAGAGCAGATCCATTTAGCCACTTCTGGCACTCAATCTCCTGACACATCATTTCCTGACAAACCATCACCGGCGATACCTGTCCCTGCCACGATGCCATCTTTTGCCATTGTGGGATATGACTGTGCGTTTCCGGGGGCTAAAAATGCGGAAGCGTACTGGCAGAACATTGTGCAAAAAACCATTTCTATTCAAGGGATCACGCAGGAAGAGTGGCAACGACGTCACATTATCACACCTTCCGACAAGGAAGATGCGATAAAACGTATGCAGTCTTCCGGTTTTTTACAGGATATCGATCAGTTTGATGCTGAATTCTGGGGCATTGATGCCGAAACGGCAAAACAGATGGACCCACAGCAACGCCTGCTCATGCAGTGTATCTGGCGATGTGTTGAACATGCTGGTTATGAGCTGGAATACCTCACACAGCGTAAAGTCGGATTATTTGTTGCCGTTGATTCCACCGATTACAAATCCCTGATTAAGAGCAATTCTCTGATCAACAACATTGGAGAATGTGGCAGATTACAGTCTGGCCTCAGTCTGGGCATGATGGTTAATCAGATCTCCTATTTCTTCAATTTTACCGGGCCGAGTGAAGTGGTCGATAACGCCTGTGCCAGTGTGTTTGTCGCTCTGCAAAAAGCCCGGCAGGCTATTTTACAGGGGGATTGTGACGTCGCCATTGTCGCGGGAGTTAAAGTTATCCTTGATTTTATGGAGTTTTATATTCGGGATCAGGGCGGAATTCTCAGCCAGTCCGGCAAAATGGCCCCTTTTGACTACACGGCAGATGGTTATATCCGGGGCGAAGGCGTAGGCGCCGTCATGATTAAGTCTTTGGAACAGGCGCGCCTTGAGCATGATCCTGTCCGGGCAATCATCAGGGGTGTAGGAATTTCTCACAATGGCCGCAGTGCCTTCTCGTCAATGGCACCGAGTGTTGAGAAACAAGAAGAAAATATCAGAAATACCTATCAATCAGCGGGAATCGATCCTTGTTCGGTTGATTATATTGAGGCTCATGGCTCTGCGACTCAATTTAATGATGTCAGCGAAGTTGCGGCTTTTAAAAAGGTTTTCTCAGCAAATCAGGTTGTTTCACATCGTTGTGTCGTCAGTGCAGTGAAAGGCAACATTGGTCATCTGGAAGCCGCTTCTGGTATGGCATCACTGATTAAAGTGATATTGGCCATGAAGCATGGAGTAATCCCGCCTATTGCTTCTTTCTCTAAATTACACCCCTCGATTTTTATTGAAAATACGCCCTTGTTCTTTCCGTGTGAGCCGATCTTGTGGCAACAAACCAACTCAGACAAAACACAGCCAAGGCGAGTCGGGTTGAACTCGATTGGGATCACGGGGGTAAATGCGCATGTCATTTTGGAAGCACCTTATCCGTCAGCGGCATCGGCATCGGTATTCTCCCAAAGGGAAGAGCACTTTTTAATCCCCATCTCTGCGAAATCCGAGAAAACCTTAAAAGCTTATCTGAGTCAGTGGCTGGACTATATACATCAGGAAAAATCAGCCAGCAATGATAACGCGTTTACGTTAAGAAATCTGGCTTACAGTGTTCAGACTGGCCGCTCGGATCTGCCATTCCGCGCGGCGATCATCGTTAATGATTTAGAAAAACTCATCACAACGCTGGAGTGGATTATCACGGAGCAAAACGGGGCACCTACAGAGGGGGTGGTTGCGATGGGAGTGGTTTCTTCAAAAAGTCGCTCCTCCAAAAAACAGGTTGAATTTTCCACTGCATTACCTGCGTTGAAACAGTTGGCGGGCGATTGGCTTGCGGGCGCTTGCATAGACTGGCGGGCTTTTGCTCATGGTCAGGGGGTATACGTTGATATTCCCGGCTACCCGTTTGATGAGCAGAGATATTGGTTTTTTGATGAGCCAGTTTTGAATAAGTCACAGGAGTGACAGCCATGAGTCATCACTGCCAATGGTTTGGTCACCACACGCGAATTAAGTCCGTTATTCAGGATAACGTCACAAAATACGGTATTGAAAAAGGGAGTACAGAGATGAGTGAAATGAATGAAAAAAATATGTTATTGCAGTCGCTGAAAACAATAGCAAAAGCAGTATTGCAACAGAGCGGTGATATTAGCACTGAGGTACATATTCAGGATCTGGGATTTGATTCTAAATCGCTGGTCATCTTTACGGATGAGATTTCCGGTATTCTGGATGAAGAGATACATCCCGGTGTGTTGTTTGAATTCACAACGCTGGATAAATTTGCTGATTACCTGATGACCTACCAGACATCAGCAGTCAAGCGAATACTGACTGTCTCGTCCCCACTCACATTCACCGAAAACGCTTATACGGCGGGAATGAGCCAAGATATCAAACAACATCTTCCGGTGATTATCGGTGGTGGCATTGCCGGTATGCTCATCAGCCATCAGCTTATTCAGGATAAGATCCCTCATATCATCATCGGTAAGCCAGAAATCGGTGATATGCCAAAACTGGGTGAATCGATGACTGAAGTGGTGAGTATTGAATTTGCCCGGCGTTTTAAAAATATGTCCCGTCATTTCTACCCCAAAGAGTTCACACCATTTTTTATGGGAGAATTAGTTGCCGGGCTGCGGTTTCACTTTTTCGAATCGCTGGCTTCGCTTTTCATGGAAGAAGATATTCCTAAGCATTTTATTCATATCGACAGGCTTGGATTTGATAAAGCACTTTACGATAAAGTTATTGCGGCTCCTGAGTGTATCTGGATTGAAGCGTTAGTCGAACATGTTGAATATGCTGAGGACAGTGACAGGGTTTCATTACTTCAACTGTCAAACGGACAGATTATCCAACCTTTTTATGTGTGGGATTGTACCAACCACATCCGTTTATTAGGACGCAAAATCGGGCTGCCTTATACCGAGCTCGATAGTCGTCGTGAAGTAATTTTTACCCATTATTATCAAAGAGCGGGCAGCAAGCTTTGTGACTCAAATGAACTTCCCTGGATCCACGCGACATCCTTGCTGAGTGCAGATGAAGAATTTGATCAGCTAAAAGGGGTTTCCTGGCTGATACCGATGGGCAGTTATGTCTCCGTTGGTATTAGTATGTTGCCTGAAGATATTAGAGATCGCACGGCGGAAGAAATTATTGCCTTACTGACAAAAGCCTACCAGAGACGGGGATTAGACTACTCAACACATTTCACATGCCGCCGGGAAGTCGTCAGTCTCCCGACACAACACTTCATGTATGAACGATTTACCGGCAAGAACTGGGCGTTGGTTGGAGGAAGTGGAACCAGTACATGGTTCACCTCTGGCTCAAATTTAAGTATCGCGACCTTTATGTCCTCTATCGCATCAAAAATCATTCAATCACCGGAAATCTATGGTGAATATTACTCTACCCACGTAAGTGGTTTTGCGAAAACTCAGACGATTTATGACACCTTCATGGAATCAAATATTGGCGCCGTGGACGCGCTTAAATTTTTAAGTGGTGTTGTTGAACAGGCAAGAAATCGTATCACTTCTTTCTTTTTGCTTGATGAGATAGATGGAAAAACCAGCGGAAAAGTGGCACGTGAGCTGTGGCAGGAGAATATCACCGTTGACAAGGAGTATCTCGATTTTCTTAGACAAATAGCAACCCATGCCCGTCCCGAAGAGCGCCAACAGCAGACCAATTTAATCTTTCAGAAACTCATGCAGTTGAAGTTAATAGAACAGCAGGTACGACTGCCTTACTTAAAAGACAGCAAAGTAAGACAGGAAAAACCTCAATTATTCATATGATTATGTAATGGATGGCATTTCTATGACCGATAAAACGACTTGGCTACTGCAACATCCGTACACGGAGTTTGTTCTGGGGTTAAAAGCGGCATGGGAAGGGGAATTATCTTCTGACGCTTTTAATCATCTTTTTGCTCAAACCTGTGTTTGCCATATGCAGGGTAATGAGTTGAATAGCGCTCAGGCGTTTCAGGAATTTATTCAGTCTGTCAGGCTGAACATTGCCAATTTAAAACTGATCCCTGAAAGCATTATTGTCCAGAATCATACTCTACATCTATTTCATCGTTGGAAAGCGGATCGCTGGCATGATGATGTTATTGCTGGTGGTGAATACTCTAACTTTTGTCAGATCGCAATGCGTATTAGTGACGGCAAGATCGTTGAGTTATGGCAACAAGCTCAGAACTTTCTTTTTCTGCTAGGCCCCCCGCTTTCTGAAGAACGTCTCTCTTACCCGGCCTGGCAACACCGTTTGCTGGTTAAAGAAAATGGGTTTTTGCATACAGCCTGTGATGAACAGTCCATACGAATGAATGAACGGGCTAAACAGCTTGTTGATGTTGTCTTTGGTCATGGTGCGTTACGTCAAATTGACAGCCTGCTACACCCGGCGCTGACATTTCATAACGGCGATATCACAGGTCATGGAATTGCTGAATGGAAAAGTTTTATTTACGCATTGCGGACGGCGATAGGGAAGGAGGGAGTAACGCTATTTGATGAGTTATTTATTCGCGACAGAAACGCTTTAACTTTATTTGTCCGAATGGAGTTAATACAAGCGTCTCCCTTTGTTTTGTCCAGCCTGAATGGCATGTTTTGTGTGTTGAAGCTTGAGATGGACGATCGATATATTACGAAAATCCAAACTTATCCTGAGAACTATCTGTTTTTCCTGGGGCTTGATTTTCCTCAGCATGAAACACGTCTCAAGCAACTTTTTCGGGGGCAAAGACTGCCATTAGAGACAAAATCCCGGCTGAAAAATGACGCAGAGGTAAAGATCCCGTCGTCACCCAAATCTGTTCAGAATGAGCAAGTGGCAGTTGTTGGCATAGCAGGGCGTTTTCCGCAGGCGGATTCTGTAGCTCAGTTCTGGAACAACCTGCTTGAAGGGAAGTCGGGCTTCTCTGCATTTCCTGAGGATCGCCCCTGGTTATCTGCCGGAACGATCATTCGTTTTGCTGGTTTCATGAATGATATTTTCCGGTTTGATGAACAGTACTTCCAGATCCCACCCACAGTCGCGCAGTACATGGATCCTCAGCATCGTTTGCTGCTTGAGACCATTATTCAAAGCATTGAAGACAGCGGTCATGCAAACCAGGATGTGAGCGGTGATCGTACAGCGCTTTTTGTTTCAGCGCTGTCTAATGACTATGAAAAATTGTTGAGAGACAAAGATGTAGAGGAAAATTTCTATTATTGGGCCGGTAATGAACCGGCCATGTCATCGGGCCGGATCGCCCGATTTCTTGATATTCAAGGCTCCACCCAATTTATTAATACCGAATGTACCGGGGGCATCACTGCATTGCTTGGGGCGTGTGATTTGATTCGTTCAGGGCAGGCAGATCAAGCCATTGTTAGTGCAACCAGTCTTTTCCTGCATCCTTATGGTTTTATTGCGCGTGAAGATGGGATTTTGTCGCCGGCGGCAGCGCCTGAGCTATTTAGTAAGCGAAGCAAAGGGCAACTCAGGGGAGAGGCGGTTGTCTCTGTGGTACTTAAGTCGTTGCCAAAAGCGCAACAAGATGGTGATGATATCTATGCCATTATTGCCGGAGGCGCGGCAAATAATAGCGGAAGGACATTCTCCCTTATTTCTGCCAATGTTGAACAGCAGGCTAAAACCATCAGGAAAGCCTGGCAGAATGCGGGGGTATCGGCAGATGATTTCTCCGTTATTGAGTGTAATGCATCCGGCGTCAGAGCAGGAGATTTCACCGAAATTACCGCCTTAAAGAAAGTTTTCCTACCCGATCATCACATCGATTTATCTACCGTAAAAGGTGCCATTGGGCACACTGAGGCTGTTTCCGGGCTGGTGGCACTGGTGAAGGTTTTACTGCAATTGCGTCATCAGACCATTATCGGGATTCAGGGACTCAGTGAGATCGATGACAGTTTGGCGATAGAGAGATCCGGACTCTATCTGAATCATCAAAATAAAAAATGGGGATCTACTACGCGGGAAGGGGACACGTTACCCAGAATTGCCGGCATTAATTCATTTGCCGGAGGTGGGTATAACACCCATGTCGTTGTTAAAGAGTTTATCGGACAAAAACATACCCACGCTAAGCAAGCAACGCTGGTATTCATACCGCTATCATCACATTCGGAAGCATCGTTACGTGATCATATCGTTCAGATAAAACGATATTTACAGGAACAAGATTTACAGAAACAACATGTTGATTTAGCGCGTTTGGCATTCACCTTGCAGTCCCGTGAAGCGCGTCAATATCGGGTAATATTGGGCGCATCCCATTTATCTGAACTGATATCACAGCTAGATAGCGTACTGAATGGCGATATTTTTATTCAAAATGTCGGCGAACCTCGGCAGGAAGAGGCGTTAAGATCGGTTTTACAGACGCAACAATCACTCTCTTCCTCTCTGGCAGATGAGATGATCCCTGAATTGCTGTTGCGTTGGTTACGAGGTGAGAAACCAGACTGGTCACATTTATGGGGAAATACATTTCCGTGCCGCCTGTCAGGTTTGCCCGTCCGGGCATTTTTAGGTGACATCCATTACCCGCCATTTTCCACTGGTGGATCGACTACACCATTGAATACGCCATTGAATGATGAACAGAAAACCTGCCTGTTCCGTGTCAACGCAACCGAGCCTTACTTGCGTGAACATGTGGTTAATGGGCAAATGGTTCTTCCGGGTGTGGTCCATCTTGAGTTTGTACGGCATACAGCAATGTTATTGCGGTCAGACAGTGCAGAAAATGCGGGTATTCCATCGGTCACAAATCTATCGGCAACAAATCAGTTAAGTTTACGCAACGTGGGTTGGGCGAAGCCAGTCATCATGGCAGAAACCGAACAAACATTGGCTCTGACGGTGAATATTAAACCAGAGACTTCATTTGAAGAAGAAAGCGTTTTTAGTTTTGGTGTTGCTTTAGGAACCGCAAAGCATGAAGAAGCCGATGGCTGGTATTCTGATCCTTTTACTGTCGGGAGTATTGTTTTTTCACCATTACAACACAGGCCTTCTCTGGACATTGAGCAGTATCAACAATACTGCCAGGAACGTCGATTAACCACCGCACAATGTTACGGCGTACTTTCACTGCTTGGTATTCAGATTGGCGCGCAGCATCAAGCTATTCAGGAAGTCACAATAGGGAAAATCCCTAACGGGGACACCGCTGTGCTCGCGAAGCTGACATTTATAGCTGATAACGCTCCTGTCTATGAGTTTGCCCATCAATCAATGCCGTTTAAATCAATACCGTTCACGCTCTGTCCTGCCATGATGGATGGTGCGCTACAGGCTGCCTGTCTGGGATTACTGACAACAGAAGATCTCAAACAGGGGGCAGTCACACCGATCCCTTTTGCCATTGATGAAATCAGCGTTATTCGGCCGGTTAAAGATGAAGCATGGGCGTGGGTGACAGGTTCCGCATCGTCTGTATCACAATCACCTATCAGGAAGATGGATATCGTCATCTGTGACAACAATGGTGCCGTCTGTGTTGCGATAAAGGGATTTTCAACGCGAGAACGGGTACGGGAACAACGGGTATCTGTAGGATCTCATGTTGTGTTGCAGACAGAAGATCATCAGCCACCCGTGCAAAATCAGCCTGTACCAGAGACCATAATCGGACAACTAAAAGCGATTATAGGTAAGGAGTTAGGCATAGCATCAACACAGTTGCGTACTTCTGAACCTTTGGACAAATACGGTATTGATTCGGCGATCGCAGTACAACTGGTTGCGGTATTGGAAAAAACATTTGGTTCGCTGCCTAAAACGTTATTTTATGAATATAAGTGTATTGCCGATATTGCTCACTATCTGGCACAAACTGTGACTCATCATGCAGATAACTCCCTTCTTCCCGTGGAGAAGGAGCCTGAATGTTGCAAACCCTCTGTCAACCAGCGACAGAATACCGCTGATAATCGGTTGAACATTGCCATTATCGGGATAAGTGCAAAATATCCGCAGTCAGAGAACATCGCCCAGATTTGGGACAACCTTAAACAAGGTAAGCGCTGTATTAGCGAGATCCCCCAGGATCGCTGGGATTGGCGGCATTATTATCACGAAAACAAGCAAAATACGCATACTGGTAGTCACTTTAGCAAATGGGGCGGCTTTCTGGACAGTGTTGATGAATTTGATTTTGCGTTTTTCGACATTTCTGAAAACGAAGCCGCCGCAATGGATCCTCAGGAGCGATTATTCTTGCAGGAAGCGTGGAAAGCGATTGAAGATGCAGGTTATACACCTGAGACGCTTGCTGCTGACGGGAAGAGAGAAAAGGATGGAATAAAAGCGGTCGGCGTTTATGTGGGTTCCATGTACAGTGAGTATCAACTGCATGACGTGACATCTGATGAACTGGAGCAACCGGTTGGATTAGTTGGTAGTCAGGCCAGTATCGCTAACCGGTTTTCTTATTTTATGGATTTCCACGGGCCAAGCATTACCCTGGATGCCATGTGTACGTCTTCCATGGTCGCGATTCAACTCGCATGTCAGGATCTGAAACAAGGACGCATCAACGCTGCTGTCGTCGGCGGTGTGAATCTGACTCTTCATCCCAATAAATATTTAACCCTTAGCCGCCGGAAAATGCTGTCTTCAGCGCCTGAACTTAACAGTTTTGGTGAAGGTGGCAATGGTTATATACCGGGAGAAGGGATTGGTGTCTTGGTATTAAAACGGTTAGAGGATGCATTAAATGAAGGTGCGCATATTTATGGTGTGATCCAAGGCTGTGCGGTTAATCAAAATGGAAGATCGAACGGATTTGGTGCTCCGGAGCCGAAAGCACAGCAGGTGGTGATTGAACAGGCCATGACAGAAGCAGGGGTCAACGCGGATGAAATCAGTTATGTCGAAGCACACAGTACAGGGACTCGGTATGGCGATTTGATTGAAGTCGGCGCATTAACAAAAGCCTTTCAGAAACGCTCAGGTAACCGTCACTTTGCGTGCTTGATTGGTTCGGGAAAGCCGAATTTCGGTCATTGTGAAGCGGCGTCAGGTGTGGGTAGTGTCATTAAAGTCTTGCTCCAGATGCAACATAAAGCGATTGCACCAACACTTTATGGTGAACGGCTCAATCCCGACATCATTTTTGAGCAGACACCTTTCTCAATTAATTCAGCTTTAATGGAATGGAGACAAGACAACGGGGAAGGTATGAACATGCCAAGAATCGCTGGCATCTCTTGTTTTGGTGCTGGTGGAACAAATGCACATCTTATTCTGCAAGAGAACGAACGGCCCGAACAGCCGGAAACCGAGATAAACCTCCCCTGTGTCATTCTTCTTTCGGCAAAAACCGTTAACGCATTGCAAGAACGCGTGAAACAGCTATATGCATTTTTATCGTTGTATCAATCTGAGAGCAGCGGTAATGGAACTGAGCTTGTGCTGGCGTGTTTGGCGTTTACCTTACAGGTCGGCAGGGAAAGTATGCCGGTTCGTACAGGTTTTCTTGTTCAAAGTCTGGATGATTTATGCCAGCAGCTTAAACGGTGTGAGTGCAGCAGTGAAAACATCATTGCCCCCGGTAATGCCGATCAGTTTGAAAAAGGTGTGTGGCAAGAGAAAATTAATGGTTGGCTAGCGGAAAATAACCAGCGTGAGTTACTTAGTGCTTGGATTAAAGGAGCAAATATTGAATGGCGCCGGCTATATCGGAATAGACTACCCGGACGTATCAGCCTGCCAGTTTACTCATTTGAGCGTTGTAAAATCGAATTAAAGGCAGTTGAAACAGCATTATCATTGCCAACCAGCACGCATGACGTCCATTTATCCGCTGATAACGGATTCGCTTTTCTTTCCGATCGGACGATGGCGTTGCGGGAAAAGGCCGAACGATTCGTCGTCAGGACACTGGAAAATATTATCGGTCATGAAATCCCGTCGGTGAACACACCCTTTTCAACATTGCATCTGACATCGCTGCATATCGTCCGTTTTCTGGATTTTTGGCAGGTTGTTTTCGGTGTATCCCTCCAATTTACGATTTTTTATGAACAACGAAATGTGAGAGCGCTGGTCGATGATTTGCTTACCGGTAAGCGGCTTACAGAAGAACAAATTGCAGCAGCGGCAGCGTTTTTGCTCCCTTCAGCAGAAGAAAACTCCGCGCAAGCCTTCCCGCTTTCTGAACTGCAAGAGTCATTTGTGATTGGACGGGCACTATCCACCTATGGTCAACGTGTTGGTAGCACACTTTATTTTGAACTTCATATCGCCCGATCAATATCACTTAAACAAATCGAATCGGCCTGGAACCATTTAGTTGATCATCATGAATCCCTGCATACGGTTGTTAACCACGATTTTCAACAACAGGTACTGGAAGATTATGCCTATCATTCTTTGCCTGTCATTGACTTAACGGAATATTCAGATTCAGAAAAAGCCGATTATCTGACAAACAGCCGGGCGGCACTGAATTGTAAAGTATTTGACTTAGCTCGTTGGCCCTACTTCGAAATCAGGGCATTTATAGTGGATACTGAACATACCGTTGTGCAGATTGCACTGGATGAGGTGATCACTGACGCGGCCAGTGTCTTTTTGCTGATAGAACAGTGGCATCATCTGTCAGAAGATCCTGAATATGAATTGCCAGCAACCTATTCTTTGAGGAAATACCTCACCTTAGTTGAACAGATTCGCACAGGCGAGCACTTTCAGCACAGCATGCAGTATTGGATTGATAAATTGGATGATATATCGCCGGGGCCTGAGCTGAAATATCATCTTGCTCAATATCCTGTGCAGCAAACCGTTCATTGTTTAAGTGCCGAACTGGATCACGAATTATGGTCGGCAATAAAGACACAGGCCGATATGTGGTCCTGTTCAACAGGAGCTGTATTGCTGAGTGTATTTTGTGAAGTGCTTCATCAGTTTACCGAACAACCGCGTTTTAGCCTCAATCTGACTAACTTCAATCGGTTGGCCATCAATCAGCAGATAAACGGATTGGTTGGATTGCTGGCCAATAGCAATATTTTTGTCTCGGAATGGCAGCCTGAACACACTTTTCAGTCGCGGGTCATGGCTTGCCAGCAACAGCTAGACAGAGATGCTAATCATAGCTTTGTTGGCGCGGTCAATGTACTCAGGAAATTACGCCAGAATCCGGCTAAACGTGCAGACATACGCTTGCCGGTGGTTTTCACTAATTTAATCTCTTCTGCATTTCAACAACCTGATCCTGCGGGTGGTTGGTCTATTCAACATATGATGAATACGACGCCTCAGGTCGCGCTGGATCATCATGTCTTTGAGGTTAACGGACGGTTGGTCTACCGTTGGTATGTCGCGCATGCGTTACTGGAACAAGGTTCTGTCATTACCTTGTTTGACGCTTATCGTCAAAAACTGATTGCCCGGGCACGATCTGTTTCAGAGAAAGCACATAACAACTCTTTTCCTATGCTTGGCATTCAAAAAGCCTTATATGCGGGGCAAATGATGCCCGTGAAACGGGGGGGCAAAGTTTGTTGCTGCCATCTTGAGTTTGATATTGATGTGCTCGATATACCTCGGTTAGCCAGAGCCTGGAATGACGTTGTTGCTTATCACCCGGTGCTTAGAACACGTTATCTGACTTCGTTGCATCAGGGCGTGTTAGATAAGGTGCCTGATTATACTATTCTGACCGAAAGTGTGATCGGGACAGAGGATACATTTCATCAGCGATGTAATGAAATACGCAATGAAATGTTGTTGACGCATTATTCAGCGGGTGAATACCCAGGGTATCGCATTCGGGTATGTACGCTTGGAGGGCAGAAAAATCGCCTGTTTGTCAATTTTGATTTTGTTTTGATTGATGGAAAAAGTATTTTTCTGATCCTTAACCAATTGTTTAACAAATATAAATCAGAGGTATATAGATTACCGGTACAGAACATCACATTTCAGGATGTTGTCCTTCATTATAAGCATCAGCAAAGTGCTTTAGCCTGTTCAACGGCGAGGGATTATTGGCATGATAAATTCTCCCGGATGAGGCAGGGGCTTAATGGATTAACGCCAGTAGCACAGCAACAAGCGTCACTTCCCGCACAACTTACCCAGGTATTGCCTTACTACCGACAGATACAGGCGCTGGCTGAAAAGCTTGGTGTTTCTGTTGATAGTATCCTGCTGACAGCTTTCGGTTTAACAGTTTTAAATTGGCATAGGTTAAAAACGGGGGGACATGAACATGAACCTATTACCATCGCCGTCGTTTCCTGGGACAGATATGCTGAACTGCTCGAAACCACTACAGGCGTATTTACTCGTCTCAGTTGGGTAAGTTTTTCTGATGTTGATACAGACCAAACATCAGAACGGCTCATTCTCCGGGTTCAGGAGCAGCTTGATAAAGATCGACACTATAGCTCCGTTGATGAACTGGAAGTGGCAGCGCATTATCCCAATTTACATTTCCCCATTGTTTACACCTGCTTGTTAGCTTACGGCACGAATTTTCCTGAACCAATATATAGCGTCTCTCAAACACCGGGTGTTGTCTTGGATAATATTTCTACTGTACTCAATTCATCCTATCTTCGGCTCCAGTGGGACATGCTGGAGTCCGGCCGGAACGAATTTTCGACCGTATTCCAACAATATTGTTCCTGTCTCAAAAAATGGCTTTTTACAGATGAAATGCTCAATTTTGGGCATCAAGAGAAAGGTATTGCTGACTATTATGTGCGGGACTCTGCAACAGTGGACGGAATGCCATCATGATGAGGAGAAACAGGGGAACATCTATGGGCGGAAAATGTAATATTAGCCATATCAATGAATTAATTAATATATTAATGATTGAGCACTCAGTTGATTTCAGTAATGATCTGTTTGATCAGGGAATGACATCGAAATCAATCATGCTGTTGCTGATCCGTATTCGGGAACGTTTTGACGTTGATATTGACCTTGATGAGTTTTTGCATATTCCCACAATGGCGCGCCTGAGTTATTTGATTACCAGGCAGATTGAGAACAATAAGCAGGATGCTGGAGAGCCTGTCATAGCAGGCAGTCAACATTCAGAGACCTTACAACAGTTTGGGAAAAACCCCGTTCTTACGGTGGGTAATGAACTGTCTGTATTGTCATCATTATCAGAAAAACAGGCATTTAAAGAAAAACAGCTCAATATCCGCCATTTGAACAGCAATTATGACACTGTTCGGGCTAAGACTCTCTCGCCAGAGCAATTTCAGCATCAATATAACGTTCGCCGCACTTTCAGGTCATTTGATGATGCACCAATGCAAAAAGAGAGTGTACTGGGGTGGCTGAGTGCACTCAACGCTATGCTTATTGATGGCAGTCATCGATATCTCTATCCATCGGCTGGCGGAACCTACAGTGTCCAGATTTATGTCGAGATAAAACCTGGCAGAGTCGGGGGATTTTCAACCGGGTTTTATTACTATAATCCGGTTGAACACAAGCTGGATAAAATTTCATCGGATGAGTTGCCGCACAATAGTCATTTTTACTATAACCGCACCTATTATGACAATGCGCACTGCTGCTTATATTTTGTGGTTGAATACGATGGTATTAGCCCTCTGTATAAAGAGAAAAGTGATTTTTTTGCTGCAATTGAAATCGGTGCGATAGTCCAACTGCTTTCACAACAACAAGCGTACTACCCTATTGGCTCCTGCCCGTTATCTGGCGTTGATGAACCCTCTTTAGCTGACGTACTGAAGCTCAAGGAGAGCCAGCGAACACTTTTAGGTATGGCTTTTGGGCTGGTGGAGAAAGCACAGCTCTGGGAGCATGAGAACAGCAGCATTGAGACGCAGGGGCAGAATATTGCAATTATTGGCGTACAGGGGAAATACCCTGGTGCACCAGACGTTGAAACATTCTGGAATAACCTCAAAGAGCAGAAATGTTGTTTCTCCCAAGTCCCTGATAGCCGTTGGGGAAGAAAGGAACTTTTTGAACATTGGGGGGGATTTGTTAATTCGATTACGGATTTTAATTCTGATTTTTTTGCCATTTCAGCAACCGAACTGGAACGAGTGTCTGCTCAGGAAGCCTGCTTTTTAACCGGTGTTTACGAGCTATTAGACTGTGCAGGATACAACGGCGAAAATTTGCAGAGTCTGGGGCAGCGTGTTGGCGTCTTCACCGGTGTAATGTGGAATGATCCTGCTTGCTCAGCAGAAGGAATTGAGACATCTGCGAAGTCAGCCAGCCGTTCTACCTTCTCATCAATCGCGAACAGGGTATCCTGGTTTTTCAACTGGACGGGGCCAAGTATTGCCGTAGATACAAGTTGTTCATCTTCATTAACGTCGATCTATCTTGCATGTCAGGCGATTGCGCAGGGTGACTGCGATGTGGCTGTTGCAGGTGGAATAAATCTTTTTGCGCACGCCTCCCACTTTACTAACCTCAAACGATTTAACATGATTTCTGAACGTACAGATGCACAGGCGTTTGGAGAAGAAGCGGCTGGAATTATTCCGGGAGAGGGAGTTGGCGTTGTGCTGTTAAAGCCGCTTTCTCAGGCAGAAGCAGACAACGATCATATTTGGGGAGTGATAAAAGGAGGCAGTATTGCCCATAGCGGTAAAGCATCGGGCTATGGTGTCCCTTCAATGAAACAGCAGAGTGAACTACTCAAAAGCACACTACAGAAAACAGGCTATGATGTAGACGCTGTAGATTATATCGAAGCCGCTGCCGCAGGTGCTGTATTCGGTGATGCGTCAGAAATTCTCGCAATACAGACTGCCTTTGCTGAACGTCATTCTCCTCTGTTTGTCGGCACACTGAAACCAAATATTGGGCATCTTGAGTCCGCCTCAGGTATATCACAGTTAACGAAAGTTCTGTTGCAAATGAAGCACGGGTGTTTATTACCCGTCATGCCATATAACACCATTAATCCGTTGATAAAACTGGATGGCAGTCCGATAAATATTGTGGCTGAACAGCGTCAATGGCAGGGAACCCGGCAACATCCTAAACTGGCTATGGTGAATAGCTTTGGCAGCACTGGCTCATATGCCAATCTGTTGCTGCAAAGCTATCATCCGTCAGCGCAATGTTTGCAGGAGCGAGCGAATATTAGCCTGCCGGAATTGTTTGTTTTGTCAGCGAAATCATCGGACTGTCTGCGACGTTATGCAGAACGTTGGGCGCATTTTCTTGAATCGGAATTGAAAAATAACGGGGAAGAAAATAACAGGAAAATAATGCTGCAACAGATATTTGCAGTAACCCAGTCAGGACGGGAACATTTTAATCAGCGCTTAGCCATTCCCGCCAGCTCATTATCCGAGCTTCTGACAAAGCTGAAACAATGGATTGCAGAAGGTTCTGGAATCGGTATTTATCAAAGTAATGTTTCTTGCATTGGAGCAGACGGGCGAGATCGCTTGGTATTCAGTGTGGAGCAGAATCATGAGATTGCAGAAGCCTGGGTCAATGGTCAATGGCAGAACTGGCGGCATTTTTACAGGAACGAGCCGCTTCCCAAAATGCCACTGCCGATTTATCCGCTTTATGAAACTCATAACACAATGGCGGAGGCGGGCGGTATTTCACCATTACAAACAGCAGGAGAAAAATCGCTCAGTATAAAAGAGCTCCTGCTTTCCCTGATTGCCCGCATATTGCAACAACCTTTAGCGCAAATTGATAGCAGTATGAGCCTGTTTGCTTTGGGGATGTCATCATCTCAGGCAGTAAAATTGGTACGGATGGTGGAACAATATACGGGGATGAGTCTTCCGATCGCGATTTTGCTGGAGAAAAACTCAGTGGCTGAGCTGTCGGATTATCTGATGGAACAGTATGGCGAAATAAAAGTGAATGCCAGCGCGACATCTGGACATCAGGAGCAGATTCAGACTGTACAAGCTCAGGCTGTAAATACAAATGGTTCTGTCAAACAGGCGAGAAGACCTGAAACCTATCCGCTATCTGAAGGCCAAAAAGGGTTATGGGTTCTCCATAAACACGCGCCCCAAAATAGCGCTTACAACTGTCCGGTGTGTTTCCGGGTGAATGGCCTGATAGATCTACAGTTATTTCAACAAGCGTTGGATTTACTGGTCAGGCGCTATCCCATACTGTCAACAACGGTTTTCGAAGAGGAAGGGAGTCCTTATTTATTCAATAACCCCCAAAGTGCGTTAAGGGTGAATGTTGAAACAGAGATGTCATTGACTGAGCGGGAACTTGAAACCTATCTGTCGGAGAAGATAAATCAACCTTTTGATTTCAATAGCGATGCATTGTTACGGGTCAATTTGTTGTATCTGTCTGAAACAGAGACCCTCATTTTATTGTGTGCACATCATATTATTGTGGATGCCGTTTCTGTTAATCCAATGGTCTCTGCGTTATTCAACTTTTATCACCAATTGTCGCTGAATCAGAAGCCTGTTGTTGAGACAGGCAAGGGCAGCTGGTATGACTTTGTTATGTACGAACAAGTACTTTTACAAAGTGACGAAGGAAAACGTCGGTTAGATTATTGGGTTCATACACTGGCGGGAGCACCTGTTTCAACAAAATTGCTGGCGGACAGCTCATATCTGAACGTTGAAAAATATCAAGGAGAAACATTGACACGGATGTTATCCGCACATTTTTCAGCGAAATTAAAAGTCTTCGCCAGCACGCATTCTGTTTACTTGTCATCCGTTTTTTTAAGTCTATTCCAGTTAGTTATTCACCGTTTTACCAGGCAGGACGATATTGTCATTGGTATGCCGACGGATGCCAGAACAGAAGAATATCAGCGAGAAGAGATTGGCTATTATGTTTATCCTATCCCTATTCGCAGCCAGCTATCACAGGATACATACTATCCAGAGTATCTGAGAACGTTACAACAGAAGGTACTGGATGGATTAGCTCATGCCTTACCCTTTCCTGTCGTGGTAAGAACATTAAATCTGTCTCAGAGCATAGATGATGCACCGCTGTTTCAGATGGCTTTCGTCTATCAACAAGCTATGCCGCAAAGCGAATCTCCGGCCTTAGGCAAACTCACATCGGCAGAACATTTAACGCAATATTCTCAGACCGGAGAATATGAGTTCATGTTAGAAGTCGTTGAGGCAGCGGAAACATTCACATTAAACATCAAATACAACCCTTCTTTATATCGCCAATCAACTGCGTTGAGAGTCATTGAACACTTAGAGAGGTTATTACAGGAAGTTGTTGAACAACCTGAGCGGAAGCTGATTGATTTTCCTCTGATGGATCAGAAAGAGTCTGTGCAAATCCTTGAGGAATGGAACCGTACCTCAGTCAATCTGGGAGATGCGTGCTGCGTCCATGAACTGTTTGAACAACAGGTAGCAAAAACGCCGGAAGCAGTGGCGGTGGTATTTGGAGATGTCACCCTGACGTACCAAGAACTCAATGTGAAAGCAAACCAACTGGCGTACTGTTTGCAGGAGCTTGGCGTTCAGGTGGGAACACGGGTCGCTATCTGTATGCAGCGTTCTGTGGAAATGATTGTGGGTTTATTAGGTATTTTAAAAGCAGGCGGGGCTTATGTTCCTCTTGAACCTGGTTATCCTGCTCAGCGCCTTGCTTATATCTTGAAAGATTCGGGTGTTTCCGTTGTATTAACGCAGAAGCATCATCAGTCAATTTTTACTCACTTTAATGGGAAGCTGGTGTTTTTAAATGCTCAGCGTACCGAATTGCATTCTCACAACGTTTTGCCGAATCCTGTGGGGAGCACGCCGGATAACCTGTGCTATGTATTGTATACATCAGGTTCGACAGGTACTCCCAAAGGATGCATGTTATCGCATTCCGCTATCGTCAATCGGCTTCGCTGGATGCAGGATAAATATCGGTTGAATGCAACAGATAACGTCCTGCAAAAGACGCCATATAGTTTTGATGTTTCCGTATGGGAATTTTTCTGGCCATTGATATCAGGAGCGAAACTGGTCTTTGCTATTCCTGAAGGACATAAAGATCCTGATTATCTTATCCGGCTGATTTGCGAACAGAAAATCACCACCTGCCATTTTGTTCCTTCTATGCTGAATGTGTTCATCAATACGCGTGGCAGCGATAAATGTGTTTCATTAACGCGTATTTTTACCAGCGGAGAGGCATTGCCGTATAGCGTACTGGAGCGCGTAAACCAAAAATTGCAGGTCAAACTCCATAATCTCTATGGCCCAACCGAAGCCGCCATTGATGTCAGTTATTGGGAAGCGGAAAAGCGGCAAGATAAAAAAACGTTTATAGGGAAACCTATTGCCAATACTCAACTGTATATCGTAGATGACCACATGAACCTTTTGCCGATTGGGGCGCCGGGGGAGTTATTAATTGGCGGTGCTGGTCTGGCAAAAGGGTATTTAAATTTACCGGAGCTGACTGCGAAGTGTTTCGTTTCTAATCCGTTTTCATACGATCCGGCAGAAAAAGTCTACCGCACAGGCGACCTTGCAAGGTGGTCAGCAGATGGCAACATTGAATTTTTGGGCAGGATTGACACCCAGGTCAAAGTCAGGGGATTCCGCATTGAATTAGGTGAGATTGAAGAATGTCTGAAGAGTTGTAAGGACGTTAAAGCTGGAGCCGTTCTTTTAAAGGAAGATGAATATGCTGGTAATTTTATTACCGCCTATGTGGTGTTACACCCGAATGTGGCTGTCTCTATCAAACAACTGAATGCTTTTCTGAAACAACATTTACCGGATTTTATGATTCCTGCGCAGCTAATTATCTTGGATGAGTTGCCAGTCACAAGTAACGGGAAGCTCGACAGAAAGGCACTGGCTGCATTAGAGGCGACACCAATATCCGATAAAGCGTTTGTTGCGCCATCCTCTGCTATTGAACAACAACTGGCGGATATCTGGAAAGATGTTCTCAATCTGAAACAAATTGGTATTAACGATAATTTCTTTGAAATAGGGGGTCACTCGTTAACCGCAATCACACTCTTGTCCCGCATTCAGGATGTATTTCCTGAAAATAAGCTGTCTTTAATCCCGTTTTATCAGGCACCCACGATCGCAGGAATAATTCCCTATATATCCGGCGTTGGAAGCGCAGAAGTTGAAAACGTAGCAAAGGGGCTTTTGTCATTACTGCACAGAGGTCAGGAAAAGACTCAGATAACGCTGGTCTGTGTACCTTATGCGGGGGCGGCGGCAACGGTCTATCAGCCATTGGCTCACGCGTTAGCGAAAAAGAACGCCGGCTATTCAGTCTATGGTGTCACAGTCCCCGGTAATGCATTTGGCAGCAGGCACGAAGAAGCAGACATGGACTATGACATGATTGCCGAACTGTGTGCCAGAGAGATAGTAGAGCAAATTTCAGGAAAAGTGGTCATTTATGGTCATTGTGTTGGAAGTTATTTGGCACTGGAGATTGCCCGGCGACTTGAATTAAAAGGAAAGCCCGCCGAGTTTTTAGTGACTGCGGCGGCTTTCCCATTACCACGAATTATTCGCTATCTGCCGTTCAATGATCGATGGAAACATAAAAGCGATGGCGCCTTATTACGGTTACTCAAAAAGTGGGGAATTCCCACTAATGAGGGGCTGGAGGATTCTGTTGCCCGCTTTTTAGTATCCCGTTTCAGGAAAGATGCAAGGCTGGCATATCAATACGAGAAAAAACGGGGCGATTGGCGGATAAAAACCCCGTTGGTGAGTTTAGTGAGTAAGCAAGATCCTCTAACCAAAAAGTATGCGTCTCAGTATCTGAAATGGAAACAGTGTGCTCATGAAGTCAGTTTGATCACGTTAGAAGAGGGTCATCACTATTTCATTACAACGTATCCGGAACGGGTAGCTGATGTTATTGAGCAGTTCACACTCAGTCAATCTACTTTCGCTGATCCCAACATCCTGTAGCCACTGGTGATTGGCAAAACGTTAAGAGGGAATAGATATGAAATTACACAACAAGATACTGGTTCGATTTTGTTGGTCATGGATCGCGATAGTGTGCTTGGGCACGATAATTCACGGCATCTATCGGACTTGGTGGGTGGCAGAAGGGGCAAGCGGCAATATACAACCCAACCTGTTAAATCCTAATCAGGCTAATGATATGGAATATATTAAACATCACTATATGTCCTATATACATTTGATTACTGGCATTGTGCTCTATGTCTTAGGGCCTATTCAGTTCGTTGATCGTGTCAGGCGAAAATGGCCAAAAGTGCATAAGTGGTCAGGATATTGTTTCTTTATCACCGTTATGGTGGTGGGTGTGACCGGGATTTTAATGGGAATTCTGTTTCCAGTTGGCGGTACATCAGAAACGGTTTCATCAATTTTGTTTTCTCTCATCATGATGTTTTGCGTTTTGAGATCTATTGCAATGATTTTAAAGAGGAAGGTTGAGCTTCATCGCCAGTGGATGATCCGCAGTTATATGATTTCACTGGGTCCCGCCACAATGCATGCTTTTATTCCGCTTTTTATCCAGATCGGAGGAAAAGACATTGGTGAAGCCCTGGCACTGTCTTTGTGGATTGGATTCACCATCCATCTCATTTTGGCAGAGGTTTGGATCCATAACTCACGACCACCAGAAAAAGGGCAACTCCCTGAATCGAAAAAACGAAAGCAGGCAATTTCGACTTCGGCCTCTCAAGAAAAATACGAAATTACACTTTAGGCTGTTTTTATATAAGGACAGGGCATGAAACCTTCTAACTGGGTAGATAACGCGGCATCGGGTTATGCGCGTTGGGTTGTGAAAGGGCGTTATCTCAATCTTATTTTGGTCTGCATTGTATTGTTTTTTACCTTCAAGGGAATGGAGAACCTGGCATTTACCAGTAGTTATAAAGTCTTTTTCAGCCGGGAAAACCCATTTTTGAATGCGTATGAATCAATGCAGAAAACTTATAGTAATGGTGATAGCGCTTTGATTGTACTGGCACCGAAGGATGGCAATGTTTTCAGCAAACAGTTTCTTTCTATAGTTGAAAAGTTAACAGAAGATGCCTGGCAAGTTCCAAATGCGTATCGTGTTGATTCTATAACTAATTTTCAGGTCACTAAAGCAGATGATGACAATCTGGAAATCAGGAAACTGGTTCCTGATGCGGCAAAGTTAACAAAACATGACTTGGTGGAGATCAAGAAAACAGCGCTGGATGAACCTTTGTTAGTCAAACGCATCATTTCTAAAAATGGTGATGTGACCGCAGTCAATGTGTCTGTGCGCTTGCCAGACGGAGACGACAAAATTGTTGCTGAAGTCGCAGGGTATGTGCGTCAACTGAAAAGCCAGTACACACAAATGTACCCGGATATTGATATCCATCTAACGGGTGTGGCAATGATGTCAAATGCCTTTCCCGAAATCAGCATCAAGGAGATGTCAACAACAATACCTGTTGTATTTCTGATTGTACTTATTCTGACTTTTATGGTGCTGAGATCGTTTAGCGCAACCTTTGTCGTCTGTCTGGTGATTATTTTTTCCATCATTGCAGCATTGGGGGCAGCCGGATACATGGGAATAAAACTGACTCAGGTTTCCGCCAATGTCCCCATCATCGTCATGACGCTGGCGGTTGTTGACAGTATTCATATTTTGGTGACTGTCATTAATCGTATGAAACTGGGGGACAGTAAGCATGACGCAATAATGGAGAGTTTGCGGGTCAATCTCACTCCGGTAATTATTACCAGTGTGACCACTGCTGTGGGATTTCTGGGACTAAATCTGAGTGATGCACCCCCTTTTCACGATTTGGGCAATATGACGGCAATAGGAATGGGGGCAGCACTGTTTTATGCCTTATTCTTACTGCCTGCGTTGCTGGCTGTTTTACCTGTCAGAGTGAAACCCGGTGTACAGAAAAAGCAGCTTTCCATTGAATTTCTGGCGAATTGGATTATCGATAACAGGAGAAAACTACAGTTTGGTACAGTGACATTTGGACTCATCATGCTTGCCTTTATACCCAGGCTGACGGTTGATGAAAATTTTGTCAAAAACTTTGCCAAAGGTCTTGAAATCAGGGATGACTCTGACTTTACCCAAGATCATTTAACCGGGCTTTTCAATATGGAGTTTTCGTTAGGTGCAGGGAAAGAAGGAGGAATAAATGAACCTGAATATATGGCAAAAGTGGATGAGTTTGCCAATTGGTCACGCGCTCAGCCGGGAGTGATGAATGTCAATGTCATCACTGACACAGTGAAACGCATCAACCGGAGTATGAATGGGGATCATGTAGCTTACTACCAGTTACCGACAGACAGAGAAACGATTGCTCAATACCTTTTGCTTTATGAAATGTCTCTGCCTTTGGGGTTAGATCTTAACGATCAGATTGATGTCAGTCGTTCAGCAACCAAAATGACCGTCACTTTTTCTGATTTAAGTACCTTTGAAATGCAAAAGGCAAAAGAGGCACATGAGAAGTGGCTTATTAATAATGCGCCTCCATCAATGCACGCCCATGCCGCCAGTGCATCGTTAATGTACACCTATCTAATGAACACCAATATCAAAGGGTTATTAGTCGGTACGGCTATCTCGTTTCTAATTATCACTCTCTGTCTAGGGATCGTTTTCCGTAGTGTGAAATATGCATTGATTAGCATGCTACCTAATATATTGCCCATCTTTATGGCCTTCGGTTTATGGAGCATCATTGACGGCGTTGTGGGAATAGCGGCCGCAACAATCGCGACCATGACATTAGGTATTGTTGTCGATGACACAGTCTATTTTGTGTACAAATATCTCCGTGCACGCCGTGAACACAAAATGGAACCAGAGGATGCCGTGCGTTATTCCTTCTCAACGGTTGGTATCGCTCTGCTATCGACCAGCATCATTTTTATCTGTGGCTTCGGCTCTATGGTGCATTCAGATTTCTTAATGAATGCGCAAATGGGGATTTTTACCGTCATGACGGTGACTTTTGCACTCTTGCTTGATTTCTTGTTGTTGCCGACGTTGTTGATAGCAATAGACAGTAAGACTAAGAAAAAGAAACCCACCGTTCCTGATGAACCACTGATGATAAAAATGTGACGATGACCTGATAGCTTGCTGTGGTGCATTGAACGAATAATTAGGATGTATTTAGGAGAAAACATAATGAAAAAATTCTTTGTTCAGATTTTAAGAATAAAAGGATTCTCATTGGCATATCTATTTATTTTTGGGTTACTGAGTTTCCCCACATTTGCTTCAGAGGAGCAGGGGAGAGAAATAATACAAGAGGCTATCGCCAGAGATAATGGTTTTGGTGATACGGTTACTGATCTCAAGATGACACTATTAAATGCGGAAGGTCAGGAAAGTCATCGTTATTTAAAGATTAGTACGCTGGAAGTCGCCGGGGATGGCGATAAATTATTGACTTTTTTTGAGCAACCCAGAGATATAAAAGGCACAGCCTTGTTGGCCTTTACACATTTAGACCGGGATGATGAGCAATGGATATATTTACCTGCATCACGGCGTGTAAAGCGTATTTCTTCCAGCAATAAATCGGGATCTTTTATGGGAAGTGAATTTGCCTATGAAGACTTGGCTTCCGAAGAGATTGAGAAATACAAAATGTACAACTACTTGGGAGAAAAGCCTTGTGGACAACAAAGCTGCTTTATTGTTGAGAGAAAACCTGTTGATAAAGAATCAGGATATGCCCGGCAGATTGTGTGGATAGACAAAGACTTCTACCGATTTATCAGAATTGATTACTACGATCGTCGTAATGCGCTGTTGAAAACAAGAACATTCGACGACTATCAACTTTATATGGATAAGTATTGGCGTTCTTTAGAAATTACGATGCAGAACCATCAATCGAACAAAACAACGAAATTGCTGGTGAGAAATATTCAATTTCAGGCTGGTTTAACGGATCGGGATTTTGACATTGCTGCCTTGAAAAGAACGAGATAGCGCCTGGAGGTACAGACGATGTGGTCAATAGTCAATATTAAGAGGAGCTTTATTTCACAACTGGTCAGTGTGTTGGCAATGTTCGTTTGTTGGAATGTATCAGCAGGAAAATTCGATCTATCTGTAGGATGGGAACAGCGGGTTTTCTTTGAAAATGGCGTGTCTGGTGAGCAGGAAACTGAAAGCCATTCGTTGCAGGCAGGAGGAAAGTACTTTACAGGGTGGGATAACGGCAGCCAACACTTGGTTATGGATGTGCTGTATCGGAAAGACTCCAGCAGCAATAACAGGGAGCCTTTTGAGCCACGAGATTTATATTGGGGATATATCTATAATTCGTGGGAACTTTATGCTGGTTTCAGGAAAGTCTTTTGGGGAACTACGGAGTTTAGTCACCCTGTAGATATTATTAATCAGTCAGATTTGGTCGATGACCCTTTTGGCAACGAAAAACTTGGTCAGCCAATGATTAATATAACCAAAGTGAATGACTGGGGCGTTTTTGATCTGTTTTTTCTTACCGGATTCAGAGAGAGAACTTTTCCTGACCACAAAGCGAGATTACGTGCCGAATTGGATGTTGACACTCGCAATGCCGTTTATCAGCATGCTGATAAAAAATCAAAGCTGGATTTTGCCGTGCGCAGCCATCATACATTAGGTAACGTCGATTTAGGATTATCCTATTTTAATGGCACTGAACGTACACCGGAGCTTGTTTTAAACAGTAACAATCAACTGGTTCCCTATTATGGACAGATTCAGCAGATTGGATTGGAATATCAATGGAACATTAATAATTGGATCATTAAATGGGAAGGCGCTTACAGGCAAAAAGACCGGCATTTTTCGACAAGTCCTAAAACATCATTTTTGGTTTATTCAGGCGGTTTGGAATATACCCGTTATGGCGTTTGGGGAAGCAGTGCTAATTTGACTTTTTTTCTGGAATATATGAAAGACACTCGTAATAAATTTTCAGATACCCCCTTTGAAAATGATGTTTTTGCAGGCGTTCAATTTTCTGCCAATGATGAACAAGATTTGGTTTTGTTTTTAGGCGTGACTCAGGATATTCATAACGGTTCCAGGGCATGGACATTTAATGGCAGCCGACGATTAGGCGACAAATTTAAATTATCACTAAACGGTGCTATTTTTGAAAATTTAAATTCCGAAGATCTGTTATACAGCTTCCGTAATGAAAGTTATGTTGGAATAAAGTTTATCTATTTCTTCGGTATCTAAAACTCATTAAAGGGTTAAAAATGGATAAAGAAAATTTTCTGAATATGTCTGAAAGGCATCAACAGAAAGTATTATCAGAATTACTTGGTTTAATTTCTGCTCAAGATTATTCAGGAGATCTTGATGAACGATTAACTAAGCATGATTTGGATAATATCTCACTGATTTCATGGTTTGAATCAATAGTTGAACGTTATTGTGAAAAAACAGCGCTGATATTAAATAAAGAGAGAATGAGTTATGGTGAGCTGAATAAGAGAGCAAATCAGGTCGCACATTATTTACTGGCAAAAGTACCAGGAAGCAAATGTATAGGTATCTTTCTGGAACCGTCCTTTGAAATGGTTATCAGTATTATTGGGATATTGAAAGCAGGTTATGCCTATTTGCCAATAGATATTAATAATGCTGCTGAAAGAATAAAATCGATTCTTAATGATGCAAAACCGGACATTATCATCACAAAGAATTTATATTTGAGTGGGCTATCTGGTTTTTCGGGTGAGACTTTCTGTTTTGATAGTAACTATCCGGCACTTTTACATTCATTGGCATTAAACCCCAAGAAAGATATTAAGGGTACGCAATGGGCTTATGTTATCTATACCTCTGGTTCAACAGGGATACCAAAAGGTGTACCAATCGCACATTACAATGTGATTCATCTTTTCCGTGCGACAGAAAGACTATTTGATTTTTCCGATAAAGATGTTTGGACTTGTTTTCACTCAATAGCATTTGATTTCTCCGTTTGGGAAATTTGGGGAGCGCTTTTAAAAGGAGGAATACTGGTGGTGGTTCCTTATAATATCAGTCGCAATCCTCCCAAGTTTTATGAGTTATTAGTACGTGAAAAAGTAACGGTATTAAATCAAACTCCAACGGCATTTAGATTACTGCTCCAGACAGATGACTATATGTCAAACAAAACAGAACCTCTTAGCCTGCGATACGTTATCTTTGGTGGAGAAATGTTGAATATATCAAGCCTTCGTCAATGGACAGACAAGTATGGCTATCAACGACCTGAATTAATCAATATGTATGGTATTACAGAAACAACAGTACATGTTACTTTTCATAAGATTAGCCCCGATGATTTAATCAGTAATGTAAGCCCGATTGGATTACCTTTACCAGGCTTGATAATTCACTTATTAAATGAGGCAGGTCAGCCAGTAAAAGAAAATCAGGCTGGAGAGATGTATATTGCAGGTTTAGGCGTTGCCAATGGTTATTTAAATCGCCCGGAGTTAAGCCGTGAGAAGTTCATTACTAACCCCTTTGAAAAATTATCTGCAAATTTGTACCGTACTGGTGACCTTGCTCAGTATATGGAAAATGGTGAGTTGTGTTATCTGGGACGTATCGATAATCAGATTCAAATTAGAGGATTTCGGGTTGAACTGGGTGAGATTGAAAATGCAATGCGGAAATTAAGTTTTGTAAAAGATGCTATTGCCACTATATATAGACAAGAACGATATAGACAAGAACAAAACGATTTGAAAATTGTTGTGGTATATCAATCTAATACAGTTGATGAGATTAAGCATAAAGAAATCAGACAGTTATTAAAAGAATATCTTCCTGATTATATGCTGCCGGATTTTACGGCAAGGGTAGTGGAATTTCCAATAAATAAAAATGGCAAGTTAGACCTAAGCCAGATTGGATGGGATAAAAAGGGCATAAATGACGAAAATGTAATATGAACTAATAGTGATTATATTAATTTGGTATTATATTAAATTTATCCTTGTTCTATTTTGTTAAGCGATCTATCAAATTTAAGCAATAAATTGCGGTTTTTGTTTATCTCCAATAAACTCATTTTTGATATTTGTAAAAATAGAACATAGGGGAGTGGCAATGATTGGTTATATAACATTGGGTACGAATGATTTTTCCCGTGCAGCTAAATTCTACGATGAGCTGCTTGCTGAGTTAGGCGCCCAGCGTGTCATGGAAACACCGACTTTTATCGCCTGGGGGCCGGATTTTAATGTGACAAATCTGTGCATTATTAAGCCGTTTGATGGTAATCCGGCAACCGTGAGTAATGGGGGAATGATTGCGCTCAATGTTGATAGTCAAGAAAAGGTCGATCAAGTGTATAACAAAGCTATTGCTCTTGGAGCAATGGATGAAGGAAAACCTGGCCCTCGTGGCGAGCATGGCTTTTATGCTGCTTACTTCAGAGATCTTGACGGTAATAAATTGAATATCTTCTGTATGTTACAGGGATAATCGCTATTATTAGGATGTACACAGGCAACTATTATAAAGTTGCCTGAAATAACTAAATTAAAAGTTAATGGTCAATTATTATTTATTTTGGTCATCATGGTTAAAATATATTGATTCTGTAGTTTAAATTGGCATTGCTACAAAACATTTAATTATTGTAAAAGCACTCCCCCAACATGCTTTTTTCATGGCTAAGCCAAGTTTATCATGAAAGAAGGGATTTATTTTTATAAATAAGAATTAGAGGTCATTATATAGATAGAAATTGATAATGTTAAAGTGATTTATACCCTATGGATTTCAAGATATAACTTGAAAGACGACGGGTATAATCATGTAATTAAATGCGGTGTATCTTTTCATGCCAAATAAATTTTATTATTTGGTGTTGATATATGCCTCTGATTCTTTTTATTTAAAAAATGAGAGGTGAATCATTACAGTTACAAAACCTGACAGTGCTTTTTTATATGAAACTTATTACCACTATCTTTAGTGGAAGTTATTTATATGTATTTTATATATCTTCAATAATGGTTTATTTGTGAATGAATGGTCTTGGATCTTTCATTCCATTTAACATTAAATGGAATTTATTGATATGACTGAAAAAAATAATACGCTAATTGCCTCATTGGTAAATGAAGGTGCATCGGCTGTTGGTTCCTCGGCTGAGGAGATTTTATTGAGATTGCTATATCAGTTAATTATTATTCTTATTGTTACACGACTCTTTGTTTGGATTAGCCGCTCTTTTTTAGGGCAAACGGCCGTTGCAGGAGAAATATTGGCAGGCTTGGTTTTAGGGCCAAGTATAGCAGGAGCGTTATTTCCAGAACTAATGGAAAGTATTTTTCCAAAAGAGAGCTCAACGATTTTCATAGGAATTTCTCAGATTGGGCTCATTTTATTAATGTTTGAAATAGGGCTTGAATTTGAATTCGGAGAGAAATTAAGAAAAAGTCGATTTGCGGTCGCTGTGATAAGTATTGCGGGTGTTTTTCTGCCCTTCACGGTAGGTTTCTTTTCTGCTGAATGGATATGGAACTCTATGACAGTCCCACGTCCTGATAAGAATGCTTTCCAATTATTTTTTGCTTTAGCGCTATCGATTACTGCTATTCCAATTCTGGGAAGGATTTTTATGGAGTTGGGGCTGGCTCACACGCGAACAGCGGCTTTAATAATCGGGGCAGCCGCAATTGATGATATAGTTGGTTGGATACTATTAGGTGCGATATTGACACTCTTTGTTTCCAATTATCAGTTTGATCAATTTATGTTTAACATATTTGGTATAGTTATTTATATCATACTGATATTTTTGATTGTCAGACCACTTCTGCGTCGTTGGCTTTCTTCGAGATTAAGAAAAGAAAAGCGACTTAGCCATACTGTTATGGCCTGCATTATCATTGTTCTATTTTTGTCTGCCTCTGTAACGAGTTATCTGGGGATTTTTGCTCTAATCGGTAGCTTTGCTATTGGGGTAGTGTTGCATGAAAATAGAGAGTTTGTCATACGCTGGAAAGAAAGTATTGGTAGTTTGGTGCATGTATTTTTTCTCCCGATATTTTTTACGTATACGGGGCTTCGTACAGATATTGGTAGCCTTAGTGGACCCGATGAATGGATGATGTGTTTACTGGTATGCTTGTTGGCGTTTGTTACAAAGTTTGGCGGAACCTACATTGCCAGTCGATTATTAGGTGAAAATCGCCGTATTGCTGCAACTATTGGCATTTCAATGAACACAAGAGCGTTAATGGAACTTATTGTTCTCAACATTGGTTATGATTTGGGGATTTTGCCGCCTAATATCTTTACCATGCTAGTTATCATGGCTATTTTGAGTACGTTCATTGCAACGCCGCTGATCCGTCGGTTAATGAGGGTTCAAGATATAAGAAATTAAGTTGATTTTCTCGCGTTAGGTTCGAAGCTAAAATGGGATTTTTGTCTGGGTTCTTATGCTATGTGAGATCTCTGACTTCGACTGGCAGATCATTTTTAAGCTTTCATTTTCTCAACAAGAGTTTTATAAGGCGTTTTACCTTTCAAGCCACCGTGTGGTCTGTGATAGTTGTAAAACGCCTTCCATTCTGCCAAATTAGCTTCTAAATCTAGTCCTTAGCAGAAGGCATTTGTACTCGAACAGAAATGAACCTGCCATTGGGAATATCAATCAAATCACCATCAGCATATCCTTCCTGTGTATTTCTGGCGAAAGTGGGGACGTCTGAATGTTCTCGGTGATAAATCATTAATTTGATAGAACCATCGGGTAGGGTTTCGTGATCGACCCAAATTAACGGTAGCTTGTTTTTACATAACGGGATTTCTATTCCACCATATTCCATATCGATATTAATACCTGGAATACCTTTGATATGGTAAATCCCTTCAGAAATGTGCTCGACGACTGCTCCGTGAGATTCTTTATTTGTTTCAAATTTACCGTCATTCCAGATGTTGATGATCGGAGATGTTTTTTTCACAAAACCATTAGGATCAAGTTGGTAATGAGAAGTTGACATTACTACTCCGTCTCCTTTCAGAAGAGACTGGACACTTCTAATTGATCCATCTGGTTTTTTATCTATGAAATTTATAAGAAAGTCAGAATTACCGATAGTATCTTCTATTTCCCCTAAAGTATCATTTGAGTGGGTAGCGCTGATTCCACTATCAATATCATTAGTTATTTTAAAACCACCTACTGTGACATTTCCTCCTATTATAAGATTTCCTCCTATTTTGAAATTTCCTTTTATTGTGGCACTTCCTCTTATTGTGAGATCGCCTCCTTCCGATAGGGTCATTACGCGTGTATTGTTAATATTAATAGCATACCCCAACATATTCGTGTCATTACCACGAATAATCCCAGTTTGGACATTATTTTTATACCATTCGTAATTGGTAAATGATACTGGTGTGTTAGAGGCTCCATCAGTAGATATTAATGTAACTGAGTTATTTTCCTTAGACGAAGTTCCCACCTGAGCAAATTTAAAATATCCCTGATAACTTCCACCATTAGAGGAAACTGCATTTCGTGCCAAAATCACTGTTTCGGTTAATCCAAGATTGTTCACAAATTCAGTTTTATTGGGAATATCGGCACCGTTTTGTTTTTTTTCCAGATATGTATTGGAGTTATTATTATTCGCGTTAATTGCATTCTGATTGGCAGTATTTGCTAAATCATATGCTTTTTTCACTGCTCTTGATGTTGCTGCACGTAATTGGCTATCACTATCAACATCATTACTCAAGATTACAAATCCTTTATCTTCCAATGTTGCATCAGGGTGGTTACGGCTTTGAGCGTGTTCCTCGATAGATTCCTTCACATATTTCCGAGTTGGCACGATGACAAAATCACTATCTTCTGATTCTGAGATTGGTGTATCTGGTTTATTATTTTGTATGCTCATATTAAGTTCCCTCATTTAATCAACAACATGTATTGCTAATTCAGCCAGGTAAATTAATTGAAATATCTTGGCGACATGAAGGCGGGCAACTTATCCGCCGGTGAACATCGATAAAATTGGTTCATCAAAACTGGAGAGTGAGTTCAATTGATTGTTTTATAGATTTGGTCGCTTGTATGTTTGCGAGTTTAAGGATGACACAGAATGGCTGGTGAGACATTAATAAAATCTATACCTCTATCGTTGATGAAATTTGCATCACTTTCTATAACTTATCGTAGTCTATAGCAATAAGTAACTAAAGCATCAGCATAATAGATATTAGTTTCTGAGTTTTACTACTTAGCCAATAACATGATTTTTGCAGTTTTTTGTCGTTCAACAAGAGAGGGGAGAAAAATACTGTCGCCATTATATTAGGAATGGATATTAGAATGTGATTTATATCAAAGAAAAAAGTCACCCGAAGGTGGATTTTTTATTCCCTAACTCGCTATTTTACCAGTCAGTTTTAATTTCAGGCCAGTACTAGTAAATTAAGTTAATTAGTTGAATAAATTGAATTTATTTTTGTTAATTGATGTTGTGCCTTTTTTTATGCTCCTAAATTTATTTGTTATTTTTGCATTCAACTATTTGATTTAATTTTATTTTTTAATTATTAGTGGTTTTCTTTCTGTGCTAAGGTTAATTCTCATATGAAGAGAATAGTTAAGTTCTATCATATGTTGAGAGCCATGTTTTCACATGACTTATTTTTCACGTCAACGATTGTAATGATCAGACTTGCGTATCAACTCAAAAAAGTCTCTTTTAATTTATGAATGAACTAATATTTATATAGTAGAAGACGAACATGTGTGTCTTGAGAGACTCCACACAAGTTAGTACAGCTTCCATACCATCATTACTTCTTTATTTTCAAGTCATTTTCCTCAATTAATGTAATTAGCTCTGTTGTACGGTTGCGTAGCTATGAAGAAATAACTTTTTCACTACTATGCAGAAGTGAAAAAATTTCTGTAATTCTGGATAGTTATCCAAATTAAATGAATTAAAATTAAATAAAGTTTACCTAATAAGTGATTAAGAAAAATTAATTGCAAATTGAGCCCCATAACCTTCCAATAGCGTATTTAGCTCATACTCCATTGTCTCCTGAGTCCAGGTGATAAAAC
>NZ_NIBS01000069.1 GCF_002632465.1 Xenorhabdus budapestensis | reverse complement strand
CCTGCGCTGGATACAGGCCATGTTAGGCCATGCCAGCGTGGAATCCACCCAGGTGTATACGCAGGTCTCTATCCGGGCCTTGCAGGCGGTGCACGCCAGTACGCATCCGGCGGAGCAAATGGCCGACGAAAAAGTCCGCGACGCCGATGAGGTGGGTTTACTGGCCGACCTGTACGCCGACGATAACGCCGGCACGGACACGCCGCCGGACAGTTCAGAGCCGACCTCAACCGCCGATAGCCGCTGAACGTCCACACGCCCCCGTTGAGTTGGGCGGGTTCGGTGTGGGGGCAGACCGTGGCCGGACTGCCCGTCGGCATCGGCGCACGCGGGGGTAAATAGTCGTCAGGCGGCTCAACCACGAGCGTCCCCGTTAAGCCGGTCCAGGCCGCCCAACGCCTATTGAACATAATGCGGGGGAATTATACGCACTGCGCCGGTGAGCCCGGGCAACCGCCTGAGCATTGATGAGCGGCTTAATGCGTATAATTGGCATTATGTCTTGCGCCCCCGCGGGTCAGCATTGGCGGGTGTGGCGCACAAGGCTGCGCCTTATGCTCTAACCGACTGAGCCGGACATCGGCAACTCTGAGTTCTTCTTTAGCTGCCGTGCCAACGTCCGGCCAACAACCCTGAAGGCAGATCGGCCTGCGGCCTCCGCTCATTGACTTCCCCCCGCCCCAACCCCGCTGCACTGGCTGCGCCCGGTTCGCAGTCGCAGGCTCCTTGCTCATTCCCGTGCTCGCCATCGCCGCCCCGTGCAGCCCCCGGGGGCTTCCCTGAACAAAACAAAACCGCGTGGTCATGCAAGGTCATACGCAAACCGAAGCCACAGTGCCTCAGAGCGTCGCAGGGGCGCCGCTTGCGGGCTCTGTGCCGCCCGCGCCCGCAGAACGGGCACCCGCCGCCCAAGCGAGTTGGGCGACGTTCGCCCGTTGCCGAAAAAGGCGCTACACTGACCAGAGCGCGGCGGGAAAAACCGGCCTTCGGGGGCGAAAAGCGCGTCAGGGGGTTTTGGGGCCGGCGGTGAACGCCCATTGGAAAAAACGGGTGGTAACTGGCTGAGGGCATTGGGAAAATCGGTGTTTGGCGGTCAACTTCGCAATGGAATGGGTTGTTATTGAGAATAACTTTTTGAGCGTGAATGAGCTGGACAGTTTTGCGCACCAAGCCCGCACCTGTGAAGGGGAGAGCTGCAAACAAGTGATCAAGGATATGGTAGAGACCAATATCCGTAATCAGCAGGAAATGATGAACTTCTGCAACAGCAACCCGAGCCAGTGCGCTCAGAAGTATGGTTATCTGGTTGATCAGTGGCCGGTGTTTGAACGTACCCTCAAAAATATGGACCGGGATGGCACATTGCCGGTTGAGTTCAGAAATTACCTGTCGGCAGTGAATACGTTAGGTCAGGCGGCCACAGGCAAGGTAGGCGAACTCGGCTGGACAAAACGCTTTGAAGCGATGGGTATGAGTCAGGAAACTGCCGCTGCAATGGCGATGACGCTGCCTATTGTGATGGAGGGAGCCAAAGGGCCAAAATCATTGCCAACAACAAAGGGGAGCACAGGCGCGGATGTTAATACAGAGAAAACGGCGCTGGAAAAGATTGGGAAAAACAGTCAAGGCACAACGAATCTGGGTGATAAATCGGCTAATACTGTTTATCATCAACAGCTTATCAAAAATGCTGAAAAGATATCTACCGCGAAACCGGGGCAACAAGTTGCAGCACCAAGGGATCTGAATGAGCAAACTTTCTGGAAACAGGTGCAATCTAATCCCCTGCAAGGAAAAGATTTACCAGGATTAAATAATGATCCGCGTTTTCCTATGGCAGCAGGTTTCCAAAAAATGGAAGCAAAACATAAGCTCCCTGATGGACAAACGATAACTATACATTACCAGTACAACTCAAATACTGGTAAAGCCTATGACATGAAGATTACTACCCCTCAGAGAATCCAACAGGATCCTAAAAAGGTAATAGATTCAATAAAGGATAATGTTAAATGAAAATAAAAGAATCAGATGGTGAAGTCATTGATGTATTTGCTATTTATTGGATAAATGAAAAATCCTTATGTTTAGGCATGCCAAGAAATTATGGAGGATTATCCGCTTATGATCTTTCGCAAGTAACAGTAATTGATCCTACATTGAATGGTGAACTGGTATATTTTCAAAATAATAATCCGGGTATTTATCATTGGGCGTTGATTAGAGAGAGGTTATTAGACGATCTACTTGAATTAGATGAAACTGCTTATCAACGCTTTTTGGCAATCCTAAAAGCGGAAGGTAATATAGAACAGGATTTTTGTTAATTAGGCGTCCCGGTCAGTGGCCGGGAGCTTCCTGCTTTTAACCGTCAGCTGTTCTCAACAAGCCGGATAATCAACTGCCCGTGCTCAACACTAACCTGCACCGGCAGTCCGGTCGCAAAGCCCGCTTCTTCCAGCCAGTTGCCTTTAAGGTGCAGGCTGGGATGCTGGCTGTAATAACGGGTCATGCCGGTGCTGCGGTCTTCGTGGCGGGTGCGGGCATACCCCACCTTATAGCTGCGCCGGGCTTTTGAAATCGCTAAATCTGCATTACAATCGCGGTTAGCC
>NZ_NIBS01000068.1 GCF_002632465.1 Xenorhabdus budapestensis | reverse complement strand
GGAATAAAGGCTTTGGTGATCTTATGTTGATTGATAAACGCCAGCAGTTGCTCACTGTCGCCGGTTACTGCGGCAGGAGCAATATACAGGGTAGCACCGAACATCAGCACCGGGAAAACTTCAAAAACAGAAGCATCAAACACATAATTGGAGAAAAACAGCGCTTTCACCTGTGGCGCCAGTAGATGTGTTCTGGCAATAAACTGAGTCAGATTCAGAACACTGCTATGCTCCACCATCACCCCTTTTGGCTGACCGGTGGTGCCTGAGGTGTAGATGATATAAGCCAGATCGGTCGGCTGGTTGATTAAGGCCGGATTTTCTGCTGGCTGACCGGCGGTCACGGCCTGATCATCTGCCGCTATCAGAGCGGGCTGAACAGGCAGTATCTCGCAGTATGTCTCTAATACCGGCAAATGCCGCTGTTGGGTCACTACACACGGAGCCTGAGTATCGGCCAGAATAAAGCGGACACGCTCAGCGGGATATTGCGGAGAGACAGGTACATAAGCACCACCCGCTTTCAGTACCGCCAGCATACTGACTACCATCTCCAGACTGCGATCCAGATACAGGGCCACGGGGGTATCAATCGGCATTGGCGCATGGCGTTGCTGTTGATAATGTTGGCGAATAGCAAAGGCTAACTGGTTTGCCCGTTCATTTAGCTGACGGTAGGTCAGACTTTCCCCTTCGAATACCAGCGCAATGTTATCCGGTGTGGCTACAACCTGTGCCTCAAACTGCTGCTGGAGTGTGTAATCTTGCGGGTACGGGACATCCGACTGGTTCCAGCTATAGAGCAGAGTATGACGTTCCTGCTCTGACAGTACCTCAAGCGTGGCGAGAGATTGCTTCTGATCCACCACAAAAGCGGTCAGAACACGCTGATAGAAATCTGCCATCCGGGATATCGTTGACTCATCAAACAAGCTGATAGCGTAATTGATACCACCAGCGATACCGTCTTTGCCATCGGACATAAACAGACTCAGATCAAACTTGGCAGGGCTGTATAAAGTGTCTTCCAGATTCACAGGTCTGAATGGCAGACCTGACGCATCCTGTTGCCCTTCACCAAAATTCTGCAATCCAAACATAATTTGGAAAATCGGGTGACGAGTCGTATCACGTTCAACTTTCAGTGCATCAATCAGCTGTTCAAACGGCATATCCTGATGGGATTTGGCCTGAGCAATAACAGTATGTGTCTGTCTTATCAGATGGGTCACACTGTTGCCCTGCTCAAGTTGCGCCCGCAATACTAATGAGTTTACGAACATACCAATCAGTGGCTGAGTCTGGACATGGTGTCGGTTATCAGTCGGCGTTCCCAGTACGATGTCATTCTGTCCAGACAGTTTCGCCAGCATGAGATAAAAGCCACTGAGTAATACAGTAAATAGCGTCGTTTCCTGCTGTTTTGCCAGCTCCCTTAGTTGATCAGAAAATTTTCTTTCCAACACAAAATGGAAATCCCGCCCCTGATAATCGATTTGTGCCGGTCGGGATCGGTCGGTTGGTAGTGACAAAGGTTCATAGCACGCCAAAGCCTGCTGCCAGTACGCTAACTGACGTTCATGTATTTCACCCTGCAAGTATTCGCGTTGCCACTTAGCGTAGTCACCATAGGTGATATCAAGCGGCGGCAGTTGGCTATCACGGGGCGCTGACAATGCCTGATAAATTTTCGCCAGTTCATCCATAAAGATATCGACAGACCAACCATCAATAGCAATATGGTGCCATATCATCAGTAGATAATGTTGTTCCGCTACTTGATAGTGACGCAGACGCAGGCTTGGTTCAGATGTCAGATCAAACGGAATAGCAAATTCAGCACGTACCGTTTGTAACAGCGAATTAGCTCCTTCACAACGTTGTGACCTGAGCAGAATATGCCCATCCAGCACTTGCTGATAAGCCAACCCCTTATCATCATTACGGTAGACGGTTTTCATCACCGGATGGCGATCAACAATCTGATTAATCGCTGTTTCCAGCAAAGACAGGTCAGCACCTTCATCCAGCAACACCAGATAAGGAACATGATAAGCATGAGAACCCTGTTCAAATTGTTCAATAAACAGCAACCGTTCCTGAGCAAATGACAGGGGATAACGGGTCAATTCGACATGTGGGATCACAGTGCAACTCTGCTGCCCCATCATGTGAGCAGCCAACTGAGCAACCGTTTTCAACTCAAATAACTGTATCAGCGGAAGATCCACTGACAAGGTACGGCGAATAGCGGCGGCCAGCTTGATGGCCATAATTGAATTACCACCAATGCGGAAGAAGTTGTCCTCAATACCAACGCGTTCCACCCCTAAGACCTTCCGCCAGATAGCACAAAGTTGGGTTTCCAGTTCTGTACGTGGCGCAACATACCCCCTCTTGTTCCCCCATGTTGGTTCCGGTAATGCCCGACGATCCAACTTACCATTCAGCGTCAGAGGCACCGAATCAATGCGGGTAAAACTGGCGGGGATCATATATTCAGGCAAGCGGACTGATATATGTTCAATCAGGTTCTGATCTTCTATGCTTCCGTCAGTAATCAGATAAGCTGCCAGTGCTTTATGTCCCTCATGCTCCCAGTCAATCACTACCGCCTGTTTTACCTGTGGATGGGTCGCCAGCGCACTCTCAATTTCCCCCAATTCAATACGGTAGCCCCGGATTTTGACCTGAAAATCA
>NZ_NIBS01000067.1 GCF_002632465.1 Xenorhabdus budapestensis | reverse complement strand
TTTTCTATTGTCTCTTTCATACGTAAAATTCCTAAAGTGAAATTTCGTTTAATAAATAAACAAAAATATCAACTATCCTGAGATAGATGATGATTAATAAACACGAACTGGCATCATGATGATCAGCCTTTACGGGCGTAATTTCCCGATTGCCTGAGTTTTACTCGGCGCAATTTCAGTTTGCTAGGGTCACACCAGCAGCCTGTCGTGAGGGTAGATTGTTAAAGAGCGTACTATAACTACACGAATCCTTTATCTGGATTAGCTGCTTGCAGTAACCATTTTTCGGTGAATTTCCCGTTAGAATGTTCTGCCAGCAATTTTGAGTACTGGGTTTTTCCTGTGTACTCAGTGCGAGGCAAGCAACCGTTTTGTACCCATTTCCAGACCGCTACGGGGCTTTTTCTGCATATTTTCGCTGCCGCGGTTTGCCCACCAACGGCATTAACTGCGAACTCAACTGGGTTCATTGGTTAATACCCTTATTAATTAGATTAACTGTTAGTTAATTATAAATTCTAACTGACAGTTAAGTCAAGTCTGGATGATAATTAACTTATGGTTAAAAACAAAGAGAAGGTTGAGTTCACAAAACGGCTAAAAGAAGCTTGCTTGGACGCTGGTTTGGCTGGGCGTGGACTAGGCAAGAGAATTACTGATGCACTTGCCGAACAGAAGATAAAAGTCAGTGGGCCTGCGGTTTGGAAGTGGCTAAACTCTGAGTCAATTCCAGATTCCAGCAATATTTTAGCATTGAGTAAGTGGTTGAATGTCAAACCGGAATGGTTGGAGTATGGTCGAGGATCTAAAAAAATAGATGGAGTGCCATTATCAAATGTTGTAGAAGAAGAGGTTCAGCCGTGGGATCACAATAGCCCAATCATTGATGATGAGGTTGTTATCCCATATTTTAAAAGCATAGAGCTAGCCGCTGGAAGCGGTTGTTGTATTAACGAAGATTATAATGGATTTAAATTGAGATTCTTGCGTTCTACTCTTCGTCGATATGGGGCAGATCCTGCAAATGTAGTGGCATTCCCTGTTCATGGTGACAGTATGTCTCCGGTAATTCCAGATGGCTCAACTGTAACTGTTGACCGAGGGCATCAACACATTGTAGATGGAGGAATATACGCTATTGAACAAGACGATTTATTCCGCATTAAATTGTTATATCGTCAACCCGGAAAATTAATTATACGCAGTTTTAATTCCATAGAGTTCCCCGATGAAATCGCGGAAACTCAGAGTGTCAAAATAATAGGCAGGGTTATTCACTGGTCTGTGATGGCTTGGTGAGTAACAATTTTCAATTACCCCTTCAAATATAGCCGCTTAACTAGCGGCTATATCCATTTATCCCATCAAAAACGTTACCTAAATCACAATTTCACTACCAATTAAAAAAATATTAACTGTAAAAACAATGACTTATTCTTTATTTTTAATTAAATTAACCATTGGTTATTGACTTGGATTAACTGACGGTTAATAATGAATTCACCCAAGGCACCCAGCCGAAAGATAAATGCAGTACCGCTCTTTAACAACATAGACCCACGACAGGCAACTGACGAGCCCTAGCAAATCGAAATAGCGCCGGGAATTATTCTTAGGCAATCGGGGTAAGCAAAGCCAGCTCCGTAAAGGCGTACTTGTCATAATGTGATGTCGTGTTTATTAACCAAAAGGAAAACTAAATCATGCTTTAGCAAAGCGGATAGACCGCAGGCCAAAATGAGCCACCACGGTAGAGCAGCAAGAAAGCCAACTTGCACCGATTATCAGCGGCTAGAAAGCGACAGAACCTCAAGGGCATGAGCGCGACCACTGCGAGAGTGTGGTGACTGACCACAGATCATTCACTGAGTGGTCTATGGTGAGCTAATTACAGGGGAAATTTCTATGAACAAGAAAGATTACTGGCTGGAAAATATACTTGATGGCTTCTTCGCTCAAGAGCGGAAAAAAGAGCGCGATAACTTCTGGAACAACCGCCAACCCAAACAACGCATGACCAAACAGGAACGCGACACTGTTGACGCATTAACCAGCTTCATTACGACAGTTAACGGTGCTCCATCTAAAAAACCAGTTTCAACCAAAACCAAATCCCGCCGTCGTCAGGAGTCAGGCGGGGTTACTGCGAGGTGAAAATGAATATAGAATTTATCAACGAAGTTCGTGCATCAATGAACCGTAATCGCCAGTCCGCTATTAATTATCGCAATAATAATGATCATTCAATGCGTAAAATCAGCGTCCAAATGGCGCTATCCAAACGCCGTGGCATTCGCTATCCATAGTTAACAGTAACAGCGAGGGGGGGGATATGGAAATAATGAGATCAAATCAAGTCGTTATTATGTACAGAACGGCAAATCAAGTTTCCAGAGTATCGAATGAGTTGGCAGGTTCTTATATGTACTTTGCAAATGCACAGGATGCTATGGATACAGGATTGTTTTGTCAGAAATTAGTTTTTGATTATTGGCCTAGCAGTAAACGTTTCGATTTTCTCGATAAGCCATTTGTAATTAAAGACAGCTCTGAACTTACTCCAGAGGAACATTGGATTAGAGGAACATTGGATAACTGTTAACTAACTCCAGCTCATTTCCGAGTGAGCTGTGCTAAGGATTTTGGCAGTAACCAAGCAAGATCCTGAACGATGGACTATGTGATTCACCATGATGAGAAGTAACGAACTTAACTCTTTTCAATTGAC
>NZ_NIBS01000066.1 GCF_002632465.1 Xenorhabdus budapestensis | reverse complement strand
AGGGATAAAGGCGTTCTCCGGCCGCCCTTTTGTGACGAGGTACAATACCGTCGTATCCTCCGGCGACCCCGTTTCACCCAGCCAACGATGCTGGAACGTGGCCGCTACAAATTTCCCTTGTAAGGCTCGTGGGTCGAGCGTGATTTTTCGTTGGGTGGGATTGCGCAGTTTCAGTGCCACTACAGTGTGATTGTGCAGTCTCCAGCCTGCCAGCGGGGTAATTTCAATCGGCTCTGACGGATAGAGTGTGGTGATGGATGAGGCCAAATGCAGGTTCACGGGCTGAATTCCGGTAACCGGCTCGACGGTACGCAACGGGGCATACAGCTGCTGTGCGGCATAACGGGTTAAGGCAACCAGAACGGGCGCTGATAATTCAGTTCTGTTCTGGGATTGAGATTGTTCTTTTGAGGTTGCTTGTTTTTCATTCGGGTAAATAATCTGTACCGGCTCTGTTGGCCCCGCTTTGGCAGCCGTAATATCCAGTAAAATGATTTCGCCGTTTTCGCTGTCCTGCAATTGCAAACGGGTTGACGGGAAGGCATTGTGGGCTTTCAGGTACACCGCTCCGCCCGCGCTCTGTACCCGCAATTTATCACTGAGTGACGGCGGCAAACCGATACGCACATTCCGGTCAGCAAAAATAATTCGCTCCTGCCCGACCTTAAGCGCAATGGACAACGGAATGCGTTCCCACTTCATCAGTTCATCAGCCTGTGTGCCAACGCTGAACAATAACAAACTGACCCATCCCAGCCAGCGGCCAAATGACACTCTGCTCATTGAAATACGCCTTTTTTCTCTTCCTGTGGTTGCGGCATGGCTTCCAGCCGCTGTGGAATTCCGTCGTAACAGTCCAGTGCCAGCCCGAAGGGATTACGTTCGGCATCCCCCTCCCAGCGCACTACTTTCAGCGGATAACGCACCAGTGCCCGTTTAACCGATTCAGCGTGATAATATTCATCGGCTACCAAATCCAGCCGGACTATCCAGTCATCCCGGTCACGTACCGTCACACTGCGCGTCCCATAGCCCCGGCCGGGAATTTCATACACCACGCGCACCCGGTCGAGCAGCTGCCACTGTCGGCGCGGGTTTTGGCATCTTCACGCAAAAAATCCTGACACGCAGGAGTCAGATAAGGGGAAAGCGCATAAATTTTGGCCGGATAGTCCTGTGCCCCGTTTTTCGGCCAGGCATTCAGTTGCTGGAAAATATAAAAGGCAAAGCTATAGACGCTGGGTGTCGGCACTTCCCACCACGGGCGCGTACTGCCGGTGCGTAAGTCCGGCGGATTATGGATGGTGAGATTACGCGGGGAAGCCATCCAGCCGCTCAGGGTCAGCAGCAATACCAACACCAAAATGCCGCACGCCATTCTCAGGGTCAGAATATGCTGATCCCGATTTTTGATCGCATGACGAAACCGACTCATCGCAGGCTCCTGCTGCGGCGCAACGACCAGCCCTGAGCGGTAATAATCAATGCCGGATCACCGATACCCAGCCGACGTTTTTTCTCTGCCAGTTTCAGCCAGATATAATTCTCCGGCTTGCCACGTTTAACATGCGCAAGCCAACGCCCGCCAAAGCTTTCCAGTAACAAGGGCATCACCAACATGCCGGTCGGGAGCATGACCCAACCGGTTAATGGGATCAGGGGAATACTGACTGCCAGTCCGAGCGTGATCCCAGCCAGTGCGGCCAGTCCCATCTCAGGCGTGGTGAACCCGCGAAATACCACCGGTTCGGCGTTTAAACGGTCAGGTAAGAAAGCGATCGTCTGCATGGTGATCACCTTAAAAGATAATGCTGGCCGATTTCGACAGCAACCAAATCACGGCAACCAACAGCACCACGCCGACCACGACGATGGCGCCAAATTGGGTCCAGGTCGATTTGCCATCCCGCACTTCGGAAAAAGTTTCGACGGCGGCCGAGGCGACCTTAAAGAACGCTACTGCCGAGAGGATCAATCCGCCAATCACAATGCCATCCTGCGCGTACCCTTTCGCCTGCCCCAGCAATCCGCCCCCGCCACCACTTTTGGGCGGTTCGATAGCAGGCAAATCGGCCCAGGCTGATTCACAGGAAAGGCAGCACAATAAAAGAAAGGCGTTTATTCTGGTCATCAGGTTCGTACCGATACGCCGGCAGACGGTAACAATTTGCTTCATATTGACTCTGTTCCTTTTCATTGTGTTCGCTGTATTAACTGGCAAACATCCAGACAGCCACAACCAGCAATATTGCAGTTCGAAGGGCAAACTGGCTGAGGGTTTGATTCCGCACTTTTTCATTCGCCCAGCCATGCCAGACATCTATCGCTGCCCAGGCCGCCCAGAAAAACAAGGTGGCTAAGAAAAATCCGACACACACCAGATACAAAAAAGTGATATCAAAATGCCCGGAAGCCACTTCAAAGGCATTGCGTTGCGCCGGTGTCATTGCAGGTGTTCCTGACGGTAATGGCCGGATAAAATGCCTGATTCATGTGGCTGGTCGCGAGAAGGCGTGAGGTAGTGATCGATACCGGCTTTGATGGTGTTGAGATCGGCCTGGATGCGCTGATAATCAAAGTTATAACGAGGGCGTTTTGCTGTGTCAGACTGATTTTCTGCGATGCTTGCGCGTTCCAGTGCCATTTGCACCTGCTCAATCAGACGCTTTGCACTCGCCAGTTCGTCTTTTTCGGCCGCATGAGCCCGTGGCATACACAACACAGCCAGCCCCAGCAGACCGACAGAACAAGATAGCGAAAAGCCAG
>NZ_NIBS01000065.1 GCF_002632465.1 Xenorhabdus budapestensis | reverse complement strand
GTGTCCTAATTGTAGTCACAATAAGACTACATCGCAATGATGTTTTACGAAACTTTTGTAAAACTCAACTAATAACCAATAAAAGCCCCATAAGGGGCTGTTTCGCACTATCTTACTTCTACTTGATATTCAAATTGCATGCCTTAGCGAATTTATTAACGGCAACAGTTGAACCGGATGCATTTCCTGAAAAAGATTGCTTATAATCAACTTCATCAACAGAAATTCCCGCTAAAATTTTTTGCTTTGCTGAACTTAACTGCTTTAATAACGACAAAATTTTTTCTCTATCAGTGCCTTTGGCTTCTATTGCATCAGAGTTTCTTCTTTGTAGCATTGTGTTAAATTCGACCACTTGATTACTGTCAACTCTCATTAAAAAAGTCGCAGGTATAGATTTAATATCGCTATCGTCTATTAGCTCAACATAAGAAACTGATAGATCATTACTATTGCATCTGAATACAATGCCTGATTTAGTGTTTTTGAGCTCCCCTATAAGAACGGCGCTATTATCACCAAAAATGCTTTCTTCTACATTCGTAATCCACGCTGCATTTGCCATAGATGATACAAAGAACAAAGATAATAATAACCGCTTCATAAAAATCACCTTGTCAATTAAATATTACTCGCTGAACTCTGAACAATGCATCTCTCCAAGTCTCTGTACTATTATTTTTTACTGTAGAACAAAGTAACTAACAATCCATAAAGGATAATAAAGCATCCGATAATAACGTGATTTTGTTTGCTTGATACTAACCCAATGTTTTGAACAGTTTCACCATAAGAAGAAACAGTGGTGCCCATGTTCAGAGCTACAAACAACCATGTAATACCAACTAGAATCAAAAAACGTCCGAATCTGTGCATCTACAACCCCATTAATAGTATAAAAAAATACATTAATGAATAAAACATAACCTATTTTCAAGGATGCTGCATAGAAGTTGTGACTTTTCCGGCAGAATTCGACTGAAATTTTTGCCGTTCTCCGGTCTTATCATTAACCAAGGTGATCTCGACTTGAAATGGTTTATCGCCCATGGCTTCCAGTAACGCTTTTGCCATACCTTTTGCTATTTCTGCCTCAGATTCAACATCCTTTTTCTTGCTGTAGAGTGAAGGGAATTGCTGCTCTTGTTCACTGTTGATGTTCTTTTCAGCGATTGCAGCCCCGACTTTCATATTTTTCTTAACCTCAGGGATATAATTACGTGTTTCCGTTGGCATATTCCTTATGCCTCTTGCTTGCAATTTTCCGATCCCCCCATTATAAGCTGCCAGCATTCCATCTGTACTGCCGGTTTGCTGACGTAGCCAGCTCAGGTATCGTGCAGATGCTTCCGCTGATTTGTACGGGTCAAAGACATCATTACCTATCAATCCCTGTTCTTTGGCGGTATCGGGCATAAACTGGAACATCCCCATAGCTTGTTCCCCTGATTTTGTTACTGGGCCGATCGCGTTGGGATTACCCGACGATTCGGTCATCGCAACACCGTATAATAGGCCGGGTTCGTGTCCGTATTTCTTCTCCAGCATGGCAAAGTAGTCAGACATCGATTCTAATAATGCCGCTCCGTTGCCGCCACTCTTTAACGGATTGGGGTAATGGGGCATCTCATAATTTGGTAATGGCGGTATTTTATTAACTGCTGCTTTCGCTTCATGGGCTTTTTTCTGCTTTTCCCATGCTTCTCCGTATTTATCTTCTAATTTTTTATATAAATCATCACTGGGATATCCCCATTCCAATAAGAATCTGTCACCAAAAGATAGCTCTTTCCTGAACTCTTTATCTCTTAATGCTCTTTCCCGCATATCATCACGCTTGTTTCCATGATAGAAGGAATCTGAGGTGTCATTTTTATATTTCTCTTTTTCTTTTTTCTCCAAATTATTTTGATAATTTAGCCCACCCTCCAAAAAATACTCTGCGAATGCTGTTTTGCTCTGAAGTTTCTTCCCTTCCCGCCATGCATTCCAGTCATTCATTTCTGTATCAAAATCGGTGAGTCTCTTAACTGTCTTTTCATCCATCGTTAGACCGTATTTTTTAGACTTCTCCAGCCTTTCCTTGATTTTATTTTCACGAATTAATGTCAGAACATCGGGGGTTAATCCCAATTTATTTGCCAGTCTGAACTGAGTTTCGGAGGGCATGTTGGGGAATTTTTCTGCTAACTCTAATAGCGTAGGGATGGTATCAGCCGAACCATCTTTGGTTGTGTGAATTTTAACACCCGCTTTATCCAGTTCTGCACGTGCCGAGCCATTTTCACCACGTTCTGCTGCATTAAAAACGTCAAACAAATTTTGAACGGATTTTTTTGCATCATCAGCATCCGCCCCAATCTGCACCAATGCACCAGCCAAGCCGGATGCATCTTCATGTGACATCGCTGTATTTTTAGACAAGGTATCAAGCCCGGTAGCTTCTTTTCCCGTCTCCCTGAGCGTATTATATCCCGCTGTCATCCCGCCAATAACACCACCCACGCCACCGAGCAATCCCATTTTTGACGCCATGCCGCTGTATTTTGAGAACAGCTCACCAAAATTTTTCAGTGGCGGGATCATGCTACTAATATTCTGTACGTTATCCTGTGCATAGCGGGACATATCGCGCAGCCGGTTATTCAGTCCACCGGTAGTTTCCAGCGTTTCATTGCCGCCGAACCGCAATGCTTCACGTGTCGAATCCAGCAAAGGGTTCAGTTGCTTAATTCTGGCTTCAATCTCTGCCAGTGCTTTTGTGGCG
>NZ_NIBS01000064.1 GCF_002632465.1 Xenorhabdus budapestensis | reverse complement strand
ACGCCTTTCGTTCCGGTTGACAGTTCGATATAGGCTAGTTGAGCGGCATTGAGTGCGGTGTGGAGCTGTTCACGGCTCATGCCGGTAAGCAGGCTGGTTCTTCGCATTTGTTCTCCTTAGGGCAGAAGCTGTGATATATGCTTCCGTTTGGGCTTATCCTCCGTTGATTCAGGAATGATTGCTCCGGGGAAACGCAGATTGGTTTTTATTTCCGGTTGTGCCGGGGGGGCGATTAACCGATCAGGATTACCGACAATGTTGTCTGCCAGCAAATTAAGCTTCAGTCCCATGTACATCAGGCCGCATAACGCGGCGTAGCTGTAGACGCGGCAGTCCAGCGCTTCGTTGGCGCGACCGGGAATTTGCTCCCAAACGCGATATCGCTGACCCCCTGAGTCTTTAATCACCGACCGCTCGGCCAATAACTGGCTGAAATAATGCAAATCACGATCAATGGGGAAATGCATGTAAGAGGGGGCCGGATCTGTATTCTCTGGCGGCTCAATGTGTAACCGACCACGGATAGTGTCTTTAGCGGCATTCACGCCGATAATAATCGGTTTAAAACTGGATTTAGAGCGTGAAGTAATACGCTTGGTTGGCCATACAGGTGAACGTTTACCGCCGCGAGCGGATTCCCCTTTGATCGCCCAGAGACGACGAGCTAAACGGGCACGGCAAAAGTGATACACTTTTTGTGTATGATGACCGCCGGAATCCATACAGGCTGCTGTAATCGCAAAACCACGACCATCAGCCCGACGCCATATTTGTTTAAGATAGGCATCCAGACGCAGCCACGGCTCATCCGTTTCTAAATCCCCTTCAATCACATCATGGGCAATCGACCAGCTTTCTTCACTTCGCCCCCAGCCGACCACCTCAATTTCAAAGCGATCATCTTGGGTATCAATACCCGCCGTCAGAACGGCAACCCCGTCCGGCACTTCGGCCGCCCAGACTTCGCAGCGTTCCAGCAGCTTACGTTCACTGAGTGCCTTTTCACCCCGGTCTTCATAAGGCTCACCGAGGACGAGGTTAATAAAGGTCTGGCGCATCAGGGGGTCATCTTTCACCCGGAGCCATTCCGCCACCAGATATTTCCATGCCGCATTCGGAAACAGGCTGTAACCGGCCCAGAGATGGAATCCGGCATGCCCCCGAAACGGCTGACTGGGCCGCCATTCTCCCCGCTTAATCAGGCCGGGCTTATCGCTGGCCTGAATCACACAGCCGTGATGACGGCAGACGTAATAGGCGGTCTCTGGTAATCCGTTGCCGTATTCGTCTTTTTCCCACTTAATGCCGTAGGGGGTATCAGGCCCGCCCCATTCCAGCACCTGATATTCATTACAGTGCGGACAGGGCACGTAGTAGTAACGCTGGTCACTGTCCTTAAAGGCTTTTTCTATCCGGCTGGTCTCTTTGACAGTAGGAGTTGACCCCAATACGATCTTACGGTTCCAGAATGTCTCAGAGCGTTTGATACCCAATGCTATCTGGTCACCTTCCGCCCCTGCGCCGCCCGAAGGGTAACCGTCCACTTCATCAAACAGGATGATGCGACAGGTGATACGACGGAATCCGCCGGGCGAGTTCGCCCCGACCAGCGTCAGGTTCGCCCCGTTGGAAAAGGTCTTTTTCAGGATAGTCTGGTTGGAATCTTTAGCCTTAGCTTCGCCGGCTATATCTTTCAATACCGGGGTATCGCGCAACATTGGCGCAATTTCGGTTTTACTGTAGTCTTCTGCATCTTCCACGCGGGGTTGAACGACCAGTATTGGTGACGGGTCATGCGACAGGTAATAACCAATCACATGATCCAGTATCTTAGTGTAACCTACGCGGGCGGATTTCATTACGGACACTTGGGTAACTGACGGATCGGTAATCGCATCCATGATGCCATCCTGATATTTAAACGACCGGAATTTACCCGTTTGAGCGCTGTTTTCTTTGGACAGTACCGCGTATTTATTGGCCCACTCACTTAAGGATAAAGGTTCTGGGGGGTGAATATCAGACCGGCATTGATTCAGCACAAGGGTAAAGTTTTGCCATGCCGTATTATCCCCCTTGTTCACTGTGATCAAGGCTCAATTCCTCCATTGCCTCGTAGATGATTTCTTGCAGCGCCACTACAAATTCTGTGTCCGTGACCGTGCCAGCCATCGCCCGTAATCGGGGACCATGTTCAGGAGCGATGGCAATTAACCGAGTGCGCATCCGCGAATACTCCTGCCTGACCGCATCGATCATGTCCTGCCACGGCAACACCTTACCGGATTTCAGGTCATATTCATGCTGGGTTAGCAGCGCCAGATAGTTTTCTTTCATAGTCTTGGCTTCATCCAGTGACATTGTTGCCCCGCGCTCGGTGAGGATGCGCTCGACAACTTGGGCCGGAGTATCGGGTTTAGGCGTGTTACCTAATGTGTTACCCGGTTTGTTACCCTGACTGTTACCTTGCTTGTTACCTTTGGGCTTTTTTTCACTCCGGGTAACAGTTTTCCGGTAACGTTCGATATTGGCATTTGATGCTTCAACATTGATATCGTCACCCGCCATAACCAGCCAGCCACGGGCTTTCCACTGGGTAACGGTCTTGCGGCTGACCCCATGCAATTTGGCAAATTCTGACTGGTTCATCTGTTACCTCAGTGTTACCTGTTACCCAAATTTCAAAAGTTCATAACTAGTGAAAAAACGCGGCGCGTAATGCCCCTGAAATATCAAAGGCTTAGGAAGGACCCAAAAAATTACACGGCGTTACCCTCTCTGTTACCTCGCGTTACCGCCCTCTTTTGCCTCCTTCACTTTCGTCG
>NZ_NIBS01000063.1 GCF_002632465.1 Xenorhabdus budapestensis | reverse complement strand
TGCTGTCATTCCGGTGCAGGGAACGCTGGTGCAAAAACTCGGTTCCTTGCGTCCTTACAGTGGCATGACCGGTTATGACGGCATTCGGCAGGTGTTTCTGAGGGCACTGAATGACCCGGAGGTCAAAGGCATTTGTCTTGATATCGATTCCCCCGGCGGTGAAGTGGCCGGTTGCTTTGATTTGGTGGACCTGATTTACCAGTCACGGGGGGAGAAACCCATTCACGCTATTCTGAGTGAGAATGCCTATTCTGCCGCCTATGCAATTGCCAGTGCCGCCGACAAAATCACTGTGCCGCGCACCGGTGGCGTCGGTTCAGTGGGCGTGATTGTTATTCACTGTGACTGGTCGCAGCGCATTAAAGAGGACGGTCTGAAAGTGACTATCATCACTTACGGGGATCGTAAGGCAGAAAGCAACCCTTATGTGCCGCTGAGCAATGAAGCGAAAGCCACTGTCCAACACGATGTTGATGAAATGGGGCGTCTTTTTGTACGCACTGTTTCCCGTAACCGCGGACTCTCGGAAGAGAAAATCCGCAATACACAAGCTGCCTGTTATCTGGCAGATGAGGGCGTACAGATTGGGTTAGCGGATGAAGTCGCTTCCCCGGATGTCGCATTTCAAACACTGATGAAAGAGTCTGGAGTGATTTAACGATGTATAAATTTGCACATTTGTTAGGGATCAAAGCCCGTGCCACTGATGAGCATGAGGAAGACGAAAACGCCCGTGAAGCAAAAAGCCGTCGTGCCGAAGAAGAGGAGCACGACGAAAACGCGGAAGACGATAAAGATCGTGAAGACGCCGAAAAACAGGACGACGAAAAGGAAAACAAAAAAGCGAAAAAAGCCAAGAAGGCGAAGTCAGAAGACGATGACGACGATCCGGATGCGGAAGACGATAAAGATGATGCTGACGCTGATGAAAATGAGGACGTCAAAAAAGGCCGCCGTGCCGAACGTAAACGTTGTGCCAAAATCTTTGGCAGCAAACATGCTGCGGGTCGTTCTGATATAGCGGCGCATTTAGCCTTTAACACCCGCTTGTCCGCGCATGAAGCGATTAACACGTTGTCAGTCATGGGCGCAGTCACCCCGCCATCTGCCAAATCCAGGCCGTCATTGGATGAACGGATGCGCAACGAAAAACAGGTACGGTTAGGCCCGGATGCACAGGTTCCGGTGGCAGGCAGTGCCGAAGCTGCGGTAGCCAAGGCGACCGCGTTGTATAACCGAGTAAAAGGTAAGCAATAATGGAAAATATAGGCCCTAACCCTTTCGCCCCCGGCATGACGTCGAGCATGTTTATTCCTGATCAGCTCATTGCCGGCCAGTTACAGTTAGTCACCGATAGCGTGACGATGGCCCAATTCGGCCTATTGAAGCGCGGTTCCGTACTCGGCATGAACAAGTCCGGGGAATATGTGTTGAGTGTGAAAACCGCGACAGACGGCAGTGAGAAACCCGCCGCTATTCTGGTCGATGCGGTGGATACCACCGTCAGCAGCCAGACCGCGGGCGTGTACCTGATGGGGGAATTTAACGCGCACCGGATTATCTTTGATAAAAGCTGGACGTTGGCCGAACTCAAAACTGCCCTGCGCCCCTTCAGTATTTTCCTGAAAGACAGTACGCCGGGATTTTAATTCCGACCGCCTTTTTCTGATTACATCTGATGCCGTTATCTGGCAGGGCTGCGCTCGTTTTCATTTTCAGGCTGGCGGTAATGCTGCTGGCTTTACTATCTATAGAGAAACTGCATGAATATTTACAACACTAACGTGCTGGTTGGTTTAGTGCCTAACCTGATCACCAGCCAAAACTGGTTGCTGGACCGCTTCTTCCCCAACGTTATCACCGAAGACAAGGAAGAAGTGTCCATTGACGTAGATATCGGCAAACGCCGTATGTCGCCGTTCGTCTCACCGTTGGTAGAAGGTCAACTGGTCGAAAGCCGTACCTACCAGACCAATACTTTTAAACCGGCTTATATCAAGGACAAGCGCGCGCCCGACTTGCTTAAACCGGTCCGTCGTCAGATTGGGGAACGTATCGGTGGCGAATTCAGCGCGGGCGAGCGTGAAATGTTAAACCTGCAGTTTGAGATGACCGACCAAATTGATTTAATTAACCGTCGTCTGGAGTGGATGGCCGCTAACGCGATGGTTTTTGCCAAAATCACCGTTGCAGGCGTGGGTTATCAAACGAAAGTGATTGATTTTGGCCGCTCTTCCGATCTCACTGTCACACTCAGTGGCAGTGACAAATGGCCACTGAAGGTGGACGCGGGGAAAACCAACACCAAACCCTCCGAAGACATTGAGGATTGGGGGCTGCGTATCCTCAAAACCACCGGCTCTGCGCCCACGGATATCGTTTTCACTAGTAAATCGTGGCAGGCCTTTTGTCGTGACACCTCGATTGAGAAAGGGGCGATCGTACTTCCCTTACTGAATCCGGCAGATCGGCAGGGGGATATTGCCCCTCGCGTAGCAACCGGTGCGGTTCATAAGGGGCGCTGGGGGAATTACGACCTGTGGTTGTATAACGACTGGTTTATTGACCCTGTCGATAATGTTGAAAAACCGATGATACCGGACGGTGCTGTACTGATGTCAGGCGCGGACTTGATGGGAACGCGCGTCTTTGGTGCGATTATGGACCCTAAGTTCAGTTATGGCCCGATGGCCTACGCGCCGAAATCGTGGTTGCAGGAAGATCCGGCTCAGCGTTTCCTGATGATGCAGTCTGCGCCGCTGGTTATTCCAAGCCGGGTGAACGCGGCATTGTGCGCGATGGTGGTGTGACATGACGAAAAAAACACAGGAACCGGGCGGATTACCGCCCGAATTGCAGGTCGG
>NZ_NIBS01000062.1 GCF_002632465.1 Xenorhabdus budapestensis | reverse complement strand
ATTACCATTCAGCGGGGGGATCATGCCGATTGACTGGGATAAACATTTACTGGCCCCGCTGCATAAGCAGTTTGCAGAGCAGGTGAACTGGCGGCCTAAGTATGGTGAGCCTTACGACATCATGGGCGTGTTTGATCGCGCCTATACCCAGCAGGTGGGATCCCTTGACGGGGACAGCGACATTAATACCACTAAACCCCTGTTAGGCGTCCGTGATGCCGTATTCAAAGTGCCCCCCAAACAGGGCGACAAAGTCTTTGTGTATCGCGCCAATACCGAATTTATTGTGAGCGATGTGCAACCGGACAGTCACGGCGGCACGCACTTACAACTCAATAAGGTAAAATCATGAACGCATCAACCGTGCGTAACCTGGTGGTTCAGGCCCTGACAGGAAAGACGGATGCGCAATCCCGCGTCTATTCCCCGCGTGACTGGTCAACACGGGGTGATGATTATCCGTGCATACTGGTACAAACTACGTTTGATCATAAAAAGTCACATGGCCGTAATGCGCCGCAGTTTGACACCATTACAACGGTCAGAGTCACCGGACGCCTCGAGGCGTTTGACAGTGAGTTGGGAAATGGCGCAGAGCAGGCAGAACTCGCACTGGAGACCCTGCGGGCGCAAATCGAGCGTGCCGTGATAAACAGTTATGCGCTCACAAAGGAAATACAGCAATTTGCGGAGATCCGGTCACAGATTGATATTGATGCCAGCGGGGAAGGACATTTAGCTCAGCTTCTGATGGACATCGACATTGAATACTATCAGGGGCCGGAGGATTTTTACCCGATTGAAGCAAACCCGCTGGAGGGCATTGATGTGACGATTGCGATGCCGGAATACACCCCCGAACCCCATATCCGTATTAATCTGGAGTAACCCTATGTTTGTCAAACCCGTTGCCGGGCGCAGTGTACGCGATCCGGCCAAAGGTACTCATCTGCCTGAAGGTTGTACAGAAGTCCCCAATACGCTGTTTTGGCATCGTCGTGTAAGGGATGGTGACGTTGAACTCTGTCAGCCAGTAGCTGAAACCAAACTTACTAAAAAGGCGCAGGAGACTGAATAATGGCTATCCCTTTTTCCCGCATTCCCAATAACCTCAGAACCCCGCTGTTTTTCGTGGAATTTGATAATTCAATGGCAAACAGCGCCACGGCAACCCAGCGCTCGCTGATCCTCGGTCAGATGCTGGATAAGGCTATTGCTGCCCCCGATATTCCGGTGCGCATTTCTTCCGCTGAACAGGCAGCTTCCCAGTTCGGTCACGGTTCCCTGCTGCATGGCATGACCGCGGCGTATCTGGCGAATGATCCTGCGGCGGAATTGTGGGCGCTGCCCCTGAAAGACAGTGATAACCTGCTGACCGCTAAAGGATCGGTAGAGATGGTATCCCTGCCGGCCCGCGCGGGCGTGATTTCCCTGTATATTGGCGGACAGCGTGTGCAGGTGACCGTCATGGCGACCGATAAATTGACGCAGGTTGCGGAGTCACTGGCGGCAGCCATTAACCGCAAGATTGCGCTGCCTGTCACGGCAACAGCGACCAATCACACCGTCACGTTGACCGCGAAAAACAAAGGCGCTCACGGCAATGGCATTGATATCAGCCTCAATTACCGGGGACAAGCCGGGGGCGAAGAAACCCCGGCAGGCATGGACTTACGTATCATTCAGATGACAGGGGGCGCAGGTGCACCCGAACTGAAAAATGGCCTGGCTAATCTCAGTGACCGGGCATTTGATTTTATCGTCAATCCGTACACCGATACCGCTTCATTGGATGAACTCAAGGCCTTTTTATCCGATACCGGCGGGCGCTGGTCTTGGGAACAGCAATTGTACGGTCATGCATTCAGTGTGGTCAGTGGCATTTACGGAGAGCTGGCAGATATTGGCGAGCGCCGGAACAATCAACATGAAACCCTGTTGGGGTTGACGAAATCCCCGACACCTGACTACATTTGGGCGGCGGCCATCACCGGGGCGGCGGCACCGAGTCTGAGAAATGATCCGGGCAGGCCGCTGCAAACCTTGCCTGTCGCGGGCGTTTTATCCCCGGATGCTGAGAACCAGCTCGGCCTGATTGATCGCAATAACCTGTTGCACAGTGGCATTTCCACGTTTACGGTGGCCGATGACGGCACGGTACAGATAGAGAACCTGATCAGTACCTACCAGAAAAACCCGTACGGTGATAATGACGACAGCTACCTTCAGATAGAAACGCTGTTTTTGCTGATGTACGTCTCGCGGTATATCCGTACCCAAATCACCTCAAAATTAGGGCGAATGAAACTGGCGAAAGACGGCACCCGCTTTGCGCCCGGCTCGGCCATTGTTACCCCTAATATTGTCCGGGCAGAACTGATCGCCCAATACCGGACACTGGAATTCAACGGTTATGTGCAGGATTCTAAGGCTTTTGCCGCAGGCTTAAGGGTCGAGGTTAACGCCCATAATCCTAACCGGCTGGATGTCCTCTGGACTGGCACGCTGATCAATCAGTTGCGTGTCTTTGCGCTCTTGAACCAGTTCCGTCTGCAACCGACGTCATAAGGAAACCTCATGGGAAATACAACTCGAAGGCTGGCGGGGACAGCCTATCTCACGGTGGATGGTGTGTCCATTATGGTAGTGGGGGACTTTACCTACGGCCCCTCGGCCGTCACCCGCGAGACCTTAACCGGGATGGACTACGTGCACGGGTATAAAGAAAAACCCAGTCCGTGCTTCATTTCCTGCCGGGTACGTGACAGCGGCGGCACGACCGTGGCGGATTTTAACAATCAGACCAACGTCACCATTGTGGCCGAACTGGCGAACGGCAAGACCATTATTGGTGAAGGCATGTGGACCGTAAACACGCAGGAAGTGCGCAGCGAAGATGCGGAGTTCGAAGTCCGTTGGGAAGGCATTTCGGTAACAGAAAA
>NZ_NIBS01000061.1 GCF_002632465.1 Xenorhabdus budapestensis | reverse complement strand
TTGCTCTTTAACAATCTGGAACAAGCTGAAAATTTGAAACAATCAGTAGCGTCGGAAGACGGTATTGATGAGTCTCTCAAAACTCCAGTCCGAAGACACCTTCGGGTTGTGAGGTTAAGCGACTAAGCGTACACGGTGGATGCCTAGGCAGTCAGAGGCGATGAAGGACGTGCTAATCTGCGAAAAGCGCCGGTAAGGTGATATGACCCGTTATAGCCGGCGATGTCCGAATGGGGAAACCCAGTGCAATCCGTTGCACTATCCTTATCTGAATTCATAGGGTAAGGAGGCGAACCGGGGGAACTGAAACATCTCAGTACCCCGAGGAAAAGAAATCAACCGAGATTCCCCCAGTAGCGGCGAGCGAACGGGGAGCAGCCCAGAGCCATCAGCGATATTCATGTCAGGAGAACGGTCTGGAAAGGCCGGCAGTAAAGGGTGACAGCCCCGTATCCGAAGGCGTGCGTATTGTGAGCTCGAAGAGTAGGGCGGGACACGTGGTATCCTGTCTGAATGTGGGGGGACCATCCTCCAAGGCTAAATACTCCTGACTGACCGATAGTGAACCAGTACCGTGAGGGAAAGGCGAAAAGAACCCCGGCGAGGGGAGTGAAAGAGAACCTGAAACCGTGTACGTACAAGCAGTGGGAGCCCTGATTTATCAGGGTGACTGCGTACCTTTTGTATAATGGGTCAGCGACTTATATTCTGTAGCAAGGTTAACCGTATAGGGGAGCCGGAGGGAAACCGAGTCTTAACTGGGCGTTAAGTTGCAGGGTATAGACCCGAAACCCGGTGAGCTAGCCATGGGCAGGTTGAAGGTTGGGTAACACTAACTGGAGGACCGAACCGACTAATGTTGAAAAATTAGCGGATGACTTGTGGCTGGGGGTGAAAGGCCAATCAAACCGGGAGATAGCTGGTTCTCCCCGAAAGCTATTTAGGTAGCGCCTCGTGAAGTCATCTCCGGGGGTAGAGCACTGTTTCGGCTAGGGGGTCATCCCGACTTACCAACCCGATGCAAACTGCGAATACCGGAGAATGTTATCACGGGAGACACACGGCGGGTGCTAACGTCCGTCGTGAAGAGGGAAACAACCCAGACCGCCAGCTAAGGTCCCCAAGTCATGGTTAAGTGGGAAACGAAGTGGGAAGGCTCAGACAGCCAGGATGTTGGCTTAGAAGCAGCCATCATTTAAAGAAAGCGTAATAGCTCACTGGTCGAGTCGGCCTGCGCGGAAGATGTAACGGGGCTAAACCATGCACCGAAGCTGCGGCAGCGACACTGCGGTGTTGCTGGGTAGGGGAGCGTTCTGTAAGCCGTCGAAGGCGGGCCGTGAGGTCTGCTGGAGGTATCAGAAGTGCGAATGCTGACATAAGTAACGATAAAGCGGGTGAAAAACCCGCTCGCCGGAAGACCAAGGGTTCCTGTCCAACGTTAATCGGGGCAGGGTGAGTCGGCCCCTAAGGCGAGGCTGAAAAGCGTAGTCGATGGGAAACAGGTTAATATTCCTGTACTCGGTGTTACTGCGAAGGGGGGACGGAGAAGGCTATGTCATCCGGGCGACGGTCGTCCCGGTTTAAGCGTGTAGGTGGGATAACCCGGCAAATCCGGTTATCCGCAACACTGAGGCGTGATGACGAGGCACCACGGTGCTGAAGTGACAGATGCCCTGCTTCCAGGAAAAGCCTCTAAGCACCAGGTAACACGGAATCGTACCCCAAACCGACACAGGTGGTCAGGTAGAGAATACTCAGGCGCTTGAGAGAACTCGGGTGAAGGAACTAGGCAAAATGGTGCCGTAACTTCGGGAGAAGGCACGCTGGCGCCAGGTGAAAAGACATGCTCTTGGAGCCGAGGCCAGCCGCAGATACCAGCTGGCTGCAACTGTTTAATAAAAACACAGCACTGTGCAAACACGAAAGTGGACGTATACGGTGTGACGCCTGCCCGGTGCTGGAAGGTTAATTGATGGGGTCATCCTCAGGGAGAAGCTCTTGATCGAAGCCCCAGTAAACGGCGGCCGTAACTATAACGGTCCTAAGGTAGCGAAATTCCTTGTCGGGTAAGTTCCGACCTGCACGAATGGCGTAATGATGGCCAGGCTGTCTCCACCCGAGACTCAGTGAAATTGAACTCGCTGTGAAGATGCAGTGTACCCGCGGCAAGACGGAAAGACCCCGTGAACCTTTACTATAGCTTGACACTGAACCTTGAGCCTTGATGTGTAGGATAGGTGGGAGGCTGTGAAGTGCGGACGCCAGTCTGCACGGAGCCATCCTTGAAATACCACCCTTGAATGTTTGATGTTCTAACGTAGGCCCGTCATCCGGGTTGCGGACAGTGTCTGGCGGGTAGTTTGACTGGGGCGGTCTCCTCCCAAAGCGTAACGGAGGAGCACGAAGGTCAGCTAATCACGGTCGGACATCGTGAGGTTAGTGCAAAGGCATAAGCTGGCTTGACTGCGAGCGTGACGGCGCGAGCAGGTACGAAAGTAGGTCTTAGTGATCCGGTGGTTCTGCATGGAAGGGCCATCGCTCAACGGATAAAAGGTACTCCGGGGATAACAGGCTGATACCGCCCAAGAGTTCATATCGACGGCGGTGTTTGGCACCTCGATGTCGGCTCATCACATCCTGGGGCTGAAGTAGGTCCCAAGGGTATGGCTGTTCGCCATTTAAAGTGGTACGCGAGCTGGGTTTAGAACGTCGTGAGACAGTTCGGTCCCTATCTGCCGTGGGCGCTGGAAGACTGAAAGGGGCTGCTCCTAGTACGAGAGGACCGGAGTGGACGCACCACTGGTGTACGGGTTGTCATGCCAATGGCACTGCCCGGTAGCTAAGTGCGGCAGAGATAACCGCTGAAAGCATCTAAGCGGGAAACTTGCCTTGAGATGAGTCTTCCCTGACTCCTGGAGAGTCCTGAAGGGCCGTCCGAGACGAGGACGTGGATAGGCTGGGTGTGTAAGCGTTGCGAGACGTTGAGCTGACCAGTACTAATGCCCCGTGCGGCTTAACCTGACAACACCGAAGGGGTTTTGTGGGTTTGAGAGACGAGAGAAAGACAGGGTTTCAGGTATATTTTCGATAGGCGCGGAAGCGGTGACGGACGAAAATAACAAGCAGCTTGTTCGGGATTGAATACAGGATTTGTCTGGCGGCAACAGCGCGGTGGTCCCACCTGACCCCATGCCGAACTCAGCAGTGAAACGCCGTAGCGCCGATGGTAGTGTGGGGTCTCCCCATGTGAGAGTAGGGCACTGCCAGACAT
>NZ_NIBS01000060.1 GCF_002632465.1 Xenorhabdus budapestensis | reverse complement strand
CCTGAAAAAGCAAGAAAAAGTCATACACAATAAGGTCATTTATTGGTGAGTGCAAAATTGATCTTATTTTTTGTATTGAGAGTTTTTAGAGGTTCCCATAAGTATGTAAGAGAAAAATGAATAGGGTAGCTAACTCTATGATTAATGGCAGATACAAAATAATTATGAGCTTTATGTCCAACTGATTTAATTTAACATAATGGATCTTAAGCGCACATCTTTTGCACCAGCATTAACGGAAGCAATGCCAAAATATAGAAGTAACACTGTTTATGAGTGAAAAAGCGATAGAGCTTGAACTAGAAAAAAGTGAAGATATTGCGGCCTTGTTAGCTAAAGTTAAGAATCCTTCCCAGATAACCGGAACACATCAAGATTGGGGGGCGTTTGGTCGTTTTGCATTGATCATTGATACCAGAAAAACAGATGTTATTCATACAGATGATGGATTATCTTTGGTGATCGAAAAGATTGAATCCTTATTAAAAACACCCGTTAATATAGTTTGGCAATATATATAGCGATTTAGAAGGTCGGGGTCTACTCAACCGAAACCCCGGTATCTGGTTTCGCGCTGATATCAAAGTTAAGCAATCGTCGAAAAAGCTAACCTCACCTTCCAGAACCGCCCTTAAGCGGGAAGAATCGTAGCTGAACGTCATAATAGTCAGCAACAAAAAAACGCGATTTAGTTTAAAAAATAAAGGCAATTATTCAATAAGTTAGTGCGATATACATTATTAATAATAAATGCATCCGTTCAAGGTTTAATCGTATGGTTCTGTTACATTAACAGAACTTTTTTCTCTTAAAATGATCTTATATCAATATCCTGTCAAATATTGTGTTTCATATTCTATATGATTTATCTATATGGTAGTAATTAATCGTTAATCAATAACAGAAATACCTAGATATTAATAAACATTAATCAATATTATTAGTGCTGTGATAAAAAGGAGATTTGAAATGGCTTTAACATACATCACTAAGATTATGAATAAAACTCAAAGTGAAATAGTCATTGTAGTAGGTGAAAAAAACAATGAAAGTTATGTAATTCAAAGTTTAGAAACAGGTGATTTCAATATAGCCGTTCCATGGGTTGGTAATCAAGGAGAAGCATGGAAGCCCATTAGATTATCAATTGAAACAAATAAAGAAAATGTCTTCGGAACAGATACTATTTGGGTTTTCCAAGATTATTGGAGCGATGATAGCTATATCATGTATTGTATTGGTGATGAATTTCATTATAAACACGATACGCTCACACGCGAAGTAAAAGGATTTAATAAAGGTGGGGGTAGAAAAATTTTAAGAATAATGAGAGATAAAAATGGCGAATATGATTTAAGAATGGTCTAAATGTAATCTATAAATAGAATTATATAATATAACCTAATTGTGATGTAAATTTCATAGTTAGGTTATTATTAGGTGAATAATTAAATGGCAAATAAAGAAGAAAATATAGTATATAAATAACAATTAATAAAAGTGTTCAAGGAGGTATATCATATGAGCTACCATTATATATTCTTTAAATTGAAAAATTCATCTCACGGGAGCGTTGTACGATATAATGCTGGTCAAGATCATTGGGAACAGCAAAAAACAGTGAAAGAAGTGAAGGCATACAAGAATGCTAATCCTACAGGTTTTTTATATAAAACTGACGGGTCGGAAAGGCTATATATGGTTCTAAAAGAGGATCGATTAATTGATATGGCTACTGACATCGTGTTGGTTGATGTCAGTAGCGGTAAGTATGTAGAAACCAGTTATACTTCGAAATCAACTATTGTTCCTTTTAACAGGCCTAATCACTCTCGTGATGTCTATTTTTTTTATCAAGACTCCCGTGGCACCTTGAATGTTGCTACGCTCATGGACGATAATAACGAATTAGGCTTAAACCTCACAGGTTTAAGTGGGTTGGATACTTATTTAAAGAAATATAAAATTTCTGGATACCCATCTATGGTGCATTTGTATAATCATCTCGATAATGATGCACAAGTCTTCTATACAAACTCCGATAACAAGCTTGCGAGCTTTAATGTTGATTTTACTCGTCAAAAAGTGGCGAGCCAGAGAACTTATAGCGGTATAACGGTCATTGGTAGCCCAAGTTTAATATATAACGGGAAATATACCGTATTCTATAGAGGCCAATACGATGAGTTACGTTACGCAACTTTTGTTGCTCACGGCGTTAATGCTGGGAACTTTCTTACTGATGGAAGGCTGGTTAATAACAGGACTAAGGTACTCAGTTCTCCTTCTGTTATTTATGATAATGGCGAAGCTACCGTGTATTTTATAGGAGATAACGAAAAAATGTGGATGTATAAAATAGACATGACGGGAAACTCTCCTAGCATTAAGAGCTACAGAGGCAATTTTGTTGATGGGAGTGTTGCTAATGGAGATGGGGACGCTCCTTTCGCAATAGCATCGGATACCCGCGTACTGTTTTGATATTAGATACATTTGTCATTTTCAGAAGATGACTGCACCAATAAATCTATCGGGTGTACCGACTGCCTCAGCAACGGCCACACCCGCCAGCAAAAGCACGGGAATATTTGCCTCATGTGCATATTTTTTTATTCGCTCTGTATACGCTAAAACTAAGAACATTCGTGCAGTCCAGTTGTTATTGGGGCACACAAAGATAGATAATACTATTCGTTATTTTGGAGTTGAATTGGAGGATGCCCTCCGACTTTCAGAAGGAACAGATTGTTAAATCGTGTGACCTTGAATTATAGGGGGCCACTGCCCCATTACGAGTTAATAACAATTTTGTGATGTCTTTTCTTTATAGTTTCTTGATCTAATTTTTCTAATTGCGTATTTTCATCTGAGTAGATCACCCAATAACATTCATCAATGATGCACCCATAATTTTCCGCTATTGCAACAGTTAAGACTACAAGTAGGAATCAATGATTAAAAGTTTTGATCTTAGCGTATTAGAATCAGTCGCCAAGACACTAGGAGACACTTGCGAAGGATTCACTGGTTCTCAAATTGGTTTGTTGTTAGCTGAACAAAATTTTCCAGACCCACTAATAGGAGGTACTAAGTGGAAAAGGCTTTATCAGGCATTTGTTGAAAAGCAATCTAATGATAGTTGCGCAAATAATATTGGTGCATTTATTGAGCATGTGATGAGTCCAGCCCGGCACTATGATAAACAAGAATGGTACTTATGGGAACCTCTAAAAACTCTCAATACAAAAAATAAGATCAATTTTGCACTCACCAATAAATGACCTTATTGTGTATGACTTTTTCTTGCTTTTTCAGG
>NZ_NIBS01000006.1 GCF_002632465.1 Xenorhabdus budapestensis | reverse complement strand
AGCCTTTTGTTCCTTTATTTCTCTATTTTTGACGACTTAAAGTTATAAAGGTGCGGCTATGTCATTTCAACTCACCACCATAAAAGTCGAGCATCGCGTTGTTCCTATATAAAATTTATCTTCCTAACTTTGCTGAGGAACGAGATCAAATTCAACAAACAACTCTATCTTGAAAAATAAAAAAATCACTATGAACAATGTACTATATACTTTTTCATAATAGTGAGAGTATCAGCATGTGGTGTTCCATTACCCCGTGTGCCGCGTGGGGGTAAGGAATACTCCTATCATTTTGAAAATTTATATAAGCACTAAGTCTTAACAATATACACCTTCATTATTAAGTTTTATTTTTTGAAGATCCCCCATATTTAAATTAAATACCCACTTCAATAACACAGTAACAACTCTAATATTAAGAGTCAGAAGTTATTTCAATTTAATTATAAAAGAATGATATTAGCCTGCTGATTATTTTTATTGTTTATAATTTATTTAAATAAATTATTGTATAAAATACATATAACAACATAAGTGAATTTTATGAAAATTATGATTGAAGGCGAGATTGAAATACTGGATGTCTGGGGGGAAGGTAGAATTATTGATTGCCTTTCCAGAAAGTATCCTTGTAAAGCGTGGGAAGAAGACCTTCATGTTACGGGGTTTCCGAATGCAATTAATGTAAACCATAAAGATCAAAAAATTTCTAACGGCCCCGATGAAAAAAAAGACATTCCCAATCTCAGCCCTGTTGATAGCTATGACTATCCAAAATTCAACATACCAGACGGATCATGCAAATATATCACATTAATGGGATCACCATTAAATGATGAAACCATGAAAGAGATGATTAGAGTTTTCAATAAACAACCTAGGCATGGTGGTATTTTTCTTTATGGTCTAGATATTGATGTAACATCTAAATTTGAAAGGTTGTTAAATGAAATTGGTAATATACCAAGAAAATATAAGGTAATACACCATAAAACAGATGTTATATCAAAATTAATACCGCCATTCAATGAAATTAAATTATTAACGACTCATCACGTTGATGTTTTTGCCATTCATCACCGTGTACCTGGGGATGAACTTTAATTCACATAGCTGTTTTCAGTTCCAATAATATACCTTGTACTATAATTCATAGTAAAAAGCCACACATTAACGTAATACCGCTCACTTAAGCAAATTAAGATAAGCCATAATCGGCCTCAGATGATTGTCTAAGGCCGATTTTTATGTCTGAATTTTCTCGTGAACTCCAAGCTACTAATGATAACCCGCCCATCAATTCTGCCGAGGGTGGTGCCCACGGGGAGTTAAACCGCACGGTCAGACTGCTGACATTGCGGCGCTCCCAGCGGACATGATGACCGAACGGCCAGTCGCCCAGCAGATAGATCACTTTCAGCCGCTGCACCGCTTCCGTGATGGAGGGTGCTTCGCACACGGTCAGCGTTTTCTCCCGCAATGACTGTGGTGTTTGTGGGTATTGCCTCAGGCCGGTGACCTGAGCGGTAAACAGCTCTTCACGTAATGCGGTATCGGTTTCATCCGGTGCCGGTAAAAAAATGGGGTTCATGGTGTTGTTCCTTGATTTTATGTCAATGAAAGAAAACACCCGCCCGATACCGGGAAGGTGTTTTGGCTTCCCCGGTCAGGCGCTTAAGAAAAGCGTTAACAGCCTCATGGGCTGATAACGTTAATGATGATTATTTTTGTTATGGATAAGTGACGGACTGATAACGTCCTCTCTGGGTTTCAGTGTCATGACCGAGGCTATCAGGCCGCTTTCCGGGTGCTGCTGCGCATACGCCTGCAATGCGCAGAACCGGTACGCATCCTCATTCTGTGTATCCGGCACCACGATACGGGCTGATACGATGGCCGTGACCGCCAGCCCGAAGTCATCGGCTGAAAACGTGACCGTCAGCTGCGTAACCGGCAGGTAAACGGAATACGTTTCCGCCCGTGTCGGCACCATATAAGTCAGCGATTCAGACACCTGTCGGCTTGTCCACTGTTCAGGCTGATAATCGCCGCATAACGTTGATGCGGTATTCGCCAGCAGAAAACCCAGAAACAACTGTTCCAGCGGGGTTTTATCGGGAAACACGACCGACAGTGCAAGACTGTCCAGCATAATCAGTTCATTCTTTGGCATCACGTTCTCCTGTTATGCACCCTTTAAGCCCAAAGCAGCCCGGATACACGAAGCCTGAGGATGTTGCAGTGCATATTCACGCAGGTCGCAAAACCGTTCAGCGTACCCGTCCAGCTTCATCAGGGCCGTCAGATAACCCAACACGCTCAGGGTTACCATCAGCCCGAAGGCATCGGCGGAGACTTCGCCTTTAAAGTCAGTCGTATCCACGTTGACCACAAACGAATCCGACCGTGTCGGCACGACATAGGCGATGCTGTCTGATACTTTCCGGTACCGCCATCGGTCACACCGGTCATCGTCACAAAGCACAGCGGCGGCTTTAATGAACGTGTGTTCCAGCAGCATCAGTTCCAGTGAACCGGTGTGCGGAAAAATTTCAGCAAAAGGGGATAATTCAGCCGGGTGCACCGTGGCTGGGGTAGTATTTTGTTGCATGGTATTCTCCTGATAAAACAACGGAGAACACCTGACCCAATGGGAAATGTGTTCCCCGTTGATCGGGCATCAATGGCTAATTGAAAATATTCAAATAGACAAACGGATGCTGAAGCAGTGGCTTGGATCGGGTTTTATCGATAAAGGATTGTTTTATCGAACAGCGGAAGGAACACCGCAAGGCGGTATTATCTCGCCAGTGCTGGCTAATATGGCACTAGATGGGCTGGAAAAGGTACTCGAAACCCATTTTGGGAAGAAGAATACCAAAGCCAGTTATAAGACCAAGGTCAATTATGTGCGTTACGCAGATGATTTCATTATTACGGGTATCTCGAAAGAGTTGCTTGAAAATGAAGTTAAACCTTTAGTTGAAGCTTTTATGGCGAAGCGAGGGCTGCAATTGTCACCGGAAAAAACGGTTATTACGCATATTGCAGATGGGTTCGATTTTCTGGGACAAAATTTACGTAAGTATCACGGTAAGATGTTAATCAAGCCAAGTAAGAAAAACTTGCGAAATCATCTCCAGAAACTTCGGGGCATAGTCAGAAGTAACCTTATGGTCAGACAGGATGTATTGATTCGTTTGCTCAATCCGGTTTTACGTGGCTGAGCAAATTATCATCGTCATGTTGTGGCTAAAGAAACATTTGGCTATGTGGACTACCGTGTCTGGAAGCTCCTTTGACGTTGATGCTGTCGTAAGCACCAGAACCGCAATAAACGCTGGGTGAAGGAGAAATATTTTCACGCAGTGGGCATCGAACAATGGGTATTCCAGTGTGTTGATACTCAGGGCAAGCTAGCTCGATTGCTCAGAAGTAAAGACATCCCGATTAAGCGGCATATCAAGATAAAATCGGAGTCTAATCTCTACGACCGCAGTGATGAGTTGTATTTCGAACAGCGCCAAATTAAGCACTGGAAGGAAAACAAACTCTACCTCGGAAAATTGCGGACGATATGGGAACGCCAACGATATTGATGTTCAGTCTGCGGACAAATGTTTAAGAATGATGAAGATTGGGATATCCATCACATTATTCGAAGAACAGATGGAAGCGGGGACAAAATCGATAACTTGATAATGTTGCACCCAAATTGTCATCGACAATTGCATGTGGTTATGTGATCTAACTGCTAACAGTTTTTAGATAAAAGGGTTAACATAAGAACATTTGTGTTTTAAGTTTAAACACAAATGTTCTGTATGAGTTGGTTGTACGACAGAGTTTGAATAGTAAGGCTGAACTAAAGCCCTTCTAGTCAGTCTATTTCTTCCGGAGGGTATATAACTTAAGGAGAAAGCTGTAATGTCACAGCCGAAAGCACCCTATTACTACAAAAAGAGCAGTGATACTTACCACTGGGAAACTAGCTGTAGTAAAAATCATCACCCTGATCCAAACTGGGAAAAGGTTTATGACAAACCTAGTAACAGAGAACAGTGTAACGAGTGTAAAGCGAAGTAATACTTCTTTTTTTGTCGTCGGTCTATATGCAAGTCTAGACTTATAAAGGCTTGAGCCGTATGCAGGGAAACTTGCACGTACGGTTCTTAGGGGGCGGCGGTACAGTAATGTGCTGCTGCTACCCGACGTGCTGTTCATCCTGATGATGGAATTGCCCATCCATTAGGATAAAAGTTTGAAGGCGAGCAGAAAATATCTGCTCGCCTTTTTACTTTTTGCTCTTAATGAAATACAAAAGGGTATATTTATCATTGTGGTATAAGTTCCAATAACCGATGAGGGAAGAAATGCGAATTAAAATTTTGCTCGGAATGTCAGTACTACTGCTGGCTGGTTGTACAACGAATAATCAATTAACTTCCACTGGCTCTAATGTACGTTTTGTGGATACTCAGCCGGGTAGCGAATGTCAGCGGTTAGGTGAAGTGACTGGTACTCAGAGCAACTGGTTCAATGGGGTTGGTAATGAGAGCAGTTCTATGCGTGGCGCGGCTAATGATTTACGTAATAAAGCGGCTGCAATGGGGGGAAATGTTATTTATGGTGCAAATAGCCCATCAGAAAATCTGTTAGGTAGTTTTGTTCCCCTTGATAGCAAAATGGTTGGACAAGTCTATAAATGTCCCTAGGTATCAGTAAGAAGATATAGCAAAGAACATGGTGTGCAAGTGTGGGCAATGTCCAGAAAAACGTTTTGTAACACGATAAGTGGCCTAATCGTTTGAATTTCTGTGCACTGCCCATTATGAAATGTTTTCGACGGTGAGTTTGTTGAATTAGTGATGGGTAAACATCATTTTGATGAGTTAATGCCGCCCTAAGCCTAAATCCAACGGTGTTTTACTCGGTTCGCCACCGATTTCCCTTGTCAGACGCGGAACCAAATAGCCGGAGACTTTAGCCAATAGCTCCCTCATAATGGATTTTGCTTCTTCATCAGTGACAAGAAAATGTGCAGCTCCCTGAACTTTATCCAGCACATGGATATAGTAAGGTAAGATACCCGCATCAAATAACACATTACTTAAGTCTGCCAGAGTATCGGCATTGTCATTTATATCACGCAACATGACGCTCTGATTCAACAGTGTTACTCCCGCTTGTTTCAATCGCATCATGCTATTGCGAAAAGCATCATCAATTTCGTTTGCATGGTTAATATGGGTTACCATAATCACTTGCAAATCTGATTGTGCCAAACGGTTACATAATGAAAGAGTGATCCTGTCGGGGATGACGACAGGTAAGCGAGTATGAATACGTAACCGCTTAATATGCGGGATGGATTCAAGATGAGTAATTAGCCAATCCAGTTCATGATCCTTTGCCATAAGCGGATCACCACCAGAGAAGATGATCTCATTCAGCTCAGTATGTTGTTCAATATAATTGAGCACCGTATGCCAGTTATTTTTATTACCTTTATTATCCTCATAAGGGAAATGGCGCCGGAAACAATAACGGCAATTTACTGCGCAGCCTCCTTTGACCAGTAACAAAGCGCGATTGCGATACTTATGCAGCAATCCAGGAACCACAGGATGTTGTTCATCTAATGGATCAGTGGAAAAACCGGCTGAAATATCAAACTCTTCTCGTGCAGTGAGAACCTGTAGTAATAAGGGATCTTGCGGATCGCCTTTTTTCATTCGTGATACAAATGCTCTTGGCACACGTAAAGGAAATAGACACCGCGCCTCATTGCCTTCTTTCAATATGGCGTGCGTGTTCAGGGACAACAATTGCAACAACTCATTGGGATCAGTGATAACATCCGTAAGTTGTTGTAGCCAGACTTCTCTGGCAGGGTGAATATGGGTTATAATGTGTGCCATTTTTGGCTAAGCCATTTCGTTAAAAATTAGAGGATCTCCATGGCTACTTATAGTACCAATGAATTCCGTTCAGGTCTTAAAATCATGTTAGATGGCGAGCCGTGCGCTATTCTTGACAGTGAATTTGTCAAACCTGGTAAAGGGCAGGCATTTGCCCGCGTCCGTATTCGCAAGTTGATTTCTGGTAAACTGCTGGAAAAAACTTTTAAATCAACAGACTCTGTTGAAAGTGCAGATGTTATGGATATCAACCTGACTTATTTGTACAACGATGGTGAATTCTGGCATTTCATGAACAACGAAACTTTCGAGCAATTAGCTGCGGATGTGAAAGCCGTTGGTGACAATGAAAAATGGCTGATCGATCAGGCAGAATGTATTCTGACTCTGTGGAATGGCCGCCCTATCGCTGTTACTCCACCAAACTTTGTTGAACTGGAAATTGTTGACACTGATCCGGGCCTGAAAGGTGATACCGCAGGTACTGGTGGTAAACCAGCTACTCTGAGCACTGGCGCGGTAGTGAAAGTACCTCTGTTTGTACAAATCGGTGAAGTCATTAAAGTTGATACCCGTTCTAACGAATACGTTTCCCGCGTCAAATAATCGCGTGTTGTTATTTTAAAAAACCGTAGCCTCTTCGTCTAGAGGTTGCGGTTTTTTGTTGTACTCGATTTTGTTACACGTTGCGACTCTCTGGTCTGATAGTTATAATCCAGTTGCATTTCTTATCGTTATCTGGGACGACCTGGATAAACGCCATCTGATTGGGGACGGCCCCGCTTTTCATTGGATAATTTTCCATTAGATATAAGGTGAAAAGGCATGTCTTGGTTGATACTTCTCATCGCAGGTTTACTTGAAGTTGTGTGGGCTGTGGGCCTGAAATATACTCAGGGTTTTTCTCGTTTAGTTCCGAGTCTAATTACCATCAGTGCGATGAGTGTCAGTGTAGGGCTACTGGCTTATGCCATGAAAAACTTACCAGTAGGAACTGCCTATGCGGTATGGACGGGAGTTGGGGCTGTAGGTACAGCGATTTTCGGTATCATGGTATTGGGGGAATCTGCGAACTTTGCCAGGATATTGAGTCTTGGTCTGATTATTGTTGGTATTATTGGTCTGAAACTTGCCAACTGACTGTCAGTAAGGTTTGATGATTTGTAAATGAACCCAGCATTATGCTGGGTCTTATTTTTGCTCATTTTTTCTCATAACGGGAAGGCCATATCTCTTCCGGTGTAAGCCCTAGTGCGGCTGCGATAAGACGTTCTCCTTTTGGCCAGTGGCGTTGTAGAGCATTGGCAAGAGTTGATGATGCTAACCCGGCAGTACGTGACACTTCTGATAGTGTTGTACCTCTTTTTTTCAATTCAGCAATGATATCAGCGGAATGCCAATCTTTATTTTCCATTCTTAAGTTCTCCTGTTACCTGTCATTTTTCAATTAAAAAGAAATGAATTAATAGTAGACTATGAGTCACACATAATAACATAACTAAGATTTAAATGTGACTCATAGTCCGTGGTCGGATAAGTAACATGAATCGATACTTATCGGATGAAAACATCGAACAACATCAAATCCGTTTTTGGACAAAGAATTAGATATCTCAGGAAAGAAGCCGGGATGTCGCAGGAGGCTTTTGCCGATAAGTGTGGTTTGGATCGAACTTATGTCAGCGGCATTGAACGCGGTGTCAGAAATCCTACCTTAGAAATTATTTATGTCATTGCGAATGGATTGCAAATTGAGTTGAATGAACTGTTCAGTTTTGAGGCTTCTGTTTCTTCTAATTAAAATTTCTACAAATTATTTCATCAGTCATGGTAAGACACTGTCTAAGCTCTGTGGTGTAAGATCACCTTTGGACTTTGTGAACTATATGCCCAAAGGTGAATTGAATATAGTACATGATGTTATCAGAGCGCTGTCTCCCCAATATTATTTATGGCATCAATGACCATTTGCCAAAATTTGTTTTGATCCAGCTTTACGGCAACTTGAGTATGGCAGTCTTCTGGAGGAGGAACGCGGAAGTCAGCGACTGTCATACCTGTCGTTAAAACTCCTGTCATCTCGATATTTACGGGGACTTTTTGGGTAGTCATAACCGTAGGATCAATGACATAAGCGACTGCGCAGGGATCATGGACTGGAGGATAATTGAAGCCTTGCCATATCCGATAACTTTCTCCATAAAATTCCAGTGCATCCAATACGAACTGAGCCGGACGTGTTTTTATCCGGGCGATTGCTTCAATCACTTCTGGAGTTGCCTGAGCTTGATGGGTAAGATCTAATCCGACCATTGTCAGTGGCCACTTCTCATTAAAAACAATGTGAGCCGCTTCAGGGTCGATCAAGATATTAAATTCAGCAACAGCACTTCTGTTACCTATATGGTAACCACCTCCCATTAATACAACTTCTTTTACTCGTTCAACAATGTGGGGCGCTTTTCGGGCAGCAAGGGAGATATTAGTCAAACCTGCCGTTGGAACTAATGTCACGCTTTTAGGCGGCTGTTCCATGATGATATCAATGATCAAATCAACTGCATGCCGCGGATCTAATTTTATTACAGGCTCAGGCAATTCAGTGCCATCCAGACCAGTTTCTCCATGAATGTCAGGTGCAGTTTTGATCTCTCTTACCAGTGGGCGATGACACCCCGCAGCAAACGGAACATTGTGGATGTTAACGATACGGGCAATGGAAAGCGCATTACGGGTAACTTTATCTAAGGTTTGGTTACCAACAACGGTCGTCACAGCTAAGAGTTCGATATCGGGGTTCCCATGGGCAAGCAGCATGGCAATGGCATCATCGTGACCAGGATCACAATCGAGGATAATTTTTTTAGGAAGCATATTTATTCCTTTTTAAGGTGCCTAAAAGTTATGGTGCTCAAATATACATATCAAGAATAATTCACCGTCAGTAAAAATTCTTCTGCTGACTATCACAAAATGACTTGATAAAAATCATAACTTATTAACAATGACTTTAATTATTGTGATTTAATTAACATACGAATAACAAATGATTTGAGCATTTCTAATACATGTGATTCATATATGGAGTAAAAATTTGCAGATGAACTTATCTTGTTTTTGTTAACTTATTATTTATTTTCGTACCCTTTTGTTATTCCACTTGAATAACAAATATTACCTGAATAAACGATTTTAAATAAATGCGATACACCTCCCTGAATAGAAAGCTGTTGGCAGTGCATATCAGGGAATAGACTGATGCTCACGGGGTGTAATATGAACAATCAGATCGATTCATTAACATACTATGCAGCCACCAAAAAATATGACCTCCGCTTCCCAACACTGACAGAAGATCTGGATGTTGATGTCGTTATCATTGGTGGTGGATTTTCTGGTGTCAATACTGCCCTGGAACTGGCAGAAAAAGGCATTACCAATATCGCGATTTTGGAAGGAAGGACTCTGGGATATGGTGGAACGGGACGCAATGGCGGGCAGGTTATGACTGGTATTGGTCATGATTTGGATCGGATTAAACACCATGTCGGTGAGAAAGGTCTGGAGACAATATTTAGAATCAGCAATATGGGGGCTGGAATTATTCGTGACCGGATTGCCAAATATGATATCAAGGCGGATTTCTGCCGGGGTTATGGTTATCTGGGTTATAACTCCCGACAAGAGAGGACACTGCGAAGCTGGCTGAAAGAATTTCGGGAAGCCAGTCCTGATGAAGAGATCGAACTTTATACTGGTTCAGATGTTAAAAAAGTCATTGGTTCAGATCTTTACACTTCTGCATTGAAACATATGGGCGGAGGACATGTTCATTCATTGAACCTATTGTTGGGTGAAGCCAAAGCGGTCACAGAATATGGCGTCAAAATTTTTGAAAACAGCCAGGTTTTGAACGTGGAATATGGCTCACGGGTTACCGTTCGTACAGCAATGGGTTCTGTGCGGGCAAACAAAATGCTATGGGCGTGCAATGCTTTTCTGAATGGTCTTGAACCGACCATTTACAAAAAAACAATTAATACTTACGCATTCCAGTTAATGACAGAAGAATTATCGGATGAACTGATAGAAAAAATCAGTCCGATCCGTGGGGCATATAGTGATATCAATCCTGTTATCAACTATTACCGGGTCACTAAAGAGAACCGATTGCTATTTGGTAGTGCGACAAAATATCTCGAATATATTCCTTCGGATTTAAAAGAATGGAACCGTAAGCAGATGCTGGATGTTTATCCCTACCTGAAAGATGTGAAAATTGAATTGGCATGGGGTGGGCCTATGAATTGTAGCGCCAGTCTCTTCCCGCAAATAGGTTCCTTGCCAAAACATAACAACGTGTTCTATGTCCAAGGTTATTCGGGTTTTGGTGTGACGCCAAGCCATATTATCTGCAAAGTACTGGCAGAAGGTATGAGTGAAGGCTCCGAGCGCTATTCACTGCTAAGTTCTATCCCACATCTGAATATTATCGGCAAAGATAAATTGAGGCATTTGCTTCTTTCTGCCGGAAAGATTTGGCATCAAGCGTCAGGCTATTGGAAAGGGCGTCGTTAGTTTTATTGATTTTGGAATTTTCACTTTTTGTACATGAACTTTTTTGCACAATAAATTCTGAAAGGTAAAAGTCATGATAAAGCCGTTATTGTTAGATAAAGTACTTCCTGAATTAATGCCAATTGGTAGTGTCACCAATCTTGGTTCTATCGTTGTAGAAGGTGATCCACAGGCAAGTGGTGCAATGATCCACGGAGAGCCAACGGATAACCTGACTTGCGGTATTTTTGCCTGTACCAAAGGAAAATTTAAGATGGTTTATCCCTTTGATGAAATGGCAACTGTTCATGAAGGCTCCGTGAAACTCACGGATGTTAAAACGGGGGTTATGGTCGAATACCACGAAGGTGACTCATGGTTTGCGGCAAAAGGCACTGAAGTCCTGTGGGAAATCACCAGTGAACGTTTCGTTAAACACTATATGGCATGTGTCAATGCTCAGGTTTCAGACTGACAAGAGGGAAATATAATGAGTGAAATCACTTTGCTAGAGTCCGTTACAGCTTTTTTGCAACGTTCTCATGGCCATTATATCAATGGACAAGTTGTTCGTGGCCAGGAAGGAAAAATCTTTTCGGTCGTCAACCCAGCATCTAATGAGGTGATCGCTACCGTCAACCGGGGAAGCCAGGCAGAAGCTAATGCTGCTATGGAAGCTGCATCAACGGCTTTTCATGGTTCATGGGCACAGACTTCTCCTATGGAACGTGGTAATTGCCTGATTCGATTGGCGGATTTACTGCAAAAACATAGAGAAGAACTTGCCCAGCTTGAAAGTCTGTGTTCAGGAAAAACCATTCAGTTATCCCGGATGCTGGAAGTTGGTGCTTCTGCTGAATATTTGCGCTACTTTGCCGGTTGGTCGAGCAAAATAAGCGGTGAAACGCTGAATGTTTCATTGCCATCGTTCAAAGGGGAACAATATACCGCCTTTACCCGCCGTGAACCGGTTGGTGTGGTAGTCGGGATTATTCCATGGAATTTCTCGATTATGATTGCTATCTGGAAACTGGGAGCGGCATTGGCCTGTGGTTGTACGATTGTTCTGAAACCCAGTGAGTATACTCCCTTAACTATGCTGCGTGTAGCAGAATTGGCGAAGGAAGCCGGAATTCCTGATGGTGTGATCAACATTGTCAATGGTTCTGGTACTGGTGTGGGTGCGGAACTACTCACTCATCCACTATGTGCCAAAGTCACTTTTACGGGATCAGTCCCTACTGGCTTACTGATTGGTAAATCCGTGATGGAAAACGGCCTGCTCCGTGCAACGTTGGAGTTGGGAGGCAAAAATGCGGCGGCTTTCTTGGCGGATATGTCTATCGAGAAAATTGTTGAAGGAATATTGGAAGCTGGTTATGTGAATCAGGGGCAAATTTGTGCAGCAGCGGAACGTTTCTATATTCCCTCTGTTCACATGGATGCGGTTTTGAAATTACTTTCTGAACGTTTGTCTGCGATGAAGATTGGCTCTCCTCTTGATGAAACAACAGAGATGGGGCCTTTGGCAAACAAAGAACATTACGAAAAAATTCTGTCTCTGTTTGAAAAAGCGCGTCAGGAGGGGAATGAAATCATATATGGTGGCCGTGCCCTGGAAGGGAAAGGTTTCTTTGTTATGCCAACCGTGATCCGTGCGAAAAGCGCCGAAGATACATTAATGAAAGAAGAAACGTTCGGCCCGATAGGGACTTTCCTCAGTTACGATAGTGAGGAAGAGCTGATTTCCATGATGAATGCAACGCCATTCGGTTTATCTGCCAGTTTATGGACAAACGACTTAAGTAAGGCAATGCGCATGATCCCACGTATTCGGGCGGGTATTTTATGGATTAACATGCACACGTTCCTTGATCCCGCAGTTCCGTTTGGTGGTATGAAATCTTCAGGAATTGGTCGTGAGTTTGGCAAGGCATTCATTGAGCACTACACAGAACTGAAATCGGTCATGATGCGGTATTGATAGCAACAGGCCATTTATACTAACAGATTTTAGGTTGTCTCATAGAGTGTAAACGGGGCAACCTGAAAGATATCGGGCCTAGCCGTTGGGTTGTATTTTGAAATCTGTTGGGTATTCACATGGTTCCAATACATATTGCAAGAAATTGTCATCAATGTGTTATTAACCTTTCACAGTAATGTCATATTAGGTGTTCACTATTTGGGGGAGAAATTCATATTTATAGTGTTTTGTTTAATTTTCCCGAAAGTCAGGAATACTCTATGCCTTATAGCTACATCCCCTCCCGTAATTACACAAAAAACTTGCTAACTCTTACTATCGCCATATTAATGTCAGGAACTTGTTTATCTGCACGAGCCAGTAATACAGGGAACATCATGGCAGAACCTCGTTTAGCTCGTGGAGATATAACCCAGTTTGGTGGTGCCCGTCGTCTTACCGAAGATCAAACGGATGCCCTTAAGGCAGCATTGAGAAACAAGAAAGCGAAGAATGTTATTCTGTTTATCGGTGATGGTATGGGGGATTCTGAAATCACGTTAGCTCGCAATTATTCACAAGGCGCTGGTGGTTTTTTTAAGGGAATTGATGCACTGCCTTTTACTGGACAATACACTCATTACTCTCTGAATAAAGAGACGAAGAAACCAAACTATGTCACGGATTCTGCGGCTTCTGCCACTGCGTGGTCAACAGGGACGAAAACCTATAATGGTGCGTTGGGCATTGATGTTTTTGGTAAAGCTCATCAGTCATTACTGGAGTTAGCAAAGAAAAACGGAAAAGCGACAGGGAATGTTACGACTGCTGAAATTCAGGATGCTACACCAGCCGCGTTGTATGCCCATGTCACAAACCGTAAATGCTATGGCCCACGGGAAACTTTGGCAAAATGCCCTACCGATGCTTTGGAAAACGGTGGTAAAGGGTCTATCACAGAACAGCTTTTAGTTGTGCGTCCCGATATTACTTTGGGAGGTGGTGCTAAAAGTTTTGAGCAACAATCGTTATCCGGCGCTAATAAAGGAAAAACTCTGAAACGACAAGCCCTGGAACAAGGGTATCAATGGGTAACGGATATAAAATCATTACATGGTATTCAAGAGGCCAATCAGAAAAAACCGCTGTTGGGGTTGTTCAATAATGGAAATATGGATGTAATCTGGGAAGGGCCAAAAGCGGTTTATCACGGCAACATTAATGAAGCGCCAGTGAAGTGTAAAATTAACACTGATCGTAATTCCGCTGAACCCACATTGGCACAACTAACAGAAAAAGCGATTGATTTATTGAAAAACAATAAAAATGGTTTCTTATTGCAGGTAGAAAGTGCTTCGATTGACAAACAAGATCATGCAGCTAACCCTTGTGCCCAAATTGGGGAAACAGTGGCATTCGATGAAGCTGTACAAGCGGGTTTGAAATTTGCAAAGCAACATGGAGACACCTTAGTTATAGTTACGGCTGATCATGCCCATTCCAGCCAGATTATTGAACCCGATGTTAAATCCCCCGGGCTGACTCGCTCATTGATTACTAAAGATGGTGCAGTCATCACTGTAAACTATGGCAATTCAGAAAAAGACGAACAAAATCATACCGGAACACAATTACGTGTTGCCGCTTATGGCCCTTATGCAGCCAATGTTGTTGGCTTAACTGATCAAACCGATTTGTTTTTTACCATACGTAATGCGATGGAATTGAAATAATAAGGTAATGAATGTTGTTATAGATTTTTAATTTGTGATTAAGATGCCACAATATATGATAGTGGGAATCATTATCATTTGTTTTGGCGGTTGATTATGAACAGTGCAAAGCGGAATCTAAAGCTGACTGTCTGGCACAGCATTACGGGATTGTGGGGTATTCTGTTATCCAGTTTGGTTGCATTCGCATTAGTAATAACAGGAGCAGGGTTAGAACAATTTAAAATTAGCATCCAGGGGGCAATGATTTTAACGCTTTTGCTATTGTTACATCGTAATGCCCGCCATTTTTTGCTTCTCCCCGCCGGGATTGTTGTGACGTGTAGCCTGTTTGCTGGCTTGCGTTGTTTAGGGCACTTTCATTTTTGAGAACAATAAGATGTATTACAAGGATAAAACCAGAAAAGAGAGAGAAAATGTGAGAAAGAAAAAGCAAGAGAGTATGGAATATAAGAGATGAGCAGATAAATATTAACAGTGGTGCGAAGGGGGGGACTTGAACCCCCACGTCCGTAAGGACACTAACACCTGAAGCTAGCGCGTCTACCAATTCCGCCACCCTCGCAGATACTGCTATTTATCTGGTTTGTTTAATTGATTTATCCGGTTGATTCATTTAACTAATAGCTGTCTGACTTGGTGCGAAGGGGGGGACTTGAACCCCCACGTCCGTAAGAACACTAACACCTGAAGCTAGCGCGTCTACCAATTCCGCCACCCTCGCAAATTCAGACACTATCATTTAAAGACAACTAATTAAACAGATAGCACGGAGGCGCATTCTAGAGATTTTACGGCTGACGTCAATCATTATTTATCGGGAGAAAGCATGATTGATGCAAAAATCGACATATTGAAATTGCCCACCCATTTGGGAAGGGCAATAACTGTTTGATTCGTTACTTCTTGGTGGCTTGATAAATTTTGAATTTACCTGTCTGAGCAATCACTTCGTGTCTACCAAAAGCGCTATCCAGCAGCTCTGGATAAGGTAAAAAAGCGTTTGCTACGATCCGGAACTTACCACCATATTTCAGATAGTTGGGTGCCATACGGATCATATCGTCAGCCGCTGACAGACTTGTCTTCAGGCCGTCATGGAATGGTGGATTGGAAATGATCCAGTCGAATTTTTCTTCAATAGCGGAGTAAACATTACTGGTAATGACACTCCCTTCCAGTTTATTCGCTTTCAATGTCGCTTTACTGGATGTGATAGCTGATGCATTGACATCGCTGAGTGTCAGTGACAAGCCGGGGTTATTTTTACCCAACACCGTTGCTAAAACACCAGAGCCACAAGCGATATCCAGCAGGCTGCCAGAAATCGGTGTATCAAATGTAGAGAGCAGAAGACGGCTGCCAACATCCAGATCATCCTGGCTGAATACGCCGGGCAATGTATTGACGGTGACATCACCGACTTGATAGCTGTTCCACCAATTGTTCTGATCAAATTGAACCTGATACTCCAGTTGACCGTAAAACAGGCTGCAACGGCGGGCGCTGTCTACTTTGCGGAAAGTGGCAATGCCTTCCATCAGTTTATCAACGCTACGAACACCACTGCGATTTTCGCCGACAATAAAAATATCGGTTCCGACAGGCAAAATGGAAAACAGACTACGCAGTTGGAAACGTGCTTCATGCTTGCTTTTTGGCCAGTAATAAATCAGCGTATCACATCCTTTGACAAATGTGCTGTCCGCGGTAAGACCAAACGAGGCATTATCACCCAGTGTGCGGATCAGCGACTGCCAGTGATGATATTGATTAGTATGTACTCGCACACTTGCAGCTTCAATTTCCGTTGCCAGAGTATCCTGAAGGTCACCAGCAAAAAGCAGATGATGGGAGTGGAATTGCTCTTGATGGCGCAGGATAACTTCACTGGCCGATGTTAATACTGACATCTATGATTAGCTCCTTATAAATCTTTATCCAGTAATAATTATCTGTGGGCAAAACTGAGATGCCGCATTGATTGGCACAGAGATAAGCCCTCTGATAATATACCTTTCATCTTTCAAGTTGCAGTTTTGTTGGCTGCAACTTGAAATCTATTAGGTATATATTACCTGTTATTTTTTATGGCTGATGGAATAAAACACGATGACAAAGCGTGACAGATCACTGACTCGATTAGGCATCATCCAATGGGTTTTGCGTAGCCCTGCGACCCTGCGAGGTGAATTATCTGTCCTCATCCCTGACTCAACCCGTCTGTTGATCATTAGCCATGATCACACTGACTTAAATCATTCATTATTTGCTGATATTTTCACAGCCATGGGGATTAATGTCTCATCAGTTTATTGCATCACGACAAAAGACGTTGAGTTACTTTCGGAATCAATACATTGCCCATGCTGGCTGTTGGGGGTTGATATTACCTTATCAATACAAGGGATTTCTTTGAGAAGCCCTGCATTAAATGATTTATCCCTTGATGGGGATGCAAAACGCGCTCTTTGGCAACAAATTTACCATTATGAAGAATATTTCTCTATTAACTCCCGTTGATCTTCCCGTTGCATTTCAAATAGAACAGGCCAGCCATGCTTTTCCCTGGAGTGAAAAAACTTTTTACTCTAATCAGGGAGAACGTTATCTCAATTACAAAATCGCGCTTAATGACCAGATGATTGGTTTTGTAATAGTGCAGTGTGTTTTGGATGAAGCGACACTCTTTAATATTGCTATTCATCCTGAGTATCAATCTCAGGGGCATGGGAAAACATTGCTGAAATACTTGATCGATGTATTGCCTCAAAAACAGATTAATACACTGTGGCTTGAAGTACGACGTTCAAACAGGTCGGCAATTCGTTTGTATGAAGATTTGGGATTTAACGAGGTTTCTATTCGCAAAAACTATTACCCAACCGCGACAGGAAAAGAAGACGCAATCATTATGGCGTTGCCATTATTTGGAGAGTAACGAAGTTTTATACCATCTTGAACATCATTGGTTGTCTATAATGCCAAGTTCAGAGAAAATAAGCGCCAATCACGATTAACATGCCGGATCCGAAGGTGAAGCGTTATTCTGTGCTTCACAAACGGTAGCTATCCGCGCGTAGACTGGAAGATTTCAATTAATGTCAAATTCCTCATTCTTGCAAGAAGTCGCCAAGCGAAGAACCTTTGCAATAATTTCTCACCCCGATGCGGGTAAAACGACTATTACTGAAAAGGTATTGCTGTTTGGACAGGCGATTCAAAAAGCGGGGACGGTAAAAGGCCGGGGTTCCAATCAGCACGCTAAATCAGACTGGATGGAGATGGAAAAGCAACGTGGTATCTCCATTACCACTTCGGTAATGCAGTTCCCTTATAGTGATTATCTGGTTAACTTACTGGATACTCCCGGGCATGAGGATTTCTCCGAAGATACTTACCGTACTCTGACTGCGGTTGACTGTTGTTTGATGGTAATTGACGCTGCGAAAGGTGTTGAGGATCGTACCCGTAAACTGATGGAAGTTACCCGCCTGCGTGATACGCCGATCCTGACATTCATGAATAAACTCGACCGTGATATCCGCGATCCGATGGAATTGATGGATGAAGTTGAAAACGAGTTGAATATCGCCTGTAGCCCGATCACATGGCCGATCGGCTGTGGTAAATCATTTAAAGGGGTTTATCATCTTTATCAGGATGAAATTTATCTGTATCAATCCGGTCAGGGGCATACGATTCAGGAAGTCCGGGCTATTAAAGGGTTGGATAACCCTGAGTTGGATGCGGCAGTTGGTGAGGATCTGGCTAATCAGTTACGTGAAGAGCTAGAACTGGTCAAAGGTGCATCACACGAGTTCGATCTGGATGCCTTCTTACAAGGTGAATTAACCCCGGTATTTTTCGGCACTGCACTCGGTAATTTTGGTGTTGATCACATGTTGGATGGCCTTGTTAAATGGGCACCGATGCCAATGCTTCGTCAGACTGATGCACGTGAAGTCACTGCAAAAGAAGAAAAATTCACGGGTTTTGTTTTCAAAATTCAGGCCAATATGGATCCGAAACACCGTGACCGTGTGGCGTTTTTGCGTATTGTTTCTGGTAAATACGAAAAAGGTATGAAACTGCGTCAGGTGCGCACCAAAAAAGATGTGGTTATCTCGGATGCACTGACCTTTATGGCCGGAGATCGTTCCCATGTTGAAGATGCGTATCCGGGAGACATTATTGGCCTGCACAATCATGGCACGATTCAGATTGGTGATACCTTCACTCAAGGTGAAGAGCTGAAATTCACAGGCATTCCAAATTTTGCCCCTGAATTGTTCCGTCGTATCCGGTTGCGTGATCCGCTGAAACAAAAACAATTGTTGAAAGGTCTCGTTCAGTTATCAGAAGAGGGAGCCGTACAGGTATTTCGCCCATTAACCAATAATGATCTGATCGTTGGGGCAGTGGGGGTACTTCAGTTTGATGTCGTTGTTGCTCGTTTGAAGAGTGAATATAACGTTGAAGCGCTGTATGAACCTGTCAACGTTTCTACTGCACGTTGGGTAGAATGTAATGATGTCAAGAAACTAGAAGAGTTCAAACGCAAGAGTGAGCAAAATCTGGCACTTGATGGTGGCGATAACCTGACTTACATTGCACCAACCATGGTTAATTTAAATCTGACCAGTGAACGTTATCCTGATATTGTTTTCCGTAAGACGCGGGAACACTAATATTTTTTCGGGGCCAACAAGTAGTTGGCTCTTTTTAATTTGTTACTCCATTCTAAATATATTGGTTATGCTTTATTTAAAGCATAATTTTCTGGCTTAGAAAATATACGTTATTTATTGTAAAGTCCATTTCATCCCCATAATTTGATGATATATCATCTTTTAACAATTTGGCTTAGTTAAGGGAAGGTAGTAGGATGAAAAAATTAAAGTTCACACACTCACTCTTGGCCGTTGTTTTAGGTTCGGTTTTAGGCTCGGTATTAATAAATGGCAGCGTATCAGCCGCAGAAACATCTTCAGGCAATACTATAGAAGGTAATTCTTTAGAAAATAAAATATTAGAAGATAAAGCGTTAGAGAATACGGGCCAAAAAATTGATTCTTCAATCAAGAATGCAGAGGAAAAAATTGATAACTCACTGAAAAAATTAGGTGGTTCTTTTGATGATAGTGTTATTACTGCCAAAATAAAAGAAAAGTTACTGGAATATAAAGGGATTAATAGTAACGATATTTCAGTGAAAACGGAAAAAGGCGTAGTTTATCTTTCCGGTTTTGTCAAAAATGAAGAGCAGGTTAAACGGGTGATTAGAATTGCCCATCAAGTCGATGGTGTAAAATTCGTAAATAGTACGTTAACTATCAGAAAATAAAAAGTATTTTGATGGAGTGGCAGATAATAGGCCACTCTTTTTGTTTCTATTCTCCAAATAAAACCCAACCTGATTAAGCGATTATCTTTTCAAGAGCATGATATGTGCAGTCTATTCAGAGAGTAAGCAAATGCTTGCCTGTTAGTGAATTAATCTTCATTATTTAATGCAATTCTCATAAATACATCGTTTTTTACAAGCACACTGTTTTTTACGAGCACTTTGTTTGCATAACTATATACTGATAGACAGTCATATACCCAATGGATGTCAAGGGGCATCGCAGCCAACAACAAAGAGGCAACTTGAAAAACGGAGAGTATAACTCAAATTGTATTTTGAAACTGGCATTGACTTTATAGGGGGGATTATGGGGAAACATATTCCGATTACGCTGGGTAATATAGAGCCGTTAACTTATACATCACGGATCAAGCCGGGAAAAATTGCACTTGTCTGTGAAGGTGGTGGGCAACGAGGAATTTTTACCGCAGGTGTGTTGGATGAATTTCTCCGGCTTGATTTTAACCCGTTCGAATTGTTTCTTGGCACTTCCGCTGGAGCGCAGAACCTTTCTGCTTATATCTGTGGTCAGAGAGGATATGCCCGTAAGGTAATTAAAAATTACACAACTAATACTACCTTTTTTAATCTGTTGCGCTTTGTCCGGGGTGGGCATCTAATCGATCTGGATTGGTATATTGATATCGTTTCTGAAAAATCACCCTTGAATATTCCTATTGCGATGCGACATTTTGATGCAGGGCGTGAATTCTATATGTGTGCCTGTCGAGTGGATGATTTTGAAGCCAATTATTTTCATCCTGATGAAAATAATTGGATGGAGATTATAAAGGCTTCCAGCGCTATACCTGGTTTTTATCGCAATGGCGTGACACTTGATGGTATTGTTTATCAGGATGGTGGCATTTGTGATGCTATCCCAGTAGAAGAGGCTTATCGCCGTGGTGCAGATACCATTGTGGTGGTCAGAACAGTGCCTTCACAGCTTTATTACACGCCACAGTGGATTAAACGAATAGAGCGCTGGCTGGAAAGCAGTAGCTCACAAAAGATGATTCAGATGTTGAAGCTGCATGCTAAAAGCTACTATCGGACACAGCAATTTATTGAAAATCCGCCGGATGATGTGCAGGTATTCGAAATTTATCCACCAGCACCATTGGCTACAATGGCACTGGGAAGCAGGATTAGTGCATTGGATAAGGATTATTACTTGGGGCGGCGCTGTGGGCGGTATTTTCTGGCAACTATTGGACATACTTTTGTCGGAGGTAAATTCGGGTTAGCAGAACGTAAAAGTTATGGTGTTTGTCGCAATGGCTTAAATCATGATGAAATGAACCGTAATGGTTTCAGGCACAATGGCTTTTTGGACAATATGAATAGCCCGGAGATTGAGGGAACTGAGGTGAATGATATTACCCCGACTCCACTGACGGGTATTACCATGATGGATAAGTAAATGTTTATCGATACACATTGCCATTTTGATTTTTTCCCTTTTGTTGACGATGAAACAGCAAGTTTAGAACGTGCCAGACAAACAGGGGTAGAAAAAATCATTGTCCCGTCAGTCAGTCAGGTGAATTTTCAACGTGTTGCCGATCTGGCCGCTACCCATGATTCAATTCATGCTGCGTTTGGGTTACATCCTTTGTATATCAATGAACATCATGACATGCATCTGGATGAACTGGAGCAGAAACTCAAGGAAAAGCAGTCTAACTGTGTAGCGGTAGGTGAAATCGGGCTTGATCTTTATATGCCGGAACCTCAGTTTGAGAAGCAAAAAAGCCTATTGGCAGCGCAGCTCATGCTGGCCAGGAAGTATGAATTGCCTGTGATACTTCACTCCCGCAAAAGTCACGATCAATTGGCAGCAATGTTACGAAAACACAGTGTGCCACGTACCGGGGTGATCCATGGCTTTGCCGGAAGCTTGTCTCAGGCACAGGCTTTTATTCGTTTGGGTTTTTACATTGGTGTTGGTGGAACTATTACTTATGAGAGAGCAAAAAAGACGCGTGATACGATTGCACGATTACCGCTGTCATCTCTTGTGTTAGAAACGGATGCACCTGATATGCCATTATCAGGGTTTCAGGGGCAACCAAACCGACCAGAAAGAGTTGCTCAGGTTTTTTCTGCATTGTGTGAATTGCGTCCTGAGTCTACGGATGAAATTTCCCACCAAATTTATCAAAATAGCATGACATTGTTTGCATTAAGCTAGTTTCTTTTGAGTAAAAATCAGGTAATTTTTTGTCAGGTAAAAAGCGGTCTTCCGTCTTAAATAAACATTAATAATATTTAACTGGCATTATCTTCTTATTTCTCCCTTTTTTTCCACAAAATTATCTAAATCCTTGTAAATAGCATGGTCATATGTGATGTAGATCTCATTTTCTGTTTTTATATTACTTTTTGCTGTATTAATTTGTGATGTTAGTTGCTTGTTCTTTTTTACTACTAGGTATAATCGCCCCCACACACAGTGTCAGTAGGAACTCACAAAATAACTGACATATTTTTAATTCAATTAGTGAACAGGGACTCTTCCAATGCAACTCATTATGAGCCTGATAGGGATGGTAGTGCTGATTTTTATCGCAGTACTTTTCTCCAGTAATTACCGAGCTATTAAAATCCGTACTGTCCTCGGCGCCTTTCTTATTCAGGTAGCTATTGGGGCATTTGTACTTTATGTGCCGGCAGGTAAAGACATTCTGGGCGGAATGTCAAAAGGTGTTTCCAATGTAATCGGATATGGTCAGAAGGGAACTGATTTTATCTTTGGTGGATTGGTTTCTGACAAAATGTTTGAACTGTTCGGCGGCGGCGGCTTTATTTTTGCTCTGCGTGTTCTGCCGGTCATTGTTTTCTTCTCTTCTCTGATTGCAGTTCTGTATTACATCGGCGTTATGCAGTTTATCATCAAAGTTCTTGGTGGTGGTTTGCAAAAATTGTTGGGAACATCACGTACAGAGTCTCTGTCCGCAACAGCGAATATTTTCGTAGGTCAGACTGAAGCCCCTCTGGTTGTTCGTCCTTATATCGCGACCATGACTCAATCTGAACTATTTGCTGTTATGTGTGGTGGTCTGGCTTCTGTAGCAGGCTCTGTATTGGCAGGCTACGCATCCATGGGCGTTCCATTGGAATACCTGATCGCAGCTTCATTCATGGCAGCACCGGGTGGCCTCTTGTTTGCAAAACTGATGGTGCCAGAAACTGAAAAAACACACGATACTGTTGATGCAATGTCTCTGGTTACTGCTGAAGAGCGTCCGGCTAATATTATCGATGCGGCGGCATCTGGTGCGGCATCCGGTATGCAGTTAGCTCTGAATGTAGGTGCAATGTTGTTGGCATTTACTGCATTGATTGCTTTGTTGAATGGTATGCTAGGTGGCATCGGTGGTTGGTTCAGTTATCCTCAATTGTCGATGGAACTGGTTCTGGGCTGGGTGTTTGCGCCAATTGCTTATCTGATTGGTATACCGTGGCATGAAGCAACAGTTGCGGGTTCTTTCATTGGACAGAAATTGGTTGTTAATGAATTCGTCGCATTCATGAACTTTGGTGAATATCTGAAACCAGATGACGTAGTTAAAGCAGCGGGTTTGCAGGTACTTTCTGATCACACCAAAGCGATTATTTCTTTCGCACTGTGTGGCTTTGCTAATTTGTCTTCTGTTGCCGTTCTACTCGGTGGTCTGGGTGGTATGGCGCCAAACCGCCGTGGTGACATTGCGCGTTTTGGTCTGAAAGCCGTATTGGCTGGCTCACTCTCTAACCTGATGAGTGCCACAATCGCCGGATTCTTCTTTTCTCTATAATAATTAGAGAAATCTGATTAGGAAACGTATACTAAATTGGATGCAGGTGAGTTGATCTCACCTGCATTTTATTTTTCTTAAGGCTAATAATTGTGATTAATTTCACAATGAAATGATTATCGTTGCAATTCTTATCCAATTAATGTGATTTTAAACACTCATTATTGTGTGTTGACATGTTCAAATAATGATGTTCTAAGATTTCATGGATTAAGCTGATGCCTGTCGGGGGCAGTACAAACTAAAGAAATATGTGCGGAGAGAAGGAACTCTGTTGTTGCGGGGGAATATAATCATCGCAACATCTTCAAGGAACCAAGTCCGCTCGCCAACATAAGCGTTTAAAGAATGTGTGAACTGATTGAGCCACAATAATACCGTTGGAGAGTTCTATGACCGATTTAACCGCAGCTGCTCAGCGTGCGCTGAGTTTGATGGATTTAACAACACTCAATGATGATGATACTGATGAGAAAGTGATGGCACTTTGTTATCAGGCGAATAGTCCGGCAGGGCATACCGCAGCCATCTGTATCTACCCACGTTTTATTCCGGTTGCACGTAAAATATTACGTGAACAAGGAACACCTGACATTCGTATTGCCACTGTTACCAATTTCCCACATGGTAATGATGATATTGATATCGCACTAGCGGAAACCCGTGCAGCCATTGCTTATGGTGCAGATGAAGTGGACGTTGTTTTCCCTTATCGTGCATTGATGGCGGGTAACGAACAAATTGGTTTTGACTTGGTTAAGGCCTGCAAGGATGCCTGCGCTGAAGTAGGTGTTTGGCTGAAAGTTATTATTGAAACCGGCGAACTGAAAGAAGCTGATCTGATCCGCAAAGCATCTGAAATATCAATTAAAGCGGGAGCAGATTTTATTAAAACTTCAACCGGAAAAGTACCCGTGAATGCGACACTGGAAAGTGCAGAGATCATGCTCAGTGTCATCCGTGATATGAGGGTAGGTGATACTATTGGATTTAAACCTGCGGGCGGTGTGCGTACTGCAGAAGAAGCAGCACAATATCTGGCTCTGGCAGATCGGATCATGGGTGATAAATGGGTAGATTCCCGCCATTTCCGTTTTGGTGCTTCCAGTTTATTGGGAAGCTTATTGACAACGTTAGGGCACCAGGGGCAAAAGCAAAGCAGTAGTTACTGAAAACCGTTATTTAGAACCATCATTTATTGAAAACAGTCGTTATTGAGATCAATAACGACATATTGAAGGTTTGCTAAGATAAGGTGCATTACTGCCATTCTTTTCAGATAATAATGATGATTGGGAGGTAGCTTTGTTTTTGGCACAGGAAATTATTCGCAAAAAACGAGATGGTTATCCACTGAGCGAAGAAGAAATCCGTTTCTTTATTAACGGAGTGTGTGATAACACGGTATCCGAAGGGCAAATCGCCGCATTAGCAATGACCATCTATTTCCGTGATATGACGATGGAGGAACGTATTGCTTTAACATTGGCAGTACGTGATTCCGGTACAGTTCTGGATTGGAATAAATTGAATTTGCATGGCCCGGTTGTTGATAAACATTCGACGGGCGGGGTTGGTGATGTAACATCCCTGATGTTAGGGCCGATGGTAGCAGCATGTGGAGGTTATGTCCCGATGATCTCAGGGCGCGGACTGGGGCATACCGGAGGAACGTTGGATAAATTAGAATCCATCCCCGGTTTTGACATCTTCCCTGATGAACATCGTTTCCGTGACATTATCCGGGATGTTGGCATTGCGATTATCGGTCAGACTCATTCATTGGCACCTGCGGATAAGCGTTTTTATGCAACACGTGATATTACTGCTACTGTTGACGCTATTCCGCTGATTACCGCCTCTATTCTGGGCAAAAAATTGGCTGAGGGATTGGATGCCTTGGTCATGGATGTGAAAGTAGGTTCCGGGGCATTTATGCCGACTTATGAGCAATCGGAACAACTGGCGGAATCCATCGTTGCGGTAGCTAATGGTGCGGGTTGCAAAACAACCGCATTGTTAACCGATATGAATCAGGTGCTGGCATCCAGTGCGGGTAATGCACTGGAAGTACGTGAAGCGGTTCAGTTTCTGACGGGAGAATACCGTAATCCCCGGTTATTTGAAGTCACTATGGCATTGGCTGCTGAAATGCTGGTATCAGGTAAATTGGCAGAAGACCGTGATACTGCATATCGTAAGTTACAGACAGTTCTCGACAGTGGTAAAGCAGCAGAAGTTTTTGGACGTATGGTTGCTGCCCAAAAAGGGCCGGTCGATTTTGTTGAAAACTATACTCATTATTTGCCGACGGCCTCTTTCAGCAGACCTGTATTTGCTGAAAAGCGTGTTATTGAAAAACAATGCATTGTGACAGAGATGGATACCCGGGCATTAGGTATGGCCGTGGTGGCGTTAGGAGGTGGCCGTCGTAAGGCTACGGATACGATTAATTACAGTGTGGGACTGAGTGGTATTATTGCACTTGGTTCAGAAGTCAACACAGATACCCCTCTGATGACGATCCATGCCAATAGTGAAGATGAGTGGCATACAGCGGCGGAGACTGTGCGTAAGTCGCTTGTTCTACAACAGAAAGCTTTACAACAGACGAATGTTTTGGCAGCGGAATCAAATGTAGAAACGAAAGTCACCACACAGATGGTTTATCGTCATATCAGTGGATAAACCAACATAAGCACTGAAAATAGATTTTAATAGCTGGCAGTTTCCGCATTGATAGCGTGAATTGACGCAGGAGAAAATTATGAAACGTACATTCATCATGGTATTGGATTCCTTTGGCATTGGTGCGAGTGCAGATGCAGACAGATTTGGTGACAAAGGATCTAACACTTTAGGACATATTGCGGAGCAATGTGCCTGTGGTGAAGCTGATATCGGTCGTCAGGGATTATTGAAGTTGCCCAATTTGAGCCGCTTGGGGCTGGGTAAAGCGGCAGAAGAGTCCAGCGGAACTTTCCCGATTGGTTTAGACAAAGATGCCGACATTATTGGTGCCTATGGCTATGCAAGTGAACTTTCTTCTGGTAAAGACACGCCATCAGGTCATTGGGAAATTGCTGGTGTTCCGGTTTTGTTCGACTGGGGTTATTTTCAGGACTTAGAAAACAGCTTTCCGCAGGAATTGCTGGATAAATTGGTTGAGCGCGCTAATCTCCCAGGGTATTTGGGCAATTGCCACTCTTCCGGTACAGTTATTCTGGACAAACTGGGAGAAGAGCACATGGAAACCGGCAAGCCGATTTTCTATACCTCTGCGGATTCCGTTTTCCAGATTGCCTGCCATGAAGAAACATTCGGTTTGGATAAACTGTATGAATTATGTGAGATCGCCCGTGAAGAGCTGAATATTGGCGGTTATAACATCGGTCGTGTTATTGCTCGTCCGTTTGTGGGTGATAAAGCGGGTGATTTCCAACGTACCGGTAATCGCCATGATTTGGCGGTTGAGCCTCCTGCCCCAACCATTCTGAAGAAACTGGTTGATGAGAAACAGGGCGAAGTGGTTTCCATTGGCAAGATAGCGGATATTTACGCTAATGTTGGTATTACCAAAAAAGTCAAGGCAACAGGGATTGATGCTTTGTTTGATGCTTCATTGGTTGAAATGGAACAGGCCGGGGATAACACAATTGTGTTTACCAATTTTGTTGATTTTGACTCATCTTATGGTCATCGCCGTGATGTGGCAGGTTATGCGGCAGCGCTTGAACTATTCGACCGCCGCTTGCCGGAAATGCTGAAGCAGGTTAAAGAAGATGACATTCTGATCCTGACGGCTGACCATGGTTGTGACCCGACCTGGCCAGGCACAGATCATACTCGTGAGCATATTCCAGTGCTGGTTTATGGGCCAAAAGTGAAACCTGGCTCATTGGGGCATCGTGAAACATTTGCTGACATTGGTCAGACAGTGGCGAAATATTTCGACCTGACACCAATGGACTATGGTAAAGCGATGTTCTGATTTTTCTGGGGGCAGCTATTGGCTGCCTCGATATTTACCTATTTTTAACTACGTAATAAAAACAAGGAATAGATTTATGGCTACTCCACATATTAATGCTGAGATGGGCGATTTTGCTGATGTTGTTCTGATGCCAGGTGATCCACTACGTGCAAAATATATTGCGGAAACCTTTTTAGAAGATGCCCGTCAGGTTAACGATGTCCGTGGTATGCTGGGTTTCACTGGTACTTACAAAGGCCGTCGCATTTCAGTGATGGGACACGGAATGGGCATTCCATCCTGTTCCATTTATGTGAAAGAATTGATCACCGAATTTGGTGTCAAAAAGATTATTCGCATTGGCTCCTGTGGCGCAGTGAGTGAAGACATTAAAATTCGTGATGTTGTGATTGGTATGGGGGCTTGCACTGATTCCAAAGTCAACCGTGTGCGTTTTAAAGATCATGACTTCGCGGCAATCGCCGATTTTGATTTGGTTCGTAATGCGGTTGATGCAGCTAAAGCGAAAAATATCAACGCACGTGTTGGCAATCTTTTCTCTATAGATCTGTTTTATACCCCTGACCTACAAATGTTTGATATAATGGAAAAATATGGTATTTTGGGTATTGAAATGGAAGCAGCAGGTATTTACGGTGTTGCAGCCGAATTTGGTGCAAAAGCACTGGCGATCTGTACTGTTTCTGACCATATTCGCACAGGTGAGAAAACTACCGCTGAAGAGCGTCAGACAACGTTTAATGACATGATTGAAATTGCACTTGAGTCTATTTTGTTGGGTGATAATTAAAAAAGCCTAAGTAATTTTATCTCCTGATTAAAAATAAAAGCTCTTCTCAATAATGGGGAGAGCTTTTTTGTTGCTCAAATTAATACATTATTTGAACAGATCGGTTAAAAATGATTCTCATCTATTTATTCAGTTGCCATTTCATTTCACATTAATTTACCTGTAAAAAGAATGGAAAAATTAATTTAACAAAAAATAAATCTGTTAAATAAAAAATAATGATTTAATTATATTATAATTAGCTTGTTAATTGTATGGATTGGATAAATGGTTTGTTTTTATTTTGATATAAGCCATAAAGACAATAGTAAAAACTATATTTAATAATTATCTTGATATAATTATATAACTATTTTTTCGGAAAGATAAAGTTGCTCAATAAAAACACACAAACTAAGATCCTGAACTATTCATCTTTGTTCGATATAATTTAGGAAAATAACCCAAATTCACAAAATTGACAGTAAAATATACTACTTCTTATCGATGCTTTTTGATAAAAACTCATATTTCATACGCAGTTAAGGAGCATTGCCAGTTTTATCAGCTGAAATTTGACTTAAGGATTTTTGTGTAGAATGATACAGCCGGTTTGGTTTATTTGAATCAGTCAAGCTATCTGTCAAAAAACTAAATAGTAATTATTCTGAGTATCAGAAATTAATTTCTGTACTTCGGTTTCTCTTTGTATATCAGTCTGTCATTTTTTAATTAAAAGGTATAAATTCGATTATGAAAATGAATAAATTGGCAATGATTTTAGGTTTTGGTGTGGCTTTAACTACAGGTGCTGCAAATGCGGCTAACCAAGGTAATGGTACGGTTACATTTACTGGTTCTATCATTGATGCACCTTGTTCAATTAAAAATACCAATGTTGAAGTTGATATGGGGGCTGTTTCCAGCCACATCTTGAAAAAGCAAGGGCGTTCAGAATCTAAGTTTTTCAAAATTGAATTAGAAAACTGCACTACACAGACGCTGAAAGGTGTAGAAACTACTTTCACTGGCTCTATGGCTAGTGGTGAGTCTGGTTATTTAGGTATTGAAGGAACAGCAAAAGGCGCGGCAATTGCTATTACTGATGCTGGTAATAACAGACTGCCTCTGGGAACAGCAAGTAAACTACTTTCTCTGCACGAAGGTAACAATGATCTGCAGTTCGCAGCACACCTGCAAGGTACTAACTTGAGTGATGAGAAAGGTGAGAACTCAGTTGTCCCTGGTAACTTCACTGCTATTGCTAACTTTACATTAAACTATCAGTAATATTTTTACTGACTAGATAATTTTGGTAATTGAACATCAGGAAATTCATTGCTATTGATTTACTGGGTTTCTTGATAGCGTATTTAGGGTATTTCTGGGAACTAATATGCTAGCAGGACGTGATTAGAATATTCTGTAATGTGCTTTTTCTTATTGATATAAATCAATATTATTGTCAATTGAGTCAACAGAGTATGGCATTAATATAACTATTCCCATAGAAGTAATTTGAAATACCCTTTTTTATTGATTTAATCTATGGTGTTCTCTATTGGTGGTATTCGGAAAATAAAGATATTTTGCCATTTTAACTAATTTTTAATGGCTACCGATGGTGACATGTTTCCTCTACTTCCCGCTATACGGTAATTCAGTGAATCACAAACAGAGAACGTAATATATTACGGATAAGCAGTGCATGTGGTTACCTCTGCAATCCCCGGTATCTGTAGGATCCTCAAGTGAGAGCGATGAACTTTAATGATGCGATCTATTAGGCGATAGTCCTATACGCATACAGACTTGGCAGTATCAGGTAACAGCTAAATTCAAATTGGGTTATTAACGATTCATTGCTCAGAGGATGTTATGGCTTTGTTTTCAGATTCTATGAATCATTATTTTTCTTATATTAATAAAAAAAAGAACAGTAATAGGAAAAACACCTTTAATAAAAAATACGTGATTAATAAAAATAAGATAACAAATAAAATACAAATAGAACATTTAATATCTGGAATTAAACCTCTTTCTGCTTTGATATTGTTTGCGGTATCTGGTATTCAGATCGCCTATTCTAAGCCAATTGAATTCAATATTGATGCTCTGGATATCAGTGAACGCGGCAATATTAATTTAGAACAGTTCTCTCGGGCAGGTTATATCATGCCGGGGAATTATATGATGGCTGTTCGGATGAATAAGGAGGAATTTCCGGATATCTATTCTATCGATTTTATTGCTTCGGCTGATGATTCTAAAGGTAGTGAAGCTTGTATATCCCCCGAATTAGTCAAACAAATTGCTCTTAAACCAAAGTGGGCAGAAAAATTAGGTTGGCAGAATGAAGGAAAATGTCTTGATCTCAATACACTGCCGGGCATGTCAGCAAGGGGGGAGTTGGCCACTTATACGCTGTATCTGATTGTTCCTAAAATCTATCTGGAATATAACTTGCCGGATTGGGATCCTCCTTCCCGTTGGGATGAGGGGATAACCGGATTATTGTTTGACTATAACGTTAATGCGCAAACATCGAAACCGACCGGTGGTCGTAATAACCAACAGATCAGTGCTAACGGAACGGCGGGCATGAATGTTGGTGCATGGCGTTTTCGGGCTGACTGGCAGGCCAGATATCATCGTTTCAAGACCAAACATGATGACGCAGATAACTCACATCGATCAGGTGGCAAAGAGCGCCGCGATTGGGATTGGAGTCGTTACTACCTGTATCGTGCACTTCCTGGTTTAGAAGCAAAGTTAACGTTGGGAGAGGATTACCTCAATTCTAATCTCTTTGATAGCTTCCGTTATACCGGTATCAGTTTGGTAACTGATGAGAATATGTTACCACCGAACTTACGTGGCTATGCCCCTGAAGTTACAGGTGTCGCGAGAACCAATGCCAAGGTGACGGTTAGCCAAATGGGGAGAGTATTGTATGAAACTCAGGTTGCGTCAGGGCCATTCCGCATCCAGGATCTCAGTGATGCAGTGTCAGGCGCTTTGGATGTCAGAGTTGAAGAGCAGGATGGAAGTGTACAGCAGTTTCAGGTTAACACCGCAACGATCCCTTACCTGACACGTCCCGGACGTGTGCAATACAAGCTGGTTGGTGGGCAATCTACCAATGATAAGCATCGTCGTGAAGGGCCGGCCTTTGGTCTCGGAGAATTTTCCTGGGGGATCAATAACGGCTGGTCATTGTATGGTGGTTTTTTGGGATCAGGTGACTACAACGCTTTATCACTGGGGATTGGTCGTGACTTGATGGTGTTGGGTGCATTGTCGTTTGATGTGACGGAATCAAGGGCAAAATTGCCTAGAGAGAACAAAACCCTTACGGGGGGATCTTATCGTTTCAGTTACTCGAAACGTTTTGATCAATACAACAGCCAGGTGACTTTTGCTGGGTATCGTTTCTCTGAACGTAACTTTATGAACATGGGGCAATATATCGATCGCCGCTATCGCAACGTTTCTTCCGATAGTGGAAAAGAGATGTATACCGTGATGTTCAATAAACAGTTTACAGATATTGGTCTCAGTGCTTACCTCAGCTATAGCCATCAGACTTATTGGAATCGGTCAGCAAACGATCACTATAACGTCTCCCTGTCTAAATATATTGATATTGGACGTTATAAAAATATCAATGTGAACCTGTCAGCCTACCGTAACAATTTTGACAATAAAAAAGATGACGGTATGTATCTGAATCTTTCTATTCCGTGGGGAGAAAGTAGCACACTCAGCTATAACGGAATGGCCAATCGTCAAGGAAATTCCCATTCGGTGGGTTATTTTGAGCGTATTGATGATCGCAGTAACTATCGCATATCAGCAGGTACTAACATTCATGGTAAGGCATCAGCAAATGGTTATTACACCCACTATGGTGATCGGGCATTGCTGACTGCCAGCGCCAGTTATCAGAATGGTGGCAATACTACCGCAGCACTTGGCTTGCAAGGGGGAGTCACTGTCACTGCCAATGGTGCAGTTTTGCATCGCACTAATATGCCTGGCGCAACCCGGCTGATGGTGGATACAGAAGGTGTTCGCAATGTTCCTGTCCGCGCATTCGGTTCGGCAGTATATACCAACCATTTTGGTAAAGCCGTGCTGGCAGATGTAAACAATTACTACCGTAATACCGCAAATATTGACTTAGACAAATTGCCGGACGATGTAGAGGCGTTGCGCTCTGTTCAATTGGCAACATTGACGGAAGGCGCGATTGGCTATCGTAAATTCCAGGTTATATCAGGGCTCAAAGCTATGACAACTGTTCGTTTGCCTGATGGTTCATTTCCACCTTTTGGGGCATCTGTTGTTAATGAAAGCCAACGGGAAATTGGGATTGTAAATGATGACGGATATGCCTATCTGACCGGAATGAACAAAGGTGAAAAACTGAAGGTGTACTGGGATGGACGTGCTCAATGTGAGATTACCGTGCCAGATGAAATTTCGGCAGATTATTTAACTGCATTTTTGTTACCTTGTCAGTTTTTAAAAGATGAAGATAAATAAAATGTAATAAAAAAATCCATTTAATTGATCTTTAATAGAGTATTGCATTGCTTTATTTGGCATAGGTATACCGATATTAGTCGGCACCAGCAATATAAATATGATCTTTTTTGAGCATAAGCAGATGACACTATGAAACTGAAAAAAATTCTAATGATAGCGGCTATAACGGTAACAAGTTCAATGTCAGTGCATCAGGCAATGGCGGCGATAGCATTGGATCGTACCCGTGTTATTTTTAATGGAAATGAAAAATCGGTCAGCCTGAATATTGAAAATCAACATCTTGATTTGCCGCATTTAGCACAGGCATGGTTTGAAGATGATAAGGGAAATAAGATCAACAGCCCACTCGTCGTTATTCCCCCTGTGCAGCGTGTTGAAGCTGGAGCGAAGAGCCAAATCAAGATCCAGACACTGCCAGCAGTGGCCCAATTGCCACAAGATAGAGAAAGTTTGTTTTATTTCAATGTTCGTGAAATACCACCGCGCAGTGGGAAACCAAATGTTTTGCAAATAGCTTTACAGACGAAAATCAAATTGTTCTACCGCCCGGAGGCAGTTATCGCACGTCGTATTGATCATGATAACCCGTGGCAGGAAAAACTGACCTTAAGCCGTCAGGGAAACCAATATGTGGTGAACAATCCAACACCTTATTACATCACGATTTCAGAAGCTTCGAATAAGATAAATGGTAAAAGTGTAGACGGTTTTAAACCTTTCATGCTGGCGCCAAAAAGCAGTGACAAACTGGGAGGAACGGTTAGTTCATTCGGTAATCAACCGGTACTGACTTATGTCAATGATTATGGTGGACGTCCACAGTTAACATTCAACTGTAGTGATAATACTTGTGTAGTGACAAAGGTTGTAGATGAAGGGAACTGATCGGTCCTTGGTAGTCATATCCCGTCATAAACAGCTTGATGGGATCATAAAGCAGACTTCACCAGATCGTAACGGATTTTGGGATAAATGATAATGAATTTGTTAAGTATGAAGCTCTTTAACTACGCACTGAAAACATTGGTGCTACCGGTATTATTTCTGTTGGGGATTGGCAGTCAGCAAAGTGCTTATGCAAAAGATAGCTTACGCCAAAATGTCAGAATCACGATGACCGTACTCGCTCCCCCTTGTGTGATTAAACCGGAAGATAAAATCATGGAAGTCAATTTTGGCAACATTATCAACCGGGATCTTTATTTGTATCACCGTACGCCAGGCCAACAGTTCCGGCTGCATTTGGAAGAATGTGATCCCAGTGTGGCCCAGAAAGTAAAAATCAGGTTTGTCGGGCAGGAAAGCAGAGAGCAGCCCGGATTATTAGCATTCAGTTATGGCAGCAGTGCTTCAGGTGCAGCCATTGGTATGGAAAAACTGGATGGTACACCACTCTCTTTTAATAAAACGGCCCAATTTAGACTCTCTGATACGAGCAGTAACAATGTAATCCCATTTCAGGCATATGTAAAAGCTGATCCCAGTGCACTGCTGCAAAACAAGATTGGTGTAGGAGAGTTCAATGCAATGGCAACTTTTGAGCTCAGTTATGAATAGTGATTTCGGCTTCTTTTTTACCCCATGATATTCAACCTGAGTTTGATGTTATTTAGGGAAATAAATTATGCACCATATTAAAAAATCGTTGATGAAGTTTGCAGCATTGTTGATTTTCTTTAGTGCTTCATATGCCTATGGTGGAGCTTATGTTATGCCAGTGAATACTATTATATCGGGTAAACGAATTATCACTACCATGGAGATTATTGAATGGACAGAAGAAGAGGGGTTCGGCAATCCTTGTTATGGTAATGATCCATGTTATGTTGGCCCTGATGTTCAATATAATGACAACCAGCCGGGCATGTATGGTTCCTGTATTGATGCAAAGGCATGCCTGAATGACGCGCATAAGTACCGGACAACTGCGGAAGTAATGCGAGCCTATAAAAGACAGCTCGGAATCCCTATACGGGTGACGTTTCCTATTATTACCGCAGATGCTAGGTGTATAGGTTTATTTTACACCAAGCGGATATCATCGGGTTATGGTATCGCAGCGAAATTTCCTAACTCTACTTGCAACAAATTACCACCTGTAAATCAAAGTTGTGAAATCAATATACCTTCTGAAATTGCTTACGGGGAATTAAAAGCTTCAGAAGTTAATAACGCCACTCGCTCAATTAATGGGCAATTAAAATGTGCACTTCGTAGCAACAAAATAATGTTGCAAGTCAAATCCATTAATAATGAGTCAAAGATTTATCTCGATGCTAATAAGCAAATTTACTCGACATTGCAGATTGATGGAAAGAATGCGGCAGATGGTGTGCATGTTATCGCCCGGGGGAAAAATATTCCCTCGAATTTTACCCTGACATCAATATTGCACACATTAATACAACCAAAAGCCGGTAAGTATGCAGGTACAGCAGTTGTTTTATTAACCTATTTATAAATTGAGAGTAAAGAAATTATGCGAGTCAGTATGCTGGTAGGTAAAAGGATCCAAATGAAGCGAAAAGAGCTTGGGATAACAGCAGCAGAGCTGGCGGACAGAATTGGCGTCAGCCATCAGCAGTTATCACGTTATGAACGGGGAACTAACAAAATCAGTCTGGAACATTTGGTCGTCGTCTCTATTACCTTAAAAACACCGGCAAGTTGGTTTCTGGAAGATTGCTTTATTAAGCCCGCACCTCAAATGAAAAACCAACATACCTGTGTGGCTGAAACAATATTAGATTTATATTGAACAAAAAGTATTAATTAAAAAGGCAGTTATTAATTTGGTATAAAAGCCATCTCAAAACAGGGATGGCTTTTTCTTTATCAGAACACTCACAGATGGGATGAATTCTGAGACTAATGTGGATATCAACCACATTAACCCCTTACAAAAAATTAATTGATTGTTGTATTTTGAAAATAAAATTAATTTTATTTGTCGTTGTTTTGTTGTTCAATTGTAATTAAATATGCGGATTTCAAACTGTACATAAAATTATAGAGGATAGTGTATAGCCATATTTCGTAGTATTACTGCTGGAAGCAGTAACTGTGAGGACATTCTCTCTTAATCCTAATCAACGTATCTAAAGATACGAGAATCTGGTTTATACAATTAGCGCCAGTTCTGGATTAACTGATTGAAGTATCTTAGATACAAATTGAGGATGGATATAGGTAGATTGCTACAAATAGGCTAAAAAATGACAGGACAAAATATACTAACTATCTTATTGCCCTTATTTTTAATTAGTATAGTGATAGAAGCTCTGGTGCTGAACCTATTCCGACGACGTTCTCAATTGAATATCATAGAGAGCTTGGTTAATCTTTCATTAGGTGCTACTAATCTGGTAGCCGGAGTGCTTTTCACGGGCTTGCATTTATCGGTCTATTACTATGTGCAACAACATTGGGCGTTGATAGCCCGATTGCCAAATACCTTCTTACAGATACTGGCTACTTTCATACTCTACGACTTTTTCTATTATCTTAATCACTGGGTCCACCATCGCTGTAACCTACTATGGGCTAATCATCTTGTGCACCATAGCGGACAACACTTTAATCTTAGCACTGCTGTGCGCTTAGGTTTTTTCGGTAATTTTACGGTATGGGTGTTTTTTCTCCCCATGGCATTTCTAGGCATTAAATTGGAACACTATCTTCTGGCTATCGCTGCACAGTTGGTCTACCAATTCTTTATACACACAACGTTTATCCGTGAATTGGGATTTTTAGAAAAGATTTTTGTCACACCTTCTCAACATCGGGTGCATCATGCCAGTAACTCGCTCTATATAGACAAAAATTTCGGCTGCTTTTTAGTTATTTGGGACCGAATATTTGGAACCTATCAACGAGAATTATCGGAAGAGCCGCTACGTTATGGTATTACCACACCAATAGCCCAGCCTCATTCGCTAGGGTATCTGAATAGCTTTATGTATTTGGCATGTCTGCGGCAGGCAATGAGCCAGCCTAACCTGAAATCTGCTTTTAGAGTTTTATTTGGATCACCTAAATACCTGAATTTTAAAAATGAAGTTACCGCTTCACCGAATTCAAGCCCGGCAATATTTACTACCTTGTTAATGCTGATATCTCCAACACTAATTAGCTTCTATATCATTTTCAATGCAGACCAACTTAACACTATGGATGCATGGGTAGTACCGTTGATCTTCTTGTTTACCAGTTGCCTGTACTCCAGTCGTACTGAACAGAATTATTTATCGTTAGTCACTCTGTTTATAAAGGCTTTAGAAGGAATATTCATCGTTTATTTGCTAACACATTACTCCAATTTTCAGCCGTTACTTTGGTTGAGTCTGGCTATCAATATTGGAGCATTTATCGTCATTGTTACTTTTTATCTTTATGCAAGGAAAAATCACTATGAATAAATTGAGCCTTACTGATCCCCAAATAGACAACCGTCACCGTGACATCACGCGATCTAACGACTACTTACAAAACATAGCCGAGCGTTACGATAATTTTGTCTCAGACGGCAAAATGGATGTGATTGGCAGAGTATTTCATAGAATACCTTGTAAGCATGTTTCTGTTAGCTACAACCCTGCCAGTGCTGGTAGTACGCATGCACGTGAAGTTTTGCATTTAGGTTCCTATAACTATTCTGGACTCAATGGTCATCAAAGAATCATCGAATCCAGTATCAATGCAACTCATCAATACGGAACCACATCCAGCGGCGTACGCCTTCTCAATGGTACTAGCGACTTACACCTTGAAATGGAACAACGGTTGGCTAAATTCCTTGATGTGGAAGAGGTCATTACTTTCAGCTCGGGATTCTCTGCGAATCTCGCTGCTCTTTCCACGCTATGTCGTGAAGGTGACATAGTTTTCAGTGATATTCTCAACCATCAATCTATCGTCGATGGTCTGAAACTGAGTGGTGCAACGACCCGGGTTTACAAGCATGCTTCTCTGCAAAGTCTCGAAAACAAGCTTCGCCAAACTTCATTTCAGGCACGCAAATTTATTATCACCGACGGTGTCTTCAGTATGGATGGTGATTTGGCACCATTGCCCGGGATTGTCGAATTAGCACGAAAATATAATGCGTTCGTCATTGTTGATGATGCTCATGGCACCGGACATATTGGCCCGAACGGCCGGGGAAGTTGTGCTCATTTTGGTATAACGGATCAGGTTGATGTTATCACTGGCAGCTTGAGCAAAGGCCTGCCTGGGATTGGCGGGTTCATTGGTACAAATAAGAAAACAGGAAACATTATCCGTGTTGCTGCAAATCCTTATATTTACTCCGCTTCGCTGCCTCCAGCTATACTCGCTTCAATCATCAGTGCCATCGACATTCTTGAGAGCTCTCCCCAGTTGACTCTGGAGTTGCAAACCAAGGCTAAGTATTTCCGCCAAAAATTACGTGATGCAGGATTCAACATACTCAACAGCGAAACAGCCATTGTGCCATTGATTACGGGTGATGAGCATTGTTGTTACGTGATGACTCGTATGCTTCATGAGAAAGGTATCTACGTTAATCCTGTGACATATCCTGCTGTAAGTAAAACACGTGCACGAATACGGATTAATCTGAGCGCAAACCTGAACAACGAAGAATTGGATTATAGCATTCGTACTTTAATCCAAATTGGTCAGCAGCTGGCTTTGATATGACCTTATAAGGGATTCGCAGTTATGGAAATAAGCTGTAAGTGGACAGAAAGTGTCAGTCTCTTTTCCAGGGAGGACTGGGAACACTGTTACGACCCCGAAAATGTGATTACTTCATATTCATTGCAACTCGCGTTAGAACGTTCTGAATTAGTCGAAAGTTTTTACTACCTTAGCCTTTATCGCAACGACAAACTGACTGCTATCATCAGTTGCTTCAGTATGTATTATTCCCTTACTGATCTTGCCCCTCCGAAATGGCAAGGTTGGATTATGACCTTGCGCAAGATATTCTCCAACTTGCTAAAACCAAGGATTTTTGTCGTCGGTAGCCCAATTGCAACTTGCAGCCACATGCTAGGCATTGCCCTACCACCGGATCATCCTGATTACCCTCGATTGTTACAAGTCATGGAACGAGAGATTGATAGGAAGATAGCCGAACTACAAATTAAATTGCAGTGTATCAAAGAGTTTGACGAATATTTTCATCAACGCTTGCAGCAAGTCTTACAGAGCAAATTTGTCGTCTGCCGTAGCCCTGACACGACTTATGTTTATACTGATCAAGTTGGAGGCTTAGAGTACATCAATAACATGCTAAAACGTTATAGGAATGTCTTGAGAAGACGCAAACGAAAGTTTGATGCTACCGGCCTACGTTGGGTTATGGTTGATGACTTTGGTTCTTACTCTAACAAACTCAATAGTTTATATCGTAATGTTCTGCAACGTAGCCATACAAAGTTTGAATGTTTAACACCTGCATTCTTCCGTGCTGTTAACGAGGAACTCGGCGAGCAAGCACAAGTATTGTTGTGTTTGGATGATGATTGTATTGTCGCTTTCGAATTATTCCTCAAGGGCAAAAACCTACATCCGTTATACTTAGGTATCGACTACAGTTATCGCGATGCCAGTGCTCTCTATTTCAATTGTTTATATAGAGTTATTGAAGAAGCTCAAAATCAACAATATCCCTACATTGAACTTGGGCAGACAAGCTACGACGCGAAATTTAGTGTAGGTGCCATATCATCCAAGCTGTACTTTTATATAAAACACTCTAACGCCTTTTATAACCACATTTTATATCGGTTCAGAAAACTGCTATTTCCTGCCCCGAAAATCCCGGAACAACGAAAAGTGTTCAAATTGAGTGAAGATTACATTGATGCCTTAAAATCTTCAGGAGCACTAAAACATGTTGATTGATATGTTTAGTATCAATAAGTTTCATATTGAAGTTTATAACAGTATCGAAGATATTGACGCCTATACATGGAATGAAACTTTGTCTCAAGCGCATCCATTTAAAACTCATAGTTTTATGGCTGCCTGTGAACAAACTCTTCCCCATCGTGAATATCGATATTTCCAAGTCTTCGCTTCCAATTTGAGGTCTTCTTCTCTGGGATTGTTCTTTGCCACACAAGAATCCATTGATTTAATTTCTGATCCTCACTCCGCATTACAATCACAGATACAGAAATTTTGTCCGAAGTTCGGTTGCATCACAGCAGCCATGATTGGTAGCTATGAAACCAGCGGTCGCCATTGGTGGTTTTCTCATGAAATTACTCCCCAGCAACGTATCACTATAATTAATCATGCTTTAGCTTTAAGCTTTCCCCGTGCTTTTGTCAGGATCATTCGCGATGTGGAACATAAAGAGACGGATTATGCTGCATTGCATTCACAGTTGTTAGCACAGGGTTTCAATCCGGCAATGAATTACCCCTTGGCATTTATTCCCTTACAAGGCAGGTCATGGGAGCAATATAGCCGAAATTTGAAAGCCAATTGCCGCAAGGTTCTTAACCGCATAAAGTCTCAGTTTCACCAATCGGAATGGCGTATTGTTCACTATTATGAACAGCCTGTAGAACTCGAGGGTTTTTATGAGCAATACCTCAATACTCACCGCCGAGCAAGCGAATACAAGCGTAAGGCGTTACCCTTAAGCTTTTTTGAGCAGGTACAAAAACAATGCCAAGTTGTAGTATCCGTACTTTATGATAAACAGGATCAGGTACGTTCATTTATTTTTAGTGGTATAAGTGAAAATATTATTAACCCTTTTGTTTTTGGCCGTAATTATCAAGAAGAAAGTGAAGTAAATTCCTACTATATTTTGCATATGGATCTGATTCAGCGTTTCAGTCATTTTCAGACTAAAATTATCGATCTTGGTATTACTAATTACTTCGTTAAACAAAATCTCGGTGCATGCCTATTACACAATGATATTTATATGAAGTTTAGGAATCCTCTGTTCAATTCATTATTTGGTCGTATTCTTGCCAAGAAATTTGATGTTACTCAACCAAAGGAACGGCGTGTTTTCAAAAATGATGATAAACATTAATTCTAACACCCCCGAAAAATGTCCATGGCAAACACGAGTTGATTATTTATCTCAAAAAGTGCTTGTGTTACAGCAACGTCTGAAATACATGGAATTAAGTCGGTTCATCGTATTTATTAGTCTGCTCGTATTCGTTTATTACTTATGGCAACAATCAGAGTGGTCATTTTATTCATGGCTACTGGTAACTGGTGGTATATTGTTATTTGCAGCCTTAGTCTTCTTGCATCATCACATGCAGGAGCAATTACAAAACCATCTCACACTGATCACTCTTAATAAAGAAAGCTTAGAGCGCATTAACCGAAATTTCTCAGCACTGGCACCCTGCCCGATACATGTTGCGGATCATTTCAGTGAACAGGATCGTGCTCTCAACTTATATGGAACAGCCTCTTTAGGGCAACTACTATTCAACCTGTCGACAAGTTGCGGTGATTCCAAACTTGCTGTATGGCTAACGCGCGGATGCCCTATATCGCAACTTTCACAGCATCAACAAGCCATTCAAGAGTTAGCTCCACAATTAGACTTACGCCAGAAACTGTACGCTTGCGCGCGAAATCCAGACCGCACAAGGGGAGGTTATTATCTGGAGAAATTTCATGAGTGGGCTACAAGCACAACTTTCCCTTATATCAGTGCCAGGCTAAAACGAGTGGGGCAAATGCTAACCCTGCTTTCTTTAGTTTGTATCACTTTTGCTGTAACTCGCCTTGCTCCTGGCTGGATTGTTATACCTCCTATGGCCTTGAATATCGTATTTCTTATATTACGAGGGAATCAGTTTAAGCAGGCGCTTAACCGTGTTGATCTTCAATCTAATGCTCTGAATAGTCTTTCGAAGATAGTCAGTAATATTAATTCTGGTGAGTATGACGCACAGATTCTGCGCAATATTAGTAAATTGCTACAAAACCCTTCTGAACGATCAGATCTGGCATTACGTAAACTTTCAACCATCATCCATTATTCACACTTACGCTTTAATGCCTTGCCGTATCTCGTCCTACAATGCACATTGCTCTGGGACTTTCATATCACTCTGAATCTTCAGGGCTGGCATAAGCAGTATGCGCAGCACGTCCCCCGTTGGCTGGAAGCTATTTCATTATTTGAGGCGCTAAGTGCCATGGCAAATCTGAGCCATGAAAATCAATGCTGGCACTTTCCGACAATGAGTGACGATTGCAAACTCCATGCAAAGCAAGCCATCCATCCTCTATTACCTGCACAGCAGGCAATTGCTAACGATATCTTACTTATTCCCGGTCAGGTGACTATTATCACGGGCTCTAATATGTCGGGGAAAACCACCTACATGCGTACACTTGGTCTCAACCTGAAACTTGCCATGGCAGGCGGGCCTGTAGCCTGTTCTGAACTGATATTTCATCCTTGTGAATTATTTACAGTATTCTCAGCCGCTGATTCTCTACATCAAGGACTGTCATATTTTATGAGTGAGGTTTTGCAGATTAAAGAATTACTAACAAGGGTCGAGCAAAGTGGATTACAACCCATATATCTATTAGATGAGCTTCTAAAGGGAACGAATGAACGGGAGCGTAATATAGCGATCATTGCTATTTTAAAAAAACTTTGTGCTCAGCAAGCCATGGGAATGATCACCACCCACAGTACTGTATTAGCGACTGATTCTGATTTACAGCCTATCTCTCGTAACATTTACTTTGAAGAAACTATCGATGATCAATCACCAGAAAAAATATTCTTTAGTTATCGCCTCAGGGAGGGAATATCGCATCAGACAAACGCCATTAAACTATTTCGTATGCTTGGTGTGGAGCTAACATGAATAAATTGCACAGCGAAAATCTTCAATACTGCCCAGCTACCCCAGATTATGCTTCTCAGGTAGTTAATCTGTTGGGCAATATATCTACTGATACCCTGAATTTTATTTATGGGGCTGAGGAGTTACGTTCCAGATATTTAATAAAGGAGTTTCGTGGTGAAAAAGGTTATTTTAGTTACTCCCAACATCGTTTGATGTTAACTGATGATCGATGCATCGGGGTGATTGCAGCCTATGATCGTAGTGAAATTAATCGGCTAAATTGGGGAACATTGAATGCTGTTTTTGCATTTTACCCTTTACCTCAAGCCATCAAATGTCTATATAAATTACTTGTTTCCACATCTGCCACGCCTAAACCGAAAGGTGATTCCTGCTTTCTCTACAACCTTTCTGTTGATCCGGAATTTTCCCGTCAAGGGATTGGTTCCCAACTATTGGAACAGGAAATTCTCCGGGCTCGAAACCGAAAATACAAAATGATTGAGCTGGACGTTGCTACTACCAACCAGCGCGCTATCAGCTTATATCGACACCACGGTTTTCTAGTAAAACAACAGATTAATAACCCTCGTATTCTTAACGGCTTTCGCTTTGATAGCCACTTACGGATGTCTCTCGAACTACAATAATCTGTTGTGTTTTAACTGATGTAATGTAGGTAGTGAATATTCGGCTTTAAGATAAGTACAATTCCTGGATTCAACATTTTCACCAGATAAAAAATAGCTCCCTTACTTATTGGAGAACCAACTTTGGGGGAGCTGTTTTTACACGATTAAATTACCCAGTAATTTTTGCGTGCATTTCCTGTACAGAAATTACCTGCTCAGTCGGATCAGCACTGAGAGCCATAGTGGTTGCAAAACCGCCATTCAGGGTGGTGTCATAGTGCACTTTATATTGTAGTGCGCTGCGACGAAGCAGTTTTGAATCTTCAATTGCCTGACGACCAGCGGCGGTATTGACGATATAGTCATACTCACCGTTTTTGATTCTGTCTTGAATATGTGGACGGCCTTCATGAACTTTGTTCACCAGACGTGGGTTGATTCCGGCTTCACCCAGTACAATGGCTGTACCGTGAGTCGCGTCCAGTTCAAAGCCATGCTTGAGCAATTTGGCTGCTAAATCAACAATACGCTCTTTATCCTCTTCACGTACTGACAGTAATGCCCGGCCTTTTTTACGCATAGTGGAGTTACTGCCTAGCATCGCTTTGGAGAAGGCTTCCGCAAAAGTGCGACCAACACCCATCACTTCACCTGTAGAGCGCATTTCTGGCCCCAGAATCGGGTCAACTCCCGGGAATTTGTTGAATGGCAATACTACTTCTTTCACGGAGTAGTAAGGAGGAATGATTTCTTTAGTCACCCCCTGTGACTGCAAGGATTGCCCGGCCATCACACGTGCTGCAACTTTCGCCAGTGGCAGACCTGTCGCTTTGGAAACGAATGGAACAGTACGTGCCGCACGTGGGTTCACTTCGATCAGGTACACTTCGTTATTTTTCACCGCGAACTGGACATTCATCAAACCACGGACACGCAATTCAAAAGCCAGTTTTTCAACTTGTTGACGCATAACATCTTGAATCTCCTTGCTTAATGTATATGCGGGTAAGGAGCAGGCTGAGTCACCAGAGTGAACACCCGCTTGTTCGATATGTTCCATGATGCCACCGATCAGGACACGTTCCCCGTCACAGATAGCATCAACATCGACTTCAACAGCATCATCAAGGAATCGATCCAACAGAACCGGAGCATCGTTGGAAACACTCACAGCGGTTTGGAAGTAACGGCGCAGGTCTGATTCATCGTACACGATTTCCATGGCACGACCACCTAATACATAGGAAGGACGAACCACCAGCGGGTAACCAATGTTGTTCCCTTTCTTTATTGCCTGTTCAATAGTGGTGACAGTGGCATTGGCAGGTTGTTTCAGACCAAGACGATTTACAGCCTGCTGGAAACGCTGACGGTCTTCTGCACGGTCAATAGCATCCGGGCTGGTGCCGATAATTGGTACACCTGCCGCTTCCAGTTCACGGGCCAGTTTCAGCGGAGTCTGACCACCATACTGGACGATCACACCTTTTGGTTGTTCAACGCGTACGATTTCCAGTACGTCTTCCAGTGTTACCGGTTCAAAGTAAAGGCGGTCGGAAGTGTCGTAATCTGTTGAAACCGTTTCTGGGTTACAGTTAACCATGATGGTTTCATAACCATCTTCACGTAGTGCCAGTGCAGCATGTACACAGCAATAATCGAATTCAATACCCTGGCCGATACGATTCGGACCACCACCCAATACCATGATTTTCGGTTTGTCGCTATTCGGATTAGCTTCGCACTCGTCTTCATAAGTGGAGTACATGTATGCAGTATCAGTTGCAAACTCAGAGGCACAGGTATCTACCCGTTTGTAAACCGGATGCAGGTTGTAATCATGGCGCAGTTTGCGGATCTCTTTATCGGATACGCCGACCAGTTTTGCCAGACGTGCATCCGCAAAACCTTTACGCTTGAGCTGACGCAGGAAGCCGGAAGTCAGACCGTTGATGCCCTGTTCTGCTACTTGTTCTTCCAGACGTACCAGTTCTTCGATCTGTACCAGGAACCAGCGGTCAATGTTGGTCAGGTTAAAGATGCCATCAACGGATAGGCCTGCACGGAAAGCATCTGCAACATACCAGATACGCTCAGCGCCCGCATCTTTCAGTTCGCTGCGGATTTTGGTCAGAGATTGCGGGTCATCCAGATTGACTTTCGGATCGAAGCCGATTGCTCCGACTTCCAGACCACGCAAAGCTTTTTGCAGAGATTCCTGGAAAGTACGGCCAATTGCCATTACTTCACCGACAGATTTCATCTGAGTTGTCAGGCGATCATTGCTGCCGACAAATTTTTCGAAGTTAAAGCGAGGGATCTTAGTAACTACATAGTCGATTGATGGTTCGAAAGAGGCTGGAGTACGCCCACCCGTGATATCGTTCATCAGTTCATCAAGGGTATAACCAACTGCCAGTTTTGCTGCAATTTTTGCGATAGGGAAGCCTGTCGCTTTGGAGGCCAGAGCAGATGAACGGGATACACGCGGGTTCATCTCAATGACAATCAGGCGGCCATTTTTTGGGTTAACAGCAAACTGTACGTTTGAACCACCGGTCTCTACACCAATTTCACGCAGTACTGCCATCGAGGCATTACGCATGATTTGATACTCTTTATCAGTCAATGTTTGGGCGGGAGCCACAGTAATGGAGTCACCAGTATGGATCCCCATTGGATCGAAATTTTCAATGGAGCAGACGATGATGCAGTTGTCGTTTTTGTCACGCACTACTTCCATTTCATACTCTTTCCAACCAATCAGAGATTCATCGATCAGCAATTCATTGGTCGGAGAGAGATCCAAACCGCGTTCACAGATCTCTTCAAATTCTTCGCGGTTATAAGCGATACCACCACCTGTTCCGCCCATGGTGAAAGAAGGGCGAATGATACAAGGGAAGCCAACGTCTTCAGTTACAGCCAGCGCTTCTTCCATCGAATGGGCAATCCCAGAACGAGCAGTATCCAAGCCGATTTTTTTCATCGCCTTATCAAAACGCTGACGATCTTCTGCTTTATCAATTGCATCTGCGGTGGCACCAATCATAGTTACACCGAATTCTTGCAGTACACCCCGACGTTCCAGCTCCAGTGCACAGTTCAGTGCTGTTTGCCCACCCATGGTTGGCAAAATTGCGTCCGGGCGCTCTTTTTCAATAATTTTGCGTACAACTTCCCAATGAATTGGCTCAATGTAAGTCGCATCTGCCATTTCTGGATCGGTCATGATAGTGGCTGGGTTGGAGTTCACCAGTATGACCCGATAGCCTTCTTCCCTCAGAGCCTTACAAGCCTGTGCTCCTGAGTAGTCAAATTCACATGCCTGACCGATAACAATCGGACCTGCACCCAAGATCAGGATACTTTTAATATCAGTACGTTTTGCCATTTTTCCTCTTCTCCTGATTATTTGGTGTTCTGAGTGTTTTGCTGGCGATACAGTTCAATCAATTCAATAAAGTGGTCGAACAGAGAAGCGGCTTCATGTGGACCAGGACTGGCTTCAGGGTGCCCTTGAAAACTAAATGCAGGTTTGTCAGTACGGTGGATACCTTGCAGAGTACCATCAAAGAGTGATTTATGAGTCACACGCAGATTTGCAGGTAATGAGTTTTCATCAACGGCGAATCCGTGGTTTTGTGCGGTGATCATGACGACATTACGATCCAAATCCTTAACAGGGTGGTTGCCGCCGTGGTGACCAAACTTCATTTTTACGGTTTTTGCACCACTCGCCAATGCCAATAACTGATGGCCCAGGCAAATACCAAATACAGGGATCTCGGTGTTCAGGAAAGTTTTGATTGCTTCGATAGCATAATCACAAGGCTCTGGATCGCCGGGACCGTTGGACAGGAAAATGCCATCCGGTGCCATTTTCAGTACTTCGTCTGCTGAGGTTTTTGCTGGCACGACAGTAACGCGGCAGCCACGATCTACCAGCATACGCAGAATATTACGCTTAACGCCAAAATCATAAGCAACAATATGGTATGGCAGTTCTTGCTCTTTACGAGCTTTTGGTAATCCATCTGCCAGTGTCCAGCTTCCCTGTAACCACTGATAAGATTGTGTGGTAGTCACTTCTTGCGCCAAATCCATACCTTTCAAGCCAGGAAATGCTTTCGCTTTTTCAAGGGCAATTTGAGCATTTACCTCATCACCTGCAATGATACAACCGTTCTGTGCGCCTTTTTCCCGTAACAAGCGAGTCAGTTTACGAGTATCAATATCAGCAATGGCAACAATGTCATGACGTTTTAAGTAGTTAGACAGATTGTCTTCACTGCGATAGTTGCTGGTTATCAGAGGTAAGTCACGGATTATTAAGCCTTGGGCTTGAATAGCGGGAGATTCTTCATCAGCGGCATTGATGCCGACATTACCAATATGGGGATAGGTGAGAGTAACAATTTGACGGGAATAGGAAGGGTCGGTAAGTATTTCTTGATATCCGGTCATTGAGGTATTGAAGACCACTTCTCCAACAGCCACACCCTCAGCACCTATGGCGCGACCGTGAAATTGGGTTCCATCTTCCAGAACCAATATAGCTGACTTAATCAAAACGCCCTCCAGAATGAATAACAAATCGCACTCAATGCATATTAATTCAGAATTAATGCTTTAAATCAATGCCAATTATGATGTTTGTCAAAATTTTGGCAAATTGCGCGCATTCTAATGATGAGGGGGGGGCTTGTCTACAAAAAATGCCCTTTTTATTGTTTTTTTTGCGACACTCACTGCTATATCTTCGAAATTTACCTGAAAAACATAAGAAAAGTGCGAGCATATTCACGATTAATGTGAAATTAAATTTTAAAACAGAAAAAACAGTGTGATTTTTCGTATCTATGGGATAAAAGGTAGTAAAAAAGTGAGTTTAATGTAGAAAGTAAGGGTAAAAACAGTAATATTTATATTTTTTTGTTTATTTGATCAAAATTACGCAATTAATAAATAATAATTGCGTAATTACAATTAGTTATTTGATTATAAATATCATAATTTATCTAGATTAAGGACATCTTTCATGTCATAAAGTCCACTGTTTTTATTGGTTATCCAGACAGATGCCTTAACAGCGCCATTTGCAAAAGTCATACGGCTTGAAGCCTTATGGCTGATTTCTACTCGTTCACCAATATCGGCAAAAATAGCGGTATGCTCTCCAACAATATCGCCAGCTCTTACCGTAGCAAAACCAATACTTTTGGGGTTCCGCTCACCTGTGTGGCCTTCCCGGGCATATACAGCACAAGTTTTCAGGTCACGACCCAGCGTATGTGCAATAGATTCTCCCATTGCCAGTGCTGTTCCTGATGGCGCGTCCACTTTATGGCGATGGTGGGCTTCAATGATTTCAATATCCGTGTACTCTCCCATCACTGTTGCTGCTTTTTCCAACAGCTTAAGGACAAGATTAACACCGACACTGAAATTTGCTGCAAAAACAATAGGAATTTCATTTGCAGCATCTTTGATTGCTTGCTTACCTGCATCATCAAATCCAGTTGTACCAATCACCATGGCTTTACGGTATTGGCGGCAAATTGGCAGATATGTCAGCGTTCCTTTTGGTCGGGTGAAATCGATCAGAACATCAAAGTCTTCAATGACAGCCTGGAGATCATCACGGATCGTAATACCGTTATGACCAATACTGGCCAATTCACCGGCATCTGCTCCCACTAATGAAGAGTCTGGGTGTTCTAATGCTGCACCAAGTGTAACGCCATCCAACTGCTGAATGGCCTGAATAAGATTGCGTCCCATGCGGCCACTGGCCCCTACGATAGCAATGCGAATATCTGTGTCAGCCATAAGGCCCTCACTATAGTTGGTATTGGTTTTAATTGAGGTGATAAAGCAAATTGTCTACAGCTTAACTGTCAATGGTTGGTTGCACCAGACTCAAAGGGAGATCATTAGGAAAACAGCGATCAGGAGAACAGTTATAACAAAATCTAAATCATAGATATAACATGATAGGGTATATGGGAATAACATATAGAAAGTAAATTAATACAACATTAATTATAACTGTTATTAAATATATTTATTCAAATTATTTTTGATAAAAAATAAATATTCTGGTTACCTTAGTAACATTGCTATAGCAATTTTATACAAAAAAGAAAAAGGCTCGCTAAATCCGACCTGATTTGTTTTTTACAAAAAAGATTTATTGGCATAGGAACAATGAGTGGTCAGTGATACTTGAAAATGTCCATATTCTTTATACCCTATAGGTGAGATCTTAATTTTCTTCAGATTGGAAACAGAACATAGATAATTAAACAAGCAAATAGGAAAATAGTGATATACCCGTTGTCTTTCAAGTTGTAGTCTGAAATCTATGGGATATATAACTTAAAGATAAAAGAGTTCAATACCATAAAAAGATCAATTTTCATCAGAAACTTGGGTAACTATTTTATGTGGCAACAAGAAAATGTAAAAGAGAAAATTCAGTTCTTTCGTCTGGAAGAATTTAATGGCCTGGAGATGCTCAAAGCCAGTTACCGTAAGCAAGTATTTTCTCGTCATGTGCACGAGACCTTTTGTATAGGAGTAATAGAGGAGGGGGCTCAGCGCTTCTATCGTACTGGTGCGGAACATATTGCGCCTAAAGGTGATATTATTTTAGTCAATTCAGATGAAATTCATACCGGATCTGCTGCTGTTGCAACAGGTTGGTCATACCAAGCTATTTATCCTTCACCTGATTTATTACGTTCACTTTCACGCGACTTAAAATATGCAGATGGCAGTATACCGTGGTTTCCTTCTGCTGTGGTTCATGATCCTGGGTTATCTGAACAATTACGTCTGATGTTTAATTTATTGTCACAAAAAAGTAATACTTTATTCAAAGAAACTATGCTGCTTTCTTCGCTCTCTTGGTTAATGATGAATTACGGCAAAACACGCATTACTGCACAGAAACTTCCTTCTGCTGAAAAGCAGATCTTATTGGCTAAAGAATATATTGATGCACATGCAGAAACTGATGTTTCTCTCAATCGGTTAGCAGAAATGGTACAGCTAAGTCCATGGCATTTTTTGCGGCAATTTAAGGAAATTTTCGGAGTAACTCCTCATGTATATTTAATTTTTGCCCGCTTACGTATGGCACGAAAATTGTTATTGGATGGACATTCTATACTAAATGTTGCTATTCGCTGTGGTTTTGCCGACCAAAGCCATTTTAACCGCCATTTTAAAAATGCATTAGGGATCACTCCCGGAATGTTTGTTCGTTCTCTACAAACAGCTTAAAAATGCTCTATTGCCTTATTGGGAAGGCTTCTAATACAGATTAGCAAGAAATTATTTCACCACAATTTTATTCAATACACTTGTATTACCCGCACGTAAGCTACCCATCAATGGCTCTTTTCTTGTATTGACGTAGATCTGTTTATGGAAAAAACAATGACTGAATTGCAACCAAAAACATCCTCCTGGCAAGGGTTTTGGTCTGGAATATATAACATGTTACCGCTCTGCCTTTCGGTTATCCCCTGGGGAATACTTGCTGGCTCCGTCGCCGTTCAATCAGGGTTAACTCTGGGGCAAAGTATAGGGATGTCTGCAATCTTATTCGCTGGCGCTGCACAATTAGTGACACTTGGTTTATTAGCATCGGGTGCCAGTATCTTTACTATTATTATTTCAGTGTTTTTTATCACAGCTCAGCATTTTCTCTATGGCTTAACTTTACGTGAATATGTTTCTTTATTAAAAGTTCGTTATCGACTACCAATCGGTTTCTTACTAACAGATGAATTGTTTGCTTTAAGTTGTGCTCAGAGAGATAAACAGATTTTAACTCCGGGCTATTTGATTGGTGCTGGATTATGTTTTTATGTATGCTGGAATCTTTTCAGTCTCCTGGGAATATTAATGGCTTCTTCTATTCCAGATTTAGATAAGTATCATCTGGATTTCTCAATTGTTGCTACCTTCATTACTATTGTTGTACCAATGATTAAAAAACTCAGTGTGTTCTTTGGCGTGATTTTTTCATTGTTTTTATCAATGATACTATCTTACCTTCGCGTTGAAGGTGCTATTATCATTGCTGGTGTTAGTGGTATGTTCTTTTCTGTCTTTATAGCCAGGTTAAATAAGGAGTCAATATGAGTTGGGCCTTGCTTTTTATTTTGGCTGGCATTGTATTATTTAATAGATATGTTTTTCTGGAACCTAAAGTCCCGGTAAAGCTTCCTAAAATAATAAATGAATCATTGAAATATTCTGCACCTTGTTTATTGATTGCAATATGTGGGCCAATTATTTTAATGGAGCATGGAGAGTTAAGAGAAGTTTCTAATAATCCTTATTTATGGGGGGCATTATTAACTACCGTTTTTGCTTTTTTTATCAGAAATATTGTAGTATGTGTTGTTATCAGTCTGGCTGCTTTTTATGTGTTATCTGCTATTTTATAGATACAAAGCGGGATTCTTTTTATATAATGTTAACTAATAGACAGATATAGATAACTTTGCACATTTATTGCGAATTTATTTATAGATTGTAATAGTTAAAATTTATGTTTTGATATTTCACTCTCTGTAATAAAAATAATTATATTAAAATTACTCTGTTAATCAATAGGAGGAATTATGAAAACAGGAATTGATCTTTATAAGGAATCTACCGCTATTCGAAATACATATAGGATATTACCTTTTCAAGGTGTATGGAGTTGGCTAACAGGAAAGGATATTCCCGGCAGGAAAGCATTATGGAAATCCAACTCAATTGAAATGATATGTTGGTCGATTAGTTGGGTTGTGGTTGGTACGCTACTTATCTATTTGTCACTAAATAGTAATATGTCATCAATTATCAAGTTTATTACCTATTTAGTCGGCGTACTATTTTCCACTTCCGGAGCCAGGTATATTGTTGCTACTATTATTCATCAAGGGGTACATGGAAATTTACTCTCAACAAAATCACGTAATAGAGTTATATGTGAAATTTTATCCACAATATTCATTACTCAACCTTACGATTCATACCGTCAGTTTCATATCTATGAGCATCATGGAAAGGATTTTTCAACAACAGAAGATAAAGACTTATCAGCAGTATACAAATTAGGGTTTACACCCGGAAAAACAAAGAAACAGCTCTATATTAACTTGTTTTTAACCCTATTTAGCCCTTATTTTCATCTTTCATACCTCTATGGTCGAATTAAATCAAATTTAATAGGTGTTCCTGTTTATCGATTTATCATGACCATTGTTTATTTTTTATTTTTTGGCTACTTTGCTTGGTGGATGGGAATGATGAATTTTGTATTTTCCATCATTATCCCTTATGTAATTGTGTACCAGATAGCATCGTTATTACAATTAATGACTGAGCATGTGTGGTTATTACGTCGTGAAAATGAGACTATTCTTCATAGCCATATCAAAAACTCTTTAGGACGCTTTTGTGGCTCACCTTGTCCTGAAAGTTTTTCTCTGAAATATTCTCTACAATGGATTATATGGGCTTTTAAACACTTGTTCTACCATTTACCTGTTCGAATGTTGGTAGTGCAGGGATCACTGATTTGTCACGATTGGCATCATCGGGTAAGTAATGTTAAAGAATGGTATGATTATACAAGATTGAGAGAAATTAATGCAGAAAAATTAGCTAAAGAGGGTAATTATGATTATACCGAATTTTGGGGATTTTATAATTGCTTGGATCATGTGTTAACTATACTCAGTAATGCCGAATCTATCAATGTTAATAATCTAAAATATAGACTTAATTAAAAATATTACTGAAAATAATATGAAACGATATTTTTATAGGGAATTACAATTCATAGTTTAACATGGAACTATTGATTTGTTATCAATGGCAATTAACTTATTCATTATTATAAACCCCTTGAATGTTACAGGAATGAGGTGAATTAAAATAATTAATTCACCTCTTTTACATTAACAAACTTATTCTCCTATCTCAGGCAATTCGTAATGAGTAGTATCATAAATCTTCTCTGTTCTTTTATTATCTGAGATATTTTCCTGACGGAGTCGTTCGGCCAGAAATTCTATAAATACACTAAGTTTTGGCGGTAAATGCCGTGTCGGTGGATAAAGTATCCATAATTCGCCAGTATAGTTGGCTTTAAAGTTCCAATCAGGCAGAACCTGAACCAGTCGTCCCTGTTGTAAAGCATGTTTAGCGGTAAAATAAGGTAAGCTGCCAATTCCGATATGTCTCAACACTGCATCAAGCCGAACTCCCGTATGATTGGCAGCGTAACGACCATGAATATTGACGGTAATAATTTTACTTCCCTGGTTGAATTTCCAACGCGAGTCTCCGGGTTCTTCCCCAAGATAGATGCAACTGTGATTTTTTAGATCATGCGGATGTTGTGGTGTGCCATGTTCTGCAAGGTATTCAGGTGTTGCACATAACATATGCCAAATATTCAATAACCGTCTTCCCATCAGGCCCGGAGGAGGTTGATCTGTGATCCGTATTGCAAGATCAACCTCTTCATCTATCAAATCTACATAACGATCATCAAGTCGTAAATTCACATTGACTTTAGGATAGCGGGCAAGAAAAGCAGGTATATGGGGATGAACAACAAAACGGCCGACCGCTTTAGGGACACTGACCCGGACTATTCCCTGCGGTTCACGGTTAAAGTTTCCTGATACAGACATGATTGCCTGAGCAGAATTCATCATGTCCAGACAATGTTCATAAACGGTTTGTCCGCTTTCACTTAAACGAAGTTTGCGTGTTGTTCTTTGCAATAGGCGGGTTCCGAGCGCTTTTTCCAGTCTGGCTACAGAACGACTAATAGCAGAAGGTGTTGCAGCAAGCTGACGTGCAGTTTCAGAGAAACTACCGGTTTCAACCACTTTGGCGAAAATAGCCATTTCCCGCATTAAATTTATCATGCTATTTATGCTTATAGGTCAAAAGTTATTTGAGTTTAGGATGGATTATCGCAATTGTATTTATTTAATACAATCAGGGAAATTTGTTTATATGAAGAATATCGAGTATGACTGAACGTCTTTATTTATCCAATTCTATCCTGAGTGGGGAAGTTGAAGTTTTAGATTGCTCTTTTTGTGGCAGCTCTTCCTTTAATGATGAACGTTATGCAATCCGATTAAACGTAACACCATTTCATCCTCAGGGAGGAGGGCAACCCAGTGATGTTGGCTGGTTGAATGATGTGGAAGTTGTTCACGTCGCATTTGAGAATGATGACATCATTCATTACACAAAACATCCTATCAATGCGGGAGTAGCTTTTGCGCGCGTTGACGAAAATTATCGTCAATTACACTCACAGTTACATTCAGCAGGTCATCTTATTGGTCATATTGTTGAAGGCTTGGGTTGGTATCCTGTCAGTGCACACCATTGGCCCGGAGAAAGTCGGGTTATTTTTAAACCCGGAATGCATGCCCAAGCTGTTTTTGTTGAAGCACTTCAAGAAAGTTGCGATCAACTTATCGCTGAAAATCTGTTTTGCCAGATTACTCTGCGTGATGATGGATTTCGGCAAGTCAGTTTTGGTGAACTTCCCCCTTACCCTTGTGGTGGAACACATGTGACATCATTAAAGCATATTCACAAAATTCAGATACAAGCCATTAAGGAAAAGAAAGGCAAGTTATCAGTGCAATATGACATAGTCATGTTAACGTAATGTATTGCGTCATAATAGATTCAACCCGTGATACTACTATAAATATAAACGCTTTTCGGAGTAAATATGCTTTCTGACTACTTGCATGAGTTTTGGGGACTTGCACTTATTCATTTTCTGGCTGTTGTCGCACCGGGGCCAGATTTTGCAGTAACATTACGACAGAGCATACGCTTTGGTCGTTGGATGGGAATTTGTACCGCTATTGGTATTGGTGCGGGAATATCAGTCCATGTTATTTATACATTGATTGGTATCGGAGCTTTAATACATTCAACACCTTGGCTGATGACAATAGCAAAAATGATTGGTGGTATATATATTTGTTACCTGGGGGTTCAATTTATTAGGAGTAAGCCGGAAAAAACGGATTTTATCCTCCCGAATGAGGCATTACCACAACAACGAAACCTGCGACGGGCTTTTTCTACTGGTTTTATGACAAATGCTACCAATCCCAAAGCAACTCTATTTTTTCTGGCTGTCTTCACAACGATTGTGAGTGCAACTACGCCGTTATCTGTCCAGATTTTTTATGGTGTGTGGATGTGTATAGTAAATGCAGCGTGGTTTATTCTGGTTAGTTGTCTTTTTTCCAGCCCTACCGTTCGCTTACAGTTTGTCCGATTAGGGCATTGGTTCGAACGTGCAGTAGGCGTGGTTTTGATTGGTTTTGCTGTTCGTCTTTTATTTATTTCTGTGTAACAGAAATTGACTCAGTACAGTAACGGTGTATTATTACTTAATTCAAAGGTTTTTTATTTTTGATATAGATGAGTTTTTATATCAGTCAGCATTGAAAACTATAAAATTATTTAATTATCCCAATTCTTTTATATCATAAGGAGGGTAATATGATATTCAGATCAAAATCTTTTTCAGGAATATGGCCAAGATCAGTTGATATCAGATGTTCTATAGTTATCAAGGAGGCTAGTCTATCAGAAGTATTTCACGCAACGGAAAAAATAAAGAAAGAAACTATGAATAATGAGTGGTTGTGCCCTAATTCTTCTGGTCAGCTTGATGAGGAGGAAATAAAATGGAATTCTAGATATAACCAAGCATTGGGAATATTTAAATTTTTCTATATTGATATTGGTATTCGCCTTAAATTAGAAGAAACTGATAAAAGAGTGTTGTTTTTTGTTGCTTATTTCAGAGGTGTTCCTGTCGGAGTTTTACAATTATTAATTACTGATGGGTTACCTAAAGTCGTTTTTTTGGCAACTCATTGTGGCATCCGAGGTTGTGGTGCTTTACTCATTGAATATGCAGTGAATAAATCACAACAATTAGGAATGGGAGGAAAGTTACAACTTTCTCCATATGAGGGAGCGAGAGCGGCATATATGGCAATGGGATTTACCGGGGCTGGGGAACACCTGGAATTATATCCTGCTGATAGAAATGATAAATGGAAATGGAATGAGGCAACGGGTCGTTATAGATTCTACTAAATATCAGTCTGGACACCTAATATATTGTAATATATTTGGATTTTTGTTAGAGAAAAGTCAGGTGAATTATTTACATCTTCCAAAATATAATGAGGGGAATTAATGTAATGTTCAGATCAAAATCTTTTAATATTAACAACCGTTCTGTAGGATTTGGTCCTTTAACCCGGTCTAAATCCTGTTCGGATATGTACACAACATTGGTTAATATGAAAACATTTATCACAATAAAGGAAGTTAGCCCAGAAGAAGCATTCTACGCAACGGAAAAGATGCTAACAGAAACTATGGCTGAGGATTGGTTTTATTTTGATTTTCTTAAGCTTGATAAGGAACAAGAAAGGTGGAAAATGAGGTATAATCAGGCGTTTAGTATACTTAATTGTCTCTCGACTAATGCAAAGCTTCAATCTATGAGAGATAAAACTGACGGTTCAAAAAAGTTTTTTGCTGTTGCTTATTTCAGAGGTATTCCTGTCGGTGCCTTACAATTATTAGTGCAAGATAATCATGAAAATGAGTTATCTGAAGTTTCTTTTTTGGCCACTCATTGCGGTATTCGAGGTTGTGGTGTTTTACTCATTGAATATGCAGTAAATAAATCACAACAATTAGGGATGGAAGGAAAGTTAAAACTTTCTCCATATGATGAGGCGAGGCAAGCATATATAAATATGGGGTTTATGAACATAAATGGGGGCATGGAATTACATCCCGCGGCAAGAAATGATAAATGGAAATGGAATAAGATAACAAGCCGTTATGAATGTTGTTAAATTTTTGGGGCAATACACTCATATTCGGCTTTTTGTTAGAAAGATGCCGAATAAATTAATTACATCTTCCAACAGAAAAGCCGAATTTAAGTTGAAGCAACCCTGAAATAGTTACTCCTAAGTCAGTGAACTTCTTTCACTTCAACTCGTAGCTCTTTTGGTACTTCGAACACAATGTTTTCTTCGCGACCATGTAGTTCATTAACCGTTTCTGCGCCAAGCGTTTTCAAACGTCCAATAACTTGTTGCACTAAAATATCCGGTGCGGATGCACCCGCTGTCAGGCCAATAGAACTCACACCATCAACCCATTCCTCTTTGATATCATCGGCAGAATCAATCAAATAAGCAGATTTGCCCATACGTTGTGCCAGTTCAGCCAGACGGTTTGAGTTTGATGAGTTTTTGGAGCCAACGACTAAGACAATATCGGCATCCGCTGCCAAATCACGAACTGCTTCCTGACGATTGGTGGTGGCATAACAGATATCATCTTTACGTGGGCCGATAATATTCGGGAACCGGGCATTAAGTGCATCAATCACTTCTGAGGTATCATCCACAGAAAGCGTGGTTTGTGTCATAAAGCGGAGGTTATTTTCGTCTTTAACCTGCAATTTCCACACATCTTCCGGTGATTCCACCAGATACATACCGCCTTCAGGGTTATTGTACTGCCCCATCGTGCCTTCAACTTCCGGATGACCAGCATGCCCGATCAAAATCGCTTCATTGCCTTTACGACTTGCACGGGCGACTTCCATATGGACTTTTGTTACCAGTGGGCAGGTAGCATCAAACAGCATGGTTAAATTACGGGAACGAGCTTCGTTACGGATGGCCTGAGAAACGCCATGTGCGGAGAAAATCAGAATTGCACCATCAGGGACTTCTGAAATTTCTTCAATGAAGATCGCACCCCGATTTCTGAGATCATCAACCACATAGCGGTTGTGTACTACTTCATGACGAACGTAAATCGGTGCACCATATAATTCTAATGCGCGCTCTACAATGCTAATAGCGCGATCAACACCAGCACAAAAACCACGAGGGTTAGCCAGCAATATTTGCATGGTTTTCCTCCAACTGAGGGTCTATTTCCAACACTTCAATCTCAAAAATGACGTTTTGGTCAGCCAGTGGATGGTTAAAATCAACAGTGATGGAACCTTTTGCAACTTCTTTGATAAATCCCGGCATTTCGCTACCATTCATAGCAGTAAATAGCATGATAGTGCCTACTTCGGGAATATCCGAATTGGAAAAATCACGTGGTGTGAAGTATTGCACTAGATCAGGATTATATTTGCCGAAAACAGTTTCTCCCGCCAGCGTGAATTGGTGTTTATCGCCAGCTTTCAAACCAATCAGTTGTTGTTCCAGTGGCTCAGAGAGGCTGCCATCACTTAAGCGGAATAATGCGGGCTTGCCCTGACTATAAGTCGAGTCTGCTGTTGAACCATCATCCAATTTTAATGTGAAGTGTAACAAAACTGCACTGTGCGCTTGCACCTGCATTGACATGTTGCTCAAACCTTTTAGTAAAAAAACGATTTAGTAAAAAACGATTTAATAAAAAACGCGTTAGTAATAAACAATTGCAAGTGGGGGAAACTATCAGCCCCGGTTATATTGACCGGGGCTGGTTTCTTATTGTTTTTTCGATGATTGCTGTTTAGATTCTGTTTGTTTTGGTGCAGTTTTTTTATCATCTGGACTGATAAAGCTCTCGATGATAATGAGTGCTGCCCCGATGCAAATGGCAGTGTCTGCAATATTAAAGGTAGGCCAGTGCCATGCTCCGACATAAAAATCGATAAAATCGACAACAAAGCCATGTACCAGCCGATCAAACAGATTTCCCAATGCTCCACCAATCACTAAAGCATAAGCAATGTTGCTTAGTTTCTGTTTGGCACTGGAGCGATACATCATTACCAGTAGTGTGATAGAGATGACAATCGCAATCAAGGCAAAAAACCAACGCTGCCAGCCACCTTTGTCAGCCAGAAAACTAAACGCAGCCCCAAGATTCTGGGCATAAGTCAGATTGAAGTATGGTATTAATGGTATGGATTCGTACAGTCTGAAGTTTTGCAATACTAACTGTTTACTGCCCAGATCCAAAATCAATACCACAGCAACTAACCAAAGCCAGCGAAGGCCAGTGGAACAAATGGGTTTCTTCATCAGGCAAATTTACGCTCTTCACCGTTACCGGCAACGTTAGTCACACAGCGGCCACAGAGTTCTGCATGTTCCGCTACCAATCCCAAGTCTTTAGCATAGTGCCAGCAACGTGGGCATTTTTCACCATCTGCTTTACGGAAGGCAATTTTCAGCCCCTTAAGTTCGCTCTGTTGTGCATCATCACACGCAGATGAGAAAGCAGCAACTTCGGTTTGTGAAGTTAGTAATACAAAACGTAACTCATCAGACAGTTTGTTGAGTTTTTCTGTCAGTACTTCATCAGCATAAAGTGTGACAGCCGCTTCCAGCGAACTACGGATATGTTTATCGGCACGAGCTTGTTCCAGTACTTTGTTCACTTCACTGCGAACTTGCAGCAATTCAGCCCAGAAAGTATCGTTCATATTTTCACTATCTGCCAGACCGAACAGACCATCGTACCACTCTTCGGTCAAGACGAACTGTGCACGCTTGCCGGGTAATTCCTTCCACACTTCATCAGCAGTGAAGGAAAGGATTGGCGCCATCCAGCGAACCAGTGCTTCTGCAATATGGAATAAGGCGCTCTGGCAGCTACGGCGGGCAATACTGTCGCGTTTTGCGGTGTACTGACGATCTTTAATGATGTCCAGATAGAATGAACCCATTTCTACGGAGCAGAACTGCATCAAGCGCTGAACAACGGAGTGGAAGTCGTATTCGTCGTAGTGCTTGAGGATATCAGCCTGTGCTGCCTGTGCACGACCTACCGCCCAGCGATCCAGCGTTACCATGTCTTCCGCTTTTACCATGTGCTGTTCAGGATCGAAACCGTTCAGGTTTGCCAGCAGGAAACGAGCAGTATTACGGATACGGCGGTAAGCATCAGCCGAGCGTTTCAGGATTTCATCAGAAACTGCAATTTCGCCGGAGTAATCTGTTGATGCCACCCAAAGACGTAGGATATCTGCCCCCAGTTTGTTCATCACATCTTGCGGGCTAATGGTGTTACCGATGGATTTGGACATTTTACGTCCTTGTTCATCAACGGTGAAACCGTGAGTCAGAACCTGACGGTAAGGTGCTTTACCTTTGATCGCTGTTGACAGCATCAGTGAGGACATAAACCAGCCCCGGTGCTGGTCAGAGCCTTCCAGATAAATGTTTGCGGAATGACCATTGAATTCTGGGCGAACATCGACAACAGAGGCGTGGGTGCTTCCTGAATCAAACCAGACATCCAGTGTATCCTGTGTCTTGATGTAATCTGCTGCTTCATCACCCAGCAGTTCTGATGCGTCAAGATCCCACCATGCCTGAATGCCATCTATTTCAACACGCTTGGCGATCTCTTCAATGAGTTCTGGTGTGCGAGGATGCAGTTCTTGTGTCTCTTTGTGCAGAAACAGAGACATTGGTACGCCCCATGTGCGCTGGCGGGAAATACACCAGTCCGGACGGTTTTCTACCATGGATTCGATGCGCGCTTGTCCCCAACCCGGGATCCACTCAACGCCTTTGATCTCTTTCAGTGATTGTTCACGCAGGCCGTTCTGATCCATGCTGATAAACCATTGTGGTGTTGCACGGAAGATGATTGGATTTTTGTGACGCCAGCAGCAAGGATAGCTGTGCTGAATTTTTGACAGACTCAGTAACGCGCCTTTCTCTTTCAGTAACTCAACGATGACATCGTTCGCTTTGAAAACAAACAGGCCATCCAGAGAAGGATAGGTGCCGGAGATGTAACAGCCATTCGGCCCAACTGGGTTCGCGATTTCAAGGCCATATTTTAGGCTGATAGAGTAGTCGTCCGGGCCATGACCACCCGCAGTATGTACTGCACCAGTACCCGCATCAAGTGTAACGTGATCGCCCAGAATGGCAGGAGTATCAAAGCCCATGAATGGATGGTTGAAACGCATCAGTTCCAGATCTGCACCTTTGCAGTCACCGATGACTTCCCATGCAGTGATGCCTGCACGCTGCATAACAGATTCAACCAATTCAGCTGCCAGAATCAGACATTTATTATTAACTTTGACCAATTGGTAAGTGATTTCTGCACCCAATGAGATCGCTCGGTTTGCTGGTAATGTCCACGGTGTGGTTGTCCAGATCACCAGAGAAACCGGCAGACCCTGTGGCTCCATACCAGATTTGGCAAACTTGGCATACACTGCATCTGTATCAACCGCTGTGAAACAGACGTCAATGGAAGGGGAGGTTTTGTCGTAATACTCAACTTCCGCCTCGGCAAGAGAAGACCCACAATCAGTACACCAGTGAACAGGTTTAACACCTTTCAACAAATGGCCGTTGCTGATGATACGACCCAGTGCGCGAATGATGTCTGCTTCCGTTTTGAAGTCCATCGTCAGGTAAGGTTTATCCCAGTCACCCAGAACACCCAGACGTTTGAAACCCGCTTTTTGTGTTTCGACCTGGCTCATTGCATATTTGCGGCACTCAGCACGGAACTCAGCGGCGGAAAATTTTTCACCCGGCTTACCAATAAGCTGCTCAACCTTGAGCTCAATTGGCAAACCGTGGCAGTCCCAACCTGGAATATAAGGCGAATCGTAGCCTGATAACCCTTTGGATTTAACAACAATGTCTTTGAGAATTTTGTTGACTGAGTGACCAATATGAATATCGCCGTTTGCATACGGAGGGCCATCATGCAAAATGAAGGTTTTTTTACCTGATTTTGCTTTTCTGATAGCCTGATACAAACCTTCTTTATACCAACGTTTCAACATATCTGGTTCGCGCTTGGCTAAATCCCCGCGCATAGGGAACCCTGTTTCCGGTAAATTCAGGGTGTCTTTATAGTCACTCATTCTCGATTCTCAGTTCCAATTTTCCGCTATACCCTTTATATGGGTATCAGATATATGACTCGGATCGCTGCAAAAAGTATTCCCTCGCAGCAACCACATCATTTGCGATTTGCTGTTTAAGCGCATCAAGCGAAGCAAACCGCTGCTCATCACGCAATTTTTTGCGTAATACCACATTGATATGACGCCCATACAGATCCATTTGGGTATCAATCAAATGCACTTCAAGCTGCAGGCCCTGACCAGCAACGGTGGGGCGATTTCCGATGTTAGCTACACCCGGTAAAGGGTTATCGTCTAATCCATAAACTTCAACAGCATAAACGCCTTTTACAGGGGCAACCAGACGTTTTAAAGGTAAGTTCGCTGTAGGAAAGCCAATCGTGCGCCCCAGGCGGTTACCATGAACAACTCTGCCACTTATGCTGTAAGGATGCCCCAATAATATTTCGGCCAATGTTAGATCATCATTTTGCAACGATTGACGAATAGCGGTACTGCTGATCCGCAATCCACTGTCACAAAAGCTGTCTGTACTGGCAACATCAAAACCGTATTGTTTACCTGCCTGTTGTAAATAGTGAAAATCACCGAAGCGGTTTTTACCGAAACGGAAATCATCACCTACAGCCAGAAACTTAACACCCAGTTTTTCAACGAGCAACCGAGAAACAAAGGCTTCTGGGGAATTGGCTGCAAAGTGTTTGTCAAATTTCACACACAACAAATAATCAACGTCATACTGAGATAAATATTTTATTTTATCTCGTAGCCGTGTCAGGCGGGCTGGCGCTTTATCTGCGACAAAAACTTCCAGTGGTTGTGGTTCGAAAATCATAACCATTGTCGGTAATCCGAGCCACCGCCCTTCTTGCTTCAAATGTTTCAATAAAGCCTGATGCCCTCGGTGGACACCATCAAAATTACCAATCGTCAGCACGCAACCATGGTGACGCGCCCGGATATTGTGTATACCGCGAATTAGCTCCATAGCTGGCTCAATACCGTGAAAATTGCCGGATTATACCTTGTACAACGCACAAGGTTAACCCACGATCACAAAGGGTTTTAATTAATAACCTGATTCATACAATAAAAATAGGTTAGATGCCCGAAAAATATTTAATTTATCGCATTTATCAGTGATTCATTGAGTTTTTTATTGTGAAAGACTGTATTACCTCTCAGTAAGCTGATAAAATCCTACCCCATCACAACGTAACCAGCGTCGCCATACAACGACGCTTATTTGCACAAATCCATTGACAAAAGAAGGCTGAACAGGCATATTCCTCGGCCTTTGAATTGTCCTCGATAGAATATATTTGGGAGTTGGACCTTGGCTAATATCAAATCAGCTAAGAAACGCGCCGTACAGTCTGAGAAACGCCGTCAGCACAATGCAAGCCGTCGTTCTATGGTGCGTACTTTTATTAAGAAAGTATACGCGGCTATCGCTACTGGTGATAAAGAAGCTGCACAGAAAGCATTCAATGATATGCAACCAATTGTTGATCGTCACGCCTGCAAGGGTTTGATCCACAAAAATAAAGCAGCACGTCATAAATCTGCTCTGGCAGCGCAAATTAAAGCAATGTAATTCTTTGTTTTAATTATGTTGAAAAACCGGCTTTTGCCGGTTTTTTTGTATACCCGTTGTCTTTAAAGTTGCAGCATAAAATCCATAGGGTATATCTGTTGATACGGATTCAGCGTTATTTTTCCGATCTGTTTTTTAACGGAACGTTGAATAAGTCTGAAAAATCTTTATTACACACGCGCTGAACTGCCGGATGTTGGATCATTCTTTCAGCAAAGATGACGTAATACTCTTCCTGCACTGAATCCAGTCTGCCTATCTCAGTAATATCACTGTCAGCAAAAGTATCATTAGCATAAAACGAAGGCGCAATAAAGATAGCATTATGATACATGCCAAATGCTTTCATCAGTGCTGCATCGTCGAATTCGCCTAATACCTCAACTTGCAGATTTTTATTACGTATCCATGTCAGTAGTTTCCTGCCCAGCATTGAACGGCGGCCAGGGATTAACAAACGGCGTTCTTCCAGACATTCAGGGAATGGTTTTTCCGGGATTGGGGCACGGCAGTAAAAACTAATGCTACATTCCCCTAATTTGACGGAAAACAAACCTTCCTGCTGGGTGGAGTCAACCGGGCAATCTGACAGGATCATATCCAGTTTATGCTGGCTGAGTTGCTCAAGCAGCATTTCATGAGTTGATTCAAAACAACGCAGGTGGATTTTCTCCTGTTCCACAATTGTGGTTTCCAAGACTTTGCTGACTAAACGTTTAGACAAGGCATCAGCAACACCTACATCAAACAATAGATTTGACTCTCTGCTATAGGTGACAATATCCAGCATTTCCTGACTGAGCATAAACATTTTATCAGCATAGCGAAAAATAAGTTGCCCCAGTTCTGATGGAACTAATCCTCTTCCCTGACGCTTAAACAGCTTTCCACCAAGGCGTTCTTCCAGAGCTTTAATCTGGCCGGTAATAGTCTGGGGTGTCAGGTATAGCGCTTCAGCAGCCCCAACAACAGAACCCTCTTTACACACGTGCCAAAAATAATAAAGGTGGTTAAAGTTTAAATGTGAAACCCGCATATATTTATCCTTTATGTATCACCTTACATCTGCATAACAGCCATGACCTTATATTTCAGGCCGCCAGATTATGGTGCTCTCCTGTCTTTCTCTAATATGAATATTCACGGCACAGCAGATAAGATGTTATGCCGCGAATATTAAAAGGATGAATTAATTTGGAATTGTTTCTGATTATGCGCCTAAATTAGTCCATTCGACTACATTTGGCTATGTTTTTTTCTTTGACCAATTTTCTTTGGTAAGAGCGCATTCAGTAGCCCATAACCAATGATGGCTGCCATAGTTGAACCAATCAATATCCCCAGACGCGAGTAGGTACTGAATGTGTCACTCAGACCTTCAAATGCCAGACCGGAAATAAAGATAGACATAGTAAAACCAATTCCACAAAGTACAGATACGGCAAAAATTTGCGGCAAACCAATTCCTGTCGGTAATTTGGCAATCCCCAGTTTTACTGAGAGCCAGCTAAATAAGAAAATACCCAGTGGCTTGCCAATAAACAGGCCAAGTACAACCCCCATGGGTAACAGCCCTGTCAGGCCGCTCAGCGTAACTCCCTGCAATGAAACTCCGGCATTGGCAAAAGCAAAGAGTGGCAGAATTAAATAAGCTACCCATGGATGTAAGCCATGCTCAAGTGCTTCGGAAGGAGAATGGCCTTTTTTATAACGCAGAGGGATCAAGGATCCGACAATAACTCCTGCCAGTGTGGCATGAACGCCGGATTTGAGGATACATACCCATAAAATTACGCCTACAGCCAGATAAGCCGATGTTTTAGCGATTCCCCGCCAGTTCATCCAAGCTAGAAGCCCTGTCATGGCAGCGGCTAATCCCAGTGCAACCATAGAAATACTTTTAGTATAGAATAAGGCAATAATGATGATAACGCCCAAGTCATCAATAATCGCCAAAGCGAGCAAAAACACTTTTAATGCTGTAGGAACACGTTTTCCTAGCAGAGCCATAACTCCAAGCGCAAATGCAATATCGGTGGCAGCAGGAATAGCCCAGCCCTGACGGGTGATTTCATCATTGCCATTAAAGAGTAAATAAACCAAAGCAGGGGCGAGCATACCACCAACGGCGGCAATGGCTGGGAAAATGGCCTTATCACGGCTAGCTAAAGAGCCTTCCATCAATTCCCGCTTAACTTCCAGGCCAACAATCAGGAAAAAGATGGCCATTAATCCATCATTTATCCATAGCAGGAATGGTTTATTGATTTCCAGAGCAGCAAATTGAACCGCAACTGGCAGGTTAAGAAATTGGTGATAAATACTCTGAAATGGCGTATTTGCCATTACCAGCGCAATAATGGCAGCAACAATGAGAAGGATCCCTCCTGCTGCCTCTAATTTCAAAAATTGGCGAATAATTGTAGTCATAGATTAGTAACCTATAAGATGAATTAGGTTGTAGATACTATGTTTGTAAACACGATGTTTATAAAATCTACAGTAGTAAATGTTGTTGTTATAAATAATATGGTCATAAATAATGCAGTAATGAGTAAATGCAGTTATGAATACTATGCTATTCATGACTTCGGAAAAAATCGATTATTTATGTTATATGTATCGATATATGCGAATACTTTCAATGTGAAATTAAAAATTTTTCAAGGATGAATGGATTGAAATCAGTGTTGATTGACTTGAAGAGTTTATGGAAGTGTCTTTAATGGTTTCATTTCGGCAGACTGCATCAAAAGATCAAAACGGAGAGTAACTATATTGATTTTTGCACAATCTTTTAGTCTGCCCAGATACAAGCCTATTAACGTAAAGCTTCTACAGCTAATACAATAGCGATTAAGATTATGAGCCCGCCTCCCACAAGATTAACCAGCTTCATTCTTTTTTCAGTAAAAGACGGACGGGAACTCACCGTATGTGCAGCCGCAACCCAAGCCGTGTCGATTATTAAACCTAAAACAATCGGTATCAGTGAAAAACTGAACAGGGATGAAATAGGGCTGTCTGTGCCTGTTGTTAAAAAACTCGGAACTATCGTACCGAACATAATCAATGCTCTTGGATTTGTTGCTCCTACAATGATCCCAAGTATCAGTGTTTGCCTATGTTTATTGGCACTGATATTTTCCCCAGTTTATAACGGCTTGGAAAAAAACAGATATTGAAAACCGATAGCGAGTAGGGCGGCGGAGCCCAGTAACCGAATAACCATCAAAGCCATACTGGATTGAATGAGTAAAGAGCCAATCCCGAAAGCAACAATCACAGCAACAAAATAGGTTCCTATTGCATTACCAATCACACCTCGTAATGCATTAGTTCGACCGACAGACACAGCCTGCCCGACAATAAACATAATACTTGGGCCAGGAACAGCTATCAGCACTGCACTGGTTAGCAAGAGCCCTAACAGACCATTAAGTACAGGAAAATTTGTGAGCATAATAAGGTAACCCTCGCGTTTTAGTGCAGTGACATGAATGTTGTTATTCCTGTTAAACATATCCGGTATAATGCAATCATGACCTCTTGGCAAGCAATGCCAGAGTTGGTTGCATACGTAATGCTTCGGCAACCTCCTCTTCACTCATCAGCGGATAACATTTCTCCACAAATTCATCAAGTACCGGTAATATGCTTCTTCGTTCTTCAAGGCCCTGAGCGCTGGCACAGGCGTTAAAAGCCACATTTTTGTATTGGTCAACGTTAGTTTCTTCATCCACATAATCATCAATATTCCAACGGCTAATCAGACTTTCCTGCATATGGAAAGAATCCACTTCTACCCCTTCGCGGAAAACATGAAATACGGGATGAATATAGGCACTTTGCGAAGGATCGAAATGATTGGCCGGTAACGTAAAATAATGTGTCGGAAGATCGCCATTACCATACCGATGGAACCCATATTCAAATACCACTTCAATACGATTTTCTTTATCTTGCCAACGTTCGTAGTTATATTCTCGTGGAAATGGTGACCATACGCCTGCTTATTATTTTTTCTATGGTATTGCTATTTGGGCAATGAGCCATATTCCCATCGTGCTGGTTGCTGCATTGCGTGAAACCAGCATACTATTTGCGATATTGTTATCGGTTTTCATCTTACGGGAGCCGTTTAGTAAGATGCGATTGTTGGCTTGTGTTGTGATTCTTATTGGGATTGTTAGTACTAAATTAGGGTGATGGAGCTCCAAGTAATAAATAGAAACTTGGAGACTCCAATTCGTTTCAGGTAACTTCATTGGGTGGCATATTCAAATTTTGAATTACTGATTACAACCGTACCATCAGGTCTTATAATAGCCTGATCTGACACTGTTTTTGGACTATTACTCATCATATAAAATGTATTTTCATATAAAGGATTACCCGGATCTCCCTGTAACGGAAATTTTGATTTATATATTGAGGGAGTAGGTGCTTGCCCTAAAGACAAATACTTGCCATCGATTGCCCAGTCAAGCATTTTTCTTTGCCAATTAGCATCATAATTTTCAGATAAACAAACTATATTTGCCCATGGATCGCATATCCACGCCCCATCTGGGATCTTATTGTACACTTTGTACAGTGGATTTGTTTCTTTATATTGAGATTCTATGTTATAGGTATGTAGAGGATAATAGAGCATGACAAAACAGTGATCATACCTTGATAAAGGCGACGGATAAAGAATCTCAATATAAATAGATTGTATTTCTCCTGATGTATTTGCAGTAAAAGAATTTTTATATAAATTATATATATCACTCACCCTTTCTCTTGCTAAATATATAAATACAGTGTTAGCTAATTCATTGCAATTGCCAACCAATGAATTATCACATTCTTTTTCTTTCATTATACATTCGTATTTTTTATCTGCGGTCCGCAAAAGGTGTAATTTATTTTTTAATCCTATGAGTTTTTGCTCTCTAGAAAAGCAACTTTTTCTAGAATATCTTTCTGGCCGATCTCCTGATTGAAGTTCAACATTAAAATAAGAGATATTTGTAGTTTTACCCCGGAAAATATGGTGGGAATGTGTAATTGCTTGTTTTAATATATACGAAATCATTTTAATATCCTCATTGTTGCTGTATTATTTGTGTATGGATATTTTAAAATGATACTTTCTACTCTTTTTAAATAAAGTGCAATATTAATAGAATAACAGCATCTTTAATAATAATTGAGAAATAAAATAATTTAATTGATTAAAAAAACAAAAAATTAATAAATAAAAAATATCCCCTGAACATCAATGAATTATAAGGATGATCAGGGGGAATTATTATTAGATATTTTGCAAAATATTAAATTACTTTGTCAAATCATCAAAAAATTTTTTTACACCATCAAGGAAGCTTTTGGAACGCGGGCTATTGGTTTCCCCACCTTTTTCGCCAAAAGATTCTCCCAGTTTACGCATCAGCTCTTTCTGTTCTTCGTTCAGTTTAACCGGTGTTTCTACAACAACACGGCACAACAAATCCCCCTGAATTCCACCACGGACAGATTTAACACCTTTGCCTTTCATGCGGAACAGTTTGCCAGTCTGAGTTTCCGCAGGGATTTTCAGGCTGACGCGGCCATCAAGGGTTGGAACTTCAATTTCGCCACCCAATGCCGCAGTTGCGAAGTTGATTGGAACTTCACAATAGAGATTGCTGCCATCACGTTCGAAGATATGGTGCGTTTTGACCTGAACCTGAACGTACAAATCTCCTGCTGGTGCACCGTGTTCACCTGCTTCACCTTCACCACTCAGGCGAATACGGTCACCGGTATCAACACCTGCCGGGATTTTAACGGACAGTGTTTTGTATTTCTCAACACGTCCGTGACCGTGGCACTTGTTGCAAGGCTCTTTGATGATTTTTCCACGACCATGACACTGAGGGCAAGGTTGCTGAACAGTAAAAAAGCCCTGGCGCATATGCACCTGACCAGCGCCATGACAGGTAGAGCAAGTTTCTGGGCTGGTGCCTGCTTTTGCACCACTGCCATGACAGCTTTCACAGGATTCCAACGTTGGGATGCGGATTTCTTTGGTCACACCACGGACAGCTTCTTCCAGCGTCAATTCCATACTGTAACGCAAATCAGAACCACGGCTTGGACGCTGTTGACGGCGGCCGCCACCGAAAATATCTCCGAAAACGTCACCAAAGATATCGCTAAAGTCAGCTCCACCAAAACCACCAGCGCCACCACCCATGCCGCCGTGTTCAAAGGCAGCATGACCATACTGGTCATAAGCAGCGCGTTTCTGTGAGTCGGTCAGGATCTCATACGCTTCTTTAATTTCTTTGAACTTACCCTCAGCGTCTTTATCCCCCTGATTACGGTCAGGGTGATATTTCATTGCCAGCCGCTTATAGGCTTTTTTTATTTCTTTTTCATCTGCTGTTTTGGATATACCCAAAACTTCGTAATAATCTTTTTTTGCCATTGTATTGTTTACCCCTAACACGCACAAACGGGCGTAGAGTTACCTCAACGCCCGTGCTAGTTAACAAGTAACAGGCGTCCTGTTACTTTGCCCGCTAAGGGCTATTGTTTTTTGTCCTTAACTTCTTCGAATTCAGCGTCTACAGCATCGTCATCTTTTTTCTCGTTGCCTGCGCCGGCATCAGCTGCACCTGCCTGAGCTTGCTGCTGTGCGATTTCCAGAAGTTTCTTAGAAGCTTCAACCAGAGCTTGGATCTTAGCTTCAATCTCAGCTTTGTCTTCGCTTTTCACCGCTGTTTCCAACTCAGAAACGGCTTTTTCGATTGCAGTCTTGTCATTAGCAGGCAGTTTGTCGCCAGCTTCTTCAACTTGCTTGCGAGTACCGTGGATCAGCTGATCAGCCTGGTTACGGATCTGAACCAGTTCTTCGAACTTACGGTCAGCTTCTGCGTTTGCTTCTGCATCGCGTACCATCTGCTGGATTTCTTCCTCGTTCAGGCCAGAAGAAGCTTTGATGGTGATGTTCTGCTCACGCCCGGAGTTTTTGTCTTTCGCAGAAACGTGCAGGATACCATCAGCATCGATGTCGAAAGTAACTTCGATCTGAGGTATACCACGAGGTGCTGGCTGAATACCATCCAGATTGAACTGACCCAGAGATTTGTTGTCGCTGGCACGCTTACGCTCACCTTGCAGCACATGGATAGTTACCGCAGACTGATTGTCTTCCGCAGTAGAGAACACCTGGCTGTGCTTGGTTGGGATAGTGGTGTTCTTCGAAATCAGCGAAGTCATCACACCACCCATGGTTTCGATACCCAGAGACAGTGGAGTTACGTCCAGCAGCAGAACGTCTTTCACGTCGCCTGCCAATACGCCGCCCTGAACTGCTGCACCCATTGCAACAGCTTCGTCTGGGTTAACGTCTTTACGTGGTTCTTTGCCGAAGAAGTCTGCAACAGCTTTCTGAACCATTGGCATACGAGTTTGACCACCAACCAGAATGACATCTTGAACGTCAGATACAGACAGGCCAGCGTCATTCAGTGCGACTTTCAGCGGCTCAATAGACCGTTTCACCAGATCTTCAACCAGAGATTCCAGTTTCGCACGAGTCACTTTAACGTTCATGTGTTTAGGACCAGTTGCATCTGCAGTGATGTATGGCAGGTTTACGTCAGTCTGCTGAGCGGAAGACAGCTCGATTTTCGCTTTTTCTGCGGCTTCTTTCAGGCGCTGCATGGCCAGTGGGTCGTTACGCAGATCGATGCCCTGATCTTTCTTGAACTCATCAACCAAATAGTTGATCAGGCGGCTATCGAAGTCTTCACCCCCCAAGTGAGTGTCACCGTTAGTTGCCAGAACTTCATAAGTTTTTTCGCCATCTACTTCGTCGATTTCGATGATAGAGATATCGAAAGTACCGCCACCCAGGTCATAAACAGCGATAGTACGGTTACCAATTTCTTTATCCAGACCATAAGCCAGAGCAGCAGCGGTTGGTTCGTTAATGATACGTTTAACTTCCAGACCTGCGATACGGCCAGCATCTTTAGTTGCCTGACGTTGTGCATCGTTGAAATAAGCAGGAACAGTGATAACTGCTTCTGTTACTGGCTCACCCAGATAGTCTTCTGCGGTTTTCTTCATTTTCTTCAGAACTTCAGCAGAAACCTGAGGAGGTGCCATTTTCTGGCCTTTTACTTCCAGCCATGCATCACCGTTGTCTGCGTTGGTGATTTTGTATGGCATGATAGCAACATCACGCTGAACTTCTTCGTCCTGAAAACGGCGACCAATCAGGCGTTTGATAGCAAACAGAGTATTTTGCGGGTTAGTAACAGCCTGACGTTTAGCTGGTTGACCAACCAGAGTTTCACCATCCTGAGTATATGCGATGATTGAAGGAGTGGTACGATCACCTTCGCTGTTTTCAAGCACACGAGTTGTTGCGCCGTCCATAATTGCTACACAAGAGTTGGTAGTTCCCAAGTCGATACCAATGATTTTACCCATCTAAACGCCTCCACAAAGAATTCATATATTCGGTCAAGTTACTAAGCTATATGAGGACGAATGTTTTCTTTTCAATGGCACGGTCAGCCAGAAATTCCTCATTTTATGTTTTCAGTTGTTACTGAAATGTCAGTAGTAACTGTAGTTGAGACTTAAATGGGGTCATTCATCTCATCATCAAGGGGCTGATTGAAAAAAAATTGAAATTTAATAAAAAAATTTTTTTTGGGTCATTGTGTAGTTGATGTCATCACATTATGATTCGCCACCTTTTATGGTTTTCTGGCGTGGGAATATGTCATGAGAACTTTTTTAGTGTTTTATTAATTTTTTTAGGGGACTTATGAGTTCTAATCAGTTGGCTAATCCAGGCCCATTGGGTTTGATGGGTTTTGGCATGACAACCATTTTGTTGAATTTGCATAACGCAGGTTTTTTCCCATTAGCATCTGCCATTTTAAGTATGGGAATTTTTTATGGTGGTTTGGCTCAGGTGCTGGCTGGCATCATTGAGTACAAAAAAGGGAATACGTTTGGCGCAACCGCGTTTACCTCTTACGGTATGTTCTGGCTCAGCCTGATTGGCTTGCTGTTCCTGCCAACAATGGGGTTGGCGGAAGCAACTAGCCATGAATTCCTTGGTGTTTATCTCGCTTTGTGGGGTATTTTCACCCTGTTCATGTTCTTTGGAACATTCAAAGCTAACCGCACTTTGCAGTTTATCTTCGGTAGCCTGACATTGCTGTTTGCATTGCTGGCGATTGGTAACATTACCGGCAATGCCAGCATTCTGACTTTTGCTGGTTATGAGGGTGTCATTTGTGGTGTCAGTGCTTTCTATCTGGCTATGGCCGAAGTTCTGAATGAACAGTATGGTCGTACTATTTTGCCAATTGGTGAAAGAAATCTATGATCCCCCTCGTTTTTGCAATACTGATTTTGATGAATTTGGGGCTTGCTTAAATCTATTCGGCGTCAATATGGGCAAGGATGCCCTCGCCTCAATGAGTTCCGCCCCTGATGAACTTGAAAAACACTGCGGCTTTAAGTTTATGGAAGGGCTGGGAAGACGAGATGGTTTGAAATGAGAAAAAAACAAAAAACATTATTCCTTTACGCTTTTATTTTAGTTGTAGGTTGCTCCTCAAAAAATAATATTAAAGATTTAACGAAATTATCGAATGATGAGTTGTGTATATATATGGGGGAAAATAACAAGGACGGCCCGTTAAGCTTAAAAATAATAGATGAAATAAAATCAAGAGAAAATATTTCATCAGAGAGATGTTATATGCTTGAACATAAAGCAATAGAGGGTAATGTTGATGGCGTTAGTATTGAGCCCTACGCCACACCGGAAATAATGGAAAGTGTCTATGATAAGAATAAAGGTCGTTATATTATAAAAAATACAGGACCAACCGTAGGGGCTAAAATTAAATTTTAGTTGTAGGGATAGCGCCTTTCAGGGGCATGTGGGGGTTCTAAGATTGGGGGTAAACCCAAAGCCTGGAAAATTTTGTAATTCAAGCTAATTTGGAACGTACAATGAAGTACCTAATTTTTGATTCAATGCAAACCCTGTTATCAATAATCCTTTATTTTGATTAATGGTCAAAACTGTTGTGGTCAATAAAAATTGGTCACTCGCTTAGCGCTTTCCCAAAATAATCGTTCTGATTCGTTGGGCATCAATCCATTGTTGTACCAATGGGGGCGAAGTTGGCTATAATAACCTGTTATATAATTCGTGATTGAGCGAAAGGCTTCTCTAAAATCCGGATATCCTGCTTCAGGGATCCATTCACTTTTTAAGCTCCTGAAGAAACGTTCCATTGGTTATCCCAGCAATTACTCCGGCGGCTCAGGTTTTGTTTGATGCCATAACGCCACAATAACCGTCTAAATGCCTTGCTGGTATTGTGGCTACCTTGAGCATGGTGAAACAGAACACCTTGTGGCTTCCCCCTTGATTCAAAAGCCATTTCTAATGCTTTCTTTGTCAACTCCGAGTCCGCTGAGAAAGACATCGCCCAGCCAATGGGTTTACGCGCAAACAGGTCAAGCACGACGGCCATTTCGTCCATTAGATATTCTTGGCGTTGTATAGTTTTTTCCTTCCCATATTCGTACCTTGATTCTATTAAACTGATCTATAAACACAGCCGTAATCATATTCTTATATAATACATTGAATTATTAAATAAATAATAAATGTTCTGTTTTAAAAAGTGGTATCTGTTATTTAAAAAAGAATTTTCTTTTATCATTCAATATGAAAATATATTACGCAAAGATAGGCTTGGTGATCTTATCTGTACCCAACCATTAATAAAATCTTTATAGAAAAAATATCCAAATGCAGGGATTAGTCTATTTTATAGAATAAGATAATTATGAGCCTGTCTCAAAGGCGATATTGCGATAACTGAGACTTTGCTCAAATCTGAGCCGCAGGACTTCAAGACAGATATTCATGGAGGTTCTTGCCTTTTACTCGCCATATCCGGCCTCTGATGGTGACTGTTTATCAGGGGAGTATGTATGAAGGAATGAAAAGGGCGTGTTCGGACGGAACGTAATCGTTGCTTGGAAGTGATTGTTATCGGCATCACAACCGTGGCAGATGAACATTCGGCTAAAAACGCCATCAATTGAGTAAGCGTAAATTTATTATTTTTTTAGTGCTTTGTCTTGCTATCTAATACTGTTCTTTTATCCAAATAAAGAGCCAAGAATATCCCTATGACAGACAACATCAGCATATAGTACGCTGGGGCTAGTGACGTATATTTCATTAATAGAGTAATCACAATCGGAGTTAATCCGCCAAAAATGGCATAGGCCAGATTATATGAAAATGAAATGCCACTGAACCGGATTTCAGGTGGATAGCTCTGAACCATAACGAAAGGCACCGCCCCTGCTACACCAACAGAGAAACCTGCCATAGCATATGCACTGAAGAGTCTGATAGGTTCATCACTGATATTGTGGTAGAAAAACCATGTTGCGGCAGCCAACAGCAAGCTACCAGCCAGTAACACTTTGCTGGCACCCCATTTATCGCATAAATGCCCGGCTAATATACAGCCAATAAAAAGTACAATAATTGCCAGACTATTGGCTTTCAGCGTCATTGACGGTTCCAGATGGAAAACGGTCTGCATATAGCTTGGTGTCATCAAGATAACAACCACAATGCCTGCCGAAAGAAGCCATGTCAGCAACATGGAAACAGTGATTGCACGTTTATGATTTAGGATCACAGACTTTAGGGGCAGTTCTTCCGCTAATGCTTTACGTGCCTGCATTTCCTTAAATATCGGAGTTTCATGTAACCAACGGCGCAGGTACATAGCGAACAGGCCAAAAATTCCACCAAGAAAGAAAGGGATACGCCATGCCCAGTCTAAAACTTCTTGTTTGGTATAAACCGAAGTAATTGCTGTTGCTATCAAAGAACCAAGCAAAATGCCGAGGGTCAGCCCTGCGGTGAGCATCCCACAGGCAAAGCCGATATATTTGTGGGGAACATGTTCCGCTACAAATACCCATGCTCCGGGGACTTCACCTCCAATTGCTGCTCCCTGCATAATCCGCATCAGTAATAATAGTAATGGGGCAGTGATACCGATAGTGTCGTAAATTGGCAACAATCCGATACTTAGAGTCGGTAAGGCCATTAGCAGAATGCTGAGGGAGAACATTTTTTTGCGTCCAATTAGATCACCGAAATGTGCCATGATGATCCCACCTAAAGGCCGGGCCAGATATCCGGCAGCAAAAATACCAAATGTTTGCAGTTGCCGGAGCCATTCAGGGATGTCAGCTGGGAAAAAAAGCTCACCAAGCACGATGGCAAAAAAGACGAAGATAATGAAATCGTAAAACTCTAAAGCACCACCTAAGGAAGCTAAAAATAGAGTCTTATAATCCTGTTTGTTTAATGAACGATTTTGATGTTGTGACATAAAGTACCGACTTATAGTTATAAAATAGGATTTTCATGAAGTAAGAGTTATGACTCTATCAGATCTTAATAAATGAGAAATAAAAATTTATTCAATATTAAAAAATATCTACTCTATAATTTTTTTAATGGAATTCAAGTATGAAAAACTGCGAGATACAATTCTACCGAAAGGCATGCCATATTTTTTGTGATGTATTTAAGAATTTTATCAGAAAAAATTCACCTGTAAATTTTCCTTTAGCCAAATGTATAAAGATAATATCTATTACTACGTTGAATTATTGTTATATTGATTAATCGAATAATTTATTAGGGTGATTTATGGTATTTTATACTTTGACAAGTAATAGGCGTAAAATCTGGTTTATAAATATTGATTCAATCCCTATAAATTATAATACTATAGTGCAATTTATATATAAATGTTAATCCAGTAAAGATTAGTATATATTTTAGAGTTAATGTTTCATGGGTAATTCTATCGGAGCTTTCCGGTCTGTCCATTGCCAATACTTCCCAGCATCTTCAACATTTGAAACGTGCGGGGCTGCTTCGATCCTGTAAAGTCGGCAAAAATGTGTTTTATCGTCTGGGGGAAGGGCCGATCATGGATATTATCACAGCCATCCAGAGATATGCTGAATTTAATCGGGCAGAAATGCGCAGATTAATTGGTGATACGAATAATCAGGAAGCAATTTCATGGGATGAATTGTTAGAGAGAATCAAAGAAAAAAGCACATTCTTGCTGGATGTCAGACCCAAAGAGGAGTTTGAGCAAGGTCATTTACCCAATGCTATCAATATCCCTGTTGATGAACTGGAAAACAGGTTGGATGAGCTGCCTTCCCGTCAGGACATTATCGCCTATTGCCGTGGGCCTTATTGTGTTCTTTCTGCCGATGCCCTTGAACTATTGCGTGCTAAAGGTATTCATGCCAGCCGTTTTAAAAAAGGCTTTTCAGGCTGGACAGAGGCTGGGATGGGTATCGAAGTTGGATCTTAGCCTGATCAGTATTATCGGTTAATAAGTCAATTATAATAGAGCTTCGCGATCACAGTCACACTTCTATTATTCGGAATTTGAGTGATAACTAAAAGCAACTAATATCAGAAAGTGAATTATTACTGCTTTTAATGGTAACAGGAAGTATACCTGTTGTCGTTCAAGTTGCAGTTTTTGTCGGCTGCGTAACTTGAAAATCTTTAGGATATGACACCTGACAATAATTCCCCGCATGGTATGCAAGGGAGGATTGTCAGTTTTTTTGCCTGAATAAAATTCACCGTTTTGCATTTTCCGGTCTATCTAAGGAAAAAATGGGGAAATAGTATGAAGTACCAACTACTGGCCCAGGAAATTATTGCGGGTGTCGGTGGGCAAGAGAATATTGTCAGTCTTGTCCATTGTGCAACCCGGCTACGATTTAAACTGCGGGATAGTGCAGTTACTGATATTGGTAGGCTAAAAGCTCAGTCAGATGTTATGACAGTTGTTGAAAGTGGGGGACAATTTCAGGTAGTCATCGGTAATGACGTGAGTGATGTTTATCAGGCAATTCAACAAGTGTTAGCTCCTCCTGATAAGATAGAAGCTGCATCAGATTTAGCTAATAAGAAAGACGGCCTTTTTAACCACTTCATTGATATAATTTCCAGTATTTTCACCCCATTTTTGGGTGTTATGGCGGCGGCTGGTATTTTAAAAGGATTGCTTGCGGTTACTGTTACTCTGGAATGGATGTCTCCCGACAGTGGGACTTATCATGTTTGGTATGCTGCCAGCGATTCTCTGTTTTACTTTTTCCCATTGGTGCTTGGTTATACAGCAGGTAAAAAGTTCGGTGGTAATCCCTTTATTTCGATGGGGATTGGTGGTGCATTAGTTCATCCCATGATCATCTCTGCCTTTAAAGCATCGACGGTAGCTGGTGGTACAACTGAGTATTTTATGGGAATTCCACTCTCCTTCCTGAACTATAGTTCTTCAGTGATCCCTATTATTCTGGCCTCTTGGGCAAGCAGCAAGGTTGAAAAAGCATTAGATGCTCATCTATCTGCTGCAATCAAGAATTTTACTACTCCCCTTGCCTGCTTCATGTTGATTGCTCCTCTTACATTTCTTGTTATTGGACCAACGGCGACTTGGTTAAGCCAGTTGCTGGCTCAAGGTTATCAGATTGCTTATGGATTCGCTCCGGTACTGGCGGGGATGATTACGGGGGGAGTATGGCAAATTTGTGTCATTTTTGGTCTCCATTGGGGATTGATTCCTATTATCATCAATAACTTAACTATTGTTGACCACGATACGTTAATGCCTTTGATACTCCCCGCAGTGATAGGGCAAACAGGAGCGGCCTTTGGTGTGTTCCTGCGTACCCGCGATGCTAAATTGAAAATGTTATCTGGTTCGGCTGTAACCACCGGGATATTTGGTATTACTGAGCCTGCGGTTTATGGTGTGACCCTACCTTATCGACGCCCATTTATTTTTGGCTGTGTTGCTGGAGCAATTGGCGGTTCAGTGGTTGGTTATTACCAAAGTGCTGCCTATTCACTGGGGCTGGTTAATATTCTTACCTTTACTCAGCTTATTCCACCAACGGGTATCAATAATACGGTGTGGGGCGCGATTATTGGTACTGCGCTGGCTTTTGTCATTTCAACTTTATTGACATGGTTGTTTGGGCTTCCTGCCTCAACCAAGCTCTCCACAAAAGAAAATAAGGGTGAAAGGTGCCCCTGACATCATTATTCATCACGTGCCCAAAGAGGAGATCCGCATGAAACAGTTTCCAAAACATTTTCTATGGGGTGGTGCAGTTGCTGCCAATCAGGTTGAAGGGGCTTATTTAACCGATGGAAAAGGGCTTTCAACATCCGATGTTCAACCGCAGGGTATTATGGGACCTGTCACTGAGCGAGAGAGTGATAACACACAGTATCTTAAAGATATTGCTATCGATTTTTATCATTGTTATCCCGAAGATATCGCACTGTTTGCTGAAATGGGTTTTACCTGTTTGCGTACGTCCATTGCATGGAGCCGGATTTTTCCTCAAGGCGACGAAACGCAGCCTAACGAAGCAGGGCTGGCATTCTATGACAAATTATTAGATGAAATGGCGAAATATGGGATTACGCCATTGATCACGTTGTCCCACTATGAAATGCCGTGGGCACTGGTCAAAAAATACGGTGGATGGGGCAATCGCAGGCTGCTCGATTTTTTTGAGTACTATGCCCGCATGGTTTTCACTCGTTATCGGAAAAAAGTGAAGTTGTGGCTGACGTTCAACGAAATCAATATGTCACTGCATGAACCACTAACAGGAGTCGGATTACCTAAAAACAGCACACAATCAGAGATCTACCAGGCCATCCACCACCAATTAGTAGCCAGTGCCCGTGTGGTGAAACTGTGCCATCAGATTATACCTGATGCCAAAATTGGCAATATGTTATTGGGTGATCTGATGTATCCATTGACGTGTAAACCGGATGATGTACTAGCAACTCTCCAGCAAAATCAGAAATGGCTGTTTTTCGGTGACGTACAGTGTCGTGGTGCTTATCCCGGCTATATATTGCGCTATTTCCGCGAAAATGGCATTGAGGTGACGATAACTGAACAAGATAAGCAGGAAATGAAAAATACGGTTGATTTCATCTCATTCAGTTATTACATGAGTGGTTGTGCGTCAAGGGATGAATCTGAATACCAGAAAAAACAGGGTAATATCCTGAATATGATCCCGAACCCGCATCTATCCAGTTCAGAGTGGGGGTGGCAGATAGATCCGGTCGGTTTGCGTACCTTACTCAATTTATTGTGGGATCGTTATCAGAAGCCACTGTTTATTGTTGAGAATGGCTTGGGAGCCAAAGATACCGTGGAAGCTGATGGCAGTATTCAGGATGATTATCGCATTCATTATCTTAATGACCATCTTGTGCAGGTTAGGGAAGCAATTGAAGATGGGGTGGAGATTATGGGATATACCAGCTGGGGGCCGATTGATCTAGTCAGTGCCTCAAAAGGCGAGATTTCCAAGCGGTACGGGTACATCTATGTTGACCAGAATGAACAGGGAACAGGAACACTGGAACGACGCCGTAAGAAAAGCTTCTATTGGTACAAGCAGGTTATTGAAACTCATGGTGGCAGTCTGAATTTGAATTGAGTTAGTGCGTAAAGTTGGTTTCTTTTCTCAAAGGTTCTGGTTTTATTCAGAACCTTTTTAATATGTGCTTTCTGTCTAATCACTGAATACTGATAGCCGTAAATCAGCCACTGAACACAGGAAACCAGGGGTTAACGGCGGGCACTTTTAGGTCTGAAAGCGGCCACAACGGTTTCATCAGTTTCGATATAAGGGCCATCCAACAGTTGAATACAATAGGGCACACTAGCAAAAATCCCCGGAACTAAAACCTTGCCGCTGTCATCTTTCAACCCTTCCAGCGTTTCTGCAATGGCTTTTGGTTGTCCAGGCAGGTTAAGGATCAACGCCTGGTTGCGGATCACACCAACCTGACGAGACAAAATCGCGGTTGGCACAAATTGCAGACTGATTTGACGCATCTGCTCGCCAAATCCGGGCATTTCACGATCAGCAACAGCCAATGTTGCATCTGGTGTCACATCACGACGGGTAGGGCCGGTTCCCCCGGTAGTCAGTACCAGATGGCAGCCCAATTCATCGACTAGTTCACACAGGGTCTGCTCAATCAGGATTTGCTCATCGGGGATCAATCGGGCTTCGATACTGAAAGGCGTGGTTACCGCTTTCCCTAGCCATTCTTCCAATGCAGGCAGGCCCTTGTCCTGATAAATACCGCTTGAAGCACGATCAGAAACAGATACGAGGCCAATGCGCAATACATCCATACGAACCTCAATTAACAGTAAAAAATAAAAACAGCAAAAAATAGTGAAAAAGGCGACACTATTATGTCGCCTTTATAGAAGAAAAAATAGCGTACTGTTCAGGATTACAGCAGGTCAGCGATCATGCTCTCAAGTTTAGTCTGATCAATAGCGAACTTACGGATACCTTCTGCCAGTTTCTCGGTTGCCATCGCATCCTGATGGTGTTCCCAGTAGAATTCAGCTTCAGTCATTGGCGCTGGACGAGGTTTAACTTCGCCCTCATAGCCCAGTTTACGTTCAACTTTGCCTTCTGTTTCAGATAGCTCTTTCAGCAAAGCAGGAGAAATAGTCAGGCGGTCACAACCAGCCAGTTCCAGAATTTCACCGGAATTACGGAAGCTTGCTCCCATAACAACCGTGTTGTAACCATGTTCTTTGTAGTACTGGTAAATTTCAGAAACAGAAATGACACCCGGATCTTCGTGTGGCGCGAACTCTTTTTTATCGCCATTCGCTTTGTACCAATCAAGGATACGGCCAACAAATGGGGAGATCAGGTAAACCCCTGCTTCTGCACAGGCGCGTGCTTGTGCAAAAGAGAACAGCAGAGTCAGGTTACAGTTGATACCTTCTTTTTCCAGTTGCTCCGCAGCACGGATACCCTGCCAGGTGGAAGCCAGTTTGATTAGGATGCGGTCATTGCTGATACCCGCTTCGTTGTACAGTTTGATCAGACGTTTTGCTTTCGCGACACTGGCTTCAGTGTCATAAGAGAGACGGGCATCAACTTCAGTGGAAATACGGCCAGGGATCAGTTTCAGAATTTCCAGACCGATGTTAACCGCCAATTTGTCGCCGGCATCAATAATTTGTTGCTCACGGGAGTCGCTCTGACGACGTGCCCATTCAATGGCTTCGTCAATCAGTTGGCGGTATTCAGGGATCTGTGCAGCATTCAAAATCAGGGAAGGGTTAGTTGTTGCATCTTGCGGCTGGTACAATTTCATTGCCGCGATATCCCCTGTATCTGCTACTACTGTTGTCAGTTTACGCAGGAAAGTCAGTTTATCGGTCATGGTTAATATCTCATCATTATACGTAAAATCTTTGGTACGGTTGCCTCACCATTTCGTGATAATAACATGGTCAAGTGCAGCTCGTCAGGTCAGAAAATTCTATCGCTGTTATTCCCCTTTTTCAGGTTAATTTTGCTAAATTGAAGTGGAAGAGCCTCGATTATTGAGAAAACCATTCAGAAACTCGGAACAGAATCATGCTTATTACTATTTCACCAGCCAAAACGCTCGATTATGAAAGCCTGCTTGCAACAGAAAAGTATAGTCAACCTGCCTTGTTGGAGGAGTCAAAACAGTTAATCGATATCTGCCGCACATTAACACCTGCACAAATCAGTAGCCTGATGGGGATCAGTGATAAACTGGCGGGATTAAACGCAGCCCGTTTTGGTGAGTGGAAACCCGATTTCACACCGGAAAATGCTCGTCAGGCGCTCCTTGCTTTCAAAGGGGATGTCTATACCGGTATGCAGGCAGAAACATTCTCAGATGCTGATTTTGATTTTGCCCAAACTCATTTGAGAATTTTATCTGGATTATATGGGGTTTTGCGCCCTCTCGATCTGATGCAGCCTTATCGTTTGGAAATGGGTATCAAACTGGAAAATCCCCGTGGTAAAGATTTGTATAAATTCTGGGGAGATCGTATTACGGAAAATCTGAATACTGCACTGGAGCAACAAGGTGATGATGTTCTGATTAATTTAGCTTCTGATGAGTATTTCAAATCAGTAAATACCAAAAAGCTGTCAGCCAACATTATCAAGCCGGTTTTTCTGAATGAAAAAAATGGTAAATACAAAGTTATTAGCTTCTATGCCAAAAAAGCCCGTGGATTGATGAGCCGCTTTATTATTCAAAACCAACTGACCAATCCAGCACGGTTGGTGGAGTTTAATCTGGAAGGATATGCTTTTGATGAATCTCTTTCCAAAAGCAATGAACTGGTGTTTAAACGCCCTGAACAGCATTGATAAAGGTCACTCCACAAATCATTGTGGAGTGACAAATGCCACGTTATTTCGGTGCTCTTTCCATCAGAAATTCACGTAAGGTGGCGAAATCAGCAGGCAGGACGTGAGATAACAATGCCATATCTGCACGTTCTGCTAGTTCTTGTGGTAACGGCAATGGCTGGCCGAGGATAGCTTCCACACTTTCTTTGAATTTGGCTGGATGAGCCGTTCCCAAAAACAGTCCGTACTCACCTTCCTGCAATTGATCCCGTAATACCCGGTAAGCAACGGCAGCGTGAGGTTCAGAAATATAGCCTTTGGCAGCTAATTCCTGAATTGTGCTTTGAGTGATATTGTCATCCACAACGCCATTGCCCAGTTCACTGAGTGACCAGCCTTTGCGACGGAAAAGTTCTTCAATACGCGGCCAGTTATTTGGCTGACTGACATCCATCGCATTGGAGAGAGTGGCAACGGTCTGGTTTGGTTGCCATGTGCCTTCTGCCAGATAACGGGGAACGGTGTCGTTAACATTGGTTGCTGCGATAAAACGTTTTACCGGCAATCCCATCGATTTTGCCAGTAAACCTGCGGTCAGGTTGCCGAAGTTGCCGCTAGGCACAGAAATTACCAACTGTTCGCGTTTTTTTGCTGGGATCTGTGCAACGGCTTCAAAGTAATAGCAAATTTGTGCCAGTAGGCGACTGATATTAATTGAGTTCGCAGAGTTGAGGTGCAAAGCTTTTTTCAGTTCTTCATCATCAAAAGATTGTTTAACCAGCGCCTGACAAACATCAAAATCGCCTTGAACAGCGACAGTGTGAATATTGCCACCCAATGTGCAGAACAGTTTTTCCTGTAATGGGCTGATTTTTCCTTCTGGATAGAGGATCACCACCTGTACGTTATCTAAGCCATAAAAGGCATGAGCAACAGCCGCTCCGGTATCGCCGGAAGTTGCAGTCAAAATAGTGACTGGTTGTTCTCCTGCAATTTGTGCAAGGATCTGAGCCATAAAACGGCCGCCAAAGTCTTTGAAAGCCAGTGTCGGGCCGTGATAAAGCTCCAGTGAAACGATGTCATCTTCGATAGTTGATACGGGAGCAGGAAAAGTAAAAGCATTTTTAACGCGTTCAGCTAGTTGTTCAGTGGGAATTTCATCACCAATAAACGCAGAAAGAATACGCTGGCTGCGGCTGACAAAATCCAGTTTTAATAATTCCTCAATTTCGGCACGACTGAATTCAGGTAAATCCTGCGGGAAGAACAATCCTTGCTGTTTCCCCAATCCTTGTTTAACTGCCTGTGAAAAACTGCCCTGCTCGTGATTGTCTTTTAAGTTATATAATTTCATTGTTACCCTACCTGTCGTGCGCCTGCGAGATCCAGACGGCAAATATGAACAAAACCTTCGTCATTCTGTACGTAATGTTGTTGCAGCCATTGGGCAACTTGTTTCGCTATCGCCATCTCATTACAAATCGCAAATAATGTCGGACCGGAGCCAGAGATGCTACATGCCAGGGCACCTAGTTTTTTTACTCCATCACGTGAGTTGGCAAAACCGGGTAAAAGCTGTGTGCGATAAGGTTCGGCAATAACATCTTTCATCAATTTTGCCGCTAAATCAGATTGTTGGGTGTAGCAGGCGTGAATAAATCCTGCAAAATAACGGCCATGGTTAATGATATCGTTGCGGGAATAGTGAACAGGCAAAATTGCGCGTGCTTCTGATGTCGAAACCTTGATGCCGGGGTATGCCATCACCCACAACCAATCATCAAAAGCGGGAATTGACTGACAAACGCTATCTTCCTGAGCCAGGATTAATTGCAGCCCACCTAAATAACACGGTGCAACATTGTCATAATGTACACCACCGGAAATTCGTCCTTCTAATTCCCCCATCATGTCCAGTAATTGGCAGCGCCCAAAAGGACGACCTGCATACTCATTTAATGCCACTAATGCGGCAACTACTGAGCAGGCACTGGAACCTAATCCAGAGCCAATCGGCATGTTTTTTTCCAGTGTCATGGCAACAGGGAGTTCTTTACCCAGTCGCTGGCAAAAGAGCTGCCAACATTGGTAGACAATATTATGTTTGGGATTTTCAGGTAGTTTGCCGATAAATTTCCCTTCATTACTTAAAGTAAAACTTTCTGCTGCACTGACAGAGACACAATCCCCGAGCAGTGAACCATCAACAGGAGAAACCGCTGCGCCAAGCACATCAAACCCAACTCCAACGTTACCGATAGAGGCAGGAGCATAAACCCTGACCACCATTAAACCCCCAATTTCCATGACAGAGTGCGTAATATATCAGCAAAAACGCCTGCTGCCGTTACATCATTCCCTGCACCGTAGCCACGTAGCACCAATGGGATTGGTTGATAATAACGGGTATAAAAAGCCAGGGCGTTTTCGCCATTTTTGACTTTATAAAGTGGATTATTGCCATCGACTGCGGCAATTTTCACCATACAACGGCCTTGTTCAATAATGCCAACATAGCGCAACACTTTTTCTTGCTCTGTGGCATCTGCAACCCGACGATTAAATTCCAGATCCAGTTGTGGTAAACGTTGCAGGAAATTGCTGATATTACTACTGGCATCAAATGATGCCGGTAAAACGGGCTCGACGTGAATATCTTCCAACTCCAGTTCATAGCCAGATTCACGGGCCAGAATTAATAGTTTACGCGCAACATCCATACCTGAGAGATCGTCTCGTGGATCGGGTTCCGTAAAGCCTTTTTCTTTTGCCAGCAACGTTGCTTGCGAAAGTGTCATACCTTCATCCAACATACCGAAAATATAAGACAGAGAGCCTGACAGGATACCGTTGAACTGAACTAACTCATCCCCGGCATTCAGCAGATTCTGTAAATTTTCGATGACAGGCAATCCCGCGCCTACGTTGGTGTCATACAGGAACTTGCGCTTCGACTTTTCAGCAGCCTGACGGATTTCACGGTAGTAGGCCATTGAAAGTGTATTGGCTTTTTTATTCGGTGTGACAACGTTGAAGCCATCGCTCAGGAAGCTGGCATATTGTTCGGCGATGGATTGATTTGATGTACAGTCCACAATCACCGGATTCAGGAGATGATACTCTTTTTCGAGGCGGATCAACCGGCTCAGGCTGAAAGGCTCACTGGCTTCTGATAGAGCCTGTTGCCAGTTATCTAAACTGATGCCCTGCATATCTGTTAGCATAGCCCGCGAGTTGGCAATACCGCATACGCGGAGATCAATATGTTTTTGTTTCAGCCATGATTGTTGGCGGCGGATTTGCTCAATCAATGCGCTGCCCACACCACCCACACCGACAACAAACACTTCAACCATTTGAGCAGTATTAAACAGCATTTGGTGACAGAGACGAACCGCTGTTGTCGCAGCATCATTGTCAATGACTGCGGAGATGGAGCGTTCCGATGAACCTTGAGCAAGGGCGATGATGTTAATATTGGCACGGGTCAATGCTGAGAAGAAACGGGCAGAGATGCCACGTTGTGTACGCATTCCATCACCAACCACAGAAATGATGGCGAGGTTATCTATCACATCAATGGGATCAAGCACTCCATCTTTCAATTCCAGATAAAATTCTTCTGTCAGTGCTTTTTGTGCTCTGTTCAACTCTTTTTGCGGTACACAGAAACTGATGCTGTATTCCGATGAAGACTGTGTAATCAGTACAACAGAAATGCCTGAGCGGGACATAACGGCAAATACTCTTGCTGCCATGCCGACCATACCTTTCATGCCGGGGCCTGAAACGTTGATCATTGCCATATGGTTCAGGTTAGTGATGCCCTTGATAAGCATCCTTTCGTCTTTTTGCCCTTCACCAATGAATGTTCCTGCCGCATTAGGGTTGGCGGTATTTTTAATCAGGCAAGGGATTTGGAATTGAGCGATAGGCGCAATAGTGCGGGGATGAAGAACTTTGGCTCCAAAATAGGAAAGTTCCATCGCTTCCTGATAGGACAGGCTTTTCAATAGACGGGCATCAGAGACAGACCGGGGGTCACAGGTATAAACACCATCTACGTCAGTCCAGATTTCACAGCAATCCGCACGTAAGCATGCTGCCAGCACTGCGGCCGAATAATCGGAACCATTACGCCCAAGAACAACCAATTCACCACTATCATTACCGGCAGTGAAGCCTGCCATCAGAATAATATGGTCAGCAGGAATGTTCAGTGCTGCAATACGCTTGGTGGATTCGTGGATATCAACAGTGGATTCGAGATAGTGCCCGTGAGCAAGAAGGCTTTTAACTGGATCGATAACAAATACTTGATGTCCGCGAGCCTGTAGTACAGCGGACATAACAGCAATGGATAATTTTTCACCACAGCAAATCAGGGCTGCATTAATGCTGTCTGGGCACTGCTTTAATAGAGAAATACCATGCAGGGTTTGTTTTAGATTAGCAAGCTCACGCTCCATAACACCTTTCAGATGTTCATAATCGAAATTTGGCTGATGTTCTTTTAATCCCGATAGCAAATCAGTAAAGATTTGGGTGGTATCGCTCATATTGGAAACAATGTCTTGTCCTGCAACCGTTTTGGTTATCATCGCTACCAAATGGTTTGTAATTTTTGCGGGTGCAGAAAGAACCAGGGCGACTTGCCCAAGGGATAGTTCACTTTCAGCGATATCAGCCACACTCAGTACGCGCTGGTAGTTTGCGACTGAAGTGCCCCCAAATTTTAGTACTCGCATTGGTATTTCTCTCCTGACTTTTTGTTAAAAAAACGTCAAAAAAAAGCCCGTATCTTGTGGGATACGGGCTTTTTACTATTTTATTTGTACGCGTCAGCCCGCACCGTAATTTGTGGTTCCGGTGGTAATCGTAGCGATTGTTTTAGCAGTAACTGTGTTTGCAGTGATTGTATTTTTCGGGTTGATGTAGCGCATGGTTTCCTGTCTGTCTTTTTATTCTGTTCGCCCTCTATTGGTTAAAGGAAACTGTGGTTGAAGTCAAATGATTTTTAAAATCATCAAGGAAAAGGCATCATTTTCTGTGCTGTAATCATTCAAAATATGATTCGATAACTGAGCCATTATCTGGTTTGGAATATTTTTATTAGCATTTAATTTTATAAAAAAACATATTTTGTAATTATTTCGTCTTTATGATAAAACGCGTTAATTTTAACATTTAAGTGTTGGGTTGATCTCTCTAAGCATTAGAGGCAATATAGCAAGTTATTAACATAAAATTTTCAAATAAATAACAAAATTGTTAATTTTAAATTAACAATTACAAATAATGTTGACGTGCTACAATTGATTTTGATATGTATCAACAAAAGTTGGTTTTTTTAGAGGGTAAATGCATTACTAGCTGTTATATTGCTGTTAATAGACTAATATAGCCCCTGCTGAGATGGGTTTTCCGGGTATGTACCCTCAGAGAGAAGCAACAAATGCTTTTAGCGTAAAACATATCAACAACATTTTTTAGACATGAGCTGCGTTTTCTGTGATCCAGAGCGAGAATAGGTTTTTTCTATTAATAATAGTAGATTATGTCATACAGGTTCTGTTTTTTTAGCGATTTTAGGTAGCAACCATGCAAACCCCGCATATTTTGATTGTTGAAGACGAAATTGTCACACGCAATACTCTGAAGAGTATTTTTGAAGCCGAAGGGTATGTTGTTTATGAAGCCAATGATGGCTCAGAAATGCACAATATTTTGTCAGACAACGATATCAACTTAGTGATTATGGATATCAATCTGCCAGGCAAAAATGGGCTGCTTCTTGCCCGTGAATTACGTGAGCAGGCAAATGTCGCCCTGATGTTCTTAACTGGGCGTGATAATGAGGTGGATAAGATACTTGGGCTTGAAATTGGTGCTGATGACTACATCACCAAGCCTTTCAACCCGCGGGAGTTAACTATTCGTGCGCGGAACCTGCTTTCCCGTACTATGAATCTGAGCCATTCTGGTGAAGAACGTCGTCAAGTTGAAAGTTATAAGTTCAATGGTTGGGAATTGGATATCAATAGCCGTTCTCTGGTAAACCCAATGGGAGATCACTATAAGCTGCCACGCAGTGAATTTCGTGCGATGCTCCACTTCTGCGAGAATCCGGGAAAAATTCAGACTCGTGCAGAGCTGTTGAAAAAAATGACCGGTCGTGAACTGAAGCCACATGATCGTACTGTTGATGTCACCATTCGTCGTATTCGTAAACATTTCGAATCGACACCGGATACCCCAGAAATTATTGCCACCATTCATGGTGAAGGCTATCGTTTCTGTGGCGACTTGGAAGATTAATCAATTCGTTCCCGTTATTTATTGTTTTTTGATTTATTATATTTTTAATTTATTTTTTTATAAAAATATAATATCAATAAAAAAGCCCTGAATACTTAAGGAAGTTCAGGGCTTTTTAATAACTATTCTTTTTTTAGGTTGCGGTTTCGTTGGTTGTTCTACTCTTTCCACGGCATAATCGGTACGGCGCTGATGGCATTTTTAGGTGAACCATCAATGACTTTGTCGGAATAGGTTAAGTAGATCAGTGTATTACGTTTTGGATCGTAGAAACGGACAACCTGAAGTTTTTTAAATACCAGAGATGTTCTTTTCTGGAAAACGACTTGTCCTTTCTTCGGTGATTTAAGGATCTTATCTGCCAGTTCGATAGGCCCAACCTGCTGGCAGGAGATCGCTGCATCAGAAGTATCTTCTGCTAATCCTAAACCGCCTTTAATTCCACCCGTTTTAGCTCTGCTTAAATAGCAAGTTACATTTTTAACGTCGGGATCATCAAAGGCCTCTATCACTATTTTGTTATCTGGCCCAAAAAATTTGAACACGGTATCAACAGATCCGATTTCTTCGGCGTGCAGGATCACCGGAAAACAGAGTAGGGCAACAGCAATCACTATTTTCTTAATTGTTACCATATTTAGTCCACTTTAATTAAATAAACACGGTGAAAATATCTATCATTGACATATAATGCGAATCAATGGCTTTTGCAAAGGCATTTTCAAAGTTAATGTATCTATAAAGAAAAACATGGCATTATAGCTGAATATACATTCAAAACGAGTAAAGAGTGGGTTTTAAATCTGCTTTTACGGATGCCCATACTTTCTCAAAGACGTGCAAAACAGCTTTCTTTATAGAAAATGTCATGGTGTATAACTGTTGTTTATCACCCATCAATATAAATTGATAGAGGCAAATTATTTAATAATTTTTCCAACCATCATTGGTAATGGGATCCTAAAGGTAAGCTTGACAAATGATCAGATTTACCATTAGCTTATTCCAAGATTTGTCTTGTTTAATTTGATGTTAGGTTTTATCTGTTGTGATCGTATCACAATATTCTGCTTTATTATGTCAGGAAGAATGTTTGTCAATTTAGGAATTGCAATGAAAATAACTGCTGAGGGTAGTTACTGTTTAACATTTTCATTCTGAAAATTTTTAAAACATTTAGTTATCTTAAGGTTGTACGGTTTTCTTTTTGTCTTGATGAATTAGGGAGATGTATGGATCAAACCAACATCATTCGAGATCTGCTGCATTGGTTGGATAATAATCTGGATCGTCCACTATCCCTTGATAATGTTGCAGCAAAATCAGGTTATTCCAAGTGGCACTTACAGCGCATGTTTAAAGATGTTACGGGACAGGCTATTGGTTCCTACATTCGTGCCAGGCGGTTGTCCAAGGCTGCCATTGCATTGCGCGTAACCGGTCGCCCCATTCTGGACATCGCTCTGCAATATCGTTTTGATTCTCAACAAACTTTTACCAGAGCTTTCAAAAAACAATTTAACCGGACACCGGCTTCTTATCGCCGAAGTGAAGAGTGGTGTGCTACCGGGATTTGTCCTCCGATTATGTTGGATAACAAACCGTTACCTGAACATAAGTTTGTGACGTTGGAAGATAAGTTACTTATCGGTACTGAGCATACCTGCTCCTATACACTGGAACAATGGTCGAAAGCCTGTACAGAGATGCGCAATAACTTTTGGGTTTTCTATCTGCAACATGCTGAAATTTTACCTCCTAAATTGTATGGATTATATCATTCCACTATCAGTACGGATCATGAAGATGAACAGACGGTTTTTTATACCACTGCAATAGATCCGGAATATGCGACTTTTGATACCAAAGATAGTCAGCCGGTTGTTTTGCCCGGAGGGGAGTACATTTCATTCAGTTATTTTGGTAAAGAAGATCAGCTCGATGAGTTTCTCTTCAATATCTATACTGTTTGTTTACCCCGACTGAATATCACTCGCAGGAAAGGATACGATGTTGAGCGATACTATCTTACTAATCTTGAAAGGAAGAAATTGGAGGATGAGTCTCAAAGCCATGTTGTGGAGTTTGAGTACCTCATCCCAATTCAGCGTTAGCCTTGTAGTTCATCTAATGCGGGCATATTGAGATGTGTGATATCGCCCGCAGTTTCAACAATCCAACCAGAAGCCAGCCATGGGCTATCTTGATAATCCACCCTTGAGATAGAGCAGTTCCTCAGCCGCAGGCGACGTTCAGAGTTGGCTGGTAATCCCAAAATAGAAAAAATCAGACTGACTAATGCCATGCCATGACTCACCAGCAGAGGGCGACTTCCAGTTGGCAGGTCAAGACAGCTTTCCAGTGCTGCACGCATACGACTGCATACCTCATTCATTGATTCACCTTCTGGTATCCGTCCGTTTGGTGTTCCATCAACAAGACTTTTGCGCCAGGACTCTTCTTCTTGTGTCAGGGAACTCAGCTCACGGTTTTCCAGAATGCCCATGTTTATTTCCCGCAAGCGCGGTTCTAATATCACCTCACAGCCACAGGCTTTTGCAATAATTTCTGCGGTTTCGCGTGTCCGACCAAGGTCACTAGTGATAACATGTGTAATGCTCTCTGACTGTACTCTTTGTGCTACCAAGAGTGCCTGACGCCGCCCAATTTCAGTCAATGGGCTGTCAGATTGCCCTTGAATACGATGAGCCACGTTCCATTCTGTTTCGCCATGACGAACAAGATATACCTGTAACATAGTTATTTTCCGTTATACTGCATCATGAAATAGTTCAAAGGATTACTTATTTATTATGTATCATGTTATTGCTGCAACAACTAACCCTGCGAAAATAAAAGCGATTAGCCTTGCATTTGATGATGTTTTTGGCCCGGGAACATACCGTATAGAAGATGTCAATGTAGACAGTAGTGTCCCTCAACAGCCAATTGGTAATACCGAAACTCGTACTGGTGCTCGTCATCGGGTTATGGCTGCTCGTCAGGTTAGGCCGGAAGCCGATTTTTGGGTCGGTGTTGAAGCCGGAATCGAAGATGACATGACTTTTGCCTGGATGGTTATTGAGTATAAGCAAATCCGGGGTGAATCGCGTTCTGCCAGTCTGATGCTGCCTGAAAAGGTACTGGAAGGCATTCGTGAAGGACGTGAGCTTGGTCACGAAATGGCTTATCTGACCGGCGTTGATAACATCAAACAGAAAGGTGGAGCAATTGGTTTTTTCACCAATGGCATCTTGACTCGCACTAGTGTTTACCATCAGGCACTGATACTGGCTCTCGTTCCTATCCATCATGAAATTTATAAAGAGTTGAACAATCAATCTTAATGACAATAGCATAACTGCTGGAGGCCATAATGATATGGCCTCTGTTATTGATTATTTAACTGCCACGGCCAAAACAGATATTGTCAGAACAGCTATTATCACAACTGATTTACTTCAATAACTGCGTCTCCAACCACTCTTTGACGTGGGCTGGCGCCGATTTCAAGCTATTTGAGCCACGAGTGATTGTTGCAATCCCAACACTAAGTTCGTTTTTGAGTTCACGTTGACTCATTTGCCCACGCATCAACTCTTGAATAATTCGAACTCTGGTTGATAATGCCGTGCGTTCATCGGGTGTCAATAATAACTGTAAAATTTGATGTTGCAAATTTTGTTCAAATGCCGTTTGTAATAACTCGACAAAAGCAAGCCAGTCATCGCCATCTTCTGGGGAAAGTGCTGGGTCAATCAAATGATTTTGTGTCATAATCTATAGCCATACTATTTAACTAGTACAAAATCATATCACAATTGGATTTGAAATTAGTAACGTCTTTGCCATTCAGCATCAGTCAACACATTAGATAGTTTGCCCATAAAATTATGGTAGAACACATCATAAGCCAGCACATTTTTGACATAAGAGCGTGTTTCAGAAAAAGGGATGCTTTCAATAAAAGCGATAGCATCAATGTTTCCCGCACTATTGGTTAACCAACGTTCGACATTTCTGGGGCCTGCGTTATAGGCAGCACTGGCGAGAATACGGTTATTACCAAGACTTTGGTAAATCGATTCCAGATATGCGGTTCCAATTTTGATATTCATGGTCGGGTTCATTAATTGGTTGCTGCTGACATAGCCATCAATTTTTTGGCTCTTTGCTGTATGTTCTGCCGTTTTGGGCATCAGTTGCATTAATCCGCTCGCTCCTTTTGAAGATCGCGCTTGTGGGTCCCATGCGCTTTCCTGTCGCGCAATAGCCATTGCATAACTTTGTGAAATACTTTTATCTGAAGTGAAATGAGCAAATTCGTTTTGCCATGCTAAAGGAAAACGTTCTTCAAGATGATCCCACATCTTGCCGACGATCGTCGCCTGAACACTCATCGCAGGCCAATTCTGTTCAAAAGCATAACGAGCCAGTTGTTCTTGCTTGGTGCTGTTTCGTGAAGAAACTAAATTGATCCATTCTGAGCGGGCCAGATCACCCATATGCCAATACATTAATTCACGGATCCGCTTAATCTGTGGTAACTTCGCAATGGAAGTATCAGGTCTTTCTGACTTATTGATAACCAGAGGATAGGGCATATGTAATTTCTGCGCTGCTACCATGGGGTAGAAACCACGATGCTCCATCAACTTACGTAATATGGCGTCCCCTTCCTTTTTCTTATCTGTATTCAACAGGACAATCGCACGCCAATATTGCCATTCATCTTTTTGCAGGACATTTTTAGGTAACAAGCTTAACCATTCCGCCAGCCCTTTTTCATCGGCATTCTGTAGCGCCAAACGAGCACGGCGTTCAATCAGGGCGCTGGAGTGTGAGCCTCGTATTGTACTATCCCGCCATTTTGCTTGCTCTGGAGTAATATCACCCATTAATTGCCATGCCACGATGTCTTTTAATCTCTGTCTTTCCTGGTCATTCATTTTTTGCGCCCGTGCAATGGAGGAGAGACTGAGTCTGGCTTGCTCAGCATCTTTACGGGCAAAATGAGAAAAAGCATTGATGATCATAGAACGGGTGAAATCAGTCGGTCTTATTGTCCTGGCAAAGTGTTCAACAGACGTTGGATCACTTTGCAATTTCAGTAAATGAGTTCTCAAGCTGCGATAATTCAAGGGCAGGCGCTTGATAAGATAACTCGCGAGGGTTGTATTATTCCCCTCTACTGCTAACTTGATACGCTGCAATATTAAATTTACGGATAAATGCCCGGAGCGTTCCCAGACATTCAACAAATTATCGCAATCATCGGGTAATGAGTTGTCACGTAACCAAATTTCCTTAGCGCCTTTCCAGGCGGTTTTCTGATTTCCTACTACCCACTTAGCAAAGTAATAATTACAACGTGCTGCCATGGTATTGGGTGCATTAGGACTGAATGCCAGAATACCATACCAATCTCCGTCATTTGCCAGAGAGCTGATATATCGGGATGACAGGGAATGAGTGGGTGGCAGGGTCGGGTGAGCAGTAATGAAGTGACGAACTTGTTGGGGAGAAATAATTTTCAGGTTATGAACTAATTGACGATACTCAAGGTAAGGATACAGAGGGTAATCCTTTAATGTTGGCATCAACCGATCAACTTCTGCCATATTTTTCGCATCCCATGCGAATTTTATTGCCTGATAGCGCTCTCGTTGAGCTTCCAGAGAGTCAGCATGCGCCATTCCAACAATAGAAGCCAGACTAACAGTCATTATAAAATGCTGCCATTTACTTATAGTCACATACTCCTCCAGAAGATTGACCGATAGTGAACGAAATATAAATTGTTTTAATTATAATAATATTGATGTGATTTATCACAACGATGAACGTAATTGACCATAATGCTAAACAGGTAGCAACACGATCAGCTAAATTTAGGGTAAAATACCCTATCCAAGCCCCACAAGCGTAAACAAATATTAAATATTTCCTTAATTATCAAAAAGGTACATTACTTTGGCTCAATATGTTTATAGTATGCACCGGGTTGGAAAAATTGTTCCCCCGAAAAGGCATATTCTGAAAAATATTTCCTTGAGTTTTTTCCCTGGAGCAAAAATCGGTGTTCTTGGCCTGAATGGTGCTGGTAAATCGACCTTACTGCGTATCATGGCAGGGATCGATAAAGATATTGAGGGGGAAGCGCGTCCACAACCGGGCATCAAAATTGGCTATTTGCCGCAAGAGCCTAAACTCAATCCTGAACATACCGTTCGTGAAGCGGTGGAAGAAGCAGTCAGCGAAGTTAAAAATGCACTGACACGCCTTGATGAAGTTTATGCCGCTTATGCTGATCCAGATGCGGATTTTGACAAACTGGCTAAAGAACAAGGCGAACTGGAAGCGATTATCCAGTCTCATGACGGTCATAATCTGGATAACCAACTTGAACGAGCGGCTGACGCTCTGCGTTTGCCAGCATGGGATGCTAAAATTGAGCACCTGTCCGGGGGGGAACGTCGCCGCGTTGCGATTTGCCGCCTGTTGCTGGAAAAACCGGATATGCTGTTGCTTGACGAACCGACCAACCACCTTGATGCTGAATCTGTAGCATGGCTGGAGCGCTTCCTGCACGATTATGAAGGTACAGTCGTTGCTATTACCCACGACCGTTACTTCCTCGATAACGTTGCGGGCTGGATCTTGGAGCTTGACCGTGGCGAAGGTATTCCATGGGAAGGTAACTATTCTTCGTGGCTGGAGCAGAAAGATGCTCGTCTGGCACAAGAAGCCGCAACAGAAGCTGCCCGTCGTAAATCCATTGAGAAAGAATTGGAATGGGTTCGCCAGAATCCGAAAGGGCGTCAGGCCAAAGGTAAGGCTCGTCTGGCTCGCTTTGAAGAACTCAATAACGTTGAGTACCAAAAGCGTAACGAAACCAGTGAGTTGTTCATTCCGCCTGGGCCAAGGATGGGGGACAAGGTACTGGAAGTGAGTAACTTGACTAAATCTTATGGTGATCGAGTTCTGATTGATAACCTGAGTTTTTCTCTACCAAAAGGTGCTATTGTCGGGATTATCGGCCCGAACGGTGCGGGTAAATCAACCCTGTTCCGTATGTTGTCTGGTCAGGAACAACCGGATTCCGGCTCAATCACTTTGGGTGAGACTGTGAAATTGGCTTCCGTTGATCAGTTCCGCGATAACATGGATGACAAGAAGACGGTATGGGAAGAAGTGTCCGGCGGGCAGGATATTATGCGCATCGGTAGCTTTGAGATCCCAAGCCGTGCCTATGTAGGCCGCTTTAACTTTAAAGGCGTGGATCAAGGGAAGAGCGTTGGTGAATTGTCCGGTGGTGAGCGTGGCCGTTTGCATCTGGCGAAACTTCTGCAAGTGGGCGGTAATATGTTGTTGCTGGACGAACCAACCAATGACCTGGATATCGAAACTCTGCGCGCACTGGAAAATGCTCTGTTGGAATTCCCAGGTTGTGCGATGGTTATTTCTCATGATCGTTGGTTCCTTGACCGTATCGCAACACACATCATTGATTATCAAGATGAAGGTAAGGTGAGTTTCTTTGAAGGAAACTTCAGCGAATACGAAGACTACAAGAAGCGGACACTGGGCGCTGAAGCGTTGGAGCCTCATCGCATTAAGTATAAGAAAATCAGTAAATAAGATTTAATTAGTTAAGATAAGAAACGGCCTGATATCAGGCCGTTTTCGTTCTTTTAAGGAAACACACAGTTATGACACCATAACTCTTTGCTCTTGTAAGGATTCATAAGTCTTAATGACTTTACCTCTTTCTAGAGTAATCATACTATCAGCGTACTGAATCAGGCGTTTATCTTGAGAGGAGATCACTACTGTGCCTTTCTGCTCATGTGCGATAAATTTAAAGATATCAACAAACATCTTTAATTCCTGATGGTTTAAGTGACTAGTTGGTTCATCTGCAAATAGATACTCAGGTCTTCTTACGAGTGCTTTTGCCATAGCAGCTCGTTGTCTTTCGTTTTCAGAAAGCTCTCCTGGATAGTAACGGCTCTTGTCACTTAATTTCACAATATCTAACGACTTCTGTGCAATTCTTACTGCTTGCTCTTGGGAAAGAGATAATCCGTAAGAGTTGGATAATAACAAGTTATCTAACAGCGTAAGCTCACTGGATAAATTAAAACCCTGAAAAATAAACCCACTATTTTTCGAATGAAACTGACCTAATTCGGAATCACTCATTAGTTTTAGTTTGTTATTATTGATTAATACATCTCCTTGATCTGGTTGTAACATACCCGAAGCAATCGATAACAATATGCTGTTGGTTGATGTCTTCGGCCCTGTTATCAAAGTAATTTCACCTGGTATAATAGAAAATGTGATGTCTGAAATCATTTCATAATTAACTGTATTATCAGTTAGACCATATGAAATATTGATAACTTCAATCGATTTAAATTGATTTAAGTTCATATTCTCAACACAATTAGGTTAAAAAGTTAAAGCTTTTTCCTTAAATATGTTATCTAAATTTATTGGCGGCTTATTAATATCAATAAGACATTGTAAGAATTTAAATAGTTCACGCATGAAATATCTCGACAATACTAAACTTATGTCAATTATTATTTACAATTATTATATAATAAATGAGATATTTCTTAGTCTTAGAGTCAAATGTTAATGATATCCGCTATTACTGAGAAGAAGATAACATAAATAAAAAGGTATAAATTATTCTGTTTTTATTCCAATTTTATAATAAGGAAAAAAGTCATTTTACTCATGTCAAAAGGCTAATATTTTTTACATCACCTCCATCCTTAATAAAAATCACACGGAAATTATGTGGTTTTTGTTGATAATAAATGAATTTTATATAGATAAATCAATAGGTCCGTTAATTAAATGACTTATTTCTCGACAATTCAAGCCTAAACAGTAAAACCTAAGCATCAAAAAATATTATTATCACAATTTATTTTGTTACTGATGAAAAAATAACACAATGAAATATTTAATTATAGAGTGTTTTAGAATAAAACATGAAATAACAAAAATTACTATAGAAAATAAATCATCTTAATTAATCATTATAATAGTAACCATTCAGGCTATTAGTATATATACCCTAATCTTTCAAGTTGCCGCCTGGTTATTTGCGCTTATTTATCTGCTTTATTTACCATTGCGGCTACTTGAAATCTATTGATATAAAAATGCGTTATGCCATTAACATTTCCTGAACAAGTTCAACACAGCGAAGAAAACGCTGATCATAATCAGGTGAGTTAACACATACATAATCAATGTTATTTTTTTTCAATAAGCTTTTAAGCAATTGCTGAAACTCTTTACGCTCTTGTTCATTGCCCAGACTTCTCAGTCCATCCGCCACCCAGGGAGTGTTATTTTCTAAGAGAATGACCAGATCAAATCGATATTCATCAATCATTGCCTGAACAAAGGGATGTTCTTTCCCTTCGTAGCGTTTGCAAAATGCCTGTGTTGTGACAAAGTCAGTATCAATAAAGGCGACTTTGTTGGCATATTTTACTGAAAAGTCAATGTATTGTGCGTGACCTAAAGCTATTTTATCGTAATCGGAGTATTGTAGAGCCATCTCATCTCCCCCTAAATGGGAAAATACATACTCACGCCCATACTCCCACGCGCTCGTCGTGTTAAACATATTCGCCAGTTTGTTTACCAACGTAGATTTCCCACTTGATTCACCACCAAGGATAGCGACAGTACGCACAAAAAACGGCTTCACTTCTGTCGGAATATATTCCCAATAGTGGAAAGGAGCCTGTCGTATCTGACTTCCACTGATATTCATGAATGAGCGTTGTGGGTCGATAAGGATAGTTTCAATGCCAAAATGCGCTTTATAGCGTGAGACATCTTGTGCTTCGCTGGAATAGATATAGTCAGGATTGATGCCTTTTGTGACCATGAACCGTTTCGTACTCTGGCTCCAGGCTTCCCAACCGTGTGGATAGGGCTCCATACCTTGTTCATCAAAAGCATGGATGTGGATATTTTTTTGATATTTAAACGTTTGTAACAGCCATCTCAGGCGGTCACTGACAGTAGGCTGTTGAGACATTGAACTATTGATAAACAGCTCCCGATCCCGTAATTCGTCATAACAGAGAATGACGTGCAATTCATCGACTTGGCTGGATGCTCGTTGGATCAAATAAATATGTCCAGTATGTAACGGGTAAAATTTACCAAACACGACACCGATAGTTTTCTTTTCCATAGGGTACGCCAATCCTAAATGTTGATGAAGAGATGCTAATTTCTGTGCGCTCGGACTTTTTATCTTGCCGTTAATAAGTTGGCTTAAGTAGCCTTTTGTCATACCACTTGCATCAGCGACTTGCTGTAGTGTGTGATTCGCCTGTTTGATTGCCTCTTTTAAATAGTCAAACTGTCCCATACACATCCCCTTTGTTTAGTATGCTAAACAAAATAACATGCTCACTGTGAAAGGTAAAAGCAAAGTTTGTTGGTCATTGGGTTATTAGAAGTAAATACTACAATGTTAAATATTGATGGAAGTTAAAATTTAATAGTTACCATTATTGATAGAATAAAATTAGTAATAATTAAACTTTTAGCTAAATCGCGGAATTAAGTAAATAGATGGTTATTAAATTAAATGAAAATGATATCGCCTGTTTCCTCATATGAGTGAGAGCAGGCGATAACATAAAAAGTGATACTTCAGATAATTAAAGTGTATGAAATATATAATCGCCTTGCCGTTTGCTAATCAAGGTACTAACCACAATATAACATCCACGATGTATCATTCATGATTAATCGTCCAGTTCATCAAGAACAGATAAAGCATCTGTCAGTTTTTTGACCCCAAAGGCTTTCATTCCCGGTAATGCTTTTTTCGGCATATTAGCATAAGGCACAATTGCCCGTTTAAAACCGTGTTTGGCAGCTTCTGAAATACGCTCCTGACCACTGGGCACAGGGCGAATTTCCCCGGCCAGCCCAACCTCACCGAATACCACTAAATCACGGGGCAAAGGACGATCACGAAAGCTGGAAACCAAAGAGAGCAGTAATGCAAGGTCAGCGCTGGTTTCAGTGACTTTTACCCCACCGACCACATTAACGAAGACATCCTGATCCGCCATTTGCAAACCACCATGCTTGTGTAATATCGCCAACAGAATTGCCAGACGATTTTGCTCAAGCCCCACGGCTACCCGACGAGGATTCGACATCATGGAGTGATCAACCAAAGCCTGAATTTCCACCAGTAAGGGACGAGTGCCTTCCCAGACAATCATAACGGAGCTGCCTGAGGTGATCTCATCACCACGGCTCAAGAAGATGGCGGAGGGATTATTCACTTCCCGCAATCCCTGTTCGGTCATAGCGAATACCCCCAATTCATTGACTGCACCGAAACGGTTTTTATGACTGCGGAGAGTACGGAAACGAGAATCGGCTTCACCATCCAACATCACTGAACAGTCTATACAGTGTTCCAACACTTTCGGGCCAGCCAGAGAACCATCTTTTGTCACATGGCCAACCATGATGATCACAACACCGCGGGTTTTAGCAAATCGAGTCAGGTAAGCCGCCGTTTCCCTGACTTGTGCCACACTGCCGGGTGAAGATTGGATATCTGCCATGTGCATAACTTGAATAGAATCAATAACCATTAGTTTAGGTTGTTCCTGTTCGGCAATCAGACAAATCTGTTCAATGCTTGTTTCAGACAACATGTTCAGTTTATCCGTCGGCAATCCTAGCCGATGGGCCCTCATTGCCACTTGCTGCAACGATTCTTCACCCGTTACATATAAGGTTTTCATCTGCTCAGATAGTTGACACATGGTTTGCAGTAATAGGGTACTTTTGCCTGCGCCCGGGTTACCACCTATCAAAATAGCACTCCCGGGTACGACTCCACCGCCGAGTACACGGTCAAACTCTTTAAACCCGGTGGAAAAACGAGGTAGCTCTTCCAAACTGATTTCGGAAAGTTTTTGTACTTTACTGACTCCGGCATCTCCCGCATAACCGCTGAAACGATCATTGCGAGAAGAAGATGAAGTTGCGGCCAAACGCACTTCTGTAATGGTATTCCATGCCTGACATGCAGTGCATTGCCCCTGCCAGCGGGGATAATCCGCCCCACATTCGTTACAGACGAACGCCCGTTTTGCTGCTTTTGCCACTGTATACTCCCTGATATGACTGCTCTGGACAGCTAGAAAATGACTTTAACGCTCTTCGTGTTTTAAGCCGCCGCTCAAAATACACAAAACACCCATCAAATCCGCATGACGAATACCCACCTTAGCGTGTGTATATACTTTCGGTTTCGCATGATAGGCAATTCCCAGCCCTGCCTTGCGGATCATTTTCAAATCGTTGGCACCATCCCCGATTGCCACAGTTTGGCTGAGTGGAATATTCAACTCTTTTGCCAGCCGTAGCAACGTGGTTGCTTTATATTTTGCGTCAACAATTGGCCCTTTGATTTTGCCTGTCAATTTGCCATTTTTTATTTCGAGCTGATTGGCAACTGCGGCAAAAAGGCGTAATTGTTGGCGAAGATTATCGGCAAAGAAGGTAAAGCCTCCAGATGCAATGGCGACATGCCAGTCCAGAGATTGTAGTTTGCGGACAAGGCTGGTCAAACCCGGCATGAGAGGAAGTGTATCCATGACTTGCTGTAATATAGCGGCATCAGCGCCAGCCAGTTGGGCAACTCGCTGGTGTAAGCTTTCTGAGAAATCTAATTCTCCCTGCATTGCCCGTTCTGTAATCTCAGCGACTTTGTCACCAACACCAGCCAGTCGTGCGATTTCATCAATACATTCAATCTGAATGGCGGTTGAGTCCATATCCATGACTAACAACCCTGGCGAACGTAAGCGAGGGATTTGTCCCAATGGAACAACATCCAGATGACATTCATCTGCTAATCGTTTTATGCGTGGAGAAAGACTTCCCGCGATGCGAACAACTTGATAGTCATCAATGCGCCATGAAGAAACGACAACAATGGCGGCTCCCAGACGATGCTGAAAATCACTGATGCGTTGTTTATCCAAATTGCGACCATATAGTAACCAACCACTGTCTCCAGCTCGGTAATCCAGTGGCATAACTTCATCCCCACTGAGGGATAACGGTAATCCCGGCCATTTATGGACTTCATCGGGTAAGTAACGATAGGCCAGATTGTTAGACATGAATATCGGCTCCTGTAATTCCATGTAATTTTGGCAGGTAAAAAATACTTTTCAAACTATCCTATCACTACTGTATCTGGCAACATGGAATGTTACGAGTTTGGGGGTGAGATAATTATGAGTAAAGCAAAACTGAAATTTCGACTGCACAAGACGGCAATTATTTTAATATGTATAGCACTGTTGGTATTGCTGATGCAGGGTGTTTCTTATTTTAGCCGTTCACAGCAACAAGCCCATATAGATCAGTTTGAAGATTTAGCCAAGACGCTGGCAAAACAGGTTGCATTCAGTCTGTCTGATTATATGGATAATGGCAGCAAAGATCTTAATAATAAGAAGATTATGGACAATCTGAATTATCTGACTAATAAAAGCCGCATCCTGGATGCCAGCGTTTATCTGGAAAATGGAACACAGGTTGCACGAAGTGGTGAACTTGTCTCTGTTCGTGAGCGGTTATCTTTGGATGGTAAAAAAGCAGGCAGTTATTTTAACCAACAAATTGTTGTGCCCATACCGGGTAAAAATAAACCTAAAGGTTTTCTCCGTTTGACGCTGGATACCCACAGATTAGCAACAGAAGCCAAGCAAGTAGATAACACGACTAATTTGCTCAGGGTTATGCTGCTGTTAGCGTTGGCGATTGGATTTATTCTTGCTCATAACTTACTACAGCTTGCTCCCAGCCGTTGGCAGCAATCACCTTATTTACTGACAGCTAATACCAAATCATCGGATGAAGAAGACAAAATAGATAATTCCACCCGTTAAACCGGGTTGGTTACCAAAACAGAAAATAATTTGGGGTGAAGGGGATGGTGCTGCCTGATCAAAATGACCCAGGGTGGCACTGTTTTTAGTGATCATCATAAAAATCCTTATCATCATAATACAGCTTGAAGCAGATGGAATAGATCAGACAATGTAATAGTGCTGCTGCGACGGAGCCATAAAAAATGATGGAATGATGTGGAAGTTCCGAATGAACAAGCGGAGGATGCCCAAAACGGAAAACATACATATGAAAAGAGATAGCTAATATCGTTAGTATAATTCCGAAAACATTGTAGTGGACATGAGTTGATAAGAGGAATCGTCTTACTATAAAGAAAAAAGGAATCAACATTAATAGAGAAATTATTATGTAAGTCATTATCATTTACCCTGATGCTATTTTAAATTTCACCATGAAAATATTTATGACGATTATCACTATAAATAACATTTTCGCTGATCAGTTTATTTTTCTGTTATTTAAAGCAATGAAACAAGAGTAGATCGTGGTTTGTATATAGATAGTAAACATGGTTATTATTTATATTTCTTATAAGTTTGATTGGTTTTTTAATTATTGATGTAGCAGATGATTATACAGGGCTATTTTGTATTTAACTCTTTTTTGATAACTATTAATTAAATTGTAATGGTAATGCAATACCAATTATCAAAAATAATAATATAACCAAAAAGGAATTTACTAATACAGAAAGTGGACGTTTTGATGATGTTAAAACAGGAGTTTCAAGGTCAGGTTTTTTTTCATCTAATAAATATTTGTTATCGTCAATCTTGGAAAGTATTTCTTCAGCACGTTTCCGGTCAGAACGATGTACCAGTAGCTTTACTCCTCCAAATGCATGGGAATACATATAATTATTCCATACTACGCCTTCATCGATTATTCTTGCACGGATACCCTCAGATAACATTCTGCCAAGGATAATATTAGCCTCTATAGGTGACATGAAATTAGCTAAGAACTGCATATGTCCTCTTTGCGGAGATATGTTCCACATAAGCACCTCTCAATCATATGGTTTATCAATTAGATACATTATCAATTAAATAACCAAATCTACTGAGTATAGTTAAAGTATAATTTAATATCAGATGTAAACACTAACTTATACAAATAGATTTTAAACCGTAGTTTAATAAACGAAAACCTATCACAGAAAGTCATTAATTAAAAACTTTTTATTTAAACTGCCTGAACTCTGTAGAGAGCAGAATTCAGGCATGATTTTTCAGTTTATTGAGATGGATTATCATTAAGATTTTATATGAGTACTATCCTAAATTGAGCACAGTCAGATTATAAGTATCGGGATTGGGGCCGAGACGTTTACCTATATCCAACCCAGCCATGGTAGCCAGATCTTCTTTCTCTAATTTGAAATCAAAAACGGCAAAATTTTCTTTAATACGGTGAGGTGTTACTGATTTGGGAATAGCAATCATGCCAGAGTCAAGATGCCAGCGAATAACAATTTGAGCCGGTGTTTTTTCATATTTAGCAGCCAGACTTTCAACTATTGGGTGATTAAAAACGCCTTTTCCACCACGAGACAATGGGCTCCAGGATTCAGTTGTAATATGGTGGGTGGCATTCCATGAATGAAGTTGTCGCTGTTGCATCAGTGGATGCAGTTCGATTTGATTGATTACAGGTGCGACACCTGTTTCTGATATTAATTTCTGTAAATGTTCAATGTGAAAATTACATACACCAATACTGCGCACCAGTCCCGATTCTTTCAATTCAATGAATTGTTTCCATGTTTCAACATACTTATCTTGCTGGGGCACGGGCCAGTGAATCAGGAACAGATCGACGTAATCCAGTTTTAGCTGATCCAGACTTTCTTGCAATGCAATTTGTGCATCCTGATGGCGATCGTTCCACAGTTTGGTTGTGATAAAAATCTCTTCCCGTGGAATATTGCTTTCTTGTAATGCTTTCCCTACGCCTTTTTCATTGTGATAAATTGCCGCAGTGTCAATAGAACGATAGCCTACTTCCAATGCGGTGTGGATAGCGTTAACAACTTGCTCATTACTCGCTTGCCAAACCCCAAGCCCTAATTGTGGCATGAGGTTCCCATCAACGAGTTTAATTATTGTCTGCTGACCCATTCTTACCTCCTTCAGATTTGGCATATCAGATGGACACTTCGTAAATTAGCTTACTGGCAGCAAGCATAATGTTCTGGTGTTCACCTAACATGCTATCGCTTGTCTATATCGGTTTATTGCAGTAACAGAGTCCACTCGATTCAAGGTTACTTAACTTTTTTGTCAAAATTTGGTCAGAATTCAAATCATTGACAATCATGATACCTGTCGGAGCGGACTCTAATGATTTAACTTTTGGATTGAGAAGTTAATAACCAGAGAAAAAAAAGGGTTTTGAAATAGCGGTGAATAACCAATATATTCATTTACGTTTTCTTGATGATGCTTTTTTGTGACGCCAATACATCAATAGAGATGCGGTAAGACCGCTGATCAACAGAATGACAGGCAAGATCATCAAAATATTCATGACCAAATCCTGATGTGCTTTGACAAAAGGGATTTGATTCAAGATATAGCCAAAACTCACGATTATGATGACCCATAAGAAGCCACTTAACCAATTAAAAAATTGAAAGCGTTTATTATTCAGTCCAGAAATACCTGCAAAAGTTGGCAGGAGAGTACGGACAAAGGCGAGAAAACGCCCGATGAGCAACGCCGCCAGGCCATGTTTGGTAAATAAAATATTGGCACGTTGGCGGTACTGTAGAGGAAGTTGAGCCAACCAGTTCTTGACGATCCGGGTATGGCCTAACCAACGTCCTTGCAAATAACCTAACCAACATCCGAGGCTTGCTGCAATAGTCAGTAAAATGATGGTTGGAAAGAACCCCATAACACCTTTAGCGATTAACGCACCAGCAAGAACCAGAAGAGTATCTCCGGGCAAAAATGCGGCGGGTAACAAACCGTTTTCTAACACCAGCGTGACGAAGATAACACCATAAATAATCCAGATGACATCGGGATTGGCGAGTTGGGTAAAATCATGCTGCCAAAGTGCATGCACGATCCCGCTTAACGTTTCCATTATTTATCCTGTAATTTCTGCACGATACCTTTACATAACCGTTTCTGAACAACCGTTTTTGAACAACAGCAAAAAGTATCAAATAAGCACATGTGTCCCAGTGTACCGCAAAATTGTGGTAGAGGAGTTGATTTGATCTGGCATGAAGAGAATCAATTGAAGATAAGGAAAGAAAACAGTGGCCATCTGTAGTGGAAAGATAGCCATTCAGGGGGACGATCGTTATGTATCAAGTTATTTATGCTAACGCCAAGTAATTTATGTTAACGCATAGCAATGCGGGTAAAAGCGGCATCCAAGTCAGCAATCAAATCCTGGAGATTTTCGAGTCCGATATGTACACGGATTAACGTTCTTTCTTTTTTGGGGAAATGGTAATGTTTGGGGAAATGATAGTGGCGTAAAGTCGCGAGTGATTCAGGTGAGATGCCCAAAATTAACGATTCAAATCCTCCCCAAGAAAACGCCATTTTAAAATGTTGTAAATTATCAAAATAATCAGAAAGTTGAGTGGAAGTCAGGTTAATATTCAGGAGGAAAGAGAACAGCCCGCTGGAGCCAGTGAAGTCACGTTGAAAGTAGTGATGTCCGGGACAAGAAGGTAGCGCGGGGTGATAAACCTCAGCGACTTCAGGCCGTTGGGATAGCCACTTAGCAATTTCAAGGCTGCTTTCTTCATGTTGTTTTAAGCGGACAGCCAGCGTATGTAATCCACGGGTTGCGAAATAAACCGTATCGGGGTCAGCAATTTGTCCCATCAAATAAGAATTTTCCCGCAATTGATCCCAACAGCGCTTATTGGCGACAGCCGTACCCAGCATGCCATCCGAATGGCCGATGATATATTTTGTGGCGGATTGAATAGAAATATCGACGCCAAAATCCAATGCTTTGAAGAGAATACCGGCAGCCCATGTATTATCGATCATAATGACAATTTCAGGATTAATCTGCCGGGCAGCCTGCACGATAGCAGGGACATCCTGAACCTCCATCGTGAGGGAGCCGGGGGATTCTAGAAAGATGACCTTTGTATTTGGTTGAATGAGTGTGGCAATCTCTTTTCCGATCATTGGGTCAAAGTAATCGGTGGAAATATTCAGCTTTTTGAGAACGTGATTACAAAACTCTTGCGTCGGCTCATAGGCTGTACCTGCTACTAAAATATGATCCCCTGTCTCTACAAATGACAGAATGCTGTTGGTAATAGCGGCTGTACCGGATGGATACAGTGCACACCCCACGCCACCTTCCAGTTCTGCCATTGCTTCCTGAAAAGCAAAATGCGTCAATGTGCCACGACGTCCATAGAATAGTTCACCGTTAGCACGATGTTTTATGGCATGCCTCAGATCTTCAACAGTTTCGAAAATGACGGATGAGGTTCGTTGGATAATGGGATTGACAGCATTAAGCGTGAATTTGTGCTTTCTTCCGATATCAACCAGTTTGGTCTCCAGTTTCTTTTCTTCTGCCATATGATTTCCCCCTCAATTAACGTTGATTACTCAAATAATCATTGCAAGTTAAAAGATCTGTCACGTTTTTTACAAAGGGATTCTTGCAACGTGACGAAAATTCAAGGTGATTAGTGATAGTGAAAAAAGATGGTTGTAGTGAAATCGCCCCTTTTCATTACCACTTTTTTATTAAATAGTAATGATAATTACTATCAAATCGCTCAATGTCTGATATCATTTGGAATGGACTTTTCCCTCACGTGATGAAAAGCATGAAATAGGGTTAAACGGAACCTTATCAGGTGGAAAAGCGAGCTATGGCTCAGGATATATTAGGATTAGCAAGATGAGTATACGCGATTCATTGCTAAGTAACAGAATCTATAAAAAAGAGAGTAAGGCTAACTGATGCGTAATTTGACAGCTTCTATTCTATTGGCACTCGGGTTAACAGGTTCAGCGTGGGCTAATACCGTACCAGCTAATACCGTACCAACAACAGCGGTTGCTGCGCCAGAAAATCAGGCGGCCATTCAGGTAGCGGCTCCGGCAACATCGATATCTTCTGCGGCTCCGCAAGCAGGAACGGCGAAAGCAGATACACAGCAAGGTGAAGCTCAGAAAATGGATGCGTCAGTGACAGCTGAACAGCAAACAGTAACTACCGAGTTCACTGAAATAACAGAAACAGGCGCAGCGGAATCAACGGCTGTGGAAAGATCTGAAAACTTGTCCAGTGGTTTTGCAACGGATCTTTCTGTTTGGGGTATGTATCAGAATGCGGATGTCGTGGTAAAAAGCGTCATGGTAGGTTTGGTGATTGCTTCTGTTATTACATGGGCACTTTTCTTCTCCAAAGGAAGCGAATTATTAATGGCTCGTCGCCGTTTACGCAGAGAGCAACTGGCATTGGCTGACGCTGCTAATCTGGATGCAGCCGTGAAAATTGCCACTGATTTCGGTAAGAATAGTATCAGCCGCCTGTTATTGAACGAAGCACAGTCTGAACGCAACTTATCTGCTGAAAGCAATGACAAAGATGGAACCAAAGAGCGTACCTCATTCCGCATGGAGCGCGCTGTTGCGGCAATCAGCCGTTATATGGGGCGTGGAAACGGTTATCTGGCGACTATTGGCGCTATTTCACCGTTTGTCGGCCTGTTTGGTACTGTCTGGGGGATCATGAACAGCTTCATTGGTATCGCGCATTCACAAACCACTAACCTGGCGGTTGTTGCTCCGGGTATTGCAGAAGCACTCTTGGCGACAGCATTGGGTTTGGTAGCTGCAATTCCGGCGGTAGTTATCTATAACGTTTTTGCCCGTGTGATTTCATCATACCGTGGACAAGTAGGTGATATGGCGGCACAGGCAATGTTGTTGCTTGGTCGTGATCTTGATTTGGCTGACAGAAAAACTGAAAAAGCAGAAGCAAGGTAATCAATTATGGCAATACGTCTTAATGAGAATTTGGACGATAACGGTGAATTACACGAGATTAACGTCACGCCATTTATTGATGTGATGTTGGTACTGTTGATCATCTTCATGGTGGCAGCACCACTGGCAACAGTTGATATCAAAGTCGATTTACCGGCATCGTCAGCCAAACCACAACCCCGACCAGAGAAACCGGTCTTTCTGACGGTAAAAGCAAATCATCAGCTATATGTTGGTGATCAGCTGGTTGAGCGTGACACGCTGTCTTCGGTACTGGATCAAACAACCCAATCCAATAAAGAAACCACGATTTTCTTCCAGGCGGATAAAACCGTGGATTATGAAACGTTAATGAGCGTGATGGATTCTTTGCGTAAGGCTGGCTATCTGAAAGTTGGTCTGGTCGGAATGGAAGCGGTAGAGGCTAAATAACGTTATCAGTGGTTAATTTATCTGAATAATAGAAACTGCCCGAATAATCAAATCGGGCAGTTTCTATTGGACACAAAATAATAATAAAACACTCTACACGTTTTTCCAATCAAACGGCAGTAACTCACCAAGTGATAAAACCAACTCTTGGTTAATTTTCACTTCAGCATGGATATTTTCTCTATTGATCTGACTGATAAACTCCCGACATCGACCACAAGGAGGAATAATATTCCTATATTTATTAACCGCGATAACTTTCATTATTCGGTTTTCTCTATGTTTTATCATATCTGCAATGGCACCATGCTCTGCACAAAATCCCATTGAACAGGCGGTGTCAATATTAATACCGGTATAAATATGCCCGGATTCACACTGAATAACCGCAGCTACATGACCATATTTAATATATTTATTTAATTGTGTCGGGGAAATAAGTTGATGTGCAATATTTTCCATTTCATCAAAAGAGATCATAAGGTACTCCCAATAGGCAATCTATAAGATATAGAACTTACTCTTTAATATTACGAATAAGATCCACAACTGATTGTGCCATTTCCTCTTCATTTTCTCCTTCAACCCGAATAGTGACTTCCATGCCATTTTTTATTCCCATTGACATAATTTTGAACATGCTTTTTAAATTGGCACTTTTATCTCCCCTGATAATTTCTATCGTGCCATTGTAAGTTTTGGCTAAATTACAAAGTTGGGCAGAAGGCCGGGTATGCAGCCCCGAAGGGGCTGTGACTATTACGGAATATTCGATCATAAATTTACCTAAAAAGAAAATCAGGATTCAGTTAATGAACCACCACGTGTCTGAATAACTTTCTGATACCAATAAAACGAATCTTTCTTATAACGGTTGAGGTCTTTTAGATCGTCGTCAGTGCGATTGACATAAACGAAGCCATACCGTTTTTTGTAACCATTGCTGGTGGAAAGAAGGTCAATAAAACTCCACGGATTATAAGAGAGAACCACAACACCTGAATCCATCGCTTGTTTAATGGCCTGAAGGTGTTTTGCCAGATAATCAATGCGGTAACTGTCATGAATGGTGCCATCAGATTCCAGTAGATCATCAGCACCGAAACCATTTTCCGTGATCATCAACGGCTTCTGATAACGGGTATATAAATCGCGTAATAAATATTCAAGCCCAAGCGGGTCAATCGCCCAATCCCAGTCTGTGGTATCAAGTTGGGGGTTTTTATGGATCTGATAGTAATCAGGTTGAATCTCATAGCCGTCAATTTGCCCTTTGATACCTGTTGGATTAAAACCATCCATTCGTCTCTGAGCATTTGTCGGCGCTGCTGCGGCAGTATGGCTGCAATAATAATTGAGTGCCAGAAAATCAGAATAGCCTTCTCTGATTAATTCCATATCACCGTCTTCGATATTGGGAGCCAGCCCATGATTTTTCAGGTAAATCAACGCGGATTGATTATATTGTCCTTTCAGATAAATATCGGTGAAATAGTAATTACGTAGATCATTAGCATTTTGGGCAGCCAAATTATCTTCCGGTTTGCTGGTTAACGGGTAAATAGCGGAATATCCCAATGCTGCGCCGACTTGACCATCAGGCACCCATTGATGAACTAACTTACAGGCAATCGCATGAGCCAGATTCATATGGTGATTTATCTGATACTTAATCTGCTCATTGTGGAGATATTGCTCAGGGATAAAGCACTTTTTTGTCCAGAATTGCACAATAATGCTTTGCTCATTGATAGTCAGCCAATATTTGACTTTCCCGCCATATTCTCTGATGACAAATTCAGCATAATAGGCAAAATCATTCACACTTTGTCTATCGATCCAACCATGATATTTTTCCACCAATACCATAGGCATATCATAATGATAAAGTGTCGGGATTGGCGTAATACCGTTTTCCAAGAGTTCATCAATAAGATTGTGGTAAAACTGTACGCCTTTATCATTAGGCTTGCCGATCCCATCAGGGAAAATGCGCGACCATGCGATGGAGAAACGATAGGCTTTCAACCCCAGCTCTTTCATTAATGCAACATCTTCTTTATAGCGATGATAATGGTCACTGGTAATATGAGTATCAGCTAATCCGGGTTTATTATTGAGAATATCTTGCTGTGATAATTTCTTGCCATATTCTTCCGCTGCTCCTTCAACCTGATAGGCACTGGTTGCAGCTCCCCAAAGAAAGTTTTCAGGAAACAAAGTATTATTTTTCGTCATGCTGTTTTTCCTCTTTATTATTACTCGTAATGTGAAGATGTTTATATAAACTAATAATTTCTTCTCTCAAAATTAACTCACTGCGTATTGTCATTAATGTATCCTGAGCATGAATAAATAGCAGGCTTAAATTAAAGTTATCTCCCTGAGTTTCTTTCTGAATAACTTCAGTCTGTGTCTGATGAGCAGATAACATCATTTTGCGTGCTTTTTCCATATATAAGCGGGCATTTTCAAAATCACCATCCCGGGCATATTTCATGGCTTTTTCACTTTTTTCTCTGGCATTACCTGCATCGAGAATTATTTCCATGGAAATAGGAACTAAAATATTTGCCTCACTGTTCATTGTTATTTTCCTTGTACTGGAGTTGGATATATAACTTATGCTGAATTGGTGCTCTCTTCCTCAATACGTTTTTTCTCATACACCTTAAAGAAGGGATACCAGGTAATCAGGAACACGGCCATTAGTACGACGTAACAGATGATAGCCCGCCAGTCTTCCGTAATCATGACGCTGGAGAACGGAGCTGGTATTTGACCGACTTGAATCATTTTTGCGGGAATATTCAGCCAGTCTGAGCGCATGAATACCCAGACGATAATGGGGCTGGTGATTGCGTTAATCCACATGGGAAGCATTAACAGTGGGTTGAGGACAATCGGTGTACCAAACACCAGCGGTTCGTTGATATTGAAGAAAGAAGGCCCAATGCAGATATAGCCCGTGGCTTTAAGCTCTCTGGATTTAGAAAACAGCATTAAAAGATTTAATGCGAGAGTGGCACCAGTTCCTCCCATCGTAATCAAAGCTGCTGTATACATGGTTTCATAGGTCACAATATTGGTAGGGGGCTGCCCTGCTGCCACCAGAGTAATATTGGCACTGATACCAAGCATAAAGATAGGCATTTGCAGGCCGGTAAATGTCCAGACTGAAATTCCCATCGACATTGCAATAGCCGGGATCAATGCCATAAGTATGAATCCCGGCAATGTTTGCCCGAATGCAGCAATAGGAGAAAAGAGAGAAAGTAGCCGGGAGAAGACATCAACTTCAAAGGTGAATACCAATAATGTTCCTGTCCCGATGGAAATCAGAATCGGGATAATGGCATGTATCCAGCCGACAACAAAATCAGGCAGGGAGCTTTCTTTCAGGAAACCTATTTTGGTATATAGGTGAAACAGATAGGAAACAAACAGGCCGGTGGCAATACCCAATAAAATTCCTGCGGGGCCGAATCGTTCAAAACTGACAATCATGTTGCCGTCAGAAAATTCTGGTTTGATGAACATCATATAGACGCAGATGGAAGTCAGCCCGGCAATTAGGGTATAGCGAAAATGATGAAGTTTCTCCATCATCTGATTAGCTATCATAAACGCGGTAATTAAACCGAGCATGCCAAAAGAGTATTCAGCGATCCGGCCAAGATTGGGTAAAAAAGGGAGGTAAGAACGAAATACGTTATAAAAAAATATAAGTGATCCTGCTAAAATAAAAGGAATATTTTTTTGCATAGAGCCAGAAATAGCGGCTACCCACGGCCGCTTAGTAAAATTTTGCATCGCCGGTGCAAATGAGTCAGATAACCACGACATAAATGCTTTCATTTCGCATCTCTCTTTATTATTGTCTTTATCTATTCTGAGTAAGTACAATCCCTGGTGTTGTAAAGAGTAAAATTAATGATTCAAAGTACTTATGGCTAATTTCAGTAATGCTTCTCCGTCTAATTTTCCATAAATATTTTGTGGTACAACAAGGACAGGAATATTGTAAATATCAGCATGTTTTTGGAACTCATCTTTTTGCGAAGCATAGTGAGGGCCAAGAAATAGGATATCGATAACTGAAAAGTATTCTGCAACCTCGCTTTCACTTCTGGCTTCGACGGTAACTGATACACCTTTTTGTTTGGCGGCATTCCTGGTTTTTGTTGCTAACATGCCACTGGAAATACCTGCCCCACAACACAACATAATAAAAATATTTTTCATATGAATTCCTTATTATTTTGCTGCTAATTGATTTTTGTTTTTTGACCTATAAACTACTATCTTGAATTTTGATTTTATATTCAATTATGTGTTTTCACTTTAAGAGGGCAAATTTCTATTTTTTTTAAATTGATTATCCCGGTAAGTTTAAGGTGTTATTTATTCATTTAACAGGGGGTTGTAATGCTAAGGCCTAAGCAGAAAGAATTATTGGATTATTTACTGAATAAAAATACCCCGACTCTGGCAATAAAATTATCTCAGGTCTTAAACGTCTCCATTAGAACGATAAAAAATTATGTAGCAGAAATTAATGAATCCTATGGCGAGAAAATTATTCTCTCTGGTCGCTCAGGATATTATTTTTCACCTGATATAAATATAAAATTACTTCAGCAACCCAGTGGTTTGCCAAAGACTTATCAGGAAAGGGTAAGTTTTTTGATTAAGTCCATCCTGTTATTTAAGAAAAGCAATAATATTTATGATCTCAGTGCTGATTTGTATATCAGTGACTCAACGTTAAAATCATTGATATATAAAATGAATAGTTCATTTGAACAATTTAATGTCAGATTTTTATGCAAGAATAACCATATTGAAATTTGGGGGGCAGAACAAAAATTAAGAGAGTTGGTTTATCATATAATTATCGAACAAACAGACTATTGTTTCAGTGAGTTAAAAACATTGGAAACAATATTTGGTACTCAACAGGTAGAAATGGTATCCGATCTTATTAAGGAGATATTTTATAAATGGGGCTATTCTGTTTATGATCTCTCTTATGCCAATCTTGTCTTACATCTTTTAATACTGATAAATCGGATAAAGCATGACAAATATTTAGATACTCCGCTAACTTTTGTTGGAAACAATAAATTACACACTATAACTGATGAGTTATGTGATAATTTGCAACATAAATTTGATGTTTCAATATCAGAGAATGAAAGAAATGCTTGTTATACTTTGTTGAAAATCAACGTCAATTCTAATCATACTAAAGGTAGTGAATCAATTGATTTGGTGGATGAGGGTTTATACCAACTTACAAAACAAGTTACTGAATTTGTAAAGGAACATTACCTGATTGATTTTGGAACAGATGATTTTATCTCATTATTTTCTCTGCATATATCAGGGCTGAAAATACGGTTGGAACATAATATTTATACCAAAAATCCCATGTTGGAAGTAATAAAAAAGGAGTGTCGCACAATTTTTGATATCGCTGTTTTTATCTCTTTACAATTAAATGAATTCTTAGGTAAAAAACTGAATGAAGATGAGATTTCTTTTATTGCCCTGCATGTTGGTGCTGAATTTGAACGGCAAAAAAGTCATGATAATAAAGTGCGGGCAGTGCTTTTATGCCCCGGCTACCGAGGAATTGAAAATAAAATCTATCATCAATTATTGTGTGATTTTGGTAATGAAATAAGTGTAATTAAGAGGATTTCGCAGCCTTCTGAATTGGAAAACCTGGAGTTCGAATTATTGATTACGACAATAAATCTTCCTGCCAGCCATAATTATGAAACAGTGTGTATTTCTCCTTTCCAATTACGGAATAAGCGCACGCAGTTGATTGGCAAGATTGATATTGCTAATGCCAATCGGAAGAAGAAGACGCTACAACGTAATTTTGATCTATTTTTTGAGCAAGGTCTGTTTTGGTTTGAACCCGGCTTTCAATACAGAGATGAAATTATTGATGATCTTTGTCAGACAATGTTTGCCAAAGGTTATGTTGAGTCTGATTTTTTCAGATATGTTTATCAGCGTGAAAGTGCTTCCTCAACGGCCTTTGGTATTCTGGCATTACCCCATTCAGTAAAGATGGATGCAATAAAAACGGGTGTTGCTGTTGTTATCAGCCCAAAAGGGATACGTTGGGGGAAAGATGAACGTGTGCATGTTATTTTTTTAATCGCGATAAACAGGATAGACAGGGTATGTTTTGCAGAGTGTTATGATGCGTTATTAGATGTCTTTAGCCATGATAAGATTATTAATCAACTGCATAAAATAACTTGTTTTGAACGCTTTCGGGAAATGTTGGTCAGAGCAAATAAATCTTAAGTTATATACCCAATAGATTTCAAACTGCAACTTGAAAAATGAAGGGTATAGATAATAATGTTTAAAATCTGGTTGTTGATTATAAAATAGAAATAAGGCGCTGAGTGGTTATCATGAACTCAACGCCTTCTTTATTGCTGTGAGAATAAATTCTTATTTCTCAATTAATCCAGATTTAAGTAAATTTATTATTGCAGTAATGCGATGGGAAATATCAGTTTCTGGTAAAGGTGGTGTTTGCCCCAGCGCCATTTGTCTGAGCGGCTCTGCAATCACCATAGAGATAGCTAATTCACTGAATGTTTCATAATTAAATTCTTTTAATAATCCTTGTTTATATTGCTGTTCTAGCCAATTTGCTAAGATAATTTTGTTTTTTTCAATACCGCCTTGTTGATATTTTTCCAGGAAGGTATCCCGATGAGGAAAGTCAGACTGTAATAATTTAAATAATCCGACTGCATCTTTAGATAAGGATTTTTCAGCGATTTCCGCCAAATACTTACCTAATGAAATTATCACTTGTTGGTGATTGTTAGCATTCTTAGTCAGGGAAAGTACAGTATTATCTGTCCAGCTTAGTACAACTTGCTCAATCAAATCTTCTCTATTTTTAACGAAACGATAGAGTGTCTTTTTGGCGATTTTTGCTTTTTGGGCAATGACATCCATGGTAGTTGTGCTATAGCCCTGATTTAACAGAAGGCAAAGAGTAATATCATGGATTTTTTCACGTATTTCTTGTTCAGGAATTGACGGGCGACCTCGTGGGCGTGGGTGATTTTCTGCCATTTTAGCACCTTATAAGTTGTCGATATTTAATGTACCGCATTGGCTTTATTCCATATAAAAGCAAAAAAAGTTTACTTGAAATAAATGGAAATTTATCAATTTCCATCAGATACAGAACTTACAGTCAATTGTCAATATTTACAATAAATGATTGTCACGTGATCTACAGTAATTAGCAGTGAAAAATGCTGCTCAGAACACTTCGATTATTTTTCATCAAGCCCCTTATTACTTATAACTTACTGTTTTTAATAACTAATAATCATAATTGATGTTGTTCTATTATTGAAAATATGTTCACTATGTGATCTTCTTCACGGGATAGCACTTTTGGTTAAATTTTGTTAGAAAAATGTTAATTTTGATCTTAGTATCGCTATTGTTTGTTGCGGAATTAACCATAAAGTAACAAAGAGGCAAGGGTTGCTAAATGTTAATCCGCCTAACTATTTCTTAGGAAATTTTTTTGAATTAATTGTTTCTTAGAAAATGTATTTCCTGGCGGGGGCAAAGGTAATAACAACACTAGTGAGGACCATAATAATGACAAAACACAACGTAATAGCAATGGCAATTCCGGTTTTCCTTATTGCTGGGACTGCAAATGCAGCCGAAATTTATAATAAGGATGGTAATAAAATTGATTTATATGGAAAGGCTGAAGCCCAATACCACTTTGCTAAATCAAAAAGCAAAGAAGCGGGTGATAACTCCAGCGGCCGTATCGGTGTGAGAGGGATAACCCAACTTACAGACACAATTTCAGGATTCGGGCGCTGGGAATTCAATCTGGGTGCCAACAGAACTGAACTTGAAAGCAGTACATTCGCAAGAACACGTCTGGCTTATGTCGGCCTTAAACTGGGGAACTATGGCACCCTGGATTATGGTCGTAACTTCGGCGTGGTTTATGATGCTAATACGTTTACAGATATGCTTCCTGTATTTGGTGGCGATAGCATAGCGGCAACTGATAATTTCATGATGGGACGTTCGACAGGGTTATTAACTTATCGTAATACTGACTTTTTTGGTTTGGTGAATGGGTGGAATTTTGCCCTGCAATATCAGGCTAAAAATGATAGTAGTACTAAAAATACCCGTAATGATGTCATGCGACAAAATGGCGATGGTTTTGGTCTTTCCAGCTCTTATAATTTTGGCAATGGTGTGACTGTTGCAGCTTCTTATGGTAATTCTAATCGTACTCAAGCACAAAAACAGGGCATGGAATCAGCTAAAGTATTGGCGAAAGGGAATAAAGCTGAAGCCTGGTTGGTATCAGCCAAGTACGATAGAAATAATATCTATCTGGCAGCGATGTATGGTCAGGCTCGTAATTTGACCCGATTCGGCAGCTCTGTAGATAACCATGTGATGTTTGCCAATAAAACGGAAAACATTGAGTTAACTGCCCAATATCTGTTTGATTTTGGTTTGCGTCCGTCTATTGGTTATGTCTATTCCAGAGGTAAAGACTTAGGCAATGATTTGGGCGAGAACAATTTATTGAGAACCAAAGGGGCTGAAGATCTGGTGAAGTACATCTCTATCGGAGCATCTTATAATTTCAACAAAAATATGGGTACTTATGCTGAATACAAGATTAATTTGCTGAAAAATAATGACTTTACTAAAACAGCTAAGATTAAAACAGATAATATAATGGGTGTTGGTTTAGTATACCGTTTCTAATTGTGTGAAGTAATAGTTTGTATGAAGAGTAATAATTGTCACAGTAACAGCCTCAATGGAAATACTATTGAGGCTGTATCCTTTTTATATCCTGTCTATATCAAGCCATAGTGTTGTTAGTTGCTTTTTGAAATCTATTGGATGGATAAGAAATTATCTTTCTGCCTCACCACCCAGCGCATCAATGGTATGTTTTATCAGCGTACTTAATTCACCAGTCATCAGCGTGAAATCAGCATCGAAGCGTTGAGCAACATTTTCACGATCAATATCATCATTTTGCTCACGCAATGTTTCACTGAATTTAATGCGCTTGTAAGAACCATCATCTGACAACATGAATTGGATACGCTCTTCCCAGTCCAGTGCCAGTTTGGTGACATATTTCCCAGATTCAATGTGTGCCGCTATTTCGTCAGACACCAACTCCTGTTTCTTACAGCGAATAACCCCGCCTTCTTCCAGAATGGCTTTTAATTCAGCTTCATCCATCAGAGTATAACCGGCAGGTAAATTACTCGAACGTACCCACTCAGTTAATGTCAGCTCAATGGGATCTTTGAAAGTCAAGGGAACAACAGGCAATGAGCCAAGTGTTTTTCTTAATAAAGCCAGATTATCTTCGGCACGTTTGGCACTGGCTGAATCAACAATAATCAGATTGTTAACGGTATCTATCCAGATATAAGTCTGGCTGAAACGGCTGAATGCTCTCGGTAATAAAGTATGGATCACTTCATCTTTCAGTGAATCTTTCTCGGTTTTTTTCAGTTTCCGATGCTGCTCTCCTTCCAGACGGGCGATTTTGGTTTGTAGTTCCTGTTTAATGACCGGAGAAGGCAGCATTTTTTCTTCCTTGCGCGCACAAATCAGGATCTGATTACCGGTAGCATGAGTGAATGCTTCACCATGAGCACCCATTGGCGGAACCCAACCTGTTTTCATCATGTCCTGACTGCCGCATGGGGTGAATGCCAATGGGCTTAATTGTTTTTCCAGTTCATCCGCAGAAAGTGAAATTTCTCGGTTTAAACGGTAAATCATTAAATTTTTGAACCATAACATGTGGTTACCCCATATTTGTGCATTGTGATAAACGTCATATGAAACGTTATTTGAAAAACATAGCTGCGCATGATAACGAATCATGCGGCGAAGCCCTAGAACTTCATCTATTTCCTTCTTGGAATTTCATGCATTATCTAAAACGTCCATTTCCTAAAACAAAGTGACGTTATAATTCTTGATTGTTAATGCTGCTCAGGCAATGATCTTACGACAACACGATTCAGTTAGCCTGAAAAAATTCAGCTAACGGTAAACCACAGAGAAAAAGGTAAGCTATGCGTATAGGTATTGATCTTGGTGGAACCAAGATTGAAGTGATCGCATTGGGTGATCAGGGTGAAGAACTGTTTCGGAAACGGGTGGATACTCCCCGCAATGGCTATCAACAAACACTGGCTGCCATTGCCGGTTTGATAGCGGATGCGGAACAGGCAACCGGGCAGAGAGGCACAATAGGAATTGGCATTCCGGGCGCGATTTCACCTTTTACCGGAAAAGTGAAAAATGCCAATTCGGTCTGGCTGAATGGTCAGGTTTTGGACAAAGATATTTCTGCTTTCTTGGGGCGTGAAGTACGGGTTGCCAATGACGCAAACTGTCTGGCTGTCTCGGAAGCGACTGATGGTGCAGCAGCAGGTATGCCAATGGTGTTTGCCGTTATTATCGGGACTGGCTGTGGCTCAGGTCTGGCATTTGATGGCAAGGTACATGCAGGTGGTAATGGTCTGGCTGGAGAATGGGGACATAACCCATTACCGTGGATGGATGATGAAGATCGGGCATATCAGGAAGAGGTTCGTTGTTTCTGCGGTAAACCAGGCTGTACCGAAATGTTCGTATCGGGAACCGGTTTTATGAAGGATTATTTCCGCTTGAGTGGCGTGCACAAAAAAGGTCATGAAATTATGGAGGCTGTAGCTCAGGGAGATAAAATTGCGGAACTGGCCATCCAGCGCTACGAAAAGCGTCTGGCACGGGCGTTAGCTCAGGTCGTTAACTTACTTGATCCTGATGTCATTGTGCTGGGTGGTGGTATGAGTAATGTTGATCGCCTTTATCAGACCTTGCCGGGTTTAGTGAGTGAGTGGGTCTTTGGTGGCGAGTGTGCAACGCCAATTAGAAAAGCACTGCATGGTGATTCCAGCGGAGTGCGTGGGGCGGCGTGGTTGTGGCCTAATAAATAACTATACCCTTCATTTATGCCCTTCATTTTTACTCTAAAAATGAAGGGCATATCTATTTGGCATAAAATTCCTGATTTTGTGAGCGAATCCTGTTTCTATGTTACGGGTAATACCATAAATAAAAGAACAATCAGTACAATAGCATACGTCTGTTGATTGAAGCGGCATATGATGATGTCCGCAGAGACAATCCGGTTTATAGAGATAAGAAACAAACCATTCTGGAAACTCTATCTATAGAAGGGGATAACATGTTGAAGTATGGCTTGAAAATTTCAACGTTGGTGATGTTGGTGGCATTTAATGTCAATGCGGCAACCGTTGATTTACGGGTTATGGAAACATCAGATGTTCACAGCAACCTGATTGATTTCGATTACTTTAAGGATAAACCGACTGAGCAGTTTGGTCTGGTTCGTACTGCGAGTTTAATTAAAGCAGCCAAAGCTGAAGCTACCAACGCAATTCTGGTTGATAATGGTGACCTGATCCAGGGAAGCCCGATGGCAGATTACATAGTGGCAAAAGGACTCAAACAAGGTGAAGTCCATCCGGTCCACCAACTGATGAACACCATGGGTTATACCATAGGTAATTTCGGTAACCATGAATTTAACTTTGGTCTGGATTATCTGAAACAGGCGATAGCAGGGGCTAAATTCCCTTACATTAACGCCAATATTATGGATGCCAAGACCGACAAAAACTACTTCACACCTTATATTATTGTTGATACCCCCGTTAAAGATCGTGAAGGCAAAGAGCACACAATTAAGATCGGTTATATCGGTTTTGTTCCAACACAGATCAGTATTTGGGATAAGGCCAATCTGGATGGCAAAGTCGTTGTCAACGATATCACTGAGACAGCAAAAAAATTTGTACCTGAAATGAAGAAAGCGGGAGCTGACCTCATTATTGCTATTCCGCATTCTGGTTTCTTTCAAGAGCCTTATAAAGCGATGGCAGAAAACTCTGTTTATTATTTGAGTGAAGTTCCCGGCATTAATGCCATTATGTTCGGTCATGCGCACGGGGTTTTCCCAAGCGAGGAATACAACGGTATTAGAGGTGTTGATGTTGCTAATGGCACAGTCAATGGCATTCCTGCCGTGATGCCGGGCCAATGGGGAGACCATTTGGGGATTGTTGATATGGTTATCAACAACGACAGCGGTGAATGGAAAGTGGAATCTGCTAAAGCTGAAGCGCGTCCTATCTATGATAAAACGCATAAGAAAGCATTGGTTGAACGTGACAACAAACTGGCAGCGATTATTGAAGAAGCCAATCAGGGAACCCGTGATTTCGTTGGCAAGTTCATTGGTAAAGCCTCTGCCAATATGTACAGTTATCTTGCTCTGATCCAGAATGATCCAACGGTTCAGATCGTTAACGATGCCCAGGTTGATTACACCACGCGTTTTATTCAGGGTGATCCTGATCTGGCAGATCTGCCAGTTCTGGGGGCTGCTGCACCATTCAAGGTAGGTGGACGTAAAAATGCACCGGCTGATTTTGTCGAAGTAGAGAAAGGTGACCTGACATTCCGTAACGCGGCTGATTTGTATCTCTACCCGAACACGTTGGTTGTGGTGAAAGCGAGTGGTGCTGATGTTGTGGAGTGGCTGGAATGTTCAGCTGGCATGTATAACCAGATAGATCCTAACTCCACCAAACCACAAGAGTTATTGAACTGGAAGAGTTTCCGAACTTATAATTTCGATACCATCAGCGGTGTCAATTATAAGGTGGATCTGACTCAGCCAGCGAAATACGACACAGATTGCCAATTGATCAACAAAAGTGCGAACCGTATTAAGGACGTTACTTACCAGGGTAAACCTATCGATCCAACAGCGACATTCCTGATCGCCACTAATAACTACCGTGGTTATGGTGGTAAATTTGCAGGAACAGGTGAAGGCCATATTGCATTTGCTTCACCGGATGAAAATCGCTCCATTTTGGCTGCCTACATTTCCAGAATGACTAAAGAGAAAGGTGTGGTATCAACACAGGCGGAAAATAACTGGTCATTCCTGCCAATCAAGACAGATAAAAAACTGGATGTCCGCTTTGAAACCTCTCCATCAGAAAAGGCCGTGAAGTTTATTAAAGAACACGCGCAATATCCGGTGAAATACCTGAAAAATGATGAGGTTGGGTTTGCAATTTATCAAATTGATCTGACTGATAAAAAATAAACCTTAACTGTATTGATGCCTGCTCAACGGAGCAGGCATTATCATTGACTGCTGATACCTTGCAACGAATATCTGGCGACAGGGGGAAGTAATTTCTCTGTATTTAGAGAGGGTACTGATCCGGTTTACAGTGTTCCTGATGTGGATGCGGTTGTGAAATATTTTGCAGAGAAGTCGCCAATCCCCGGGAGCATAGATAACTATGTGACCGGGGTGAACGAGCGCAGCCAACAAAGCTGCAACTTGAAAGACGATGGGTATAAGAGTAATGTTTTTAAGGCAATAATAGTAGAGGTAGTAATAATAAATGTAATAGTGAAATTAATAATAAAAATAAATATGGGGAGCACTGATATGCAAAAAATAATGGCAAAGCTAATAAAAAACAAAATTGCCAGAGTATTAACCTGTTCTGTAAGTCTTATATTAGGAAGTGCTACTTACTCTTACGCTGCTGTAGTCCCTGTTGGTACACAATTAGCTGAAAAGCAAGAAATCACCCGCAATAATTTTTCCGAGCCCGGCTCTTTAGATCCCCATAAGTCCGAAGGTAGTAGTGAATTTGATATTTTACAGGATTTTTTTGAACCATTGGTTACCATTGATAAAAATAGTAACACTATCCCTGCGTTGGCTGAGCATTGGGAAACCAAAGATAATAAAACGTGGGTTTTCCATTTAAGAAAAGGAATAAAGTGGTCAGATGGTTCGCCAGTGACTGCACATGATGTGGTTTTTACCTGGCGGCGGCTGGTAACTCCCGACACTCTTTCCCCTTATGGCAGCTATCTCGTTCAGGCCAAAGTTATCAATGCACACGATGTATTATCCGGTAAGAAAAAACCTGAAGAGCTCGCTATTAAAGCACTGGACGATGCCACAATAGAAGTTTCTCTGGAAAGACCAAAAGCGGGTTTTTTGCAAATGCTGGAGCATCCAGTTATGTCTACGCTCAGTGAAAAGGTTGTCAAAAAATATGGTAATAAATGGACGAAGCCGGAATTTTTTGTCAGTAATGGGCCTTTTAAGCTTTCTGAATGGATTGTAAATGAAAAAATTGTTGGTGTCAGAAACCCTCATTATTGGGATGACAAGAATACCGTAATTAATAAAGTCACTTATTTGCCGATATCAGACTATAAAGCCGATCTTAATCGTTACTTGGCAGGAGAAATTGATATTTCAAACGGAGGCCCAACAGATTTCTTTCCGACACTGAAAAAGCAATTGGGTGATCAATTTCATATTACTCCCATAATGAGTGTTTATTATTATCTTTTTAATATCCGAAAACCACCGTTTAACGATATCCGGGTCAGGCAAGCGCTGACTTTAGCGCTGGATAGGGATGTTATTGCTGACAGGGTAATGGGACAAGGCCAAAAGCCCGCTTATTATGTGGTGTTTCCGGGCAGCGGAGGAATTAATTTAAAACGCCCTGATTATGCGTCATGGACGCAAGAAAAACGTATTGCAAAAGCTAAAGCATTGCTGAATGAAGCGGGTTTCAATGAGAATAATCCGCTTAAATTTAAGCTGTTATACAACACGTCAGATGGACATAAAAGAATCGCTATTGCCGCCAGTTCGATGTGGAAAAAAAATCTCGGTGTTGAAGCCGTCTTAGAAAATCAGGAAAGTAAATCACAGGTTGAGTCCATGTATCAGGGTAACTTCGAAGTTTCCAGATATGCCTGGCAGGCAGATTATGATAGTCCAGTTACCTTCTTAGAGATTTTCATGACAGGAAACACTAACAATATAACAAAGTATAATAATCCAGAATTTGATAAATTGGTGTTAAAGGCGGATGAGACTGACGATAAGGATATTTATCAACAAGCAATTGATATTCTTACTCACGATTCACCAGCCATCCCAGTTTATGATTATGTCCGTATTAAATTAATTAAACCTTATGTTGGCGGCGTTTATATCAGCCCATTAGGGCGTATTCTGACAAAAGATCTTTATATTATTAAACACTGATTTTTAATAATAACAGCCTGTTTCTGACAGGCTGTTATTAAATGAAAGATTTAATTAAAAACAGTAATTATGAAGAGAATTAAAATGTGAAAAATTAAATAACTATCATGATGGAGTAACCAAACATGCAGAAAATAATATCCAGAATAATAAAAAATAAAACATCTAAAGTATTATCCTGCTCGATAGGAATTATACTGAGTAGTGTCAGTTTGGCTTAGGCTGCCGTTGTCCCGCCCGGTACAGAGTTGGCAGAGAAACAGGAAATTGTGCGCAATAATGGTTCATTTCCGGCTTCTCTGGATGTGCATAAAGTAGAAAGTAATACTGAATTAGATATTATCCATGATTTTTTTGATGGTTTGGTCTATACCGACAGACAAGGCAATATCGAACCAAGATTAGCTGAAAGCTGGGGAACCGATGATAATAAAACATGAGTTTTCTATTTAAGAAAAGGAGGTAAATGGTCTGATGGTACACTGATTACTGTCCATGATTTTGTATTTAAAAAATACATTCTTATATGAGAACAGTGAATATGATGTATTGATTAAAAAAGCGAGTGAGACTAACGGTAACTCATATCAGCAAAAAGGATTAGATCTTATTACCAAAGATTCTCCCGTTATTCCCGTTTATTATTATGTCAGTGCAAAAATGGTGAAGCCTTATGTGGGCGGTTTTTATGTTAACCCGTTGGGATATGTATCCACTAAAGACCTTTATATTATTGAGCATTAAAGAATAAAAAAATTATCCTCGATAGGATTCAAGCTTCATCTGATGAAGTTGCAGCTTTTACACCCCAGTCACATAGTTATCTATGCTTCCGGGGGTACGTTCCCTTGCCGCCGCGATGCAACTCGAAATCTATTGGGTATAAAGGGAATCACATCAGAAAAATAAAAAGAAGGAAGATCGCATTATGCAGCAAATCACAATTATTACGGGCGGTTCCCGTGGCATTGGTAAAGCGACAGCCCTGTGTCTGGCAAAGAGAGGTCATCATATTTGTATTGGTTATCGTACTCGTGAAAACAGTGCACATGAAGTTGTGGAGATGATCCGAAACCTGGGGCAGTCGGCAATCTCTGTTCAGGTGGATGTAACAGATGAAAAACAGATAGTGGCCTTGTTCCAAAGGGCAGAAGAGGAACTGGGTTATATATCCGGGCTGGTAAATAATGCCGGTATTTTAAAGCCTCAGGCTACCATTGAGCAGTTAACAGCGGAACGATTGAATGACATATTTGCCACCAATGTAACAGGGTATTTTCTTTGTGCCCGTGAAGCTGTCAAAAGAATGGCCTTTCGTCATGGAGGCAAAGGGGGAGCAATTGTGAATGTTTCATCGGCGGCTGCAAGGTTGGGTTCCCCTTATGAATATATTGATTATGCTGCATCAAAAGGTGCTGTTGATACATTGACGATCGGATTATCTCAAGAAGTTGCAGCGCAGGGGATCAGGGTGAATACAGTTCGTCCCGGTTTTATCTATACAGAAATGCATACAGATGGAGGTGAGCCGGATAGGGTCGAGCGCATTAAAGATTCCCTACCGATGAAAAGAGGAGGGCAGCCAGAAGAAATTGCAGAAGCCATTGCGTGGCTATTGTCTGATGAAGCATCGTATGTAACAGGCAATTTCATGGACCTGGCGGGTGGAAAGTAGGTTTTTTCGGCAGCTTAAAATTAAATAGTCAACCGGAAAAGAGTGGATAATCTTTCCGGTTGATATCTCCAAGAGATTTTTGACAAAAGATTGTGAGTTGTTGCTCAGGCTAACAGTTCTGCTAACTTGGGCTTAAGAATAATTTTCCCGGATGTTATCTCAATATTAATTGGTTGCTCTATCAACTGACTGTCAGTTAGCCAATCACCTGCAATATAGAGTTCACCATTTTCACGAATATTATCTATTCCCTGCTCTGGATTGTTTTCAATTTCATTGATCAGGCTGGCAAGATCAGTCTGAGGAGCAAGTAGAGAGATGATTATGCCATCTGAACATTGGTAGATATGGAATAATGAATCAGCAATGAATCCAGCCTCGTTGAGGTCGCTGCCATGCAGGATTAATTCAGGGATATCATTATGGCGAAATAAAACATGAAGACTCATCTGACGTTCCTTGTGTTATTTGGATATGTGGAGATACTTTAGCAGCACTTTATGTTCTGAGAAAATCATGTTGTGAGAAAACGTTAACTCCATTCGATAAGTTAAAACCCTGCCGATATTATCAGGCAGGGTTTTTAATTACGGTGTTATTTAATCACGATATAGTAATTAATTCACGATATTAATGGCTTTGTATTGAAGGTCGTTACCTGAAAGACCTTAGATTGAGCCAGACTAGGATCAGGCTGCGTTAATGCCATACTGAGCACAAACAGAAGCCAGACCACCAGCATAACCCTGACCAACCGCACGGAATTTCCATTCGCCATTGTGACGATACAGTTCACCGAACAGCATAGCCGTTTCAGTAGAAGCATCTTCAGTCAGATCATAGCGAGCAACTTCAACTTGCGTATCATCATTAACCAGACGAATGAAAGCCCCTGAAACTTGGCCGAAGCTCTGACTGCGTGTTTGTGCGTCATGGATAGTGACAACAAAGACGACTTTGTCTACGTCAGCAGGGATCTGATCCAGTTTAATTTTCAATGATTCATCATCACCATCCCCTTCACCAGTACGGTTGTCGCCAGTGTGCATAATGGAGCCGTCAGCAGATTTCAGGTTGTTGTAGAAAATGAAATCGGTATCACTGCGTACTTTGCCGTTTGCTGCCAGCAGGAATGCAGAAGCATCAAGGTCAAAAGCCTGTCCATCAGTTGCGCGGGCATCCCAGCCGAGACCGATCAGAACATTTTTCATCGTTGGAGCTTCTTTGCTCAGAGAAACGTTACCGCCTTTAGAAAGAGATACACCCATTATTATTTCCTCACTTATTAAATAGTTATTTATTCCCGTTGTCTTTCAAGTTGCCGCTTCGTTGGCTGCACCTTGAAATCTATAGGGTATACAGGATTTAGCTTGCTTTTTCTTTCTGGGGAAACAGAAGGCTGGCAATAATACCAGCAGCCAGAACCCCAAGCACCACAAACAGGCTGGTTGTTGCCGAAATGGAATAACCGTGGTGGAACATATGTTCAGATGCGTTAAGCCCTAATTTAATAGCAATAAAGAACAGCAGGACAATCACGGCCTTTTCCAAGTGCACCAGATACTTTTTCAACGCTTCCAGTACAAAGTAGAGTGTACGCAGGCCTAAGATAGCAAACATCATGGCGCTGTAAACGATTAAAGGCTCGCGGCTGACCGCGATAATCGCAGGCACAGAGTCAAAAGCAAACATGACATCGGACAGTTCAACAACTGCCAGGCACAGCAACAGTGGGGTGGCATAAAATGCTGCTTTGCCAGCACGTCCTGTTTTTTTTCGATCAATAGCCACATCTGCATTTTCCGGTTTGGTCAGTTCCTCTTTGACTTCTTTCTGGCTGAGTATGAAAGCATGACCACGCAGTTTCGGCCAGATTGGGAAGAAGCGCTTCACCAAGCGGTAGGCAAGATGTTGAGAGTAGTCTTCGATTTCATCATCATTGTCACCACTTTTCAGCATCATCACTGCCGTCCAGCCGACCACAACAGCAAAGACCATTTCAACCCAGGGCCCCAGCATCAGCAGGCTTGTCCCGATGGCAACAAAAATACCACGGAAGACAATGGCCCCGATAATGCCCCAGTAAAGAACGCGGTGACGATAACGATCCGGGACCGCAAACCAAGAGAAAATTGCCATGATGACAAACAGGTTATCGACAGAAAGTACTTTTTCCAGCGCATAGCCTGTAATGAACAGACTTGCTACTTCAGCACCGTGATGGACAAACAGGAAGCCGGCGAAAATAAAAGCAATGGCGACCCAGAAAACAGACCAGAGTGCGGCACTGCGCAACGAAATTGGCTTGTCATGACGATGCATAAAGAGGTCGATAAAGAGCGCACCAACCGACAGAAGGATAAATACAGCAACGGTTTCTATCGGAAAACCAATGTGCGTGGATACCATGAAGTAAGCCTCTTAAATTAACTGCGATTACAGTTCAAAATCTGCTGGAGCAAAGCCTAAAGCTGCGCATATTTCCCTGGCAGCATTTTTTTCATCGTTATCAAAGTCACCATCACTCTTGGCAACGGCAATACCGACGCGTAAAGCAAGTTGTGCTGCTTCTGGCTGCTGTTTCAACGCCATAATATATTTCATGGCTTCACCTTTGCCGATATCAGCATCAAATTCGTAGCTACTGACCAGTTTATTGAAGAATTCGATAATCTCAGTGGTATCGAACACTTTTAGTTCGGGGGAGTTTTTGATAAATCCCACCATTTTTTGTTTCTCTTCAGAACTGACACCATTGCTTGCCATCGCAATGTGCGCGCATACCGCTACAGTGCCTTCCATGAATTTTCTGTTTTTGAAACGGCCAACTTGATTGGCCAATTCTTCGCGACCAGCAGTGAGAGCTGACTTAATTTTGTTTAAAAAGGACATAAATTCCTCCAATTATGTAATAACCGATTTATATAACAGCGCCTACATCACAGCAGAAGCCTCATTTACTGCCTGATGTCCAGCGAAAACCCCATCCGAAGGCACTGTCCATTTCTTTGTGCCCACTGAAGTACTGGTTGATACGTTCTACTTTGATGGCGCCATTTTCATTAACAAGACGGGCAACGGCACACATATTTTTGCGGTTGTGGCCTTCCGTCAGACGCGTTTCGATCGGAGGTTGCCCATTGACATAAATTGTGACAATACCGTCAGTGTCGTTCCAGTTAGGTACACCTTCGTAGATAAAGGCGTAGATCAGAACTTCACTGATATTCCTCCATTCAAGACCATTGATGTGGAGCCATTCACCGTCTTTGACATTACCCGTACGATCATCCCCTTGTAGCTGTACGTAGGGATCGTGATGGTAAGAGCCAAAGCTTTCTCCTAATGCTTGTATAACTCCACGTGTACCATCACGGAGCCGGACGAATGCACCGAGATCCAAATCCACGCCGTTGTTGGTGTTAAAGATGTTCTGGAACATTCCCCGATTAGCAGGGGCAGCGCCCTGATTCCAGTTCAGATTGATGCGGATCTCACCGTAGTTATCACGTTTATTCAGGCTGATAGCAGGTTTTTCTTTGGTAAGAGAAACCTTGCTCAGATTAACGCTATTAGGAGCAGTCGTTGGTGTTGATGTTGGCGCCTCATCAATAATATCGACACCAAAATGCTCAGCTAAGGGCTTGAGACCACCATTAAATCCTTGGGCAATAAAGCGGAATTTCCACTCGCCGTTGCGGCGATAAAGTTCGCCCAGAATCAAGGCGGCTTCTGAACGACCCTGAACCTCAACATGCCCCTGTAAGATCACGCTTCCGTTCAGTTCTACCTGAATAGAGAGATTGTGCAGGTTGGAGATGGTTTGATTGCCGTCGCAAGTCGCAGTAAATGCCACTTTCTGAACCTCTTGCCGCAGAGCCGGCAGGTTAACAGAAAATGCAGTATTGGTATTGCCGCCGGATAGACGAATGGTGTTATCGTCATTATTTGGCTGACCATAAAATACCATGTCCGGATCCCCCTGAACTTTCCCGTTAGCATAAAGACGGAAAGCGGAGACATCGACTGATGATCCGGAAAGTACCCTTATGGTCAGTGTCTGGTTAGAGACGGAGGCATTTCCTCCCGGAGTCAGGTTCATTAGCGCACCACCGTTTCAACGATTTGTGGATACATATCTTCAATGGTACGCCCACGGCAAGCAACACCATGTGCGGTGAAATCCCACTGACCACTGTTACGGCACAGAGAAGAGATAATAATGCCAGTATGAACGCCTTGTTCGTTTAACTGATAGCGTGCCAGCTCTTTCCCGTTTTGATCAACAACGCGACAGAAAGCGTTCTCAACATCATTAAAGGTTTGACCACGAAAGCTATTAACGGTAAAGGCAAGATATTCAACATCGGCAGGCAGCTTGATCAAATCGACGCTGATGACTTCATCATCTCCGTCACCTTCACCAGTCAGGTTGTCGCCGCTGTGTTTTACAGAACCACATTCTGAATTCAGTTGACCAAACCAGACAACATCAATGGTATTACCAGACTTATCAAGCAGGATGCAGCTTGCATCCAGATCAATTTCATTATTGTCTCCGCCAAATAAGCGTGACAAGAAACCTTTTTTTGGGGCTACAGGATCCCATCCCAGACCAAAATCAATTTTAGCCAGTGAAGTGCTCTGTTTACTGAGAGAGACTGACTGATTTTTACTTAATGAAACCATTAATAACACCTCTTATTTATCGGTGAATTGTTTTTATCGTGAATTATTTTTTATCGTAAATCGTTATCATTGAATTGCGATAATTTCACTTATGGAAAAAATCATAATATGACCAGAGTGATGGCTAAAATCCTGTCATATTATGATCCCCACAAATTGTATATTTCCTTTAACTGCATGATAGAGAACAATCTGGCTTCGCTTTTTATGATTTCTTTTCCATGATAAAAAGTCAAACAAAATTTGCTCATAAAAAATCATATTATGATTGACATAAGCTGAATCTCGGCTCTAGACTGCGCTGCATATTTCACCGAATGTAGACTGGAAAACGAGTGTATCCATTGTGACTAACGGCAATTTAGCAATAGGCACTTTTTGAGTAACAAGATTTGATTTATGAAAGGGAAATTTGTTTTATGAAAACATCACGACTGTTACCGCTCCACTTCCTGAAATGGCTGAAATTTTTTTAAAAGGCTTCTCTGTATGACAGCATGTAATCATCTTCAGCGTTACCAATCTCAGGTTAATAACAGCCAGTTCTATAAGAAACAGTTAAATAGTGGAACTTTGACTGTAATGGCTGAACGTGGTGTAACGTCTTTGGAAACATTGTTTGATATTGCTGAACGCCGTAATCCTAAAAGAGCATTCTTATTTGTCAGCAAAGTATTGGGCCGCCATATTCCCGTCAGCCCATCTATTATGCGGGCTGTTTACCGGCAGTTGTCAGAACAGTTTCCGATTAATTTGCCTGGCCCTGTGCTCTATATCGGCATGGCAGAAACGGCGGTTGGATTGGCCGCTGGCGTTTTTCAGGAGACGCAGCAAAAAGTGGCCTCTCCGGTATTTCTGACATCAACGCGCCATCCGGTAGAAGGTGATTTGTTGTGTGAATTTAAAGAGGATCATAGCCATGCAACGGATCATCTGATTTACTGGCCGAAAGAAAATCATCTGCGTCAACGGGTAAGCAGTGCCCGTACTCTTGTTCTGATCGATGATGAAGCGACTACCGGTAATACCTTTCTTAATCTGTTCGAGGCATTGCGTCATGCCGGGCTGGATCAAATTGAACATATCATCACAGTGACACTGACGGATTGGAGTGGTCAAAGCATCATAAGACGCTGTCCGCTTCTTGTCTCTACTGTTTCTTTGATTGAAGGAAATTGGCGGTGGGAGGCGGATAGTTCTGCTCCTGTTCCTGTCATGCCTCAAGTCAATGTCACAGCGCGGGGAAAGGTTGATATTATCGGTACTCAGAATTGGGGACGTCTGGGACTAGATGATATTCAGTATGATCTTGGTACTAATATTCAGGCCAAAGCCGGTGAGAAAGTGCTGGTACTCGGTTCCAGTGAGTTTGTCTGGCAACCATTTTTGCTGGCGGAACGGCTTGAACAGGAAGGTGCATTGGTGAAGTTTGGCTCGACAACCCGTTCTCCTATCTCTTGCGGGCATGCAATTCAGTCTGTTATGGCATTTACGGATAATTACGGATTAGGGATACCGAATTTCCTCTATAACGTCGCGCACCAGCAATTCGATCGCATACTGCTTTGTCTTGAAACACCGGAAACCTCGGTTGATCCAGCGTTAATCGCGCAATTATCTCTTGTCGCTCCTGCTGTAGAAATTGTGACCTATGATTAAGCCGGTTTTTAATACAACTATCGGAACTATAAATAAATGAATGGCTTTCCTCCTTTTTCTGGTTCTTATGCTGCCGATGATATTCAGTTTTTGCTAAAACCCATTCAGATTGAAATGACATCGGTTGAGGTTAAAGAGCAGTTAATTCAATCTGGTACTCGCCATTATTCCGATATGTTGAGTCAGGAACCAGTGCCAACCTCTTATCATCTAGATCTGTTCGATAAAGCGTTGCAACTGGGAGCAGCCAGACTGGCGACGGAAGTTGTAATGCTTGCCAAGTCTCTGATATCACGCTTTGGTGATACACCGATTGTGCTGGCGAGTTTGGTCAGGGCGGGAGTGCCTTTAGGCGTCATGCTGCATCAGGCTTTGCGGAAGATGGGAAAACGTTCTTACCACTATGGGATCAGTATCATACGGGATCGTGGCATTGACAACGTAGCGCTGTCATATATAGAGCAGCAGCATGGTACGGAGGGTCTGGTATTTGTAGATGGCTGGACAGGCAAGGGCGCAATCACGACAGAATTATCTCGCTCGTTGGTGGGACGAGCTGGCTATTCAGGGATTCCTCGTTTGGTGGTGCTGGCTGATCCTTGTGGATGTTCATGGCTGGCAGCCAGTGATGATGATTGGTTAATTCCTTTCGGCATCATGGGGGCTCCCGTATCAGGGCTGATATCGCGTTCAATTTGGCGTGAAGAAGGATTGCACGGCTGTGTGAAATGTGGTCATCTGAGTGAGTTTGAATGCAGTAGGTTGTTAGTTGATACTGTCGCGGAATACCGTGATCGCTTAGATTTGACGACCGTACCAGCAGCGGATTGGCAACCGCAGGAAAAAACGGCTTTGCTGCAATTGAGTAAAACCGTAATTTCAACTCTTGCTGACATGTATAAGATCGATAATATTAACCGTATCAAACTCGGAATTGCAGAAGCAACCCGCGCGGTTTTGCGGCGTGTGCCAGAACAGGTACTTGTTCGATCAGTGGATAATCCTGATATCGCTTTGCTGATTTATTTAGCGCAGCAGAAAAATGTTGCTATTACAGAAGTGGGCGATCTGATAGGCCAATATCGCGCGGTAACGATTATTAAAAAAGTAGTATGAAAAAGGTAGTCTGATGAAATCGATCCCTTCTGCAAATCAGCTTGGTGCAACGCTGTATGTACCAGCGACTCGTCGGAATATTACTGAAATTATGCTGCGCAATAAAGTTGTGGGGCTGCGCTCTTTGGTGATCTGTCTGGAGGATTCAGTTACTGAACAGGATATCCCCCATGCTATCAAAAATCTCGTGTTTGTATTACAGACACTGGCAGAGGCAAAGAATTCTGTTGCCGATATTAAACATCCTCCTCCTTTGATTTTTATCCGTCCACGCAATGAATCAATGGGACGATATCTGGTCGATACTGTTGATCTTAGCGCTGTCGCTGGTTTGGTTTTGCCTAAATTTACGCAGGAGTCATTATCTGAGTGGTGGGAGATCGTCGCTGCAACCCATCTTGGGATCATGCCGACATTGGAAACTGAAGATGTTTTTGATGTGCAACAAATGAATCGGCTCGCCGATAAGCTTAAATCTCACCCTTGCTATGAGCGTATTATTGCCTTACGTATTGGTGGTAACGATCTGATGAACCTGATTTCTATGCGGCGCTCGCGTGACCTTACTTTATATGATGGCCCGATGGGGTATGTGATCAAAATGCTGGTAGCTGTTTTTGGCTCGCGGGGTTTTTATTTGACTGCACCAGTTTGTGAGCATATTGATAATCTGGCGTTACTTGAGAAAGAGCTGGCCCTGGATATAGCTCATGGCCTTGTTGGGAAAACGGCCATTCATCCTGGGCAAATAGAACATATTCATCGGGCCTTGATGGTGAACACTCGTGATTACGATGATGCCTTACAGATCCTCAATTCAAATCAGGCGGTATTCAAATTCCAGGGGGCAATGTGTGAACCTGCTACGCACTGGCGTTGGGCAGTGAATATTCTGGAACGAGCGAAATATCATGGCATCTGTTCGAGAGCTGGTGGAGAAAACTATGGAACTTTTAACCTGTTTTAATATTGATTTACCAGAATGAAAAGCTATGCTGGCTGTTGTGTTTATAGTTGATATTAGGAATTAGTATTCCTGACCCGGTAATTGAAAACGATGTTACTTAGCCCTAAACAACTTAGAAATTTTAAATTAACTTTGCTGCTTTCGCATGAAAAGCCTGTCAGTAAGGTGAAGGTGATCGAGGCACTCAGTTGTTCTGAACCGACACTGACTCGCACCTTAAGAGAATTGAGGGATCACTATTGTGCTGACATCCGGTTTAGCAAAATGGGAAATACTTACCAATTAGTTGATAAGGGGATGTTAACCAGAAAAGAAGTACGCAGAATTGAAGAACTGCTTGCTCAGCATAACAACTTTAAATCTAAGGAGGCTACCAGTCATGTTTACCTTGATAAGGAGAAAAAAAGATCGATTTCTCTGTCGTTGAGGATGTCTGTTATCAGAAAAATAGATGGGCTGTCCAATAGGCTCGGAGCGACCAGAAGTGAAACGGTTGAAATGGTTGTAGACAGGTTTATTGAGGAATTACAGAAAGAAACAGCCCGTAGCAATTCATCACGAAAAAAAGTGGTTTCCCGTAATGCCAGCAAATGATATCAGGCTGGCATCAGGGGAGAGACATGCTGGATAGAATTCCTTGCTAATGATGGTGGCGTGTAAGTTTATCCAGATATCCCATTACAAAGGCTGATATAACAAAAGTGAGGTGGATAATGACATACCACATCAATTTATTGTCTGGAACATTGCGGGCATCCATAAAGATACGCAGTAAATGAATTGATGAGATGGCAACAATAGAAGCCGCAACCTTATTTTTGAGTGAAGTCGCGTCCATTTTTCCCAACCAGTTCAACTTTTCCTTGTTTTCCTCAATATCCAGTGTGGAAACAAAGTTTTCGTAGCCAGAAAACATGACCATTACCAACAACCCACCAACCAGTGCCATGTCAATCAGAGAAAGTAGGGTCAGGATAAGTTCTGATTCAGCAACCGAAAAGATATGTGGCAGGATGTGAATGATTTCCTGAAAGAATTTTATAGCCAGAGCAAACAGGGCCAGTGATAAACCAAAATAAACTGGTGCCAGTAGCCAGCGAGAGGCATACATAGCGTTTTCTATAAATCGTTCCATGGTGTTTTGAATATGTTGCAAAAGGAGCAGTATTATAGATCAAGATTGTGTGAGCTATGAAATACATCTCATTGTTTGTTCCTCCTTTATTGGGAGTTATCTCTGCCAGTAGCGGGAGATCTCCTTTCTCATTTAGAAGAAAAAACTTCCCCACCATAAATGTTATTCATTAGTACACCCTATTAAATAAAGTTACATAAATGAATATTAATTGTTAATTAATTGTGCAATTCTGCGTGTGTCATTATTGATTTATGTGGGATTTATTGGAAGAGAAAAATATCGCAGCGTTATTTGCGTCAATCCCTTTGAGTTCGTTACAGAGTTTTTTTGCGGTATGGCAATGACATTTTGGCAAATCAACAATGGACAGTGATTGAAATGAATAAGCAAAATACAGGTCTATTTAAGAACACCCCATCCGAAATTAATCTATTCAAAACTAATTTATTCAAAACGAAACCATGTGCACTTTGCTATGCCGTTGCTTGTTGTCTTGCGGCGGGCAGCGTCGGAGCATATGCAGAAAATTATATTGAAACTGGTAAGTTGGGCAATCCTGCCAGTTGGCACTCTGGTGAATTCCTTGCAGAGTGGGGGCTTGGTGCGATTCACGCAGATGAAGCATATGCAAAAGGCTATACCGGTAAAGGGATCAAACTAGGAATATTTGATCAGGCTGTTTACGCTAAGCATCCTGAGTTTATGGGAAAAGATAAGGTGATTAACCTTTACACCTTCGGAATACGTGAGTATACCGATCCCTATATTGCGGTGAAGAAAGGCGATCCCTTTTCTTATGATGGTACACCAAGCCAGCAACTGGGAGGCAAATTGGGAAATCACGGTACTCATGTTGCTGGTATTGCTGCCGGTAGCCGTGATGGCGGAAAAATGCATGGTGTGGCCTATAATGCACAGATCATTAGTGCTGAAAATGGCGATCCCGGCCCTGAGGATGGCATTATTTTAGGTAATGACGGCGGTGTATATCAGGCTGGCTGGGATGCATTGATAGCAAGTGGGGCCCGTATTATCAATAACAGTTGGGGCATTGGTATTGATAAAAAGCTTGAAGATGCGGGGAAGGATCCCAAAGGGTCACATTTTCATCTGGAACATGCCCAGAAACAGTTCGATCAAATCAAACCGATATTAGGAACAAAACCAGGTGGTGCGTATCAGGGCTCAATTGATGCCGGGCGTAGTGGTATTGTGACCATTTTTGCTGCGGGTAACAGCGGTAACTATAATGAGCCGGATGCCATAGCGGGTTTGGCCTGGTTTGTACCGGATATTGCGCCAAACTGGTTGACGGTTGCCAGTGTGCAGAAGGATGCTAATAGCAGCAATAAAATTCCCTATAGTATCAGTGTTTTTTCGTCCCGCTGTGGTTATACGGCCAGTTTGTGTGTCAGTGCACCCGGAAGTTATATATAGCTCAGTGATAAATGGAACAAGTGTGGATACGCTAAAAACCGATTACGAGAAATTCAGTGGTACTTCAATGGCAGCCCCTCATGCTGCCGGTGGTATTGCTATTCTGATGGAGCGTTTCCCGTACATGAGCGGTGCCCAGGTTTCTTCCGTGCTCCGCACTACTGCTACTGATATGGGCAAGCCAGGCATTGATGAGATTTATGGTTGGGGAATGATTAATCTCGGTAAAGCAATAAATGGCCCTGGCATGTTTTATACGGCAGAGGATATTCCAACTACTTTTCGTATTCCTGATCCAGAGGGTGTTGTTTATGGGGATGGACAGTTTGTCGCTGATATTCCCGGTGTTGGTGTTGTTCTAGACAGAGGCAAACCGACCGAACGTGTTTGTGAAGGCAGACAGTGTGAATTTGATATCTGGAGTAATGATATCAGTGGTCACGGTGGGTTAACCAAACAGGGTAATGGTACGTTACTTCTCACTGGTAAGCATACTTATTCTGGCCCGACATTAGTTAAACAGGGGGTATTGGGGATCAGCGATTCACTGACTTCCTCAGTCCTGGTAAAAGACAGCGGTGTATTCGGTGGTTATGGCACTATCGGTTCCCTTGTGGTTCAGCGTGGAGGAACGGTCAGTCCGGGCTATTCTGTTGGTAAACTCAGTGTTTCCCGTGAAGTTACCTTTGAATCTGGCTCTCGTTATGCTGTTGAAATCACATCTGATGGACGCAATGACAGCATCCATGCAGGGGATAAGGTACAAATCAACGGAGGTAAGGTAGAAATCGCTCTTCTGAACAGTAATAACCTGCTTTCCCGCGATAATCTTGCTGACGATAAAGCGTATAGCTTGACAGGTCAGCAGTATAATATTCTCAGTACAGAAAAGGACATTAGCGGGCGTTTTGATAAAGTTGGTTCGCACTATCTCTTTTTGAACACTAACTTGTCATATCAACCCAGTAAAGTGATGCTCAATATAGCACGTAATAATACCGCTTTTGCCGATGTAGCACTGACGCAGAATGAACGCTCTGTGGCTGGTGCTGTTGATTCCCTCGGTGCTGGTAATCCGGTTTACGAGAGTATTTTGCCTTCCACTTCTGCCGATCAGGTTCGACATGCTTTCAAACAATTTGATGGACAGATCCATGCGGATATAACTTCTGCATTGGTTAATGAAAGCCGTTACTTGCGTGATACCCTGAATGCCCGATTGAGGCAGGCTGAAGGCCGTTCGCTATCGTCCGGTATTTATGCGGAGCATAATAACGCAGATGGTAATTACGGATATAGCAATCACGGAGAAAATAAGGGCGCTTGGGTTCGGTTGCTTGGGGCATGGGGCCATGGTTCCGGTACGCTTAATGCTACTGGTTATCAGTCTTCCACTTACGGAGTACTACTCGGAACTGACGGTTCGATTGATAATTATAGTCATTTTGGTATCGCCACTGGTTATACCCGTACTTCTCTTGACGGTGGCTACCGTACCAGTGCTGACAGTAATAATTATCACATCGCTCTTTATGGTGATCGTCGCTTTGGTGATCTGACACTGCGTACCGGAGGTGGATACACCTGGCATCGCATCGATACCAATCGCCCTGTTAATTATGGCTATCAGTACGATCGCGGAGAAGCGAAATATGGTGGCCGTACGGCACAGTTATTTGTTGAAGCTGCGTACAATCTGCCTATAGCTCCGGTAAATCTGGAACCGTTTATGAATCTTTCTTATGTCGGTTTCCGTAATAATGGTATTAACGAAAATGGGGGACCGGCGGTGCTTCAGGCCGATAAACAGCATACAGAAGCAACACTTTCCACACTTGGATTACGTGCTAACCATGATTGGCAGACCAAGTGGGGGGCTACTGTTGCCCTGCATGGTGAGTTAGGTTGGCAACACCAGTATGGTGAGCGTGAGCGCGCGGTGAGTTCAGCGTTTCGTGGAAGTAACAAAACTTTCATTACCCACAGTGTTCCGGTTTCGCGTGATGGACTTGTATTGAAGGCTAATGCTGAAATGACAGCAGGCAAGAATGTGTCATTTACGCTTGGTTATAGTGGATTGTTATCTTCTGCTCATCAGGACAATAGTGTTAATGCGGGTTTTGTCTGGCGCTTCTGACGATGGGTGTATAACTAATATCCAGAGAAATTATCAATGTTGCGCCGTAAAATCCGTCTTTGGACGGGTTTTACGGCAATCAAATACTTCCTCATAGTTTTGTTATATCAACTCCTGTTATGGCAATGAATGCTGAATTCCGGCGATAACTTACTGACCCCTAATCCATTCATTTTTTCTACTTTGATCTGCACAGGTATCCGCTCTTTCATCGCTTCAACATGGCTGATAACACCGATGGTTTTTCCTGTCGCATTCAGGTGATCAAGTGCATCCAGAGCGATATCAAGGGTTTCTGAATCCAGAGTACCAAAGCCTTCATCAAGGAACAGGGATTCTATCTGAGTTTTGTTGCTGACCAGATCAGACAGAGCTAATGCCAGCGCCAGACTAACGAGGAAACTTTCACCACCTGAGAGGGTTTTGGTATCTCGAATTGCATCGGCTTGCCAGGTATCGATGATCTGTAACTCTAATCCACCATCATCTTTGCTTTGTCGTTTGCGCTGTAGATAGTAGCGGCCGTGTAATTTTTCTAACCGAATATTTGCCAGATAGACTAAATGATCCAATGTTAGTCCTTGAGCAAAACGCCGGAACTTGGCACCATCAGCGGAGCCGAGTAAGTTATTGAGATAACTCCAGTCATCGTAGTTTTGTTGTGAAAGGGCAATTTGTGCCAGTAGTTCTTGCTGCTGATGCCGACGACTGGCATCGCTGTTGAGCCGGTTTTTTACTGCGCCTTGGAGCTGATTATTTTGTTTCAGTTCATCGGCAATATTAGCCAAGAGTTCGGTTACTTGTGGCGGTTCGTGTTGTTCCAGCAGTAACGGCGATTTTTCTCTATGCCGTTGTAATATAACTTCTGATTCATGATATCGTGTTTTAGCTTGCAGGCTCTGTTTGGTAAGTTGTTCTTGTAATTGTTGCAGAGCTTCTCGCTGTTCAGGCACCAGCAAAGCTTGCTCAAAAGCAGTTTGATGAGAAAAACCTTGTTGTTGCAACCCTTGCCGGAAAGCGTTGGATGCTAATGTACACTCGGTTTCGGCAGTGTGACAGCTTCGTTCAATTTGACTGGCTGCGCCCGTTAATTGATTCATTTTATTCTGTAACTGCTGCAAAGCTGTCGTCGCTTGTTTATAGGCGGTATCCAATTCATTCGTCTTTTGCTGTAATTCCTGACGGACGGTACTGATGGATTGCTCACCAAAAAATTGATAACGCTCTTGTTGTGTTTGTTGCAATAGCAGTTTTTGTTGTTGTTGCTGTTCACTCAGTGCTTGCAGTTTATTGGTCAGCTTATCTTTTTGCTTTTCCAGTTCATTGAGTTTACTTTGCAGAGCTGCCTGCTCCCGTTGTAATTGTTGCCATCTTTCTCGCGAAGCATGATAGTTTTTTAATTCGTTATCACGTAACTGTAGCCAGTTCTCAACCTCCTGCGGTTCCGGTAGTACAAATGGCGTATCATATAATTCGAAGGTTAGCTGCTCTGTTGTGGCTGTGTATTCCGCTTCTATCTGGCGCAACTCTTCTGTATTTTCAGTTAATTGTCTCTGATAAGTCTCTTGCTTGACCTTTTCCAGGGCGATCTCTTGCTCGTAAGATTTGTACTGTTCACGATGATTCGATAGTGATTTTTCCGCAGCCTGATACTGTTTTTCAGCTTGTAATAGTGCTTCGTACTGTTTTTGGTGTTGTCGGTAAGCCGCTTTCCGTTGACTAATAAAGTGACCTACAGACTCTGTCTCTGCTGATAATTCATCTACTGTAAATTCAGAGGATTGTAGCTGTTGGCAATGGTGCAGCCATTGTTTATTCATCTCTGCTAGTTGAGATATGAGGTGTGTAATGGATTGCTGTAATTGCTCACTGCGTTCTTGCTGAAACTGCTGTTTTTGCTGTAAAGCGGAGCGTTCTCCTTGTAGCTGTTCTATTTTCTGGCTCAGAACTTTCAAGCGCTCTTCTGATTTTGGCAGGGCGATATTTTGGTATTCGGTGATCAAAGGGTGATGCGTTGCCCCACAAAGCGGGCAGGCTTCTCCTTCCTTCAATTGGTTGCGTTCTTGTTCCAGGCTGATGATCCGCTGTTCCAGACGAATACGTTCAGCTAAATCCTGATGGTGTTGCTGCGTTTCTGTTAATTGCAGTTCGAGAGCGGTTATCTGAGTTGGTAAAGGTTCCAGTAATGCCTGAGTTTGTGTGAGTTGTGCCTGATTATCTGAAATCGTTGCCTGTAATTGTTGGATCTGGGGCTGCAAAATCTCCAGTTGATTTTGTGAACTGAGTTGTGATTGGTAATCTAATAACTGTTTTTGTAACTGTTCCAATGGATGAATTGCCTGCAAGCTACTCAGTTCTTTTTCGGCAAGGATAAGTTCATTCTGTAATGGCTGGTTTTGTGTAGATTGTTGTACCAGCGTCGTATTTAAGACATTCAGGTGCTCATTTGTACAGGTTAGTTCAGTGGTAATTTGCTGGTTTTTTTGTCTGAGCCTGGTTATCTGGATCTGTTTTTCTTTCTGGCGAGAAAAGAGTTGTTTCCATTCAGGCAGTTTACTCTCCAGCTTACGGAAATAAGGGTGTTCTTCGTAGTATGTTTCCAGCGTTTTTTGTTCTTTATTCAGTGTGATGTACTGAGTTTTCGTCACTTGATATTGAGACAATATTTCTGTCAGTTCACGATTATATGCAGTAACTTCTTTCTCCTGAGTGAGCAAGTCTTTCGATTGAATTTCGATCTTATGATCAAGTGGCATAATGTGCTCAGAAATCAGTTTTTCCTGCCGCATATGATGCTGTATATGCTCTTTTTGGGTATTTTCTAGCTCAATCTGCTTTTGTTGGGCTGGTTGTAATAAAGAACATTGTTGTTCAATCTCATATGTTATTTTTCTGTGTTGTTCATCAAGCCGTTGCTTTTCATTAAATGCTCGATTTTGTGTATCCCACAATGGACGAAGTTTTTCGGCAGGTTCACTGGCAGCCAGTTGTTGTAATTGGGGGTGGGCATCTTGAATAGCTTGCTCAGCCTGCTGAAAAAGCAATTTGTTGTTAGTTAATGCTTGTTCTAATTCATTTTGTTGTACGAGCCAATGTTCGGTTGCCTGTAAGTCTTTAAGCTGCTGGTTGAGCTGAGTTTCTGCTGCGATAAGCTGTTGTTGCTGATTTTGGTATTCTTCTATCTGTGCCGGAGTTAATAATTCGATTGAAGAAGCTCTAGCTTGTTGAATATTTAATTCAGATTGGGCTTCTTTATGGCGTTGGTAAATTTCCTGCGACAAGATACCGTAAATTTCTGTACCGGTCAGTTCTTCCAGTAAATCGGCACGGTCTTTATCATCTGCATTTAAGAATGCAGCAAAATCACCTTGTGACAGGAGGATAGATTTAGTAAAGCGTTTGAAATCAAGACCAGTTATTTCAGCAATTTTCTCTTTTTTATCCGGTATTTTGTCAGCCAAAATCTTGCCTGTTTTTTTGTCTGCTAATTCTCCTTTCGGGGGCTGGAGTTTGCCGTCAGCTTGATTGCGGGCACGACGCTGGCTCCAGAAGGCACGATAAGCAACCCCTTTAACTTCGAATTCAACTTCTGACAGACATTCGGCTGTATGGCGGGTCATTAATTCATTCTGATTGGCTGAAATGGTGTTGAGCCGTGGGGTTTCGTGATATAAGGCGAGGCAGATAGCATCCAACAGGCTAGTTTTTCCTGCACCTGTCGGGCCGGTAATAGCAAATAATCCGTTGCTGGCAAAAGGCTCTGCTGTGAAATCAATTTTCCATTCACCCTGTAAGGAATTAATATTTTTTAGCCGTAAGCTAAGAATTTTCATGCTATTGCATCCTACTATTTTCTCTGAACTATTGTTTTTGAGCTGCTGTTTCTGAGCTATTGTTTTTGAGCGGCTGTTCTTGGGTATGTTGCTGAGCAATATCGTCCAGTGTTTGCCTGAACAGGGTAGTCAGGCGTTGTTTCTGCAGTTGATCGTCAATTTCAGCCAATGCCAGTCGTCTTTCGAAAACTTCGTATACACTCAATTCGGTAAGTATCTCTTTGTTTTTTTCCGATAATGATATTTGTCGTATAGTTTTACTACGCCGTAGCAGGATGATTTCGACAGGCAGATCGACAGCCATAGACTGAATGCGTTTCTGGATGTCATGCAGGTAATCTTGAGTTGCAACTTCAATATCCAGCCAAACAGGACGTTCTCCCTGATAGTCACTGAAAGTTTGTAATTGTTCCTCGATTTGTTGCAAATTCCCCCGAATTAATTGCATTGGTTGATAAGCAGGAATGGGCAACAGGGTGACACTATTGAACTTATCCTCCTTAAATTCAACCAAACAAACACTTTTCTCTTGCCCGACTTCATCGAAACTTAAGGGGATTGGTGAGCCGCTGTAACGGATATGCTCAGCCTGATTGATCAGTTGTGGACGATGAATATGCCCCAGAGCAATATAGTCAGCAGGAGGAAAGGCCTGAGCAGGGAAGGCATCCAGTGTGCCAATATAAATATCCCGGACAGAATCTGTTGTAGAAGCCCCGACAGTGGTCAGATGCCCGGTTGCGATAATCGGCAGAGGGTGACCGAGCTGTTCCCGTAATAGACAAGCCTGTTGATAGAGCTGGTGGTAGTGTTCCGTAATAGCATCTTGTAGTGCCTGCTGTTTTTGCATGGCTGATTGCCCCGCTTGACTTATCATGATATCCCGTGGGCGCAGATAAGGAATGGCGCAGAGAATGGCACCGGGTTGACCATTTTTGTTATTCAGTAACTTAATTTGTTGCTGGATATCCGTTTCTGCACAAGCAATGACGGTGGTGTTCAGGTAAGAAAATAGGGTCTTTGATTCATTGAGTGTGGCGACAGAATCATGATTTCCGCCAAGAATAACGAGCTGACAGCCAGTGGGTTGTAAGTCCACGACAAACCTATTGTATAACTCACGGGCGTAGCTGGGTGGAGATCCCGTATCAAAAACATCTCCGGCAATAATCAGGGCATCAACCTGATATTCATTTATTTGCCCAATAAGCCACTGTAAGAAGTGTTGATGCTCTGCGGCACGATTTTTGGTAAAGAAATATTGCCCAAGATGCCAGTCTGACGTATGAATGATTCGCATGTTTTTTTACTCTGTTTTTCTTATCTTGCTTTTTTGCTCTGATTTATGTGTTGTTTCAGCTTTCCGCTTATTAATTATAATGAGTGCTCAAGGGATGTCGTGTGTAATTACGATTTCATTCGCAGGTTTTCGAGCAGCTTCGCAACAACAATGAAATATGACAGCTATGTAATAAATTCCCTGTAATGTTGATTACAGTTTTATGATGAAGACAGAAGGTGTTTCATAAAACTGTAATAAAATTGACTCACAATGAATTATTGTGAGTTTTGCTGACTTCAATAATATTGGTAGGATTAACCATGGTTAGACGTATTTTGGTTGTTGAAGATGAAGCCCCAATTCGTGAAATGGTGTGCTTTGTGCTGGAGCAAAACGGGTATGAACCTGTTGAAGCAGAAGATTATGATACAGCTATCGGGCGTCTGTCAGAGCCTTACCCTGATTTAGTATTATTAGACTGGATGCTGCCTGGTGGCTCAGGAATACAAGTTATTAAACAGATGAAGCGCAGCAGTAATACCAAAGATATTCCTGTCGTAATGGTGACTGCGCGGGGAGAAGAAGAAGATCGGGTTCGTGGGCTTGATGTTGGTGCTGACGATTACATCACTAAGCCATTTTCTCCGAAAGAATTGATTGCTCGTATTAAAGCTGTGTTGCGTCGTATGTCTCCCATGACAGCGGAAGATATTATCAATATGGATGGGTTAATGCTGGATTCCGTATCCCACCGAGTTTCCAGTCAGGGGCAGGATGTGGATATGGGGCCAACGGAATTCAAACTTCTTCACTTTTTCATGACACATCCTGAACGTGTCTATAGCCGTGAACAGTTACTCAACTATGTATGGGGAGCTAATGTTTACGTGGAAGATCGTACTGTTGATGTGCATATCCGTCGATTACGTAAGGTGCTTGAAATCGGTGGACACGATAAAATGGTACAGACTGTGCGTGGTACAGGTTATCGTTTCTCCACCCGTTATTAATCTGTCTGGTTTTTATCGATAGGTTTTATGTGGACAGGTTTGTTGAACACTACTTAGTGAATAAAACCAGATGAACAAAATCAGCTAAACAAAGCTAAGTAAACCAAATAATTATGATGAACATTTAATTTCATGCCGGAGAGAATCACGTGCTGGAGCGGTTATCCTGGAAGCAGTTAGTACTGGGTCTGTTTATTTTTTGTCTGCCTGCAATTATTTTGTCTTTCTTTATTGGCCATCTGGCGTGGTTGCTGGTGGTGGCATTATTGCTGGCACTGGTATGGCATGGTTACAATTTACTGAAATTATCTGACTGGCTCTGGTTGGATCGCAGTATGTTACCTCCTTCAGGTCGTGGAGGGTGGGAACCCATATTTTACGGCATTTATCAGTTGCAGCAACGTAACCGTAAGCGTCGTCGGGAGTTGGCATTACTGATAAAACGGTTCCGTAGCGGGGCGGAATCATTACCGGATGCTCTGGTGATGATGACAGTGGAAGGTAATATTTTCTGGTGTAATCGCTTAGCTCAACATTTATTAGGATTCCGCTGGCCTGAGGATAATGGGCAGTCTATTTTTAATTTGCTTCGCTATCCTGATTTTAGTCGCTATATGGTTGCGGGCGATTTTACTTACCCTCTTTCCATTGAATTAAATAATAGTCATCTGATGGAATTTCAGTTAATGCCATATGCAGAAGGGCTACTATTGATGATCGCCCGTGATATTACACAAAAGCGGCGATTGGAAAATTTCCGCCGCGATTTTTTTGCCAATGCCAGTCATGAGTTGAGAACACCATTAACAGTACTGCAAGGCTATCTGGAAATGATGCAGGATCAGGAATTGGGTAGAGAAGCAAACCAGAAAGCGATCAGGACAATGCAGGAACAGATCCGAAGAATGGATGGTCTGGTTACACAACTATTGCATCTCTCCAGAATTGAAATCGGATCGCAGGTGGATATGCATGATGTTGTTGATGTGCCTGCTATGTTGGTTTTATTGCAGCAGGAAGTGCTGACACTGGCAGATAAACGGTATGATATTGCGTTTGATGTCGATGAAAAACTACGGGTTTTCGGGAATGAAGAACAACTGAGAAGTGCAATGTCGAACCTCGTTTACAATGCTATTAACCACACAGTGGAAGGTACTCGTATTGTAGTTAGTTGGTCTAGATCCTCTCAGGGAGCATTGTTCAAAGTCGAAGATAATGGTCAAGGGATCAGCCAAGAGCATTTACCGCGCCTGACTGAGCGTTTTTATCGGGTTAATCGTGCTCGTTCACGACAAACAGGTGGAAGTGGGTTGGGGTTGGCGATCGTGAAACATGCTTTGCATCATTACAATACACATCTCGATATTTCAAGCACTGTAGGGAAAGGTTCTACATTTAGTTTTTTGTTGCCTCAGCCGCTTGTTGTCTCCGATATATACCCAATGGATTTCAAGTTGCATCGCGGCGGCAAGGGAGCGACAAATTCGTCGGGAACGAATTTGTCCAGCCAAAGGCTGGCCTCCGGTGAGAGGCAGGAGCCTCTCATTAATCCCCGGGAGCATAGATAACCGTATGTTTATAAAAACGGTGACCGGGATGGATGAGTGCAGCCAACAAAGAGGCAACTTGAAAGGCGAAGGATATAGGTAAACTGATTAAAAAAATCATAAGGTTAATGTAATTTAATGGTAATAATACGGGCAAAAAAATGATTTATTAATCAATGTGAATAAAAAAGTGCAAATCATATAGTGTGTATTCAATGATAGATGATAATAATCACTAGTTTTAAAAATTAGTTTAAGATATTACTCTGCTTTTTGGTTTGTTGCTTGCCTTTTGGCGTTATAAAAGTTTTACTTGGGGGTAGTTGTTGGCGATTCTAGCTGTTCTTTCCACTACCATTCTGTGTCTTGCGAGTATCAGGGAACAGATACTTATCACTGACTGTTAAATCAGGATCCTGTTTCGCCAGTGAAAATTCAAGTATTTGCAATAGTTACTATTGCATGTGCAATTCTTTCAGTAACAATAAGTTAACAATCATTATGACATACCGTTTATCATCTAAGGATATTTGGGCATTAGGCTTTATGACTTTTGCTCTGTTCGTTGGTGCGGGAAATATCATTTTTCCACCTATGGTTGGCTTGCAGGCGGGTGAGCATGTTTGGGTCGCTGCCGCTGGCTTTTTGCTTACTGCTGTAGGTTTACCTGTCATTACCGTTATTGCTTTGGCGAAAGTAGGGGGTGGAATTGAAGCTCTGAGTTCCCCTATCGGTAAAACAGCGGGTTTAATACTGGCGACTGTCTGCTATCTGGCTGTTGGCCCGCTGTTTGCAACACCAAGAACTGCAACCGTTTCTTTTGAAGTGGGTATCGCTCCGTTAGTAGGCTCCGGAGAACTTCCACTTTTCATTTACAGCATAATCTATTTTTTACTGGTGGTTCTGGTTTCACTTTATCCGGGTAAATTACTGGATAGCGTCGGACATGTGTTGGCACCAATCAAAATACTGGCATTAGTCATTCTGGGAGTTGCAGCTGTGTTATGGCCAGCGGGCCATTCTATTCCTGCTATTGAGACTTATCAGGAAATACCGTTTTCAAATGGTTTTGTGAACGGGTATTTAACTATGGATACCCTTGGCGCAATGGTATTCGGCATTGTTATTGTTAATGCTGCACGTTCCAGAGGGGTGGAATCTTCTTCATTGTTGACCCGCTATACCATGTGGGCTGGTTTGATTGCAGGGCTTTGTCTGGCTCTGGTTTACCTTTCTTTGTTCAAATTGGGGGAAGGCAGCGGCATATTAGTACCAAAAGCTGATAATGGTGCAACTATCCTGCATGCTTATGTTCAGAGTGTTTTTGGTAACTATGGAAGCTTCTTCCTTGCGGTATTGATCTTCATAGCTTGTATGGTAACTGCAATAGGCTTGACCTGCGCTTGTGCTGAGTTCTTCAGCCGTTATCTGCCGCTCTCTTATCGCACACTGGTTCTGAGCCTGGGATTGTTCTCCATGCTGGTTTCCAATTTGGGTCTGAGTCATCTGATTACTTTTTCAATTCCGGTGCTCACGGCAATTTATCCGCCTTGTATTGTACTGATATTGTTGAGTTTTACGATCCGTTGGTGGAATAACTTCACCCGTATTCTGGCTCCCGCTATGCTGGTCAGCCTGATGTTTGGGGTTTTGGATGCCATTAAATCATCTGAGTATTTATCACATTTACTGCCTAAATGGGCAACTCATCTGCCGTTGGCAAATCAAGGGCTGGCATGGTTAATACCGACTCTGTTGTCAGTGGTAGTATTTGCTATTTATGATCGCATTGCGGGAGAAGGCAAACTTCCAAAGCATGAAATCCAGCAGGGATAATGCTGATTACTATTCATTAATTCTTCTGTAAGAAAAACAATTCGGGCGGCATAAATCAATGCCGCCCTGATGCCTGTTGGCCCTGCCTTTCCTATAAAATAATAACAATATCTATCAAGAAATATAAAACTAAACTCCACTAGATTATACCTAATAAATTTGTTGCTGATAAATTCAATAATTATTAGAAGATGTTTGGTTGGTAAATTCAGGGTTATTGATAAAAATGAACAGAAAAATGCAAATCATATATTATTCATTCAATTATAGATAATAATAATCACTATTTTTAAAAATTAGTTTAGGATATTATTCTGCTTTTTGGTTTGCCACTTGTCTTTTGGCGATATAAAAGCTTTACTTATGGTCAGTTATTGGCGATTCTAGTTGTTACTATCATTTTGTATCTTACGGGTATCATTGAATATAAAACGCACCCCGTATTAAAGTAAGAATTTAGTCTCACCAATGAAAATTTCAGTATTTGCGATAGTTACTCTATTTATAGATGTAACAAAATGTATAGCATTTACTATTTCATATTTAATCTTTAACAATAATTTATTATTAATCACTATGGCATATCATTTATCATCTAAAGATATTTTGGCATTAGGTTTTATGACCTTTGCCCTGTTTGTTGGAGCGGGAAATATTATTTTTCCGCCTATGGTTGGTTTGCAGGCGGGTGAGAATGTTTGGATTGCTGCTGCTGGTTTCTTGATTACTGCTGTAGGCCTACCAGTCATTACCGTTATTGCTCTGGCGAAAGCAGGGGGCGGAATTGAAACACTGAGTTCTCCTATCGGTAAAACGGCGGGTTTAATACTGGCGACAGTCTGCTATCTGGCTGTAGGTCCACTGTTTGCAACACCGAGAACTGCAACTGTTTCTTTTGAAGTAGGTATTGCGCCGCTGACAGGAGACGGTAAGCTTCCGCTTTTTATTTATAGTGTCGTCTATTTCCTACTGGTAATCGTCATTGCACTTTATCCGGGGAGATTACTGGATAATATCGGACGTATACTGGCACCTGCTAAAATGTTGGCGTTGGCTATTCTGGGTATTGCGACATTATTGTGGCCTGCCGGTAGCCCTATTCCTGCCTCTAATACTTATCAGGAAATCCCATTCTCAAATGGTTTTGTAAATGGTTATTTAACCATGGATACACTGGGAGCAATGGTATTCGGCATTGTTATCGTTAATGCTGCGCGTTCCAGAGGAGTGAAGTCTTCTGTATTGTTGACCCGTTATGCCATGTATGCGGGTTTGATTGCAGGGCTTTGTCTGACTCTGGTTTACCTCTCTTTGTTCAAATTGGGGGAGGTGAGTGGAACGTTAATACCAACAGCTAAAAACGGTGCAGCGATCCTGCATGTTTACGTTCAGAATACTTTTGGTAATTATGGGAGCTTCTTACTGGCGGTATTGATTTTCCTTGCCTGTATAGGAACAGCAGTCGGTTTAACTTGCGCTTGTGCTGAGTTTTTCAGCCGTTATCTGCCGCTCTCTTATCGTACTCTGGTTCTGAGCCTGGGATTGTTCTCCATGCTGGTTTCCAATTTGGGTTTGAGTCATCTGATTGCGTTTTCAATTCCGGTGCTTACGGCAATTTATCCGCCTTGTATTACACTGATATTATTGAGTTTTACCAATCGTTGGTGGAATAACTTCACCCGTATTCTGGCTCCCGCTATGCTGGTTAGTTTGGTATTTGGGATCCTGGATGCGGTTAAAGCGTCTGAGTATTTGGTTCACTTATTCCCAACATGGGCAGAATATTTGCCATTGGCAGAGCAAGGGTTGGCATGGTTAATGCCGACTCTGTTGTCTGTCATTGTATTTGCTATTTACGATCGCATCGTAGGTTCAACAAAAATCCCAAAGCATGAAGTTCAGCAGGAGCAGCTTTGACAGTCGATAAGCTCATAAATTAGTCTAACCTAACTGACTAGACTAATAAAAAATATGCTTAAAGTGTGTACATTAAGAGGTGATGTTATGGAAAAAGTTAACATCTACGATGCGAAAATCAACCTGTCCAGAATTGTTTAGAAAGTTGCTCGTACTGAAGAACCAGTGGTGATCGCCAAGATACTAGTGATAGCAAGCTGATAGATTTTGTCGGTGATTACATTACTGTAATTCCTAACAGATAGCCAAAATGGGGATGGGTAATTTGGCTATTTAAATTGGTTGCAATCCGATTGAAGTTCATTCGTTATTTCAGGGGCTTGCATTGCCCCTAAAATAAATTATTGTTTAGCTGTTCTTATTTAGTTGCTAATAATTAGTAGCCAGTAGCTGCGCCAGCAGGTCGTCGTACATCATTGGCACCATAGATATATCCTTCACGAACTTTGCCTGAGACGGCAGAGTCATTGCCTGATGAATTGACTGGAGAAACGCCGGCAGCGCCCGGTAAACCTATCATGATTAATTCAGTCGCGCCCCATGGAGTCTGCTCTACCATTTTGTACCCCATTTTTTCCAGTAAATTTAAGGTGTCTTTCGAAAGGCCACGCTGTTCATAATAGACTTCATCTGGTAGCCATTGATGATGAATGCGCGGGTTGTTAACTGCTTCTTGTGGAGGCATACCAAATTCGATGATATTCAAGGCAGCCTGTAAGGTGATAGAGATAATCCTTGAACCACCCGGAGAGCCTAAGACCAGAAAAATTTTATTATCTTTGGTTACGAGTGTCGGGCTCATGGATGATAGTGGGCGCTTACCGGGGGCAATGGAGTTGGTTGCTCCTTGAACCAATCCATACATATTCTTTTCCCCAACCTTAGTGGTGAAGTCATCCATTTCATCGTTCAGGAAAAAGCCAGTACCCGGTGCGATGACAACGGCACCAAAGCGCCCATTAATGGTATAGGTTGTTGATACTGCGTTACCACCTTTATCTACAACAGAATAGTGGGTTGTTTCTGGTTTTTCGTGTGGGCCAATACCCGGCTGAACTTGTTTTGACGGGGTTGCTTTGTTTGGCTGGATCTCTTTTCTGATAGATTCTGCATAGCTTTTACTTAATAAACGATCAAGCGGGTTTTTGATAAACGCAGGATCACCAAGGTAAGTATTTCTGTCTATGTAAGCGTGACGCATAGCTTCCGTCAATGTATGGATATAGGCGGCAGAGTTGAATCCCATGGATTTGAGATCATAACCTTCAACAATATTCAGTATTTCGCACAGTGTGACGCCACCGGAGCTGGGAGGAGGAGAAGAGATGAATTTATATCCGCGATAGCTACAGGTGACTGGTGTGGTTTCGGTGATAGTGTAATTGGCAAAATCAGTCGCTGTAATGATCCCTCCAGATTTCTTTGAAGTTTCCTCAATGATTTGTGGAATTTTACCGTGATAAAAGGCATCTGGCCCTTGTTTGGCAATCATCTCCAGCGTGTTGGCTAAATCAGTCTGAACTAGTTTGTCTCCTGGCTGGAAAGGTGTTCCATCTTTGCGCAGGAAGATGCGGGCAGTTTCTGGATCTTGAGTAAAGCGTTTGACAGTGGTGTCCATAATATCTGTATCACCACGGGTCAGGATATAACCTTCACGTGCCAGCTTGATTGCTGGTGCCATGACTTGCTCGCGGGTTAACGTACCGTATTTTTGCAGTGCGGTATCCAGCCCCATAACTGTGCCGGGCACACCGATGGCTTTATAACCATACAAGCTGGCACCTTTGATAACATTACCCTCTTTATCCAGATACATATCGGCACTGGCAGCCGCTGGTGCGGTTTCACGGAAATTAATGAATGTATCTGTACCATCTGCCAGATGGATGGTCATAAAACCCCCTCCACCAATATTCCCGCAGCAGGGATTGACCACAGCTTCTGCATAGCCCACGGCAACCGCAGCATCAATAGCATTACCTCCCATCTTGAGGATATCAACACCAACTTGTGATGCCAGATGTTGTGCACTGACTACCATGCCTTGTTTGGCTTCAACAGCAAGTTCGGTAGCAGCATAAAGAGTAGAGGATACGAATAACGAGACAGCAATGAGAGGGATTTTCCATGTCTTGGACATTTTTTGCTCCTTATCTTCGGGTTGTTGAGTAAAAGCGCCAAAAGATTATAAGGTTTTTGTTAATTATTTGTGATATTACCTTATAGAAAGCTCAGGATTTTGGGAAGGTGAATTTTTGGGCGCCTGTCAATAACTTGAAAAATTCAAATAATGAAAACTAACTATACCCAATGGATTTCAAGTTGCGTCGCGGCGGCAAGGGAGCAACTTGAAAGACGAAAGGTATATAGAAAAGCACATAGAAAAACCAGCCGATAATACGGCTGGTTTGAAAGATCCATTAACAATGTGATTCTATTAAAGGATTGAATACTGACGGAGATTACAGTTTGTCAGCATTTTTGGTCAGGTATTTAGCTACGCCTTCTGGGGAAGCACCCATACCTTCTTGACCTTTAGCCCACTGTGCAGGGCAGACTTCGCCGTGCTCTTCGTGGAATTGCAGTGCATCAACCATACGCAGCATTTCGTCAATGTTACGGCCCAGTGGCAGATCGTTAACAACCTGATGACGAACAACACCATTTTTATCGATCAGGAAAGAACCACGTAAAGCGACGCCAGCTTCTGGGTGCTCAATACCGTATGCTTTCATGATGTCACGTTTGATGTCAGCAACCATTGGGTATTTGACTTCACCGATGCCGCCTTCGTTGATTGGGGTCTTGCGCCATGCGTTGTGAACGAATTCAGAGTCGAAAGAAACACCGATAACTTCAAAGCCGCGTTTTTGGAATTCTTCATAACGGTGATCGAAAGCAATCAGCTCTGAAGGACAAACGAAAGTGAAGTCCATTGGCCAGAAGAAGATAACGGCTGGACGACCATTCAGATGTTTTTTCAGGTTGAAGTTATTAACGATCTCACCATTACCGAGAACCGCAGCAGCTGTAAAGTCAGGGGCTTGGCGGGTTACTAAAACCATAATTGACTCCTGTGATTTTAAAAGATTCTACCCTTAGGTATTTGTGGAAACGGGTTACAGCATAAGGAATTAGGTTATAGCAATAAAGGATAAAATACCAATTGATATAATAGGTTTTACCTATTGATAATCTATTTTTAATGCCTTTTCGTCTACATAAGATAAAGCTATTTGGCAAAAGTGCAAGGTTCTGGAGAAATTTCCTGTTCCAGTAAACGTTTGTCTGCGGCTAAAACCATCATTTGAGGGTAAAACTGCCAGAATAGTGCTTCAAAATCAGAGTAATGATTTTCAATATCTTGGTACGATCCCGCCAATGCTGATAATCTCGGTCGTCTTCTTGCCATACTTTGCAGGACATTAGCAATACATGTCAGATCAGCATAACGGATCAACAAATTTTGTGACCAGAGATATTGGTTTAATTCCTGAAATTTTTCAGGAGTGGAACCGAGATGAGGTTTTATCTGGTGGTGGGCAAGGTGAACAAATTCCGGCAAAGAGTAATTTTTTTCAAGTTTATCCCAGTATCGAGATAGAAAATGATCCCAGATGATATCAAGGGTTATAGGTGCCACACGCCGATATTCACTACGGAATAATGTCCCGGCTTCAATGACCAAAGGATGGTTATCTGTCAGGCTGTCTATTCTGCGGTGCAGACGAATACCCGATACAATATCGGCGCTGAATAAGCCTTCTGGGGAACCACGGACAAAATCTGCCATTAAATTACCCAGTAAGGAGCTTTCGGATAATGCTGCCAAATGCAAGTGTGCGAGAAAATTCATGGGGAAGAGTATAGCGTAAATAGTTAAACTAATATGCTTCTTTCTTGCACCATTGTCTGTGCAGCACTAGACTAGTCCGCCTGTTTTTTTGAATGATACAGATAAAATGCGTGTCGCTGATTTTACATTTGAACTGCCAGAAGAGCTGATTGCTCACTATCCCCAACCACAGCGCAGTGGCTGCCGTTTGCTCTCCCTTGATGGGGAAACAGGCGAGCTGGCACACGGCATTTTTACTGATGTGCTGGATAAACTGGAAACGGGGGATTTGCTGGTTTTCAACAATACCCGAGTTATTCCTGCCCGTCTGTTTGGTCGTAAGGCAACAGGTGGCAAATTGGAAGTTTTAGTAGAAAGGATGCTGGATAATAAGCGAGTACTTGCTCACGTTCGTGCATCTAAAGCACCAAAAGAAGGCGCAGAGTTGATCCTTGGCGAGGATAAAGCGCTTGGTGAGAATATCCTTGGTGCAAATAACGGCATCAAAGCAACAATGTTGGCACGCCACGATGCTTTATTTGAAATTCGTTTTGATGACGAACGGGACGTATTGACCATTTTAGATGAAATCGGTCATATGCCGTTACCGCCTTACATTGCTCGTCCTGATGAAGAGGCAGATCGGGAATTATATCAAACAGTATACAATGAACGTCCGGGAGCGGTTGCTGCACCAACCGCTGGGTTGCACTTTGATGAGCCACTTTTGGCTGCTTTGCGTGAAAAAGGCGTAGAAATGGCTTTTGTCACTCTGCATGTGGGGGCAGGAACTTTTCAGCCTGTGCGTGTAGAGACAATCGAAGATCACGTTATGCACGCTGAATATGCAGAAGTACCGCAGAATGTTGTTGATGCTGTACTGGCGTGCAAAGCGCGTGGTAATAAAGTGGTGGCAGTGGGAACAACGTCAGTCCGTTCGTTGGAAAGTGCAGCCCGTGCTTGTCAGGATGGTCTTATTGCTCCATTTTTCGATGATACCCAAATCTTTATCTACCCAGGATTTGAATATCAGGTTGTTGATGCACTGATTACTAATTTCCATTTGCCGGAATCTACATTAATCATGCTGGTTTCTGCATTTGCGGGTTATAAAAATACCATGGGTGCTTACAAAGCAGCGGTAGCTGAGAAATATCGTTTCTTTAGTTATGGTGATGCGATGTTTATTAATCGTAATTCTCTGGCTGCAAAAGAACTATGGCTTCAAAAGAAACAGTAGCAAAAGAAAAAATTTCGTCACTCCAGTTCCGCTGGCTTGAACAATTTTTAAACATCACATCGGACTGTTTTTCTGATGTCTGGAGGTTAAGTGAAATTTGAGTTACAAAAGACGGACGGGCATGCCCGCCGTGGTCGCCTGATTTTTGATCGCGGTGTAGTGGAAACACCAGCGTTTATGCCTGTGGGAACTTACGGCACAGTTAAAGGCATGACACCGGAAGAGGTTAAAGAGACAGGAGCTCAAATCCTGTTAGGAAATACCTTTCATTTATGGTTACGTCCTGGCCAGGAAATCATGAAACTGCATGGCGATCTGCATGATTTTATGCAGTGGCAAGGCCCGATCCTGACTGATTCTGGCGGTTTTCAGGTCTTTAGTCTTGGGGCAATGCGTAAAATCAAGGAAGAAGGCGTTCATTTCCGCAATCCTATCAATGGAACGCCCGTTTTCCTTAGCCCGGAAAAATCGATGGAAATCCAATATGATCTGGGTTCCGATATCGTCATGATTTTTGATGAATGTACGCCATACCCTGCGGATTGGGATTATGCCAAACGCTCTATGGAAATGTCATTGCGCTGGGCAGCACGCAGCCGTCAGCGTTTTGATGAACTGGGCAATAAAAATGCACTGTTTGGTATCATTCAGGGCAGTGTTTATGAAGACTTGCGTGATGTATCTGTCAAAGGGTTGGTGGAAATTGGCTTTGACGGTTACGCTGTGGGTGGTTTGGCTGTAGGTGAGCCAAAAGAAGATATGCATCGCATTTTAGAACACGTTTGCCCGCAAATTCCACAAAATAAGCCACGCTATTTGATGGGAGTTGGTAAACCAGAAGATTTGGTTGAAGGTGTTCGTCGCGGTATCGATATGTTTGACTGCGTTATGCCAACTCGTAATGCCCGGAATGGTCATCTTTTTGTGACAGAAGGTGTGATCAAGATCCGCAATGCGAAACATAAAGAAGATACATCTCCGTTAGATGAGCATTGTGACTGCTATACTTGCCGAAATTATAGCCGTGCGTATCTGCATCATCTTGATCGCTGTAACGAAATTCTTGGTGCAAGGCTGAATACAATACATAATTTAAGGTATTATCAGCGCCTGATGGCCGGAATTCGTAAAGCCATTGAAGAGGACAAACTGGAACAGTTTGTTGAAGAGTTTTATCAGCGGATCGGTAAACCGGTTCCACCGTTAAATGTATAATTTGGCGTGACTAACCAGCCTCAATGTGTGTAGCATATTGGGCTGGTTTTTGATCGGGCCATTATCGATTTTCGATGGCAAATTTTTCGAGAACTATTTTTTCGCAAACCATTTTTCGGAAACCACTTTTTGAAACTTGTTTTTGAAAACTATTTTTTAAAATACATGCTTCGCAAATGATGTTTTCGATAACAATGAGGGATATTTGATGAGTTTTTTTATTTCTGAAGCTGCGGCAGCTGCTGGTGCGCCAGCGCAAGCTCAGGGAAACCCATATTCTCTGATTATCATGCTGGTTGTTTTCGGTTTGATTTTCTATTTCATGATTCTGCGTCCGCAACAAAAACGCACCAAAGAACATAAAAAACTGATGGATTCCATCTCCAAAGGAGATGAAGTACTGACTTCTGGTGGTTTGGTTGGTCGTGTCTCTAAAGTGTCTGAAACTGGCTACATCGTAATTGCCCTGAATGACACCACAGAAATAACTGTCAAACGTGATTTCGTCGCTGCCATTTTGCCGAAAGGTACAATGAAGGCTATTTAATTTTCCGATTTTCCCGAAGGGAACTGCCGTGTTGAACCGTTATCCTTTGTGGAAGTATCTGATGCTGATCGCTGCGATCCTCATCGGTCTGCTTTACGCACTTCCCAACCTTTATGGTGAGGATCCGGCTGTGCAAATCACTGGCGCGCGAGGTATCGCCGCCAGTGAAAAAACGCTGGACCAAGTCCGTAATGTTTTAGATAAAGAACAGATCAAGAGCAAGTCCATTGCACTGGAAAATGGGGCAATTCTTGCTCGTTTCAATAGCCAGGATATTCAGCTCCGTGCTCGTGAAGCTTTAGTTTCTGCATTGGGTGAACAGTATGTTGTGGCATTAAATCTTGCGCCTGCGACCCCAATCTGGCTAAACAAAATTGGCGCTGAGCCGATGAAGTTGGGCTTAGACCTGCGCGGAGGGGTGCACTTCCTGATGGAAGTGGATATGGACACTGCCATGAGCAAACTTCAGGAACAGAACATTGATAGTCTGCGTTCTGAACTGCGCGACCAAGGTATTGCTTATTCCACTATCCGTAAGGCTGAAAATTACGGTGTAGAAATTCGTTTCCGTGATAATGATGCTCGCTCTAAAGCAGAAAGTTATCTTGCATCCCGCCACCGCGACTTGGTGTTTTCGACAGGCGCTAACAGTACCCTGAAAGCGGTTATGAGTGATGAACGTTTGCGTGAAGCTCGCTCCTATGCTGTACAGCAGAACATCACTATCCTGCGTAACCGTGTTAACCAACTGGGTGTTGCCGAACCTTTGGTGCAACGTCAAGGTGCTGACCGTATTGTTGTTGAACTACCAGGTATTCAGGATACTGCTCGTGCGAAGGAAATCCTTGGGGCAACTGCGACGCTGGAATTCCGTTTGGTAAATACTAACGTTGACCAAAGCGCTGTTGCATCAGGCCGTATTCCGGGTGATTCAGAACTGAAATATACCCGTGATGGTAGCCCTGCTGTGCTGTACAAGCGTGTTATCCTGACCGGTGATCATATTACCGATTCAACATCGGGTACTGATGAGAACGGGTATCCTCAGGTTAATATCTCACTGGACAGTGTCGGTGGTACTGCGATGTCTAACTTCACCAAAGATAACCTACAGAAGCCTATGGCAACGCTGTTTGTGGAGTATAAAGACAGCGGTAAGAAAGACGCTAACGGCCGAGCGATTCTGGCTAAGCACGAAGAAGTTATCAACATCGCGACTATTCAGTCCCGTTTGGGTAACAATTTCCGTATTACCGGGATTAATAACCCGAATGAAGCACGCCAATTGGCATTATTGCTGCGTGCAGGTGCTCTGATTGCACCAATCCAGATTGTGGAAGAACGCACAATTGGGCCAACTCTTGGTATGCAGAATATTGAACAGGGTCTTGAAGCTTGTTTATGGGGATTGATTTCTTCTGTACTGTTCATGGTGATTTACTATCGTAAATTTGGCTTGATAGCGAGTAGTGCGCTGTTGGCAAACCTGGTATTGATCGTCGGTATTATGTCCTTGTTACCGGGGGCGACACTGACGATGCCGGGTATTGCGGGTGTCGTATTGACTTTGGCTGTTGCGGTGGATGCGAACGTCTTGATAAACGAACGTATCAAAGAAGAGCTGCGTAACGGGCGTAGTATACAGCAGGCTATTCATGAAGGTTATAAAGGTGCATTTTCCAGTATTATCGATGCCAACCTGACGACGCTGATTACCGCTGTTATCTTGTATGCAGTGGGAACAGGCTCTATCAAAGGCTTTGCGATCACAACCAGTATCGGTGTAGCGACATCAATGTTCACTGCCATTGTAGGAACACGCGCAATCGTGAACCTGTTGTATGGTGGTAAGCGTATCAATAAGTTGTCAATTTAAGGAGCACGTTGTGGCACAGGATTACTCTGTTGAACAATTAAACTATGGGCGTAAAGTCATCGACTTTATGCGCTGGGACAACGTCGCCTTTACTGTTTCGTTTCTGCTGTTGATCGCTTCCATCGTCATGATAGCAACTCGCGGGTTTAACTGGGGGCTTGATTTTACCGGTGGTACGGTAATTGAGATTAACCTGAGTAAACCGGCTGATCTGGATAAGATGCGTGAGAGCCTGATGAAAAATGGTTTTGCAGATCCACTTTTGCAAAACTTTGGCAGCAGCCGTGACGTAATGGTTCGTATGCCGCCAGTGACTGGTAATGCAGGTCAGGAGCTGGGCAATAAAATTATCTCGGTCATAAACGCAGATATCGATAAAGATGCGGTTGTTAAGCGAGTTGAATTTGTTGGCCCAAGTGTGGGAAGCGAGTTAGCGCAAACCGGGGCAATGGCGCTAGTGGTGGCGCTGATCTGTATTCTGATTTATGTCGGATTCCGCTTCGAATGGCGTCTGGCGTTAGGGGCCGTTATCGCGCTTGCTCATGACGTCATCATTACATTAGGTATACTGTCGTTATTCCACATTGAAATTGGCCTGACTATCGTGGCATCGTTGATGTCCGTTATCGGTTATTCATTAAACGATAGTATTGTTGTCTCGGATCGTATTCGTGAGAACTTCCGTAAGATACGCCGTGGTACGTCATATGAAATCATAAACGTCTCTCTGACTCAGACTCTGAGCCGTACGATTATGACCTCAGCGACGACATTACTGGTGGTGATGATGCTTTATATCTTCGGTGGCGAAATGCTGAAAGGATTCTCACTGGCGATGTTAATCGGGGTTTCCATCGGTACAGCATCTTCTATCTATGTTGCATCTGCGCTAGCGCTGAAACTCGGTATGAAGCGTGAGCATATGATTGTGCAGAAAGTGGAGAAAGAAGGGGCGGATCAACCTTCCATTCTTCCTTAATCACTTTTTCTGTAATGACATAGTTTTTGATGACCAGTTTTTAATGACATAGTTTGTCTTGTTCAAACACCCTGTGAGTACTTACTGACAGGGTGTTTTTCATTATCACTTCAAGGTAAACTGTTTGTCTGTTCGGTTAACTGTCAGGAAACAATATGCATTGCCCATTTTGCGCAGCCGTTGATACTAAAGTTATTGATTCCCGTCTGGTAGGGGATGGCTCACAAGTGCGCCGCCGCCGTCAGTGTCTTGAATGTCATGAACGATTCACCACGTTTGAAATCGCAGAATTGGTGATGCCGAGAGTCATAAAAAGTGATGATATGCGGGAGCCTTTCGACGAAGAAAAATTGCGTCGTGGCATGCAGAAGGCACTGGAAAAGCGCCCTGTCAGCTCTGATGATGTGGAAATGGCGATTAGCCACATTAAGTCACAGGTTCGGGCTACGGGAGAGCGTGAAATCCCGTCTAAAATGATCGGCAATTTCGTGATGGATGCGCTGAAAAAACTCGATAAAGTGGCTTATATTCGTTTCGCGTCTGTTTACCGTAGTTTTGAAGACGTTCGGGAATTTGGTGAAGAGATCGCCAGACTACAAGATTAAAGGCCATCACTATGACTCTTGATGAAACATATATGTCCCGGGCGCTGGAACTGGCGTATCAGGGGCGTTTTACAACATCTCCGAACCCGAACGTGGGTTGTGTCATCGTCAAAGATGATCAAATAATAGGAGAAGGTTTTCATTTACGTGCGGGCGAACCTCATGCAGAAGTTCATGCTCTTCGCATGGCTGGTAACAAAGCAGAAGGTGCAACGGCCTATGTTACCCTTGAGCCATGCAGCCACCACGGTAAAACGCCTCCTTGTGCTGATGCTTTGATTGCCGCAGGTATAAGTCGTGTTGTGGTGGCAATGCAGGATCCTAATCCACAAGTTGCGGGACGTGGTTTATATAAATTGCAGCAGGCAGGTATTGCGGTTGAGCATGGTTTAATGATGGAACAGGCCGAAATACTGAATAAAGGATTTCTCAAGCGTATGCGCACTGGGTTTCCTTATCTGCAATTAAAGCTGGGAGCTTCATTGGATGGGCGTACTGCATTGGCATCGGGTGAGAGTAAGTGGATCACATCAGCAGAAGCACGGCAGGATGTACAGAAATTGCGGGCACAGTGCAGTGCTATCCTGAGTTCCAGCGCGACGGTATTAGCAGATGACCCTTCACTGACGGTTCGTTGGAATGAACTGGATGCAGAGACCCAGTCTGTTTATCCTCAAGAACTCTTGCGTCAACCGATCCGTATTATTGTGGACAGCCAAAATCGTGTGACGCCACAACATCAAGTTGTTCAGCAACCAGGGCAATATTGGTTAGTGCACACTGACTCGGCAGGTTCTGATAAAGATGAACAGCACTGGACTGAAAATATTGAGCAGGTTGTTGAAAGGATAGTATTGCCGACACACGGTGCTGGTGTTGATTTGGTTCTGCTGATGATGCAGCTTGGCAAACGTCAGATAAATTCGGTCTGGGCTGAATGTGGGCCAACGCTGGCAGGTGCGTTGTTGTCTTTGGGCTTGGTGGATGAGCTGATCCTCTATATTGCTCCAAAAGTATTGGGAAACAACGCTCGTGGGCTATTTGTTATCCCTGAACTGCAAAAATTATCGGATGCGCCAGAATTTACACTGATGGATGTAAAACAAGTTGGGCCTGATGTGCGTCTTCGTTTACGACCGCGCTAAGTGCTCTGGTTTAACTTTGAACATAAATCAAGACGCAGAGAAAAAGAATGTGATAAGATCCGCGCCCCTGCGGATATGAATAAGATATAAGGAAGGCTATGAACGTAATCAAAGGTGTTGTTGCAGCTCCTGAAGCCCGTATTACTATTGCAATTGCCCGCTTTAACAACTTCATTAATAACAGCCTGCTGGAAGGGGCCGTGGATGCGCTGGAACGCATCGGTCAGGTTTCTTCAGACAATATCACCGTAGTATGGGTTCCGGGAGCTTATGAGTTGCCGTTGACAGTTAAGGCACTGGCTGAATCCAAAAAGTATGATGCGGTTATCGCTTTGGGTACTGTTATCCGTGGCGGTACGGCCCACTTCGAATATGTTGCCGGTGAATGCAGCTCTGGCTTGTCCAGTGTGGCAATGTCCAGCGACATTCCTGTCACATTTGGTGTTCTGACAACCGAAAATATTGAACAGGCAATTGAACGTGCGGGTACTAAAGCGGGCAATAAAGGGGCTGAAGCTGCATTGACCGCATTAGAAATGATTAATGTAATTAAAGCCATCAAGGCTTAAGTTTTTTAGTTTTAATTAAGGGGAATTTTGTGAAACCTGCTGCTCGTCGTCGTGCTCGTGAGTGTGCTGTTCAGGCAATTTATTCATGGCAATTATCCAAAAACAGCATCGCTGATGTTGAATTTCAGTTTCTGTCAGAGCAGGACGTAACTGGTGTTGATGTCACCTATTTCCGTGAATTGCTGTCCGGGGTCGCGGTTAATGCTGCAAAATTGGATGCTTTGATGGCTCCTTATCTTTCCCGCCAGCTTGAAGAGTTAGGTCAGGTGGAAAAAGCCATCTTGCGCGTTGCGATGTTTGAACTAAGCTTTCGTGATGATGTCCCCTACAAAGTGGCTATTAATGAAGGTATCGAATTGGCAAAAACGTTCGGTGCCGAAGATAGTCATAAATTCGTGAATGGGGTATTGGACAAAGCTGGTCCGGTAGCACGTAAAAAAAAGTGATTGCTTGCCAATAGCCCCTATTATAACTCGATGATTTTAAACATAAGGCCGGTTTCCCGGCCTTATGTACACATCGTCAGTCACTTTTTGGAATTCTATTATGGCATGTGGTGAATTTGACCTCATTGCACGTTATTTCAATCGCCATGTTATCCGCCGACGTGATGTGAATCTAGGGATTGGTGATGATTGTGCACTGATGACCGTTGCAGAAAAGCAAGAGCTGGCAGTGACAACGGATACGTTGGTTTCTGGTATTCATTTTCTTCCTGATATTACACCGGAAGATCTGGCGTATAAGGCTCTGGCTGTCAATATCAGTGATCTGGCTGCGGTAGGAGCAGATCCTGCCTGGGCATCGTTGGCTCTGACTTTGCCTACTATCAATGAGGATTGGTTAAAGCGGTTTAGTGATAGTCTGTTTGAACAACTGAACTATTACGGAATGCAGTTAATTGGTGGAGATACGACCAAAGGCCCGATGAGCCTGACTCTGACTGTACATGGTCTGGTTCCGGCTGGCAGAGCACTACATCGTACCGGTGCCAAAAACGGTGATTGGATTTATGTGACCGGAACTTTGGGTGATAGTGCAGCAGGGCTTGCCTTATTGCAGGATCGCCTGACAATCGAAGAGACAGCAATCCAAAACTGGCTTCTCAAGCGCCATCTCCGCCCACAGCCTCGGGTCTTGCAGGGGCAGGCATTGCGTGGTTTGGCCTCTTCTGCTATCGATTTATCTGATGGCTTAATTTCCGATCTGAATCATATTCTGACTGCCAGCCAGTGTGGTGCGCGTATTAACCTGAATGCATTACCTTATTCTGAGGCGATGCAGAAATATGTTCCGCCAGAACAGGCACTAAGTTTGGCATTAAGTGGTGGTGAAGATTACGAGTTATGCTTTACTGTGCCTGAACTGAACCGTGGTGCATTAAATATGGCTTTGGCTCATACAGGAGCCAGTTTCTGCTGTATCGGGCAGATCAGACCAGAATCAGAAGGTATCCGCTACTTTAACAATAATGAAGAGATTGAGCTGGATCTGAAAGGATTCGACCATTTTAAAACCGAAAAAAAGCCGGTAGAAGATTGTCAGACATCAGAGCATGAAGCGAATGACCAAACGGAGGGAACTCATGGATGATGCAAAATGTCGTTTGAGGATGAGCAATCCGTGGCACTTGCTGGCTACCGGATTCGGCAGTGGTTTATCGCCGATTATTCCGGGCACCATGGGTTCAGTCGTTGCTATCCCATTTTGGTTATTGTTGGTACAGTTACCCCAATGGGGGGGCTGGCTGGCTATTTTGTTGGGCACAATTATTGGCTGTGTTATCTGCCAGAAAGCAGCTGATGCTATGCAGGTTGAAGATCCAGGGTGTGTGGTCTGGGATGAATTCATCGGAATGTGGATCACATTAATGGCGATCCCTGTCCTCAACTGGCAATGGGTGTTAGTGGCTTTTGTGGTATTTCGTATTTTCGATATGTGGAAACCGTGGCCGATTCGCTGGTTTGACCGTTATGTGAAAGGCGGGGTTGGTATTATGCTGGATGATATTATCGCCGCGATTTTTGCCGTGATTGTTATCTGGTTGCTGAATTTATATCAACTATTACCTTTCTGATCCTTCCATTTTTAGCGTAGTGATAACTGACTGATTAGCCACTGTATGCAGTGGCTAATTTTACTTTTGTACCCTTAATTTTTATACGAGCCAGAATATTAAAAAATAAATAATCAAAAATATAAACCGCCTTATAAAATAACAATAATGAAAGACAATAATAGCTCGTTGACTTCAAAAACCATAGGCTATACAACGTAGTGGCAAACTTAATGGGTTGTACCACCTGTCACAACAATATCCGATTTATTTTTCCAGACTATCTCAATAGCTGTTTTCAATGCGATAATCATTGTTTCCAGAGACATACTTGGCATCTCAATATGCTCTGCTGCTTGCTGCGGTAAATAAGGTACATGAATAAATCCTCCACGAACAGCAGGGTATTTATGTGACAGATAATGTAATAAGCCATACATTACATGGTTACAGACAAAAGTACCGGCTGTTTGAGAGACAGAAGCGGGAATACCTGCTGTCTTTAGTTCATTGACTATTGCTTTGATAGGGAGGCTGGAGAAATAAGCCGCAGGGCCTCCGGCAATAACGGGAGTATCAATTGGCTGTTTACCTGCATTATCAGCAATTCTGGCATCGTTGATATTGATTGCGACCCGCTCTACGCTGATATTTGGCCGGCCTCCTGCCAGCCCGACGGAAATCACCATTTCCGGCTGATGCTTATCAATGGCGGCATAAAGTTGTTCCAGTGAAGTATCAAAAATACAGGAGAGTTGCTCAATTTCAATGTTTACATCGGCAATTTGGTTGCCTTGCAGTGGTTTTATCGCTTCCCATGAAGGATTGATGGTTTCGCTCCCAAAAGGCTCAAAACCAGTGATTAAAATTGTTTTCATAGCTGTTTCCTGTCGTTATTTTATAAGTATGTTTTTATAATTAATGTATTTATAACCAATATATTTATAACTAATTGTTTATATGAACATCAAAAAATAGAGTAAAAAAACGTTGGTAATCAGTAAGATACATCCAGTAGGAATTTGCGCCTTAATAACGGCATTTCGATCAGGTAGCTCCAATAGCGCAGCCGGGACGAGATTAAAATTTGCTGCCATTGGTGTCATCAACGTACCACAATAGCCGGAAAACATCCCGATTGCTGCCATCACTGCCGGATTGCCACCATGTTGCAAGATCAGAATAGGAATACCAACCCCCGCCGTCACAATAGGAAAAGCAGCAAAAGCATTTCCCATGATCATGGTTAGTAATGCCATGCAAAATACATAAGCCATTACAGCGATAAATCGGTTATCGACAGCCAGATAACTCTCCGTCAGATGGGAAATAATTGTGCCCACTCCTGCGGCAGTAAACAGTAATCCGAGAGTTGCCAGAATTTGCGGTAAAATAAACACACAGCCGATAGAATCCAACAATCGGCGAGTTTCTTGCATAGGCTGCATGATTTTTTCGTGGGTGATATATATGGCGATGACCAATGCGATCAGACAGCCAAGGCTAATAGAAAACAGTGTAGCCAGCGTCGTATGATTACCTTCGCCAAAAATGGCTCGTTCTAATCCTGAGACATGATTAAACAGCAAAACGCCAATCATAGTGACAACGGGAATAAGCAGAGCGGGTAAAAATAAGCGATTGCCGAGACGAGCTGCACTTTCCTGCCGCTGTTTCGGTGTAGGTTGGTGGTAGTTACCTAAACGTACTCCGCCAAACCCTGCGAGCAGAGCCATTACAACCACCAGAATTCCCACTCCGATATGGATAATTCTTGTTGCATGAGTTTCGTCGCTGATCCGGATCTCTATCAGACGGTAGCTCCAGTCTCCCAATAGAAAAATAAAGCCATAAAGTCCCCAAAACAGGCCGGTAGTCAAGCGACGGGGATTAGTTTTATCGCGCCAGGACATCACAGTAACAATAAGTAAAATAGCACCAGCTAAGTAGTAGAGATACTGTAATTGAAACATTATCTTACCTCCTTACTGGCCTGCTTTATAGGATTTAAAGGTGCGTGATTCAGGGAAGCAATTTCTTTGGCAAGCCTGCTATCAAGGCGATATAGCCTAACTGAATGGATTAGAAAAGCGCAAATAGCGGTCGGAATGCCCCACATGGCGATATGCAGAGGTTCAGTCTGGATGCCAGCGGAGTTCAGCATAAAATTGTGCATAAATATAATGGCACCGAACGCGACAAAGATATCTTCACCGAAAAATAATCCGGTATTATCCGTTGCAGCGGACATAGCACGGATCCGGTAACGGACATGGTCAGGCAAATCACCATATTGATTCTTGGCAGCCCCTTCTGCCATAGGTGCCAACAGTGGACGAACCATTTGTGGATGCCCACCCAGACTGGTTAATCCCAGAGCAGCAGAGGTTTCACGTACAAATAAATAGATGATCAATAGACGTCCTGCTGTGGCGCTTTTGATATGGGAAATTGTGCGTTGGGCTTGTTCTTTTAACCCATGCCTTTCCAGCAGGCCGATGATGACTAAGGGCAGTAAAATAATCAGCGGTAGATTCAGTGTATTAAGAAACCCGGAGCCGAGTTTTTCCAGAATATCGAGGATTGGCATACCGGCGGCTAACCCAGTAACCAGCCCTGCAATTGTTACAATCAAAACAGGATTGAACTTCAGAATAAAGCCGACCATGATGACTGCGATCCCAATTAAGGGCCAGAAATTGATTGTGTACTGCATCTTCTACTTCCCCTTTAGATAAATGAAGTGCTGTTCTATTGTCGGTTTAAATTGCATGGATTGTTATCTTATTGTTTTTAAATTGTTGAACAATAAATAGGTTGTGATCAAAGAATGATCAATGCAAATTTGCATCAGATTGCAAAAATGGAATGCAGATCACTTGTTGGTTGAAAAACAGTTTATTTAATGACGCTATTTTGCTAGCTGGCGAGAAGTAAAATATCTGATTGGCAGAAAAGATCTTGAATAATAGAAGAAATATATTCTTAATGAAAATAAAGATATTTTGGGGGTAAAAGAGAAATGAGCTTATTTTATCATAAATAAGATTAATATCCGTGACATTACACGGACATTCAATATTGATACTAGTACTGTTGCGTATGTTTAGAAATTCTTGCTGTAATATAGAGCGATAACTTAGTCTGACTACCTTCTGTTGTGAGTATTACCAATATCTGAAATTCAAATGAAAATACGGCTTTCAGGTTGTAAAAACCTTTCTGGTACTCTACCACTTTAGTTTTATACAAAAATCACTGAAACTAATAACCTGAAAATTTTCACAAGAAAAGTTTCAGGTATGTTAATAGAATTAAAACAGAGTTAATAACACTTTGTCTTTTTATTTTATGGGAGCTAACTCAGATAAACCTGCGATTACTTTTTCAAGGTATTGGCGGGGCAGCCTAAATTAATTCGGATAAATCCTTTTCCTTTATCACCAAAACTACATCCCATTGAAACAGCTATTTGGGCTGGAATGTATTAAATAGTTAGTTGTTGTGATATGCTTCCCGCCTTTTAAGGGTAAAGCATGACCAAAGTTGACATCTATTGCCGTTATTGTCACAAATCAGAACAGGTCAAAGGACATGGAAAAGGGAATGGCGGACATCCTCGTTATCGTTGCTATACCTGCTGTAAGGTTTTTCAGTTGGAATACACTTATCAAGCCTGCAAACCCGGCGTTAAAGAGCAGATTGTCGACATAGCGATGAATAACGGGGGAATTCGTGACACCGCTCGAATCCTGAAAGTCGCAACAGCCACCGTCATGAAAACGTTAAAAACCTCACGCCCCGAAACGTAACGACGCTGCCCCTTGATGGAAATAACATTCAGCTTATCGGTGAAATAGACGAGCAATGGTCATTTGTGGGGAACAAGAAAAATCAACGCTGGTTTTGGTATGTTTGGGAGCCCCGCCTAAAACGAATAGTGGCCCATGTTTTTGGCGATCGCAGTAGAAAAACGTTAGACAAGCTACTTGCTCTCTTATCGCCCTGTAATATTCGGTTTTACTGCACAGATGATTATGTTGTTTATGATAACCTTCCCGAGGAAGATCACCTGACTGGAAAGACGTTTACTCAGCGTATAGAGAGAATGAATTTAACTCAGCGTACTCGAGTAAAAAGACTGAATAGAAAAACTATCAGTTATTCAAAATCCGAAGAAGTGCACGATAAGGTGATAGGGACTTTTATTGAGCGTGAGTACTATTTTTGATATTCAATCTAATTAGTTAATACATGACCAACTAATTCATTTTAGATGGAATGTGAGAAGAGCTTATTATTCATGTAACAGGTTTCATGAGGTGTGAAAATGTGACTTTTGTTGTGATTTTTTATCTTGCTTATTGCCGGGTAAGTAAAGATATCGTTGTCATGACTCTCCTGGAGTGAATAGCCAAATATCACAGACTGAGAGTCTCCAATTACAACTATACCCCATGGATTTCAAGATGCAGCGAGGCGGAAAGGGAACGACAAATTCGTCGGGAACGAATTTGCCCAGTCAAAGGCTGGCCTCCGGTGAGAGGCAGGAGCCTCTCATTATCCCCGGGAGCATAGATAACCGTATGTTTATAAAAACGGTAACTGGGGTGAGTGAATGCAGCCAATAAAGCTGCAACTTGAAAGACGGCGGGTATATATTTGGCAGTGTACTTTAGCTGTGTCTTAATGCTTAACGAGAAAAACCGTCACAAATATCCCTTACTCAAAAATAAGGGTTTTCATGACGGTCTGAGAAGAATTCAGTTGAATCAGACTTTAATGAACTGTTTATTATTCAATACCTTGGATACTTCTTTATTGAGAATATTCAACAGAAGAATTGAACGAGTTTCTCCGTCCGGCTCATCATAAATTGCTTGGATTCCTTCGAAAATTCCTTCAGTAATCAATACAGTGTCGCCAGAAATAGGGGTTTCTGGCGCGGTAAATTCCTGTTCGGTTGCGTTCATCAATTCATCGATTAATTGTTGTGGAACAATAGCTGGGTACGTACTGAAGCGGATAAAATGATTGACTCCGCGTGTTGAATTGACGGTAGTGGTATGAATAACCTCTGGATCAAAATTCACAAAGAGGTAGTTCGGAAAGAGGGGTTCGGTTACGGTTGTCCTTTTACCCCGAACAATTTTTTCAATTTTGGCTGTGGGTGTCAGGCAAATAACATCCTGTCGCTCCAGGTTTTCTATTGCCCGGGAGATTTGCCCGCGTTTACAGTAAATAAGATACCAATTTCCCATAATATTCCGACTCCATTACACAATGTACTTAGCATAACAAAACCGATATACCAGGATCATCTATAAAGTGAAGAATAACAAAACTGATATACAAGGATCACCTATAAAGTGAAAACGCGTTTAGGAAAAAAACATGGTTTTATAGCCAGTAGGTGTTTCTTGCCAGTAAAAGTTCATGTTTTATAGCATCTAACTGTATATTGACCACTTTTATGTATGCTTATGAATTTATTTTATTTTTGCAGATGAAATTAATAAGGATTTACTATTCAAATCAATTGAATTATATCAATAGGTATATTGAAGAAATACATGCTAAAAGAATAGCACTATTTTTAGTGATAGTTTTAGTGACAGAAATAGAAGGTTTAAAATCTTTCAGCATAATGAAGAGTTTTCTGAACAATTTGATAAACAGGTATGGGGCCTGGGTAATGTTTCATTGTATCTCAGCAACCTAATCCACAAGACTACAATAAAATCATTGATTTTTAGTAGGTTATGAGTTTACCTTGTAACCTTTATGGGAGGGCTTATAATGTTTCCTCCCTCCTTGCAAATCGGCACAATTGAATAATATGAAATACCGAGATCTACGAGACTTTCTTTCCCAACTGGAGCAATCTGGTGAATTAAAACGAATTCGTATGGAAGTTGATCCTTATCTGGAAATGACAGAAATCGCGGATCGTACTCTTCGTGCCGGTGGCCCTGCTTTGTTGTTTGAAAATCCAAAAGGATATTCAATGCCGGTTTTATGTAATCTGTTTGGTACTCCTAAACGGGTTGCGATGGGAATGGGGCAGGATGATGTTAAGGCATTGCACGATGTTGGCAACTTATTGGCTTTCCTTAAAGAGCCTGAGCCACCGAAAGGTTTTCGTGACCTGGTAGATAAGCTGCCAAAATTCAAACAAGTTTTGAATATGCCAACTAAGCGCCTTAGTTCTGCGCCTTGTCAGGAACAGGTCTGGGAGGGGGATGAAGTTGATTTGACCCGTATTCCTGTGATGCACTGTTGGCCTGAAGATGCGGCTCCTCTGATAACATGGGGGCTGACTGTAACCAAAGGGCCAAATAAAGAGCGTCAGAATCTGGGTATCTATCGCCAGCAGGTTTTGGGGAAAAATAAACTTATCATGCGGTGGTTATCACACCGTGGTGGTGCGCTTGATTTTCAGGAATGGTGTCAGGCACATCCAGATGAGCGATTCCCTGTTGCTGTTGCACTGGGAGCTGATCCTGCCACAATCTTGGGAGCTGTCACTCCTATCCCTGATACGTTGTCTGAATATGCTTTTGCCGGGCTGTTACGTGGGCATAAAACAGAAGTGGTGAAATGTTTATCTAATGACTTAGAAGTGCCTGCGAGTGCTGAAATTATCCTTGAAGGGTATATTGAACCAGGTGAAATGGCACCAGAAGGGCCATATGGAGACCACACGGGTTATTATAATGAAGTAGATATGTTCCCAGTATTGACCGTCACACATATTACTCAGCGCCGTGATGCCATCTATCATTCCACTTATACAGGGCGTCCACCAGATGAACCCGCTGTATTGGGGGTGGCATTGAATGAAGTGCTAGTACCAATTCTACAAAAGCAATTTCCTGAAATTGTTGATTTTTATCTACCACCGGAAGGGTGTTCTTATCGGCTTGCTGTCGTTACGATGAAAAAACAATATGCAGGGCATGCCAAGCGAGTCATGATGGGGGTCTGGTCATATCTGCGACAATTTATGTACACAAAATTTGTTATTGTCTGTGATGATGATATTAATGCGCGAGAGTGGAATGATGTCATCTGGGCAATAACGACGCGAATGGATCCGCAACGGGATACTGTATTAATGGAAAATACACCAATCGACTATCTCGATTTTGCATCGCCGGTTTCTGGGCTTGGCTCAAAAATGGGATTGGATGCAACAAATAAATGGCCGGGAGAGACACAAAGGGAGTGGGGGCGTCCGATAGTCATGAGTGATGAAATCCGGGCCCGTGTCGATGAGATTTGGGATCAATTAGATATTTTGAAGCGATAAGAGGGAACGCATGACAATACTAAGCTGTAAAATAACATCGGTTGACTCCATTACAGATACAGTTTATCGGGTTCATTTATTACCTGATTCGCCTTTTTCTTTTCGTGCAGGGCAATACCTTATGGTAGTTATGGATGAGCGGGATAAACGTCCTTTCTCCATGGCATCGCCACCATCAGAAAAACAGACGATTGAATTGCATATAGGTGCTTCTGAATTAAATCTATACGCAATGGCGGTGATGGACAGGATCCTGGATCAGAAAGTTATTGATATTGATATTCCACACGGGAAAGCATGGTTTCGTGAAGATAGTAAAAAACCGATGCTATTGGTTGCAGGAGGAACAGGGTTTTCTTATACCCGTTCTATCTTACTGGCCGCATTAGAAAAAGATCCTAATCGCGAGATTGCAATTTACTGGGGTGGCCGCGAATTGCAGCATCTCTACGATTTAGGAGAATTGCAGGCACTAAGTGAATGTTATCCTAATTTAACTGTTGTTCCTGTAGTTGAACAAATTGATGAGAATTGGCATGGAAGAATGGGGACTGTACTAAGTGCTGTTATGGAGGATTTTGGCAGTTTGGCCCCGTATGATATCTATATAGCAGGCCGTTTTGAAATGGCCAAAATTGCCCGTGAACGGTTTTGTAGTGAACGTGATGCTTGCATTGATCACATGTATGGTGATGCATTCGAGTTTATTTGAGCCAATCGTCATACACTTCACTTTTCAGGTGTCTTATTGGCACGAGCATTAACCCCAGTTACATGGTTAGCTATGCTTCTGGGGAATCATCTAATTACTACCTTGATACAACCTGAACTCTATCAAATATAAAAAATAAAAAAACCCGCCCCTGACAGGCGGGAAACTACGGCAACAACTTATTAGAGTGATGCAATAGATAAGACAGACAAGGGGAAAATACTTACATAATTGTCAGATAACTCCAATAACTCAACAATTAGACTTTTTCAACAATCGTGGCAATGCCTTGGCCCAGCCCTATACACATCGTTGCCAACCCGAATTGGACATCTTTACGCTCCATTAAGTTCAGCAAGGTTGTAGTGATACGAGCACCAGAGCAACCCAATGGGTGACCGAGAGCAATAGCACCACCATTCAGGTTGATTCTGTCGTCCATGCTATCCAGCAATTTCAGACCCTTCATACAGGCCAGAGATTGAGCTGCAAATGCTTCGTTTAACTCAATCATGCCAATATCTGAAAGGTTTAAGTTTGCTTTTTTCAATGCCATTTGTGTCGCAGGTACAGGACCATAACCCATGATAGAAGGATCACAACCGACAACCGCCATTGAACGGATACGGGCACGGGGTTTTAGCCCTAATTCACGAGCTTTACTTTCACTCATGATCAACATCGCAGATGCACCATCTGAAAGTGCGGAAGAGTTGCCGGCGGTCACACTGCCTGTGACAGGATCAAAGACGGGACGCAGGGCAGCCAAATCTTTCAGGTTAGTATCGGGGCGGATCACTTCATCAAAATCGATGAGTTTCAGATTACCATCAGCGTCATGGCCTTGGATTGGTGCGATTTCACCAGCAAAGGCTTTTGACTCTGTTGCTTGTGCAGCGCGCTGGTGTGAACGCATGGCGAATTCATCCTGCATTTCGCGGCTGATACCGTGCATTTTCGCCAGCATTTCAGCGGTCAAACCCATCACACCAGCTGCTTTTGCTACATTACGGCTTAATTTAGGATGGAAATCGACACCATGAGTCATCGGTACATGTCCCATATGTTCAACACCACCAATCAATGCAATGTTGGCATCCCCCGTCATGATCATGCGGGCACCATCGTGTAACGATTGCATTGAAGAGCCGCACAGACGGTTTACTGTAAAAGCAGGAACTGAGTGAGGGAGCCCGGCCAGTAAGGCGGCGTTACGGGCAATATTGAAGCCTTGTTCCAGTGTTTGTTGTACACAGCCCCAAGAAATATCGTCGATATGTTCAGGTGGTACTGACGGATTGCGCTTGAGTATCGATTTCATCAAATGTGCAGAGAGATCTTCGGCACGGATCTGACGGAATACTCCACCTTTTGAGCGCCCCATAGGGGTACGGATACCATCAATAATGACTACGTTTTCCATGTTTTCAGACCTCACGCTGTTTCACCGGGATTAACAGCAAGTTTTGCTGCGGCAGGGTAGTAACTTTCATTGCTCTCAGCTTTTGCTTTCAGACCGGCTGGAACTTGGTAAAGTGCGCCTAAATGAGCATAATTTTCAGCCAGTTTCACATAAGCAGCGGTTCCCATCGTATCCAAATAGCGGAAAATACCACCGTGGAATGGAGGGAAGCCTAAACCGTAAACCAGTGCCATATCTGCTTCCGCAGGGCTGGCAATAACACCTTCTTCCAGGCAGCGAACAACCTCGTTAATCATTGGGATCATGGTCCGGGCAATGATCTCTTCGCCAGAGAAAGTCTGTTTAGGTTGACTAACGTCTGCTAGTAATTGATCTGTGGTTTCGTCTTGCTCTTTTTTCGGTTTGCCTTTTTTGTCTTGGGTGTATTTATAGAAACCAACACCATTTTTCTGACCATAACGTTGGTTTTCAAACAATACATCAATGGCATCCCGGTAATCGCGGCTCATACGGTCAGGGAAACCTTGCGCCATAACACTCTGGGCATGGTGAGCAGTATCGATACCAACAACATCAATGAGGTAAGCAGGGCCCATTGGCCAGCCAAATTCTTTTTCCATGATTTTGTCGATTTGACGGAAATCACCGCCATCGCGCAATAACATGCCGAAGCCGGCCAGATAAGGGAACAGGACACGGTTTACGAAAAATCCAGGGCAGTCATTGACAACGATTGGCGTTTTACCCATTTTGCTGGCGTAAGCGACAACAGTAGAAATCGTTTTATCTGATGTTTTTTCCCCACGAATGATCTCAACCAATGGCATACGGTGAACTGGGTTGAAGAAGTGCATACCACAGAAATTTTCTGGCCGTTTTAAGGATTTTGCCAGTTCAGTGATTGGAATTGTGGAGGTGTTAGATGCCAGAATGCAGTCATCATTAATATGGGATTCTGTTTCTGCTAGAACTGCGGCTTTAATTTTCGGATTTTCAACGACGGCTTCAACAACAACTTGTGACTGCTCAATGCCAGCATAATTCAGAGTTGGTTGAATGGATGACAGCATTTTAGCCATCTTCATCGCATCCAGACGTCCGCGTTCAAATTGCTTATTCAACAGTTTAGCCGCTTCATTAATACCTAAATCCAGCGCTTTCTGATTAATATCTTTCATCAGCACTGGAACACCCTTACGTGCTGATTGGTAAGCGATGCCGCCTCCCATAATGCCTGCACCCAGAACGGCAGCGTGCTGAGGAGTGGAGACTTCTTTCAGATGTTTTTTTGCCAGACTTTTTACATATTGGTCATTCAGGAAAATGCCGACTAAAGCGCGAGCAACAGAAGTGTGTGCTAATGCAACAAAACTCTCGCTTTCCAGTTTCAATGCTTCATCACGACCCAATGTGGCAGCTTTCTCAATGGTTTTCACGGCAGTAATTGGAGCAGGATAATGAGGGCCTGCAACTTTCATTACCATACCTTTTGCCACGGTGAAGCTCATAGTGCGCTCAACTTCGTTGAGGCTCAGTGGTGACAGCTTAGGCTGGCGGGCAGCTTTCCAGTCCAAGTCACCTTTGATGGCTTGTTCCAAAATAGAAACAGCAGCATCAATAAGTTTTTCAGCAGGGACAACCGCATCCACTAAACCGTTTTTCAGTGCTTCTTCTGCACTGATATCTTTGCCTGCGGTAATAATCTCAAGGGCGTTGTCAGTACCAATTAGGCGTGGCATACGGACGGAGCCACCGAAGCCCGGCATAATACCTAGTTTAGTTTCTGGCAAACCAATTCGAAGATCTGGTGACGCAATACGAAAATCAGTGGCAAGTACTAGCTCACAACCGCCGCCAAGCGCATACCCATTGATTGCGGAGATTGTTGGAACAGGAAGATCTTCAATTCGGTTGAAAATATTGTTAGCGAGATTCAGCAGTTCATGAAGTTTTTCTGCTGGTGCGCTGAATAAGGATAAAAATTCTGTAATATCTGCACCAACAATAAAGGCTTGTTTTTCAGAACGTATTAACAATCCTTTTAATTTAGATTGTTGCTCAAGGGTAGCAACGGCTTTATCTAGTGATGTAACAGTTTTTGTGTCTAATTTATTAATTGCAGCTGGCGCATTGAAGATCAGTTCTGCAATGCCATCTTTCAGCCAGTTTACTTGAATAGTTTCACTTAGGTAGAGCATGTCATTCTCCTCAATGAGTGCATACCATCTGGTATGACCAGATGTGGTTGATTGTGATTAGTGTGTTAAGTGAATGCAAATCAATGATTAATTTTTTGTAGGGCGGATCACAGGTAAGATTTATGATGGGTAGTGATATTTTTTATTATTGCATTGAAAAATATAAATATTATCAGTTAATTCCTATGAAATGGATTTTCTGCTATGACACTAAAAAAAAGGAATTGTGATAAAATTTAAATTCCGGCCAGATAACTTAAAGGCTAATAAAATGGAAAAGTTGGCATCTCTGTACCAAGAACATATTAAAATATTGCAAAAACGTGCCAGAGAAATATTGGCACGTAGCCAGTTAGACGCCCTGCTTATTCACTCTGGTGAGTTATTACGAGTGTTTCTTGATGATAGCCATTATCCTTTCAAGGCAAATGCGCATTTTAAAGCATGGGTTCCTGTAACCAATGTACCGAATTGCTGGTTATGGATCGATGGTACTAATAAACCCAAGCTATGGTTTTACTCCCCGGTGGATTATTGGCACAGTGTGGAGCCGTTGCCTCATGGTTATTGGACTGAAGAAGTAGACATGATTCATTTGGCTAAGGCTGATGATATCAAAACTGCACTGAATGGGTTACCAAAACAACACACGGCATATATCGGTGAGCAAGTTGAACGTGCAAAATCTTTGGGGCTCCTCAATCAAAATATCAACCCTAAAGTGGTTTTAGATTATTTAAGCTACCATCGTTCATATAAAACCGATTATGAACTGGCTTGTATGCGTGAAGCGCAGAAAACGGCTGTTAATGGTCATATGGCTGCACATGATGCATTTCTATCGGGTGTCAGTGAATTCGAAATCAATATGTTCTACTTAATAGCAACAGGCCACCGTGATACTGATGTACCTTATAATAATATTATTGCCTTGAATGAAAATGCGGCAGTTTTGCATTACACAAAGTTACAACAGACAGTACCTTCTGAAATTCGCAGTTTTTTGATTGATGCCGGGGCGGAATATAATGGCTACGCAGCGGATATCACCCGAACTTATGCAGCAAAATCCAACAGCGAATTCGCCGCTCTGATTAAAGGATTGAATGATGAGCAGCAGGCGATTATAGCCACGATTAAAGCTGGTGGTCGATACACCGATTACCATATTAATATGCATCATCGTATAGCCAAACTGCTGAAAAAACACGATATCATTACTGGAATTAGTGAAGAAGTCATGGTTGAAAAAGGCCTAACTACGCCATTTTTCCCACATGGACTTGGTCATCAACTTGGCTTACAGGTGCATGATTCTGCAGGGTTAATGCAGGATGATAGCGGAACTCATTTGGCTGCGCCGGAAATGTATTCTTACCTGCGTTGTACACGTATTTTAGAGCCGGGAATGGTTTTGACCATTGAGCCGGGTCTTTATTTCATTGAAACTTTATTGACGCCTTGGCGTGAAAGTGAATACAGCAAACATTTCGATTGGAAAAAAATCGATATGCTTAAGCTTTATGGCGGTACTCGCATTGAGGATAATATCGTTATTCACGATGGAAGAATTGAAAATATGACCAGAGATTTGCAGTTGTCGTAATGAAGCCTTATTTAATCCCTGCGGCTTCAGTTAGTTTTACTGAAGAAATAAAGAAAAGTCGTTTTATTACCCTGTTGGAACATACCAGCGGGGTAGATGAGGCAAAAGCATTTATCCAAGGTATCAAGGAACAATATCCTGATGCCCGGCATCACTGCTGGGCTTTTGTCGCAGGTGCGCCTGATGACTCTCAGCAATTAGGGTTTTCAGATGACGGAGAGCCTACCGGAACTGCGGGTAAACCGATGATTGCACAATTAATAGGAAGTGGCTTAGGAGAGATCACCGCAGTATCAGTTCGTTATTTTGGTGGTATCAAGCTTGGTACAGGTGGGTTGGTGAAAGCCTATGGCAATGGCGTTCAGCAGGCACTTAAACTATTGGAAAAAAAGTATAAAGTGCCGCAAAAACTGTATCAGATACAGTGTGAATATGCACAAATTTCCATGGTGGAACAATTGTTACAGCAATTTTCAGGGCAAGTGCTCGCTAGTGTGTATACTGAAAATGTTACATTACAAATATCATTACCTGCTACTCTTGCAGAGGAAATAGGTAATAGACTACGTGACTTAAGTCGCGGCACGCTGTTTTTAACGTCAAAAAAATAACTATCTTGTAATACCGGATTTCAAAGGAACCTGCTGAATGCATTTTCGCACCATAACTCGTATTGTCGGGCTACTTGTTATTATTTTCTCTGTCACAATGATTATTCCGGGGTTGGTGGCATTGATTTACCGAGATGGTGCAGGCAGAGCTTTCAGTCAGACATTCATCTTTGCGCTCTTTATTGGTTTAATACTATGGATACCCAATCGGGAACAAAAACATGAATTGAAACCTAAAGAGGGTTTCCTAATTGTTGTTTTGTTCTGGACAGTATTGGGCAGTGTTGGAGCATTACCTTTTATTTTCTCTGAAAAACCTAACCTTTCGGTTACAGATGCTTTTTTTGAATCCTTTTCTGGCCTGACAACAACAGGGGCGACGACGCTTGTTGGTCTTGATTCTCTTCCTAAGGCAATTCTCTTTTATCGGCAAATGCTGCAATGGTTGGGGGGAATGGGAATTATTGTATTGGCTGTTGCGATCCTGCCTTTATTGGGAGTCGGTGGAATGCAGCTTTATCGGGCTGAAATGCCGGGACCGTTAAAAGATAATAAAATGCGTCCTCGTATTGCGGAAACAGCTAAGACCCTTTGGCTGATTTATGTTTTATTGACCATTGCCTGTACTATTGCACTATGGGCAGCAGGAATGTCGGTTTTTGATGCGATTTCTCATAGCTTTTCTACCATTGCAATCGGTGGTTTTTCAACACACGATGCCAGTGTGGGATTTTTCAATAATCCGACAATTAATACTATTATTGCGATTTTTTTGCTGATTTCCGGTTGTAACTTCGGCCTGCATTTTGCTGTGCTTTCCGGGCGAAGTTTGACAGTCTACTGGCGTGACCCTGAATTTCGCATGTTTATCAGTATCCAGTTGGCATTAGTCGTACTGTGTACACTGGTTTTATGGCAGCATTCTGTTTATGAATCCAAATTAAATGCACTTAATCATGCTTTCTTCCAGGTTGTTTCAATGGCAACGACGGCTGGGTTTACAACAGACAGTTTTGCCAAATGGCCTCTGTTTCTGCCGTTTCTACTATTATGCTCTGCATTTATTGGTGGATGTGCCGGATCAACTGGTGGTGGTTTGAAAGTCATCCGTATTTTACTCTTATTTCTACAAGGCTCCCGCGAACTGAAACGTCTGGTGCATCCGAACGCGGTATATACTATTAAATTGGGACGTCGGGCATTGCCGGAAAAAATTATTGAAGCAGTCTGGGGTTTTTTCTCCGCTTACGCATTGGTTTTCATCATTAGTATGTTGCTACTGATAGCAACGGGTGTTGATGAGTTCTCTGCCTTTTCAGCTATTGCCGCAACATTGAATAACTTGGGGCCAGGGTTGGGAACCGTAGCGGATAACTTCACTACGATGAATCCCACAGCCAAGTGGATATTGGTAGTTACGATGTTGTTCGGACGGTTGGAAGTTTTCACTTTATTAGTCCTATTCACACCAACTTTCTGGCGCGACTAGTTATGAGATGATTCGTTATTTAAAAGGACGTATCTATGAACTACTTACTGCTCTATTCCACACAGGATGGACAGACTAAGAAAATTATTACTCGTATCGCGGAAAATATTCGTCGTGCGGGTATAGGATGTGATTTAAGGGATCTTGCTACAGTTAAGCACATGAATTTAGCTCCTTACCATAAAGTGATGGTAGGAGCTTCAATACACTATGGTCACTTTAATTCTGCGTTGTATAAGTTTGTCACGAGCCATCAAAAGCAATTGAATCAACTGCCGACAGCATTCTTTAGTGTCAATTTAACCGCGAGAAAACCAGGAAAAAATACACCGGAAACGAATGCCTATTTACGCAAGTTCTTGACAAAAAGCCCGTGGAAGCCAGATTTGTGTGATGTTTTTGCAGGAGCTTTATTTTATCCCCGTTATCATTGGTTTGATCGCATCATGATTCAATTCATTATGCGTATGACGGGAGGAGAAACGGATACAACCAAAGAGATTGAATACACCGATTGGGCTAAAGTAGATCATTTTTCAAAGATGTTTTTACAGTTAGCGTGTCAAAAAGCGCCTTAAAAGCAATCTATTCGCTGATTGTTGCGTCGTTTTGTTGAAAAAAAAACGCGAACAGAAAAAAAATGCAAAAAAACTATTGTCAGCACCGAAAAACGCCCTATAATGCGCCCCCATTGACCGACGCTGAGCTGAAACACGCCGCGCCGGCCAGGGAGAAAAAAGCGAAAATAAACGCTTGACTCCGGAGGCGAAAAGCGTAAGATACGCAACCCGGAACGAACGTTCGGTTGCACCGCTCTTTAACAAGTTAATCAGACAATCTGTGTGGGCACTCGCAGGACACTATCGAAAAGCCGCAAGGCAAAAAAGATTAAAGTCTTGAAGAGTGACTGAACAGTTAATTCATTATGAACTAACAGCAGACAGTTTAATTCTTTGAGCAGCAAACTTTTAATTGAAGAGTTTGATCATGGCTCAGATTGAACGCTGGCGGCAGGCCTAACACATGCAAGTCGGGCGGCAGCGGGAGGAA
>NZ_NIBS01000059.1 GCF_002632465.1 Xenorhabdus budapestensis | reverse complement strand
ACGTTCCAGCATCGTTGGCTGGGTGAAACGGGGTCGCCGGAGGATACGACGGTATTGTACCTCGTCACAAAAGGGCGGCCGGAGAACGCCTTTATCCCTGAGCCGGTATCGGTGAAACCGGGAGGCCGCGATGCAGATTAAATCCAACAGTCTGGTGAAAATACTGGTGCCGACAGTGCTGGTTATTGGTGGATTTATCGGTATCAAAAGTTGCAGCTCACCGGAAGGTGCCGTGCCCAACACGACGTCGAATCATGTGCTGGCCACGCTGTCACCGGAGGAGTTACAGGCGCTGGGTGTCGGGGGCGATACGCCGGAAGATACCCTGCGCACTCTGGTGGGGACACTCAATAAAGTGCGGGCAGAGCAGAAACGTTTAAGTCAGCAGAATACCGATATCCTGAAAGAAAATGACCAGTTAAAGCACCAGCGCCTTGATGTTGCCGGCCAGATAGATGCAGCGGTTGCCGCCATCCGTCAGGACGATGAACAGCGTCAGCGTACGTTGCAGGATGAGCAACAAAGTTTGCTGGCACAGATTGATTTACTGACAGAACGATTAAATTCAGCACCGTTGCCTTCTCAGGATAGTTCAATACCCCTTGGGTTGGGACTGGCAGGGAATCAGTATGCGTCCAATCCAGTCAGGGGGCAGGATGAACTCATTTGGGTGACGCCTGCCGATGAAAAACCGGTTGAGAACCAAAACGTGGCTTACGGCAAACCGGACGCGAAATTTCCGACTTCTTTTTTAAGTGAACAACCGGCAACGGAGCAAAATACCTCACCGAATGCCTCGCTGAAGGAAGAAAACGAAAAACCGGTCTATACCTTGCCGGAAAATGCCACTTTGGTGGGCAGTCAGGCGATGACCGCGTTATTAGGCCGGGTGCCTGTCAATGGCACAGTCACTGACCCTTACCCGTTCAAAATTCTGATTGGCAAAGACAACCTGACCGCCAACGGCATCGAACTGCCGGAAGTGGAAGGCGCCGTGGTTTCCGGCTCGGCCAGTGGTGACTGGACCCTCTCCTGTGTACGCGGGCAGGTCAATTCCATCACCTTTGTGTTTCAGGATGGCACCGTGCGTACCCTGCCGGGCAAAGGGCAAAATCAGCAGGGTATCGGCTGGCTGTCCGATGAAAACGGCATTCCCTGTATCAGCGGCGAACGTAAATCCAATGCCAGCACCTATCTGCCGACGCTGTTTGCCCTTTCAGCCATGAATTCAGCCGGGGACGCTTTGAACGAAAGTCAGCGAACCGCCCAAACCAACGGCGCGGGCGGCATCACTTCTGCTTTAACGGGTAACGCCGGACAGGCGGCATTAGGAAAAGCCCTGGCCGGTGGCATGAATGACATCACCGAATGGCTCAAACAACGTTACAGCCAGACGTTTGATGCAGTCTACGTCCCGCCCGGTGCCGGTGTTGTGGTACATATCACCCAAAGTCTGGCGATGGATTACGAAACGAAAGGCCGTAAAGTGCGCTACGACTTTAGTGAACCTACTCAACATGATATTCAGGAAGATTTAGATTAATGGAACACACGCCTTCTCACTGGCTGTTTTGCACCAGCCAGCCTTACTGTCTGCAAATCAATATGACGCCCTGTGTTGAACAGGCACCGATTCAGCTTGACTGGCGACCCTCTCATGAAAAAGACAGCCGATTATATCTCACCATTGGCAATAGATGCCGGCTACTGAGTGACGGTGATTTTACCGTCTTTCGTCTGACAGAAATCCAGTGGCAAGCGGTTATTGCAGGCAAAATCAGGGCTAAGTCTGAACAGTGGGAACGTCTGCCGTTTACGGTATCGGAACTGGCCGTCCATCCTGAGTTTGCCACCTTTACTGCCATTGACACTACGGAGGTTCAGCTATGCGAAAAATAAACGCGGTTGTCGTGTTGTGTCTGTCAGAGCTGATAGCAGGTTGTTCAACCTCGAAAGACACGTTGCTGCCTGCCGGAAAGCAGACGGTGCTGGCGATGTGGCAGGGCAATAAAGCGGGTCACACTGTCGTACAGACGAGAAACGCATTGCGCAGAACGTTGACCGGTACCGAACGGAGGCGAGCGCTGGAAGACCCTTATTATTACAGCCGTTCGGTTGAGCATGAAATCAGCCGGCAGTTTCCCCGTCTCCCCAATCCCGATATGGTGATGTATGTTTTTCCGCATCTGGCGGCCGGCAATACGCCGATACCGGGCTACAGCACGGTGTTCCCGTTTTATCAGCAGGTGCAGTATGCCTTACCGGGTGAACGCACGGAGGCACGGTAATGGCCAATCCCAAACCACTGAACCGCCCCGGCAAACTGCGGGACGCTGATGAAGCGGCGATTTATCGGACCAATCCGTCCATTATCGACTATCTGCCCTGGGTGGAATATCTGGACGACGGACAATGCCTGTTGCTGGATGATGGGGTTTCCGTCGGTACGGTCTACCGGATTGAACCTGTTGCCACCGAAGGGCGTCCAATGGAGAGACTGATTGAAATTCGGGATCAGCTGGAAGATGCGATCCAGGACAGTCTGGAAGAGGACGATATCTCACCGTGGGTGGTGCAATTTTTTTGTCAGGACGAAGATGATCCTGCGGCCTATCTCAATACATTACGGGATTACGTCAAACCCTGGGCGCAAGGTACGGCTTTTACGGAGGCCTTTCTGGCCGAGTCCGAACGCCATCTGAACAGCATTGCCCGGCCTGAGGGGATATTTCAGGATAGCCTGATCACAGGGCAACCGTGGCGCGGACAGCAGCGCCAGACGCGTATGGCCGTCTATCGCTGGCTGCCTGCTCACCAATCTCAGGCAAGCCACTCTATTTTATCTTCTGTTGCTGCACTCAATCAGGTTTGTGAGCGACTGGTTTCCTCACTGGCGGCGGCGGGTATTGTGGCTGTCCGGCAGAATGGTACGCAGATCCATAGCTGGTTGTTACGTCATTTTAATCCATCCCCGGACTGGGGTATGGCAAAAGCCGATTTTTACCACACGGTGAGTTATGAAACGCCCATACAGCCCGAGCTCCCGATCCACAATGACTTTGCTGAAAGCCTGTGGTTTAACCCACCAGTATCCGATCCCGAAAACGGACTCTGGTGGTTTGATGAATTGCCACATAAAGCCATTCCGGTTGAACGCCTGCGCCGCCCGCCGGAGCCGGGTACGCTGACGGGTGAAGTGAAACGGGGGGATAATATCAATGCGCTGATGGATATGATGCCGGAAGGCACCGTAGTTTCTTTGACCATCGTGGCGCAGGCACAGGATACGCTGGAAGAGAGTTTTACCCGGCTGGCAAAAAATGCGGTGGGCGAAAATACCGAATCGGCGCGTGTCCGGCAGGATGTGCAGGAAGT
>NZ_NIBS01000058.1 GCF_002632465.1 Xenorhabdus budapestensis | reverse complement strand
CACACGTTGGGTATTTTTGCCAATTTTAAACAAGGTAAAAGTCAACGCGACTGGCTTCAACAAGCCAACGTTATAGGATGTTAAAGTCGAGCATCGCGTGAAATTTGGTTCAATGTACCAAAAACGGATGCTCGTTTACGCTTTACTGACCCGAAATATGGTTTTGTTACTCCTCTAGCCCGATTTTTTACTGTTATGTTTGATGATGGAATAATCAATAGCGTACGCATGTCACCACAAATCGAACCTTTGCTCTACGACGATGCGATCAAGATTGTACTGGATTTACAAGATCAGTGGCACAAAGCGGGTTGGGTACTTACCAAAGCTAAAGAACGCCCGGCTTTAGCCAACACTCCAGAATTGCATGCTCAACTGCGTAGTATGAAAGGGGGGGCTGGAACAACTTTTTGGCAAGCAGGTGAACAGTATCAGATAATGTTAAATATAGCGCTTTTCCAAGATGATGATCATCCTGATGAAGAGCGCTATTTGATCACATTGCAGATTGCCGAGCCTTGGATAAAGAATTATTCAGACTGACACAGACGCGTTGCGTTTGTCTTCTCCGTATTACAGGGCTAATACATTAATCTGATAATACGGAGAGCGGTATAACATTTTAATGAGTTGTTAACAGTGATAGTAAACGGAATTCGGTCGAAAAATAGATACGAGCAATTCCTTCAGATGGAGGTGCAAAATGAATCTATTACGACGCTTAGGCCTACAACGTGGTAGTTTAATCATAGCACTATCCATTGTTTTTGGTCTGACGATTACCTACCTCTATCATGCCTTTTATTCCAGTGAACCAGCCGAAATAGCTTTAGTGATCGGTGAACCTTACGAGGCTATGCGGCAACGCTCTAGCGCTAAAATTAGCCCACCATATGATAATAGCATCGGGTTCAGAATCCCAAAAACGGATGCACGTTTAAGCTTTACCGATCCGAAATACGGGTTTATTACCCCCCCCCAGCACGATTTTTTACTGTTTCCTATAATAAAGGAATGATCGAGAGCGTGCGCATGTCTCCACAAATTGAACCGTTACTCTATGACGATGCGATCAAGATTGTACTGGATTTACAAGATCAGTGGCGTAAAGCAGGCTGGGTACTTACCAAAGCTAAAGAGCGTCCGGCTTTGGCCAACACACCCGAATTGCGTAACGATCTTCGCAATAGGAAAGGTTCAGCAGGGACGACCTATTGGCAAGCGGGAGAACAGTATCAGGTCATGTTGATTATGAGGCGTTTCAGAGATGACCGACACCCACGCGAAGAACGATATTTAATCACGCTGGCGATTGCTGAGCCGTGGGTAAAAAATTATTCAGACTGACGCGCTACGCTTGTCTTCTCTGTGCTACCGGGCTAATACATTAACCCGGTAGCACAGAGAGTTGAAAAACATAACAATTACTATCGATTATCTTTATATAACTGCACCAATTTTCACGGGATAACGGGGTAAATGACATATTTATTATATATTTCATGTGGTTGACTTATCCCACATTATCCCAGTATATCCCGTTATCCCAATGTTTTTTCTCCTACGTGGGGTTAATCCTCATCCCTGAAAATCAGAACTACAAACCGTCCATGAGTGCCATTCACTGAAATGGTTTTACTGATAAAACGGTCTTTCTCCGCTTTAACCAACATTTCGGCCTCTTCTAAGGCCTCAAAGCCGGATTTCTTCTGTAATCCCTGTAATATTTCTGCTTCAAATACACTGGGGATAATATGGTATTCCGCCTGTCCATCATGACGGCGGTTACCAGCAAAAAAATGTTGAGTTAAAGGGAAAAACTAAAGGAGGTGTAATGGACTGGAAAATTAAGGATAATGTTACTGAAGACGATATTATTAAATATGGGAGAGTAGAAAAGTGAGAAATGATTTTCCTGCTATATTGGATAGATTTATCAAAAGTTATTATGAATTAGTGGATTGCATCACTAGTGTGAAAGATTCAGACTCTTTTAAATCTGATGATCAGTTTAAAAATAATTTGGAAAAATTAGTTACATTAAGAGTCTATCAACTTAAAGCATTCTCTATTTTGTTAAATAATTTCCCAGAAGATGCAGAATCTCTTTTTAAAAGACGATATTTAGCTGTTGATTTAGAAAACTCTCCTCGCGATCAAGTTGCCGATCTAGATATTATGTTTTCTGATATAAGAGAAGTTTTAGGAAAAAATAAATTTAATGAGATTTTAAACTGCCCAGAATTCACACAAGGTAATAAGGATTATCATCGTGTAAAAGAGGCTATTAAGTTTGCTCTGGATGAAGATGAATAATATTTAAATCATGAGAAAATAACGCCATGAATTTTAATGGCTTTTCTTTTTCAATAAAAGGCCAAATATAAAGAAATAATAACATGCATCCATTAGAACAAATGATAAAAAATGAATCTGTTGAAGATATACTTCTAGTATTTTCTCTTAAAAGCGCTTGTCCATCTATAGACCGTATGTATGTTAGATATCGTTTTGAAGTTATTGAAGAAGGAGAGTTATGGAAGACTTATAAAAGATTATTAAACGAAGGAAAATTAGCAGAAGGTGAAAAAGGGAAGATGATTAAAGGTCCAAATTGGAAGGAGCCTGAGTTTTCCAGAACGAAAAAGTATAGTGAAATAATAGAAGAACATAAAAAAAATAATATTTAAAGTGGGTTATTATAAAAATATATTTTATTTTAATGTGTAAATGCAAAAACATTGAGCAGCCAATGAATGATAAATATCATTGTCTATGTTGTGACCACATTTCCCTTGATGAACTTGGCGAATACCTTATTTGTGGCATTTGTGGATGGGAGGATGATCCTGTGCAGTCTAAAAATGCTGACTTTCAAGAAGGAGCTAATGAAATGAGTTTAAATGAAGCAAGAAAAGCATTTTCAGAAGGTAAGAAAGTAATGTAACTTTATCTATGCACAATTAACTTGAAGATACAGGGCTTAAAATTAATTGTGCATACGTTAGAAATAAATTTAGATAACGCGATAAATGAATACGATAGAACATATATGCAAAGATTTAGGATTACCCAAAGGGGATAGCTTTACCCAAGATTGGGTGCTTGAATTGCCAGAAGAATACCGAACGAAGGAGTGGTTGAAGAAATATATTTTTGCTTATTCAAGTGATAATTATTCTGAATTAGAAAAAAATACATTAATGGAATTGATGTTAGATATTGCAAATGATTTTTTAACTTAAAACGTAGATTGTGATGAGTCAATTGCTAATGTACTTAATTGTAGTAGTTCAAACCTGATCTGACAGTCACCCACTTTGATGCAGTGCCTGTCAGATTAAATCTGGGTGAGATTTTTTTCAGCCCGGATTAATTTGCCTTCCAATAAGGTTTCTATTGGCGTACGACCACAACACATTTTTCCTTGATGAGT
>NZ_NIBS01000057.1 GCF_002632465.1 Xenorhabdus budapestensis | reverse complement strand
AAGAAAAACAATTTGTTATTCACGTTCGATAGAAGTCCACGAAAAGCTGATTGGTGCATATATTGAAAAACATCATTACAACGCTTTGGAGTCATGACCTGAATTACGTATACTTGGTGGATGGAGTCAGAGTAGCTATATGCCTGCTTTATATGCCAAAATATTCTTGTCTGAAAGTGCGAATGCAGCTAATCTTCGTAGAATGACTCTAGACTATAAAAATATAAATCAAGATTTATCTTTGTTATACAATGAGTGGGGCTCATATGATTAAAGAGCAATGCGAATATGATGATTATTTTATTTATAACAAAAGTTTAATTGATTTTTTAATGGACTTTGAATTACCCGACCGCATCTATTTAAATAACGCCGACTCATTTGATGATAAATATATATCCACACAAGAAAATTATTGGGTATATGATTATTCAGGATGTCGCCATTGTGTAAGATTTAATTTAGATAAAAACAGTAATCAACTCTTGAAATTTATTTGTTTTCATTACGCATCAACTCGCTCACCATACCAACTTCCTAGCTTGCAACAAGCTTGGGTAAAAGCTATTGACTATTGTAAAGAACAGGAATCATTTACTTTTTCGGTACTAAAAGATTATCTTGAAACCGATGATCTTGACCCACGCTGTTTTTATTACATTCTTTATGGGGTTAAAATATTATGCATTAATGAATTATCTGATTTTTCATTGAACAACTATGATGAATTAGAGTTTATTCCTCGCCCTATTTCCCATAGCTGGGGAATATATAAAGAAATAGATAATATGCTTGACCCTAATGAAAAAAATATGATCAGTAATGGTTTATTTGAATTAGCCGATGCTATTAAAAATGGAAAAATAATTAAAAAAGATACACTTAAAAATGCAGCTATGTTAGGAATAATATATGCAACTAGCGCTCGCCCAGTACAAATTTCAAAATTAGCTGCCAAGTATATTCATATAGACACTAGGGATTCAACAAATAATGTTACTAGATACAGTATAATTCTTACCTTACGCTAAACAACGACAAATAACTACTGAGCGTATAGCTTTAGCGATACCACCTGAGATAGGAATATTATTATTACACTACTGTAAAATAGCAAACTTAAAACCTGATCAGCAGCTATTCAATACTGGAACTTCAGCCCCTACAGCTGTCTCCAAAAGTATTAATCAAGCAATTCTAGAATTTAGCCCTCCAGAATACCAAGAAGCAGTAACACGTGGAGAAGCAACTAAAATAACTATTACTCCAACTGATTTTCGCCATAATGTTGGACATTCTTTGGCTATGCAAGGCGCTAGTGCCGAGGAAATATCTCATATCCTAGGTCATTCATCATTAGTTGTCGCCAAACACTATATTTCGGCAACTCTAGCCCTGGCTTTAGTTAGGGCTAGAGCTCTGGGATCAAATTTAGTGTGGAAAAATGTGGTGTCTATGATGCTAACTGGCAAATTATCCTCATCAAGACAATGGAAAGGAAAACGAGTAGCCGGTATTGTTGGTGATATATTACACACAGATTTAGGCGGTTGTTCAAGAGAAAATAGTCCATGTCCATTTAGTGAGGTACGTTGTTGTTATGGTTGCTTATATTATCGCCCCTTCATCAATGGAAATCATCGTTCTCTATTAAAAAGTATTATAAAATAACAAGATGAGTTATTGATTATATCTGATAGTATTGGAAATTCTTGTAACCCTCTAATTGAAATTCATACAATGACAAAAATTGAAATTCAATCTGTTATTACTTGATGTGAATTACATAAATCAAGAGATAAAAATGATGAAAAAAAATCTTGAACAGTATCACGCATTTATTACAGAGCAGAAATTATGGTTTCATCAACGCTTATCAGAAAATTTTAATCATACATGGAATGACAATATTTGGTTAACTGGTAGTAATGGTAGTGGTTGGTTGAGAGGAAATGGTAAACAAATATTACGATTTGATGAAATATATCGATTCAAAGGAATAAGTGGCCGTAAAAGTATAGCAAAAGAGTATTGCGACTTTATGAAATAAATATTAATTATGGTATATAGAAAGCGTAGCAGCACTATATCTCCATCAGTAGCATAGCTACTCTAATGATATTAAAGCGGTGGTATTATTCATTGGTTGAAATAACAGGGCAAAACCACCCTATTTATCTAACAACAGAAGTTATACAAAACGCAATGGATATATTAGGTGCGGTTTCCACTCAAGGTGACCCGAATGTCGCAAATTATAAAGGTCGTTGTATCAGCCTACAAAAAATTGTTAATCATTGGTCATTCACTCTCGTAACACTACAGTACACATTTGATACTAAATATACTAACCATACAAATTTAACTAAAAAAGCCCGTGAAACCATGGAGTTTAAAAGGCATGAACAACTTAATGATCATGCTATTGATAATGATGAAACATTAATAACAATTCGTGGATTTCTCAATGTTATTGAGCTAATTCGTCGAGTAGATAGTACAACTGGAAAAATTGCTTTAAATTATTTATTATTATTAATTGTGACAGGTTTTCGCTCTATTGAAGCGTTTAATCTTAAATATGATGTACTTGTTAAGCGTCATATTGATGACCCAGAAATTCGAAAACAGTTAAAAAAAAAGGGCTCCCTGATTATTTTCTCGGCATTCGATATGTAGGTGTAAAAGGAGCTGGGGAACGGACTCATTGGGTTGAACCACTGGCTACCCCCTTAGTTGAAAGTATTTTTAAAACAGTTATAACCTTAACTTCTTCAATGAGAGAACATCTACGCTTTTTGCGTGAAAAAAACTTTCAGAATTATCTTCCTAAACTAGTTAGTGATATAGATGGAGATTTAATTGAGCTCGACGACGTAATTAAGCAGGGCAAGAAATGAACATTCATGCTCTTGCCCTGGCGTTGTTGGTCGGTGAAAAATTTTGTTCAGGTGGCATCAGATATCTTGAAAAAGGATAGTACAACTCAGATAGTGTTAATTGGATCTCCTAATGATATTTCTTTACAACAAGAATTTATGCAACTTTTACCAAAAATATATCATAGTAGAATTAACCAATTAGTTGGAAAATCAACATTAATTGAATTAACACAAAAAATAAATGAGCTAGATCTATTGGTTACCGGAGATACCGGGCCTATGCATATTGCTATTGCTCTAAAAATACCTACAGTTAGCCTTTTTGTTACAGCAACTTGTTCTGCTACTGGCCCATATCAAAATCCTGAAATTCATAAGGTAATTTTATGGACGGCTTTATCAATACATAAACATAAGCATATTATGGATTGTATATCTCCAAGTGTGGTGATCGATGAGGCTACCCATATCATGGCACATTAAAAATGATTTAGTGAAAAATAAATTCATCTGTACTCAATACTATAGGGAACCTCTAAAAACTTTTCACAGCCCCAAAATTGAGTAAAATGTAGACACAGTACATCTCTGCAAGGTAGCGCTGTCATGATACCGCCTCGTT
>NZ_NIBS01000056.1 GCF_002632465.1 Xenorhabdus budapestensis | reverse complement strand
TGGATGGTGGTCGCATAACGTCCGCGGCCTTTGCCTAACCGGTCAGTCCGGTATTGCAGTACCGCCAAAGCATCGCCGTCAAGTAACTTGTGACGAAAGGCCAGCCGCATCATCTGAGAGACGGTTTGTTTGCGCTCCGCATCACAGTAACGCCCCGGGTCGTCAGCCCATGAACGCCAGTGGGCTTCAATCACTTTGCGGTACTCTGCGGCCCAGGTGACATCAAAGGCGTTATTCCCCGTCAGTAACGCCAGCATCCGGTAATCGGGTTTCAGGATGGGGCGAAAATTCGCCCCGATAGCATTGTCCAATACGCGGGTGATGGTGCCGGACGCCCAGCCGTCATTACGCGCCAAATCGCGCATGCGTGACACGATACGGTCACGATAGATGTTAATTTCATTATCCGGTGACCACAGCGCCGGCTGCCAGTTTGCCAGCTGGTCGCTGGATGAGTCTGCGGCATCATAAGGAATGCGCCCGCTTCCCGATAATGCGTTAAATTTCAATTTCGCATTCGAGGGGGGTAACGGCTCGCCATTGGGTCCCAAGATTTTAACGCTCATTAGTACCTCGCCCTGATTGGTCGTCTTGTCGTGATCCCCAGTTCGGTCTGTATTGCCTGAATAAGCGCCAATAAATCGCCCAGACTGGTTTGTTGATACGACACAGTGCGTGTCCCATCCCCTTGTGTATACGAAAATGAGACGCCTTTCGTTCCGGTTGACAGTTCGATATAGGCTAGTTGAGCGGCATTGAGTGCGGTGTGGAGCTGTTCACGGCTCATGCCGGTAAGCAGGCTGGTTTTGGGATTAAACATAATTTTCCTATGGCAACAGTTGTGAGATGTGTTTACGTGTCGGCGGTTTCTCTGGCTCGCTAATGATGACGCCGGGGTATTGGAATTTAATTTTGGTTTCCGGCGCGGTTGGAGGCGGTAATAGGCGATCAGGATTACTATCAATGGTTAATACTAGCGCATTTAATTTCAACCCCAAGTGGAACAAACCAGCTAATGCTGCATAAGCATAAACACGGCAATCCAAGGCTTCGTTTGCTTTTCCATGAGGAAGTTCCCATACACTATAACGCTGTCCAGCAGCCTCCTTCATAATTAATCTTTCGGATGTTAATTGGCTGAAGTACCCCATATCTCTATCCACAGGAAAGTGCATATAACCCGGGCCACTTTCTTCAATGTGCAAACGGGATCTAATTGAATCTTTTGCTGAATTTACTCCGATAATAATGGGTTTGAATTGAGAGCGATTTCTCGGTGTTGGGCGTTTATTCGGCCAAATAGGGGAACGCCGTCCTCCCGTTGCTGATTCACCTTTTATCGCCCATATTCGTCGACCCAGCCTCTCTTTAGCAAACTCATAAACCTTTTGAGTATGGTTCCCCCCTGAGTCATGACACGCCGCCATAATGGTAAATCCACGTCCATCCGCGCGACGCCAAATTTGCTTAAGATACGCGTCTAACCTAGTCCAAGGTTCAGCGGTTTCTAGATCTCCCTCAATTACATCAAAGGCAATGGACCAGCTCTCTTCATCTTTTCCCCAACCTACGACTTCAATTTCCAACCGGTCACCTTGTGTATCTATCCCCGCGGTCAGAACTGCAACCCCCATTGGTATTTCAGCATCATAGACTTCTCTTCTGGCTAACAGTGCATCAATAGGCAATTTTTTCCCATAATTAGGGCGGTGTGGCAGACCCATTTGTGTGTTCCACCACGCAAGCTCTTTGTCTGGATCGCCTTTGGCTTTTAAGTATTTTCCTGCAATATCAGAAGGCTTATCTTTTTGCCATGGGCTAAATAGTTTAGATGCTTGATAACCTGCATGAATATTATCGACTCCATATTCACCACAATCTGGACAAGTAGCCCTATACACTGCATGGCGTTCAGATTCAGACAATGACCATACTTTATTTACAGCCGTTTCATCATCGCTGTGCCATGCCTGCTCATAATCATTAAGTGGAACATGACGACTACCACAACATTCAAAAGGCTTTGTTTGATGCCAACGAATAGTACGCAATGCACGTAATCGCTCCCCTTCTGACCAACCCGCACCACAACTTTCGCAGTAAATTAATGCAAGATGCGATTGGTGCTTTTCGCCCTCTTTAGGCCAATGAACATGTTTAAAAAAATCAGGAAATTGACGATGACCGCAATGAGGGCAAGCTAAAGAAGCCCGCCGTTGATCTGAATCTTCATAACTTGCTGCGATTCGGCTTTCATCTTCAATAGTGGGCGAACAAGCGCGAACTGATAACCAGTTAAGACCAAATGTCGCTGTTCGTTCTTCTGCCAGTGTTATTGGGTCACCTTCACGCGTAATCGGATATTTATCAACCTCATCGGCTAATAACACTCGAATAGGGCGACGGGCTAGGTTATCAGGGCTACCTGCACCCGCTAATGCAAGAAATCCCCCCGGAAATGACTTATAGAGCAAAGTTTCTTTCGATGTTTTTTGTTTACTTGCGCCAACAATTTTTCGTAATTCAGGGGTTACTCGAATAAGAGGAGTAATTCGTTCTTTTGAGAACTGTTCTGCAGCATCTTCTTTAGGTTGTAATAACAACATAGGGCAAGGATCTAGATGCGCAAAATAACCAAACACATTTTCGAGCAAAGCTGTTTTCATTAACTGAGTACAGCACATGACGGTTATGGTATGTACACCAGATTCAGTAACAGAAAGCATAGGACCCCGCGCAATTTCGACAGTATCAGTTTGCCATGACCCCGATGTACTACCCGCCTCTTTAGCCAGTTTTCGATAACGGTCTGCCCAATCTGGAACACTAATACGTGGCGGGGGGGTCCACCCTTTTCTTGCGCTCGCTAATAATCTGTCACGTTTCGCTTGTGCTGAATTCAGGCTCCCCGAGACCAGTGATATGTTTGTGGACATGTTCGATTAACACCTCAGTCATCCTGTCAGCCGGAACACCCAAGTCTGCCGCCATAATTGGGGCTATACGGGACGGCCAATTCATCCAGGCATCACGTTGCCCTCTGAATTCAGTAAACAAGATTGATTCTGCAACTGAAAGCTCAATCAGTTGCCCATCCTCTTTTTCATATTCCAGTTTTGTTAATAACGCGAGAAAGTTTTCTTTTATCCTTCTTGCTTCATCAAACGACATATCCGCACCAATTTCACGGATCAATCTTTCTGCTGTTTGTGTTGGTGATTCATCAACTGACTCATCAACGTGCTGCTTTTTTTCTTTTTTAAGTTTTGGCTTGGTTTCAGCCGTCGAGGGTGATTTTCGATACCGTTCAATATTGGCATTTGAGGCATCAACATCAATTTCGTCACCTTCCATCACTAACCATCCTCGTGACTTCCATACAGTAATGGTTTTGCGACTGACCCCATGAAGTTTTGCAAAATCTGACTGATTCATGTTGTTACCCTGAATGTTACCTATGGTTGTTACCAAAAGTGTTACCCAACCTCAAAGGTAACAAGTCAGGTAACATTAAATAACACCACAATAAATAGTTTTAGTATTTAAATTCAATAGGATAAATTAAACCTCGAAAAATACGATGTGTTACCTGTTACCCAAATTTCAAAATTTTTTAGTTAGTGAAACTGCACGGCGCGCAATGCCCCTGAAATATCAAAGGCTTAGGAAGGACCCAAAAAATTACACGGCGTTACCCTCTCTGTTACCTCGCGTTACCGCCCTCTTTTGCCTCCTTCACTTTCGTCG
>NZ_NIBS01000055.1 GCF_002632465.1 Xenorhabdus budapestensis | reverse complement strand
AGTGAAGAAGAATTACAGGCGCTGTCACTGATGCCCGGAACACCGGATGATTCGGTGCTGCTGGAATGCGGCTGGGAGAAGGAGAAGCCGCAATATTTAGCCGCCAACGAAGTACTGTTCTGGGTCTCGTCGCCCTGTCTGCAACAGCGGTTAGTGCGGGCGCTCACTCTTGTCAGCAGGGAGGCGGATAATGAACAGGGATCATGATTTCTTAGAGATGGTCAGCAAAGAGCAGCCCAGCAATGGTTATGCGGAAGTTTCCTTGATTGGCGGACTGATACTGGACAATGATCGCTGGGATGACCTTGTTCAGCTACTCACCCCTGACGATTTTTTCTTTCCGGCACACCGAATAATGTTTCAGGCTATGGCCGAGCTGACAGAAAAAAATACGCCGTATGATCTGTTGACGCTGACGGATTTACTGGCCCATCAGGGGCGTCTGGACAGTGTGGGGGGCTTTGCGTATGTGGCCGAAGTGTGCAAAAACACGCCCAGTGCCGCCAATATTGTGGAATACGCCCGCATGGTGGCAGAAAAAAGCCAGTTACGTCAGTTGCTGGCTCTGGGTAACTCGTTGCGTGCTGACGTCTTTCAGCCGAATGTACAGGCTGCGACGCTGGCAGAACAGGCGGAAAGCCAGCTGTTCAGTCTGGCAGAAAAAGGCGCTGCCCGCCAACAGCAGGCAGTGACTCTGCTGCAAGGGGCGGAGGCGCTGATTTCCCATCTGGAGCGCATACAGGGCAGCAACGGGATCACCGGCACACCGACCGGGTTTCAGGCGCTGGATGACATGACCTGTGGCTTACAGCCGGGGGATCTGATCCTGCTGGCTGCCCGCCCTTCAATGGGTAAGACCGCACTGGCGCTGGCGTTTTGTCTCGGTGCATTACGCAGCCGTGAGGATGCGGTGGTGCAGATTTTCAGTCTGGAAATGCCGACAGCCCAACTGATGCTGCGTTTGTCTTCGATGGAAGGTGGCGTGGCGTTAACCGCGCTGCGCAGTGGCCTGCTGGATGACGAACAGTGGGGGCGCATCAGCCAGAGTCTGGAGCAATTTTCTCGCTGGGATCAGCGCCTGATTATTGATGATTGCAGCCTCCAGACACCGGCACTCCTGCGTGCCCGTGCCCGCCGCTATACCCGCAAATACGGTAAACCGGCTCTGATTATGGTGGATTACCTCCAGCTGATGTGCGCACCCGGACAGGAAAACCGCACACAAGAAATTGCCGATATCTCCCGCAGCCTGAAAGCGTTAGGCAAAGAGCTGGATTGCCCGGTACTGGCGCTGTCCCAGCTTAACCGGCAAGTCGAAAACCGGCCCGATAAACGTCCCAACAATGGCGATCTACGTGATTCCGGCTCACTGGAGCAGGATGCGGATTTGATCCTGCACCTTTACCGCGATGAAGTCTATCACGAGGATAGCCCGGATGCGGGGATGGCCGAAATCATTATAGGCAAACAGCGTCAGGGACCGACTGGCACAGTACGTGTACGGTTTGAGGCGCAGTATACCCGTTTTTCGGATTTCGATGACAGCGGGAGGTAAAGGATGGGACGTAATACACTGAATTTAGGCAGCGCTTTGTTACAGCAGGGGCGGCAAGCCGTGGCCATGCTTAATGATGGTCAGCCGATGGCCGAAATGCCGATGGTGTTAACGCTGGATCAACTTCGCCCTAATCCGGATAACCCCCGTACCAGCCGCAACCCGCGTTATGACGATATCAAAGCCTCGATCAAAGTCCGTGGACTGGATACGGTGCCGAAAGTCACCCGTGATCCGGACGGTGACGAGGTTTATATCTTCAGTGATGGCGGGAATACACGCTATCAAATTTTGTCCGAGCTGTGGCAGGAAACCGGGGATGAGCGGTTTTATCGGGTGCATTGCCTGTTTAAGCCGTGGCTGGGACGGTTGCAGTGTGTGATCGGGCATCTGGCGGAAAATGAACTGCGGGGCGATCTGAGTTTTATTGAAAAAGCATTGGGCGTCTGTCAGGCCAGAACCCTGTATGAAGCGCAGAAACAAAAGAAACTCACGCAAAATGAGTTATCGGGATTGTTGGGTGAAGCGGGCTTTCCTGTCAGTCGCAGTTATATCAGCCGGATGGAAGATACGGTGCAGTATCTATATCCGTGGATGCCTAATCTACTGCATGCGGGGTTGAGCGTAGGGCAAATCCGGGGGTTACTGGCATTACGACAGGATGCGGAGACAGTCTGGCAGCAGTATGTTTTCAGTATCAATCCGGGATCCACGCAGAGCTTTGATGAAGTTTTTGGAACCTGTTGTCGTCGGTTTGACGCACTGGAAGCCTGGTCGCCAGAGATGTTTCGCGATGAGCTGATTGGCGATTTATTGCAGGCCCTGCCACACCCGCAACTCAATTATGACCGCTGGATACTGGAATTAGATCCGAAAGAAAGCAATCGAAGACAACTCTTTGGCGAACAGGCCACCGCGTTTGAATACAGGCCGGCAGTTTCTGCTGCACCCCATAACATGGCACCGGTTCGAGCGCCAAACCGGGAGTCGCACCCGCGGCGTGTTTCTCAGCCCGTCAGCAAGACGGCACCGGATCCGGCGACGGCACATTCCCCGGTGGAAGAAACGGGTTCATCCGTTGCGTTCTCCCGTAAAAATCCGGTGCTTCCGCCTTATCAGCCGGATAACGAGGATAATCCGCCTGAATCGCCTCAACCTGCTCCGGAGGCCGAATGCCTGCACTTTGCCCAAACCGGGCTGGAGTCGGTCAGTTCGGTCTGGGAGATTTCCCCGATGCAGGACGATGTCGAGCATCTGCAAGGGATGGCGTTCCGGCTGGCGTTTGAACTGGCCGAAGTGATGGGCTGTGACCACGATTTGTTGTCGGTGTCGGATGCCCGTTCAGCTGGCTTTTGTCTGGTGAATGCGCAGGCAGCGCAGGCTTTTTCGCGTTTATTGGTCAGTCTGACCGGAGAAAGCACGACTGACGCCCCGGCATTAACGCTGACTGCCGTTCTGTTTGGCACAACCCATCGTGAGGGTATGCCGTTACTGGATGATAGCCAGACCGTGAAGTTTCTGCGTCTTATCCGGGTGATACGTCGTTTGCGTGAACTTCAGCGCCGGATAGCGCCGGAGGCTATAACGGGGTAACCAGACCGGAGCGCGTGCCTGTTTCCAATGCGTTGTTCAATTTGTTTTGACTGACCTGATATTGGAGGAAATGTATGCATCATTTATCGCAAGCCACCAACAGCCTGCTGTTGCAGTTGGTGATGGATTTGAAGAACGGCTATATCCGCCGTTGTGAGGCGCTGGGACTGGCCCCCGCTGAAATGCTGATATTGCAGAATCTGACGATTGAAGATCTGCACTATCTGGGCAACAGCCCGGTGTCGGTGCTGACCATCCAGATCCATCACAGTAATCTGGTGCGCATTTTACATCAGGCGCGGATTGAGCAGCAGCGGTTACAACGTATTGACCGGGCACTGGAATTAGGCGGCTCGATTGAACTGATGCGCTATTTTTTCGGCTTGTCCAGTCTGGAAATCGCCGCCCGCCGGCGTATTTCCGGGGTGACCGTAAAACCGGGACGCAACTCGCCCCTGACGGAAGAGGAGAATCGTGAGTTGTGGCAACGCTGGCAGGCTGCGGCGATTGTCGATGCGGACAGCGCCGAAGGGCTGGATATGATGCTGGAGATGGCCGCGCATCATCAATTCTCGCTGACGGCCGTCTGGCATGCGGTGAAAGACTGGCCGCACAGCGAAGCGTCTGAATCGATCAAAAAACAGGCCTGAAAGCCCTCAGTGAAAAATAAACAGAAAAGGAAACGATGTCAGGAAAATTAACGGAAATGATGCCCGGCCTGCATGTCCCCGCAACGACACCGCTGTCACTGCGTCGCAAGGCGCAACATCAGGTGCGGTGTTACCAGCGGGGCGAGCGCAATTACGTCCGGCTGAAAGAAAAAGGCA
>NZ_NIBS01000054.1 GCF_002632465.1 Xenorhabdus budapestensis | reverse complement strand
CACACGTTGGGTATTTTTGCCAATTTTAAACAAGGTAAAAGTCAACGCGACTGGCTTCAACAAGCCAACGTTATAGGATGTTAAAGTCGAGCATCGCGTACTAATATATCGATTATAAGATTAGAGTATTAGGTCAATAAAAAAATCTCATCTCATACTAGAGTCTTAAGTGATCATAAATCAATGTGTCATCTGATAATCACTAAATTAAGAACCATGCAATTTTAATCTTTTTATAGAGAATTTCTTATTATTAAATAGTGGTTACAGTTGTAGTATACTTAACAGAGCAATTGGGGCTATAGCATTAGGAAATGCACGGCTTGGTTATCTAACCCAACCCCCTACCAAACTGATCAAACCCATTTTGGGTTTAGTCATGGGACTATTAATATCAAGCATGAGAGTTACTTCGTATTTTGCCTCAAGAATTAGACACCTATTTCAAAACTGGTAACTCTCAATCTTTCAAGATTCAATGTTAGATCAAGTGATGACTAATACAAATGTTGCTAGAACCTTAGTGTACCCTATCGGCTCTATTCCACTGGATTCCTGCCCCAATACTCTCTTAACGTGCTATCTTTTCTATTTTCAAAACATTCCCTTATTGTCTCCAGCGTGCAGAAAGATGCACTGTGATTGATAACCTTTAAATATTGTTAACACCCACAACTAGCTCTATCGGAAGCGCTAGATTCAATAGAGAACACGGGCTGCTGATAAGTTCCACACTGGAAAGATCCATAATGTCGAAGCCCTTCGCCGATGACATCAAATAGCACACTATATCGACTTTTTTTTATCATATCAGCCGTATTACGACATACGGGTACAGCACGCCCAGTCTCAAAATAATGACCGATATCTAACATAAAACGGTCGGGCGCTTCAGGAAAATTTCCTTTGTAGATAGCAACTTGACCGTAGTCCTCGCAGCTTCCCTCTAGATCCATCTTAAACAATCGCAAAGTAATAGAATATAATCTTGCTCCCCTAAGCTTAGCCTCAATTATGGGATTAGATATGGTTTTCAATGTCTTGGCAGTAACTCTCACATCGAGAAACCCGGCCTGTCGCGCCAAATGAATAAAATCCTCGAAATACAATGCATCGCCTATGCACTCACCCACGATGAGTGCATCTTGTTTCAAGTCTGGTGCCAGCCGGCGATCTGCAAAAATATCGGCAAAGTAAATTTCCCCTCCCGGCTTGAGTAACTTTGCCATATCAGCCAGTACATCTGCTTTAGTCATTGACAGGTTGATTACGCAATTCGAGACAATGACATCGACACTTTCAGGTGGAAGGTTGAGCTTATCCAGTTCCTCAATATGGCCTTGCAAAAAACTGACATTGCTTTTGGCATAACCAAAGGCTTCACGGTGATGATCGATATAACTCTGAGCGAAAGCGATTTGTTCAGGAGTGGCATCTATACCAATAACACTGCCCAGCTCACCGACTAAGCTGGATAACACAAAGCAATCTCTGCCTCCACCACAACCTAAGTCAAGCACTGTTGCCCCCTCCAGTAACGGAGGGAACGGTATGCCACACCCGTAGAAACGCATCTGTACCTTGGGATGAATTTTCGCTAAAGTGGATTTGATAGTATTGGAAGGTTGCTCTTCCACAGTACAAACGTTAGTAGCTAAATCCCTCTTATCTACTAGCGTATTACCGTAATAATGCTGCACTTTCTCTATTCGTTGGTCAAATTCATATTGTTTCATGCTCATACCTGCTCCCCTTTCTTTGTACGATCCTTCTTCCGCTCAGAATTGGAAGAGCCTAGGCTGTTCTCTCTTTCAGGTTCTATCCGTGTGTCGCAACAGGGTATCGGTTTTACTCCAGCGTCTTTGGTAGGGTCTTCAGAAACTTCTTCGATACGTACCGCACAGCAAGTGGACGCTTTTTGCTTGCCGAACAAACGAGCCAAGAAACTTTTTTTCTCAGACATCTTTCATTCTCCTTACATAAACAACAGGTTGGCGATATAGCCCACGCCGATAGCAACAGTAAAAATGGTTAATACAAAAATACTAACTAAGCGAGGGCGAAAAATAGTGTTAAGCAAGGTTACCTCGGGAATGCTAGCACCTGCACCAGCAATAATCAGCGCTGCGACCGCACCTATGCTCATCCCCTGAGCCTGCAAGGCCATACCTATAGGAATCAGGGTCTCGGCACGAATGTACAACGGTACACCGATGGCTGCTGCGACCGGGACGGCGAATGGATTATCGGTGCCAGCTACATTAGCAATCCACTCGCCCGGTACCACACCGTAAATTAACGAGCCAATACCGGCACCAATCAACAAATATGGCAAGGATGTTTTGAACAAACTGAATGCTGAGTGACCAGCACGGAACAAACGTGATTTGAAGTCTGTGGATTTCAATATGTCGACCTCACCGACCACTCGCACTTTTTTAATGTCTTTTTCCAGTCCGAAAAACTGCCAAATCACACCGACCACAACGGCTAGGATAAAAGTCGATACTGCATAGAACAACGTGAATTTCCATCCGAATAATGTGACCAGCAAGCCCAGAATGACAGGATTCAGAATCGGCGATGAAATCAAAAATGACATGGTAGCGCCAAATGGTGCCCCTGCGTTAAGCAAGCCAACTGTCACCGGAATGGTCGAGCAGGAACAAAATGGTGTTACCGCTCCTAGCCCCGCACCAACAATATTGCCGCGTAAACCACGGCCAGTTAACAAACGTTGGACAGTACTGGCTGGAACATACTCCTGCATCATCGCCACTATAAAGCTGACGATTAAGAATAACACGATCAGCTCTCCGCTAATGATGGCAAAGAACTTCATAGTCTCAGTGAAGGTGTTGAGGTTCATAAGCATTCCCATTCAATGCATAGATGATCTATGTATAAACTTAAAAAAAATCACTTTTGTCGAGTGATATGTGCAGTCACTTCCAGCCATGCCTCGACTGCTACAGCAAAGGCCTCGTTGCCTTTTTCCGTCAGTGTATAGACCTTACGCCCACGACCCGCAACCGTTTCAGTATGTACTGTGACGTAGTTACCTTGCTCGAATTCACGCAAGACTGGATATATTGTCCCTTCGGTCGGCGCACAGCAACCTTTGGTAGAACATTCCACTTCGCGCGCGATTTCGTAACCGTGCATTGGGCGGTTTCGTAATACACTCAAGATGAAGAACTTGGACAAACTCATCTTAATAATGCCGTTCCAATACAAACGGTCGGTGTAATCTACCGGTACACGTTTCACAGCCTGAGGGGAAGTAGTTGATCTAGTCATGCTAGAGATTCTACACCTCGACCACCAATGTATCAAGTCGAATCTCAGCTTTCACATATGTGTAAATTGCGGGAAATTTCGACATACACTAGACTAACAGCCGCTTATAAATAGCAGCACCTTAGTATCGTTCAATTTCTTAGTACCACAACCATAAGTTTCTGCAAACCAACTGAGGCAGTCAATAATCACTAAGTTAAGAAACCATGCAGTTTCAAGCTTTTTATGACTGATTCCTTATCACACCGCAGGAAATTGGGAATAAAATCCTAATATATTAAATAGTAATAATGATTATAGTTTTAAGTGATAAAATTAATAGATTAATAATTTAAGGTGTTAACCTTGATTAGTCGAATAACGAATGGATTGGATTTTTGCACTACGGATAGCCGCCCTTTTCATTAATGATGAAGACCCTAACATGCAAAAAAATGCTTCAAATACTATGTCTAATTCTTTTTCTTACTGGAAAAACTACTAAATCAGCGATGGATAGGAACGCCATTAAATGTATAGGTACAACACTGGCAATGTATAGGGAACCTCTAAAAACTTTTCACAGCCCCAAAATTGAGTAAAATGTAGACACAGTACATCTCTGCAAGGTAGCGCTGTCATGATACCGCCTCGTTCTGCTTTAAAAAAAGACAAGCTGGCATCCGAATATCCCCGTCGAAAAATCGATGAATTAGGTGATCCGCTACTTGTTCTTGATAAGTATGTTGATTTCTCGGCACTGGCTGACACCATAGACCGTGTCGCGCCACGTATTATT
>NZ_NIBS01000053.1 GCF_002632465.1 Xenorhabdus budapestensis | reverse complement strand
GGTGCTGGACAGCCTTGACGACCCCAGTGTGCTGGGGCTGCGCAACCGGGTGATGCTGGAAGTGCTCTGGAGCAGTGGCATCCGGCGTATGGAGCTGCGCCAGCTCCGGCGGGGGGATATCGACGTCGAACGCGGGGCGGTGGTGATCAATCAGGGCAAAGGCAATAAAGACCGGGTGGTGCCCATCGGTGAGCGGGCGCTAAGCTGGCTGAAACGTTATCTGGTGCATGTCCGGCCACAGCTGGCTGAGGTGTATGACAGTGGCTACCTGTTTATCTCGCAGAAGGGCAGGCCGCTCAGTCCGGGGCACCTGACGCACATCGCGGGCAAAGCCATCCGGCAGCAGGCCCGACTGGACAAGCCGGGCGCCTGTCACCTGTTCCGGCATTCAATGGCGACGCAGATGCTGGACAACGGTGCCGATATCCGCCATATCCAGGCGATGCTGGGACATGAGAAGCTCAACACGACCCAGGTCTATACGCGGGTTGCCATCAAACAGCTCAAGCAGGTTCACAGCCAGACCCATCCGGCCGAGCGTAACACCCAAACCCAGCCGGAAGCAGACAGTCATACCGAACCGCCAAAGAGTAGCTCAGGCGGTGCCAGCGGAGAACCTGACACAGACCCGAAACCACAGCGCAGCGGACAGCCCGATCTCCCCCGTTGAGTCTGCTGGGTTCCGTGCAGGGGCAGACCGTGGCCGGACTGCCCGTCAGCTTCAGTGTCTGCGGGGGTACGTGGGCAATGGCCGGCCTGAGCCACGATGCCCCCGTTCAGACCGTGCAGGCCGCCCAAAGCCCACTCAACATAATGTGGGGGAATTATACGCCCCTCACCGGGCTGTAATGCAGCCAGTCAAAAGCCTCGGTGAGCGGTTCGCAGCGTATAATATACATTATGTCTGCGCCCCCGCTGGTCGGCATCGCCGGGTGTGACGCACAAGGCTGCGCCTTCTGCTGTCAGCGTCTGAGCACCAGCTTGGCAAGCACCGCGCCGAACCGGAACACCGTGCCCCATCCGGCATCTAACCCGCTTCTTCTTTAGCTGCCTTGCCACCGTCCGGCAAACACCCCTGAAGGCAGGTCGGCCTGCGGCCTCCGCGGTTTTACCTCCCCCGCCCCGACCCTGCTGCACTGGCTGCGCCCGGCTCGCAGTCGCTGCGCTCCTCGCTCGTTGCCGTGCTCGCCATCGCCGCCCCGTGCCGCCCCCGCAGGGGGCTTCCCTTGAATAACGCGTAGTCATGCAAAACCGTGCCAGAACCAGAGCCACCGTGCCCCAGAGCGTCGCAGTGCGCCGCTGGCAGGCTCTGTGCCGCCCGCACCCGCAGAACGTGCGCCCGCCGCCCAGGACAAGCTGGGCGACGTTCGCCCGTTGCCGAAAATGAAAAACATCACAAAATCAGTCTGTTCAGTTAATAACAAGGAAAAAGGGGCGCTATACTGCACAACAGATTACAGTGGTAGCAGGGCAAAAGCGCACCGGGGCAAACGGATTAAACAGCCCAAAAGTGCACATCGGCATTTTAGGCTCACGGATGTGGGCTAAACGGGTAAAAACGGTTCTTTAACAAGCTGATAATCAAGGAAAAAATCGCTTAAAAAAGTATAACCGCACCGGAACCTGCCCTAAGACCCGATAGGGTTGCTGGGCGGGTTTAACCCGTATGGCTATGTGCATAATCCCACGGGTTGGGTTGACCCACTGGGATTACAGCTTATTAGCCCAAAAACTGTTCTCTATTCTCAAAACGACATTAATCCTATGTTTGACGACGGTAGAAATATTAATGATTTAAAACATAGACTTATTAGAGATCCATCCTACATAAATCGGGTTGAGCCAATTCGTAAGGTGAGAATAAAAGATTTGCCTGTTAATACGCAGGAAAGACTTATATCACAAGGAGCGCATAAAGATTCTGTATTCAGTTTAGATAACCGCAGACTATATGCAGCAAAAGAAGCAGGTATATCGAAAATACCATCTAGATGGGCAACCCCAGAAGAATTAAACCAAATAAATCTTGATCGTAGATTCTCCTCGGAAGATGGCGGTAAATCTATTCAGGTTAGAAAATGTGGCGGATAAAATGAAAACTAGAGCTATAGAAACAATATATGGAATTATATATTCAAGAAATGCACTTATTCTTACTGACGTAGAATTAAATATGGCTCCATTCAGCGCTAAAGTAAATGCGTCATTATCACTGTCAGGATGTAGGCCTCAATTAAAAGATAAGCAACCTATAGATATTTCCTTTAAGTTTTATGATATTGAATTTATTAAGATATATATGATAAATAATTATCCATATGAGAAATATTCATCTTCAAGTTTTGATGAAATTGAAGAAGGTCATCGTTTAGGAAACAAAAGATATGTGTTAAGCACCTATGACCATGTTTTTGATGTTGTAGGCAAGTGTGAAATAGTAACTAAATAAAATATAAAGCCGGAAGAATGAATGATCTTCCGGCTTTTTCCTTTTTTAGAGCCGCTCAACCCCTGCCCTTAGTTGCTGTTGTAGTCGCCTATCAGCTCCCGCATTCTCAGCTTAATTTCACTGATTTGCTCTCGCTGGCGTTGGTATTGCTGTTTGAGGCTGTTAGTTTCGTCGCTGTCGGGGATTAGCACCAGACAGCCGTCCATAATTTTAACGGTGAGTGTGCCGCCAATATCAAACCCCGCGGCCTTAAGCCACTGCCCTTTAAGATGGATGGCGGGCGGGGCTTTGGCCTTGTTATTTTGCGGCACGTATCCCACGGTGTAATAACGTTCGGTTTTTGTAGCTTTATTTACTGCACGGTTTTGCTTAGAATGCGCCTTAGCCATCATTCAACTCCTAACTAGTTGGTTGTGGTCAGCAGGGTTTAAAGGTGCCAGCCTTTAAACCCTGTGTTATTTATCAGTCTGTTACTTTTGCCTGAGTTATCAGAGCGTTTAGCATCTCTGAAATCATCTTTTGTTTTGCCTTGGGTAAACCATCAATCTCTTCAATCTGCTGCTGCCACTTGGGGGCCGGGCCACGTTTACGGCTGACTTTTTCCGGCTCCTCACCGAATAAATCTTCCAATGAAACTGAAAATACTTTTGCCACAATAGGTAGTGAAGAAACCTTTATTCTTCGCCGCCCTGCTTCCCATGCCTGTACCGTCTGTTGTGAAACGTTAAGCTTCTGTGCCAGTTCAGCCTGAGTTATCCCACGTTCTTTGCGTAACACGGTGATCCGTTCGCCTAATGCAATGAAAAAATCGCGTTCTTCGTTACTGATAGCCATAGCTGTTACCGTTCTTGAATGTAATAAGACAGCCATAACTTACCTCATGTTTTACTACTATATGTTGTACATACTACAATATGTGGTATATTGATGTCGAGTTATTTTTACCCAAACCCTATTGACACGTTTTGAAGGATTATCGACATGGCTCGCATCCCGGAAGCAGAATTACAGCACCTGAAAGCCGCCGTCTCCTTAGTGGCTATTATCGAGCAGCAGGGACGGCAGCTGGTTAAGCGTGGTAAAGACATGACCGTGCTGTGCCCGTTCCATCAGGAGAGAACGCCCTCGATGGTGATTACCCCGTCGAAAAATCTCTATCACTGCTTTGGCTGTGAGGCGGGCGGGTCGGTGCTGGACTGGGTGATGCAAACCGAAGGGCTGAGCCTGCGCCATGCCGTGGAACGCTTACGCGCGGTGCTGGGGCACAATCCGGCGGTTGAGCCACTGGTGCAGCCTGCGGAGCTGGCCGATGAGACCCTCGGGCAACAGGTGTTACTGTCACGGGTGGTTGCGTTTTATCATCATACGCTGCTCAATGCGCCGGAAGCGCAGGCCTATCTGGCGAAGCGGCGGCTCAATCATCCTGAATTAGTCGCGCAGTTTAAGCTGGGCTTTGCCAACCGGACACTCGCTTACCGCCTGCCCCCGAAAAAGGTAAAAGCCGGCGAGGAGATCCGCCGCCGCCTGCGGGCGGTCGGGGTGTTGCGGGAGAACGGGCGTGAGCATCTGCGCGGCTCGCTGGTTGTGCCGGTGATGGATGCACAGGGACAAATCCATGAGTTGTACGGGCGCAAAATCGGTG
>NZ_NIBS01000052.1 GCF_002632465.1 Xenorhabdus budapestensis | reverse complement strand
ACGGCGCTGTGTGAAACAGACACGGTCGCTGAACTGATACAAAACGGCATCCGACCCTCTGAGGCCATTAACGAATTAGTCGATAAGTACGATTTAACCCGGCTGAATGCTCCGGTCATCACGCACAGTACGCCTTACCTGGAGGTGCATGACGAACTGATGGTCATTTTCGACAGTCAGCTGGCTGATATTTTAAAACCGGATAGTCTCTAAATCCTTTTTTACTTACCCAACGGGGGAACTGACTCCCCGCCGGGACAGTTCCTCCTTTATTTAACATTATCAATCAAGAGGAACTTAACCATGGCAGAGTGGATCACGAATCAACTGGACATCACCGGCAAATCCGTTTGTATCGATGTGATGCAGCAATGGGTCTGTGGCGAAGAAGCGCCCCGTTACCGTCAGGCAGTCTTGCAGAGTCTGCGGCTGTTTCTGGCCGGGTGCGCCGGGATACTGAAACCAACCAAACCCCTGACTTACGCGCCTTATCCGGCGCTGATACGAGGTACTACGGCACAGACTGCGCAACATCTGGCCTTTGAGCAGTGGCTGATGTTGTTACAGGATAATGCGCTGCTAACCGGCGACACCATTAAACGTATCGACCATCTGTACCGTCAGTCGGGCTTAAGTCTGCTGCGCTGGGAAAATATTCCGGAACCGGCGCGTGAGATTATCGCATCACTCCTGATCCGCCAGTATACCGACTGGTTCGGTATGGTGAGCTGGTCTGATAGTCCCGATACCGGCGCCTGCTGGGACAGGCTGAATGTGTCTCCGACATCCGCCCAGCCCTGCGATATGCTGATGATCATGCCGACCCGGTTAGCGACCGAGATTAACGGCAGCAGCGGATTGCTGAAAGGCATTGCCTCCACCGTACAGTTCTACGACGAGCACTACGGGCTGGAATGGCCGTTCGGTCACCATGTCCGCTGGGAACGGCGTAATGTCAGCAGCTTAACCGTGCGTTTTGATTCACCGTGGGCACCGCCCTCTGCGGAACTGATGGGGGAACTGTCAGCGATGTTTGATTGCGAGATCCGCCATTGGTACAGCGAACCGTCAGGAAGCCTCAAAGGCTACGATTGTTATGATCAGGGTGAGCATGTAGACAGCGGTAATGGCTTACCCGGACGCGAAAACCGGCCTGCACTCTATCTGGTTAACGGTGAACAACCCGAAATCAGTCAGGCACTGCCGGCGATTGCTGTCGGACAGTAGCGATTTGTTCAGTACCTTATTCTTTATTTTCACTTCAACCGAAGGGGGAAGCACGTTCCCCTTCCGGGGCGTGTTTTCCCTATTTTTATGCGACAAGGAAAACACGCCATGGCGTCTCGTACCGATTACCAACAGGAATTTATCTCGCTGTTTAATCAAACCGCCCGCTATCAGCCTCGTTATCAGGTCTTCCGGGATTTTTGTCACTGCGCAATGGCGGCCATTCACAATAAATATTGTTTCAGTGAGGAGCTGGAGCAGTTTTATCTGAAAACCATCAGGAAATATGCGCGGGAAGATGTTGACCGGATTGTAAAACTCTTTTCCACTACCGTGCTGGCACTGGCAGAAGCGCCCGGCGATTTTCTCGGCACGGTGTTTATGCGGCTGGAGCTGGGGAATAAACACCTTCAGCAGTTCTTTACGCCCTGGAGTGTCGCCAGAATGATGGCGGAGATACAGTTGCAGGATGTTTCCGCACGCTTGCAGGAGAAACCCTTTGTGACCCTGTACGAGCCGGCTTGTGGGGCGGGCTGTATGACACTGGCCGCTGCCGACGTCTTGAGAGAGCAGGGACATGATCCGTTATGCAGCCTGTGGGTGTCAGCGATTGATATTGATCCGCTGGCCGCGGTGATGGCTTACGTCCAGCTTTCCCTGGCCGGCATTCCGGCCGCGGTCACTGTCGGCAATGCGCTGGATGATGGCGGCAGCAAACGGACACGTTACACGCCGGCCCATTATCTGGGTAACTGGTCGAACCGTTTACGGGAGCATCAGCAGCCACAGGCCGCCTGAATTTTTTCAGCCTCTGTTCTGTTACTCTAATGCGCCTTTCGGGGCGCTTTCTTATTTTCGAGTAGTTTTAATATATTGATTTATAGTGAAAATTAAGGTGATCCGATAAGCGAGTCGGTGGGTGAATCGAGTCAGTTTAATTTTCATTTCCGCAAAAAGAGTTTTTCCTTGTTTCAGACCGGGATTCACCGACACTGAGCCCAATTTGAACCGAAAGAGGAAAAGCCATGTTTCAGCGTTTTAAATCGCATTTTGCCCGCCAGTCTGCCACACCGCAAAAATCATCCGAACAACAACCGGAGGCCATTCGTGACAGCCGGGGCTATTTCCGGCCGCAATCGGCTGACGAGTTACTGGCAACCTCCCTGCGCCGTCAGTATCTTCAGCAATTATGGCAAAACACTGCCCTGCCCGAAGGGCTGTATCAGCGTTTTTATCTCGCACCGGTGAAGCAATTGCTGAGCCGTGTCCAACAGGTGCCGGCAACACCGGAAGGTAACTGGTCGGGAAGCGGGGATTTTGCTGACCTGACGCTAAAGTTTACCACCTGTGCCGTGCGGCTGGCGAAGGGACATCTGTTACCCCCCGGGGCAGCACCGGAAACTCAGGCTGCCCAGAGCCTGCTATGGCAGGCGGTTGTGTTCTGGACGGCATTATTTTACCACCTGCCCCTGTTGCAGCACCTGGAAGGGGAGCTGGATGATAGGCATGACTGGCAGCCGGGATTGTGGACGCCAGACCGTCGCTTTCGTTTCCGGTTCCGGTCGTCCCGGCCAGATTTGTCTGTGCCACTGAACGCCATGATGGCAGCCCGTTTACTGCCGGAAGATGCGGTGACCTGGTTGTTTCTGGTACCGGACGCATGGACTTGCCTGACATTGCATCTTGGTGGTCATTCATCCTCTGTACCGTTGATTGATGAATTACTTCAGGAAGCCGCCGGACAGGTGGAGTCGCCTTTATTGAAACCGGGGAATTCTGCAGAATTGTCTGATGTCGCTGGGGTATCACCTGAACCTGGCCAGGCTTCTCCGGATTCCCCATTAGAAATGGCACCGGCATCTGAGCCATCCGGCGAGAGTGATACCCAGACGTTATTGTCTTTATTTCAATCCGGTCATGGGTCCTCTCATCAGGAGAAGGCAAAAAATCATCATCACGGCTCGAAATTCGCCAAACAGTCTGTATCGGATAAAGAAAATGTTGCCAGAAAAGATAACCACAATACATTATTGTAATGTAAATAGTTTAACTGATTATTTATATCTTGTATTTCCATAAAACAGTTTATGAACAATTGAGTGTCATGATTTATTTAATATATTAAGGAAAAAATAACATGTTGCCTGCCGCAGAAAAAATCAGTTGGGATGAGTTATTGGAAGAGTACTTTTTTTCACATATGTTGCGACCGGCCACCGAGTGGAGTTATCGCAAAGTTACCCGGGTCTTTATCCAGTTTATGGGAGAAACGGTGTTGCCGGAACAGGTCACTCACCGGGATGTGCTACGGTGGCGGCGTCATCTTTTGATGGAGAAAAAACAGTCGAGCCATACCTGGAACAATAAGGTGGCCCACCTGCGGGCCATTTTTAACTTCGTAATGGACAGGAAACTGCTGCCATTTACCGAGAACCCGTTTAGCAATGCGGCGGTGAAAAAAGAGAAGAAAAAGAAGAAAATTCTGAGTAAAGTCCAGATAACCCGTCTCTACCTGCTGATGGGGCAGTATGGGGAAGAAGAGCGAACACAGGTTGCTCCCCGGGGAGGGCGTTGTGCTTTATACCCGACCGGGTATTGGCTGACGGTGCTGGATACGTTCCGGCTGACGGGCATGCGTCAGAACCAGTTACTGCACCTGCGATTACGGGATATCAACCTGGATGGCAATTATATTGTATTGCGCGTCGAGGGCAGTAAAAATCACAGTGAGTGGCGGATACCGATGATCCGGCAGCTTAAACCCCGGCTGGCGCAACTCCTTGAACAGGCGAGAGCCTGTGGGGCGAAAGATGATGATCCGCTGTTTGATTTAACCCGTCTGAGTTTTCGTCATCACGGGCGGATGGCCAGTTACCAGTATGATCACGATAAAGAAAGGCAGCATATTCGTTCTTTTTTCAATCGGTTGTCGAAAGAGTGTGGTTTTGC
>NZ_NIBS01000051.1 GCF_002632465.1 Xenorhabdus budapestensis | reverse complement strand
TGAGCAAAGCAATCTTGAATCTTAGGCGATTATTCCTATGTTATCGCTAACTCATTTCTGGACATTTTCGAGTTAAAGCATTAACTTTAACTCGCTTATTTAGGATTAAAATTTCTATGGGGTAACGCCTCAAATAGTGCCGCACTATTGCTTCGTCCGAGAGTTTTACTTGTTACTTTTTTTCATGACTTTGAGTAACTCAAGCGGCAAAACGTCATCCAAATCAGAAAATTCCTTATAAGTAATGATTCTTTTCGATTTAATGTCTACAGGCAAATCATCCAGCAGCTGAGATATTAGAATTGTTGTTTTATCCAAAGCATGTGCTAGGCCTAGCTCATATAGAACATTGGGATTCCTCCCTCCTAGATTGGCAACCACCACTTTGGCTTGCACAATATTCTTTAGCACATGTGAAAATATGTCACCTTTAAAGTTCTGCTCATCACCTCTGATGCAGCGGATATCAGCCTTATCACATATGTTTTTGATTGCTTCATAGACACCATCAAATTCACTATGAAACGGCGTGAGAACAAAAACAAAATCTTTCTCTTGTAAGTCGGATTCTTTAAGCCCTGCATTTTTCAGAAAATCATTTAGTTGAAGTTCAGATTTTTCGACGATCGGGCTTTTAGAGTTCCCATCAAGTTGAAGGTGATAGGTATCTTCAAATCTTGATACGGTTTTACTAAGGCGCTTATTCAGGCCATAAATTTCTGATTCTACGTTATGACGAAGAAGGTCCAGTTCTATGCGTTTTTTCTCTTCGTCATATCGTGATCCTCTTTTCTTTTGCATTGTGTAAAACATCAATGCCATTACCGCAGTCATTGCAAGCAAGAGAATAGCAAAAGAAACTATGAATTCAAATGAGGTCATGCCAGCCATTACTTCACCACCTTAATTACTAAGAAACAGAATACAGCGAAAGTTGAAGCTGCATTTAAGACCCAAAACCAGAACGAGCACCAATTTCTGTCTTCATCAATGTACTCTTTGCAAGGCTTATATAACGCTCCGAGCTGAAAAACAGCTACCACCAAAATCCCGACGATTAAAGTTGCCCTATTGTCGAGCCAATATTGTATCAATGCAGTTGACGATATTGCTACAGAGAGAGCAACAAAGGTTAAGTCTACAGGTAACCCCAAAGCTATATCCCCGAACACTGAAGGAGTACTTTTTTTGTTAACGATGAAGCTCCGCAAGATGGCACTTAGCAGTACAAGGAGTGCGGGCAGTATAAATGCTTCCACTTATCATTCTCCGTGACTAATCATTTTTTGTTTCCTCGACGCGATCTCAATGAATATAACGCACACGTAATAGGCGAAAGCTTGCGAGGTATTAATTGATGCTCTTGTCAGGCCTGACTTTATCAAAAGAACGGCTCCTCTATAAGTTCAGATCTTCTGAGCTTAATCTTTATTGAAAATTTTTCGTTAATATCGTTTAGCAAATGAATAAACCATTCAGGCGCACAAGGTGAAACAAAAACATCTTCAATAAGTAGATCTAGATTACAGGGGAGAAGCTTTCCCTGTCCCTTGCATTTCATATCTGTTAAAAGTGCTCTGACTTCTTTTTCATGCTCGAAAGACTTCCTTTTTCGCCAAAAGGCATTATTTGGGCCTGCATAGTTTTGATTAAAATCAATATATTTCACTCGCCCAATATTTATGGATGGATCACGACCAAGTGACTCATACAACCCTTTGTAAGATGTTCGTATTGCAACCGCATTAGGAAGAAAACTGGAGTACAAGCGCCACATTGCCTCAGATTCATGTTCGCTTTCATGCCAGCAGTTTACAAAAGTGCTTTCCTTGTGAGTTTTTCCCCCTATCTCCATTTCTTTTAGTAAGCGCTGAGCATCTTTTTCAATTTCCTCTTTGGAAAGCTCACATACATACCCTTCAGGGGGATTCATAATTGCACGTCTGAAGAATTCTAAATAATGGGATTCCCATCGTTCTTTGTTCTTCTTAATTCCTTTGGCTCCTTCGTATAAGTCTTCAAAACAATCTGTACGAGTAAAATATATAGACTTCGAAGATAGTAAGCTTACATATTTAGTGAAGTCCATGTAGCGCCATAGCTTTGTTTTTTGGTCAGGGATTTCGTATGGTCTTGGGCTAAAGTAATGTCTTATAGCAGTTTCTTTGAGACTGCCACAGCAGCTATTACATACATATAGTGGCTCATCATTTTGGTTATAACCTAAGTGAGAAGTATCACCTTCTTTAAATACATGACCACAGGATACGCAGCGATCATGATTTTCAAATGAAAGCCTGCGTAAGTCTGCAGTTAATCTATATGTCATTTCTTGCATAGAGTACCAAGAGGCCTAACAGTTTATTAGTGGCGCGCGCGTTTATCTCATTAGAACAGTGAAAATACGCACAGTTAACTATTTGTATGTAAAGAATTTATCAGTTTTCTATCAAATACGCCATTTGGAAAAACGTGCATGAGCGTTTTTCCAAACCTATTAACTAATTTGTAGGGGTTATTAAGTTGATTTTAATGGATTTTTTTGTTTTAGCCTGGGGGAACACACAAAAAAATAAGTTTGGAAACACTCAAAAAACATGAGTTTTTAATACGACTGCATATTTATCCAGTTTGAACAATCAAATAATCAGATAAAGCCGCGGAGAACAGGGTTTATATATGAGATTTTGTATGGCAACTCATTCGTTTGTTTGCGATTGTTCAAAGGGATTCTAGCAAGCTTTGGGGCATAAACGTGTTAGACCAAACGGCCTGAATGGGTCACCGCGTATTGACAGTCTCTCCCTGACGCCCAAAAATTCCGTCGTACTCCTGACATTATTTTTTGTCCCGGGAAATGAATTACCCATTGACCTGAGGATTTCCGTTTATTAGCGTAGTCAGACTTATCCATGATCCGGTCGCTTGTGAGGATCACCTTCGGGCAGCGACAGCAACACTCCCGTAGCCTGCAAGGGAGTACACCACGGTGTGGTACATCTGCGCCCCTTTGGAAGCAGATATCGTCAGTCTGATGACGATGAAGGTTTCTTAATCTCATTCATCATGGCCAACAGGCCAGTCACCCAACGGGGAACACGTTTCCCATTGGGTCAGGTGTTCCCCGTTGTTTTTATCAGGAGAATACCATGCAACAAAATACTACCCCGGCCACAGTGCACACTGTGTCCCCGGCTGAACTCTCCCCTTTTGCTGAAATTTTTCCGCACACCGGTTCACTGGAACTGATGTTGCTGGAGCACACGTTCATTAAAGCTGCTGCCGTGCTGTGTGACGATGACCGGTGTGACCGATGGCAGTACCGGAAGGTGTCAGACCGCATCGCCTATATCGTGCCGGCACGGTCGGATTCCGCTGTGGTCAACGTGGGTACGACTGACTTTAAAGGTGAAGTCTCCGCCGATGCCTTTGGGCTGATGGTAACCCTGAGCGTGTTGGGTTATCTGACGGCGCTGATGAAGCTGGACGGATACGCTGAGCGGTTTTGCGCCCTGCGTGAATATGCGCTGCAACATCCTCAGGCGCAATATATCCGGGCAGCGTTGGGCTTAAGGAGAACGTGATGCCAAAGAATGAACTGATTATGCTGGACAGTCTTGCACTGTCGGTCGTGTTTCCCGACAAAACCCCGCTGGAACGGTTATTTCTGGGGTTCCTGCTGGCGAATACCGTATCAACGTTATGCGGCGGTGACCAGCCTGAACAATGGACAAGCCGGCAGGTGTCTGAATCGCTGACTTATCTGGTGCCGACACGGGCGGAAACGTATTCCGTTTATCTGCCGGACATCCGATTCACGGCCACGCTTTCAGCCGATGCCTTCGGGCTGGCGGTGACGGCCATCGTATCAGCCCGTATCTCGGTGTTGGATACCCCGAATGAGGAGGCGTACCGGTTCTGCGCATTGCAGGAGTATGCACAACAGCACCCGGAAAGCGGCCTGATAGCTTCGGTCATGACACTGAAACCCGGAGAGGACGTTATCAGTCCGTTACTTATCCATAACAAAAATAAACATCATTAACGTTAACAGCCCATGAGGCTGTTAACGCTTTTCTTAAACGCCTGACCAGGGAACCGAAAACACCTTCCCGGCATCGGGCGGGTGTTTTTTTATTTGACCTCCAATCAAGGAAATACCGATGAACCCGATTTTTTTACCGGCATCAGATGAAACCGGTACGACATTCCATGAAGACATTTTTACCGTGCAGGTCACTGGCCTGATGCAACACCCGCAAGCGAGGCAATCACTGCGGGAAGAAACCCTGACCGTGTGCGAAGC
>NZ_NIBS01000050.1 GCF_002632465.1 Xenorhabdus budapestensis | reverse complement strand
GCCCGCCGACAACACCACCAGCAACAGAACGGTCATTTCAGTCACATGCCGGTCAACCGTGCCTTGCTGGTAGCGGGTATTCTGAAAGGCAGCAAGATGTTCAAAGATAGCCACTTTCTCATCAGTACTGCCTGCCGACTGGATAATCGCCCCCACCACCTCACCGGCTGCCTCGCTAAAGACTTCCACGGTCGGGGCCATATTCAGGGCTTCAAGGCGGCGGCCAATGGCTTTACGGCCCATCACCACCTCAGCGGTGGTTTTCTTCATTATCTCAGCCTCATTACGCGATTTATCATCCCGTGCCCGAATTCCGGTTGCCCCTGATACCGTACCGCCAATGGTCCCGCGCTGATAACGGCCATAACGCTCACTGCCGAAAGTGGTTTTCAGCATATCGCTGAGGTTGGTCACTTCATCCACCGAACGGGTCACCATCCCTGCCCACTGATTGGCGGTTTGTTTGATGATCCGCATCCCCTGTACCACCGAGCGGATTTCCCCCCTCACCATTGAGACATATTTCGCCAGGGTGGTCGTGTAGACTTTCAGCCAGTTTTTCTTCACCTCGGTGGCGGACTTGGTGCTGTTGGTGACCGCAAAGACTTTCAGGCCGGATTCAATCACCGTTAACGTGAACTCAAACACCCGGCCCGATTCCGCGCTCTCAGTCATACGCAGGCCACTTTCTGTCACACTGACGGTCAGTTCCCCCAGTGTCGGATGCACCAATGTCCCCGCCGATCCGGTTTCACAGGCGGCGACCAGATTTTTGCGCTGGGTGATGACATCCGGGGCTTTATAAACCAGACTGTCCTGAATGATAAAACCCCGCAACGTTATCCTCCGGGTCGCCCGGCCCAAATCCTCAATCCAGGCGATATCCCGGTACGGGTATTCATGCACCGCCTGACGGCGGCCAAAAACACTTTCACCGGAAACAACAGCAAAGGGCACACCCCGAAATGAGGCAGGCCGTAAATGCTCTGACCATTTCCATGATGAGCCATCACTGCCCAGCAATGAAGAAATGGCATCTTTGATAAAGGCCATGAGATACCTCTTTTTAGGCGCAAAAAAAGCCCCATAAGGGGCTGTTTCCTCTACACTTGTTTTTGTAGTAAATTATGGGGTTCCTGCTATGCAGTTGGTTAAAAGAATTCCTGTACCTTCTTCATTAGTTCCAATGGCTATTGCTATTGATTTTGAATTCACCCTAATCGAAGCAGTATTACTGAGATTAGTGTAGAAAGTTTCTGACGGCGAAGTAGCTATTCTCAGCCGATTAACAGCGAATTCAGGTGATTCCTCGCCATTCTTGAATAGTGAGAGTGTTATTGCTTTAACCTTAGTACTGCCAGCGATGCCAATCAAAGCGCCATTCCATCCTTCAATCTCTTTACCTTGCTTTAATTTGTGTGCTTCACATTCATAACCACCATCAATAACATAATGATTACCATTGGCGTCTACACCAACGCCATTGCTTCTATCAGCAACAGCCCACATTGAGGTAAGAAGAAAAGCGGTTATGAAAGTAATCTTCTTTAACATTCTAACCTCCTCTTGGGGAAAAGTTTTTTTATAAAGACATATGAGACTCACATAATCTTCTAAACTCTTTAGCCTTTTCATTATCAATGTTAGATGCAATTTCATCGATCATCGAAATTACCTTTTCTTTCGCAACTTCTTCATCGCCACCACCTAATCTCACTTCTTCAACATAAGAAGCACATAGAACACCGAACTCCTCAACCCTCTTTTTGATAATCTCTTTATTTTTATCAACAAAATCAAAATAACGATAATTATCTGCTTTTCTTAAATAATCGGATTTCATCGCAAGAGTACGAGCTAGCGTTTTAGCTGAGCGACTCTTAACATCACTGTGACAATGTTTGCATTTTATAGCGTCCTTGCTGATAGTTTCAGTGCAATAAGGGCAAGAAACCAAATCACTAAGATATCGCTTCTCTTTGCTGAAAAAAGCAATTATCAACCCATAAAGGATAATGAAACATCCGATAATGACGTGATTCTGTTTATCCGAAACCAATCCAATGTTGTGAACTCTTTCGTTGTAAGAGGAAACTGTGGTATCCATATTTAAGGCCACAAAAATCCATACAATACCGACAAGTAATATAAAGCCCCCAAATACTCGCATCTATAGCTCCATTCATTATATGATAAAAGTCACATTAATGAATAAAATATAAGTCATTTTCAAGGGTACTGCATGGAAGTTGTGACTTTTCCGGCAGAATTCGACTGAAATTTTTGCCGTTCTCCTGTCTCTTTATTGATCAAGTTAATATCAACTGTGATGGTTTTATCGCCTATGGCGTCCTCAATTGCTTTCGCAATCCTTCTTGTGGTTTCTTCATCATATTCAGCCTGCTTGCTTTGGCTGTAGAGTGAAGGGAATGGCTGCTCTTGTTCACTGTTGATGTTCTTTTCAGCGATTGCAGCCCCGACTTTCATATTTTTCTTAACCTCGGGGATATAATTACGTGTTTCCGCTGGCATATTCCTTATGCCTCTTGCTTGCAATTTCCCGATACCCCAGTTATAAGCTGCCAGCATTCCATCTGTATTGCCGGTTTGCTGACGTAGCCAGCTGAGATATTTAGCAGCCGCCTCAGCAGATTTGTAAGGGTCAAAAACATCATTACCTATCAATCCCTGTTCTTTGGCGGTATCGGGCATAAACTGGAACATTCCCAGAGCTTGTTTCCCTGATTCTGTTACTGGTCCAATCGCGTTGGGATTACCTGACGATTCAGTCATCGCAATACCATGTAACAGCCCGGGTTCGTGACCGTATTTCTTTTCTAGCATGGCAAAGTAATCAGACATTGATTCTAATAAGGCCGTGCCGATGCTGCCGTGCTTTTGGTAGGGGTTGGGGTAATGGGGCATTTCATACTTTGGCAATGCCGGGATTTTATTAGCGGCTGTTTTCGCTTCATGGGCTTTTTTCTGCTTTTCCCATGACTCACCATATCTATCATTCAGTTTCTTTTGCAACTCTTCATCCGGTTTTCCCCGTAAAAGACGAAACTCCTCCATAAAGGTTAATTGGCTGGTGAATTCCTTGTCGCTGACTGCCCACTTCCTGATATCCTCTTCTTTGTTTCCATGATAGAAACTGTCGGCGGTATCGTTTTCGCGCATCCTGATATCTTTAATGGTTTGCCACGCAGGGTTTTTTTTTGCTTCTTCGCCTTTGTCCAAAAGCCATGTAGCAGTATCTATCTTCGTTCGGTTCCACATCCCAGAAAATCTTGCGGCACTCTCATTGGCTTCGGTATTGAAGTCAGTGAGTTTTTGATTTTCTTCTTCGGTTATGGTTTGACCGTACTTTTTCGCTTTATCCAGCCGCTCCTGTATTTTACCTTCTCTGAGTAAGGTCAAAATCTCGGGGGTTAACCCCAATTTCACTATCAGTCTTTTCTCGGTTTCAGAAGGAATATTTTTATTTTTAAATGCCTCTTCCAGTTCCAATAGTGTTGGAATAACATCCGCAGAACCATCTTTGGTTGTGTGAATTTTAACACCTGCTTTATCCAGTTCTGCACGCGCCGAACCATTTTCACCACGTTCTGCTGCATTAAAAACGTCAAACAAATTTTGAACGGATTTTTTGGCATCATCAGCATCGGCACCAATTTGGACTAATGCGCCTGTCAACTTAGAGGTGTCTTCAATGGACATGGCGGTATCTTTAGATAGCGTATCAAGATTGTTAGCCTCTCTCCCCATCTCCCTGAGCGTCTTATATCCCGCTGTCAGACCGCCAATGATTCCCCCGACACCACCAAACAACCCCATTGTTGATGTCATACCACTGTACTTGGTAAACAGTTCACCAAAATTTTTCAGTGGCGGGATCATGTCACCGATGTTTTGCACGTTATCTTTAGCTGATTGAGACATATCCCGTAATTTATTGCCTAATGCTCCTGTGTTTTCCAGCGTTTCACTGCCGCCAAATCGCAGTCCTTCCCGCGTAGAGTTTAATACAGGCTGCAACCCCTTAAGCCTAGCTTCAATCTCTGCCAGCGCTTTTGTGGCGTTATCATCCGCGTGTAACTCAAAGTCAAATGCATTACCCATTACCCGACCTCGCTTGATTGATCCGTTCTGCCTGTTCACCCCACCAATTTAGCCGCGACCGACTCAGGAGCCACGCGTCTTGTGGCCCCCAGCGGTAAAAATAGGTCACTTCCGCCGCTAATCGCTGCCATTGTTGGAGGGTGTGTAGGCCAAAAAAGCGGTTAAGAACGCCTCACATTGACGGAAATCAGATATTGCCATTTTTTTCAGGACGGTTTCCGGTACTGATGAAACTAAGGCGATTAACAGCCTCATGGCAGCCAATGGATTGGATTTTTTATCCATTTCATAAAACTGCTCAACCTCAATCAGGCAGGGTTCGCGCAAATGAATTTCTGGGTAAACTTCTTTGCCGCCGTTACTTTCAATCGGCTTGCTTAACTGAATAACTTTAGTTTTTTCCATGATTGCCTCTTAATTTTCTGTTACCGAAATGCCTTCCCAACGGACTTCGAACTCCGCATCTTCGCTGCGCACTTCCTGCGTGTTTACGGTCCACATGCCTTCACCAATAATG
>NZ_NIBS01000005.1 GCF_002632465.1 Xenorhabdus budapestensis | reverse complement strand
TGGTCCCACCTGACCCCATGCCGAACTCAGCAGTGAAACGCCGTAGCGCCGATGGTAGTGTGGGGTCTCCCCATGTGAGAGTAGGGCACTGCCAGACATCAATTCAGTCAGAGAAGCCATCCGTCCCCGGATGGCTTTTTTGCGTTTGCTCAGCAAAGTTGGGCCATATACCTTTCCTTATTCCCCATGAGTACCGCCGTGGTCTATTTCCCTTTTCGGTCCTACCTTAATTGATGAATCCATCTGTTCATCGTTGATTTACTGACATTAATTGCTTTGGCAACTTTGCTAACATTAGTTATTAAATTCAGAATTTGTTCTTTAATAGTGAATTAATTTCTTTGTTGTCCAATTTTGTGGTAAAAACGGATGTATATTTTAGATACAATATATTTGTTAACCTTATGATCTGTGTTCTTACGATCGATTATGATTGTATATCACTGAATAAAAGGATAAACGTTGAATTTTCAAGGGTTACAAGCAAAATACAGTCGTCTTTTTCGGGATAATGTAGCCTGGAAACTATTAAGAGCTGATAATGCACCGTACATTTTAGCTTTTTTAAGCGATTTGTTTTCTGAAAACAGTGAAGCTCCCTTCAGCCAGGCTCGAATATTACTTGATGAAGAATTAATCCGTTTCCGGGAATTGGATATTTGGAAAACAGAAACATCAGCGGGGACTTATCTTAATAAATGGATTAAAGAAGGCTGGCTGCGAGAAATGAATGATGTCTTGACCAAAACGGATGCCAGTGAAATTGCTATTCGTTTTGTCCAAGGGCTTGATGAACATAATTCAGGAACAACAGCATCTCATCTGAGAATTGTTCAGGATGCAGTTAGGGATTTTGCAGTAGCAATTAACTCAAATGTTAATGAACGTATCACGCTTTTAAAATCCAGAATATCAGAAATACAAAGAGAAATTGACGCATTGCATTCTGGTGTTGTTATTGAATTAACTGTAGCGGAACAAAGAGAAAGAATCCGTGAAATCTATCACTTGGCATCAATTTTAACCGGGGATTTTCGCCGTGTTGAAGATGAAGTCCGTCGATTAGATCAAAACATTCGAATTCAAATTATTGAAGAAGATTCCACAAAAGGAAATATTCTTCTTTCCGTGTTGGAGAAAGAAAATTTATTATTCCAAACTGACGCAGGTAGTGCATTTGAAAGCTTTTTCCATTTGCTATGTGATCAGCACAGAACAACAGAATTGCGGGAACAGCTTCGTAGTATTTTAAGTCGTCCGGTTGCAAAGCATTTAACTACTCAGCAGCAACAGTTTCTCAATCGATTGATGAGAGAACTGAGTCGAGAGAGTGAAAGGGTTTTTCAGATCAGGCGCCGAATAGAAGAAAGCTTACGTGCTTACATAGAAAGTGGTTATGCTCAGGAAAATCGGGCAGTAGAGCGATTACTTAATCGATTGGAAAAACTGGCTGTTGAACTAAAAAACGCAGGATGTAACTTACAAACAGAAACAACCCTATTACTGCCTACCGGGACAGCAATAATAAACTCTCCTGACAGTATGCAACTCAAGTTACCTGATGAAAAACTCAATACTTCTGGTGTTGAGGAAAATCTAAACTCTAAGTTGCCAAGTACGCAGATGTTGGATTGTCTTGATACAGTTCAAGTCAGGTTAATTGCTGAAAAGATCCTGGCTACATTAAAAAAATATGGGCCAATGACGATAGCTTCTATTGTGATTCATAACCCTATTGGTGCAGGATTGGAAGAATTAGTTGCCTATTTGAGAGTGGCAAAATCGATAGGCATGGTGTCATTGGAAGAAAACGAATCAGTAGAGATCAAGGATAAACAAGGTGTCCATTTGCGGGCATCTATTCCAACTTTTATTTTGAGTGCCGATTTATTTCCCGACAATTTAGATGAGTTAGTCCTTTAAATTATCTGGCTAGAAAGTGGGGGATGGACTATGAATAGATATAAGAAAGAAACCAGTTTTTTTGATCAGTTAATAAAAAATCATACACAGTCAGAGCGTTCCTCTAATACTCCTAACACAGAGTTAAATGCAGACTTTTCATTTGGGGAAGTGCTTCCTGATGATCATATATTGAGAGAAGATAACCGTCATTCTGATTTATTGAATGATACGGCGAATGATAAAGGCATGCCTGTTGAAGCGCGTCAGGTATTAGTCACTTTATTGCGTCATGGTGTCATATTGTCTTCACAGAAAATAAAGCTTTTTGCATCTCTTTGTCGCTATCAAAATAATATTCGTAAATATTTATCAGAAATTTATTTGAAATTAGTTCTGGATGAGAGAGTCGGGGTTGCGTTTATCGCAAATATTAATGATGAAGAAGACAAAAAATCTTTGGGGATGGATGATGATGAAGAGACATTGTCTATCATTAGCCGGAGAACGCTTTCTCTATATGACACGTTACTATTGTTGATACTTAGAAAACATTTTCAAGATCGGGAATCTTCAGGTGAACAAAAAATTATCATCGATATAGAACGAATTGAATCCAATCTGACTCCATTTCTGCCATTAACCAATAGCACCAAATCTGATTGTAAAAAACTCAATGGTGCCCTGACCAAAATGGTGAATAAAAAAATATTGAGTTCGGTACGAGGAAGTGATGATCGTTTTGAAATTACTCCAATCATTCGTTATGTCGTTAATGCTGAGTTTCTCGAAAAAATGCTTGCCGATTATCTCAACATGGTAAATGAAAAAGGTATAGCTCCCGGCAAAAAGAGTAGTGACATAAATATTGATGGTGAAACAGGAGATGACTATGTTGACTAACTCATTAATGCATACGAACCAAATCAGATTGGCTGAACTTTCCGTATATAACTGGGGTTCATTCAATGGACTGCACACCGCGCGGATTGATGAGGTGGGAACATTAGTTACGGGGGATAATGGTTCAGGAAAATCAACGTTTATAGATGGATTGATGGCTTTGTTGCTCCCCGCAGGCAGGGCGACATTCAACGTTGCAGCAGCACAGGGAGATCGTACTGACCGAACTTTAATTTCCTATATGCGGGGTAGTTTTGGTTCTGCTCATGATGGTGCTGGCACAAGAGTTAGAAGTAAACGTGAATCTGCCGTAGTTACCGGGCTCAGAGCATTATATCGGAGTGATGACGGTACAGAAATCACACTGGCAGCGCTTTTTTGGAACAGTAAATCAACCAATTCCCTGTCAGATGTGACACGGGTTTACGCCATTGCCAAAAGAAATCTGATACTGAAAGAAGTTCTTGATGCATTTGGTGAAGGTAATGTGCGGGCCCTCAAACAGTGGCTCCGTACTGATCCTACCATAACATGTTGTGATGACCGATTCTCTGAATATCAGGAGTTATATAGAAAGCTCTTATATATGGATAATAAAAACGCCCCGGCATTGCTTTCACGGGCATTGGGTTTAAAAAAGATTGATGATCTGACAGAGTTAATTCGTGAATTGGTCCTTGAACCCAGTACCGTTAAGGATGATGCCAGAAAGATAGTGGGAGAATTTTCCGATCTTGTTGCTATACACAGCCAACTTGTAGATACCAGAGCACAAAGGGATCATCTGGCTAAATTACCAGAGCTGAATGCTAGTCTGGAAAAATCAATAAAAGATCTGGAAAAACTGACAGCAGAGAAAAATGAATTGCCTGCCTATTTGGGTGAAATTTTCACACAATTGTGGAATGAAAAAATTATTGAGATTGAAGCACAACTGCAAAATATTCACCAGCGAATAGAGCAGGCTGAGATACAAGAAAGGGATACTCATGAGTTGGTCGAACGAAGACACGAAGAATATCTCCAGCTTGGTGGTATTAAAATAGAATCACTTCGCAAAGAGATTCAGCATACTAAAGATCAATTAAAAAGGATTATTCGGGAATCCTCACAATATCAGGACAATGTTAAGGCACTTGACCTTCCTTCCACGTTGCAACATACCGTATTTATTCAGAACCAATCTACTGTTGCAAGCAGGTCTGCCAATATTCAGGCAGAGCAGGAAGAATATGAGCAACAATTTGGTACCATCAGTGGAGAATTCAGTCAGTTACAGGGAAAAATAAAGCATATTTCTCAGGAAATCAGCGAAATAGAGTCAAGACCTAACTCTAATATTGATGTGAGATATCAGCAGCTCCGGGATGAATTGGTTAATTCCCTTGAATTAAACAAAGATGACTGCATCTTTATTGGAGAATTAATTGATGTTCAGGAGCATGAAAAGGCGTGGCAGGGGGCAATAGAAAGGGCTCTGGGAGGGCTGCGCACAACGCTTGCCATCCCACAGCACCGCTACCCAATGGTGACACGCTGGCTGAATGCCCGTCATACTGGCTTGCATGTGAGAGTCCAGGTTGTCACTGAGATTCAGGATAACGTTGTCGAGTTTAAGCTGAATGGATATTTAAGAAAATTAGCATGGCGGGAACATCCTTATCGGGAATGGCTCAAACACCACCTCCTGCGCTTTGATCTGCAATGTGTTGATAATACGGAAGAGTTAGACAAAACATCGTATTCAATGACGCAGCAAGGATTAATGCACATGGATAAAGGGCGTTTTGAGAAAAAAGATCAGTACCGGATCGATGATAGAAGACGCTGGTATTTAGGTTTTTCAAATAAATTGCGTTTAGCCATCCTTAATCATGACAAAAATAATTTCATACAGCAGTTATCTGTAATTGAAAAGCAGGTCAAAGAAGCACAAGAGGCGTTAAATTCCATTGTTAATATCAAAATATTGTTGGAAAAAGTGCAGAATTATCGATGGGATGATATCAATGCACCTTACTGGTATGACAAACTTTCAACCCTGGAAAGAGATCTGGAAGTACTGGAACAATCCAGTGATTCACTTGAAAAAGCGATGGAACGCTGGAAATCGGCGAAAGAACAGTTATTCCAGATCCAGTCAATATTAAAAGGGTTTAACGAACAATCAGGGGCGGTTAACTCAACGTTAAATGTGGCCAAAGGGGAATGGAGAAAAGCACAGGCCAAAGCATCAAAGGGGATATCCGATATCACGCGGCAGTGGCTAACCACTCGAGTGGGTAAGCTATATGCGGATGTATTGGATCGGGAATCAGAATTGGTTTCTCAGATTGAAGAAAAACTGGAACACCAACTGGAAAGTAGCCGTAACAATAAAAACCGGGCGGAAAAATCCTCTGTCAGCATAATGGCTTCGTTTAGATCCCATGAAAAGTGGCAGATTTATGCGGTGGACTGGCAAACCGATATTAGCAGCTTGCCTGACTACCTTAATCATCTGCAACAGTTGGAAAGTGAAGGCTTGCCGAATCTGGTAGATCAATTTATCGAACGACTAAATAAACATGCCACCCAGTCAATGGCAACTATCAAAACGAAACTTGAATCTGAGCGAGAAGATATTCTTGAGCGGATAGATATTATTAATCAGGTATTAAAGCGTACAGAATTTCGCTCAGGTACTTATTTGAGGCTGGGAAGCAAAAGGGAAAAATACCCACATGTTCAGGAATTTGATCGGCTTTTACTGAAAGTATTGAGTAAAGTGACAAGCGATGATCATGAAGGGCGATTCCGTGAACTCTGTAATGTGGTTTCAATTCTTGATAAAGCCAGCTCTTCCGGGACATTCACCACATTGGAAAGCCTGCGATTGCTTGATCCTCGTTATCAGATAGCATTTTATGCCGAAGAGATCGATGCTACGACTAGTGAGGTTCGTGACGTACTGGAATCATCCAGTGGTAAATCGGGAGGAGAAAAAGAATCTTTTGCTGCCACAATTGTGGCCGCGAGTTTAGCGTATGTATTAACCCCGGATGGTTATGACAGGCCAGTTTATTGCACTGTTTTTTTGGATGAAGCTTTTTCAAATACTGCGGAGTCTGTGAGCCGGCGTGTACTTCGTGTATTCAGGGAACTTTACATTCACGTTAATTTGATTACTCCCTATAAAAACCTGAATTTAGCAAGAGAATCAGCGCGTTCTTTACTAATTGCTGAACGAAATCAGGAAAATCATGATAGTCACCTTTGTGAAGTTACCTGGGAAGAAATTGACAGGATCATGAGTGAGGAAAAAAGAAACAAACTAGAAACTGAAATGCATGAATTTGGCATTAAGATTGAAAACTGACATGTAAAAATATGCAAAAAACACCACACACATATTCCTGGGGATTATTACCCACTCAGGTGAAAGAGATCGTCAGAAAAAGGGAATGGGATAACCTGTCTTCCTTAAAGGCACGTCTATTGGGAGCTAAACCATTTCCCATTCGTATTGGCTTAAAACCCCCCAGTGGTGCTTTTGCATTATCGGATTTGACACATTTTCAGCTAGTTGTCAGTGAATGGAAATCATTTCCCCACCAAGAAATGGTGTTGTGGTCGAGTAAAAAATTTCGTGAATTATCTGAGCAAGTTGTTCCAATTTGGGTTGTGATTGAATCCATGCAACAACTGATAAAGTTTTTAGGTAAGGACGCCATCCGCCGAAGTGTGATATGGGAAAGAAATATGAGACCCTTTTTACACATTGATGAAGTACTTTATCCGGCATTAGTCAAAAATATCGATATCGTAGAAAAAATCACGTTGAAAGAAGCGGAGTTACTGGCGAAATTACTTCCACAATTAAAACAAGGGCTAGGGAAAGGGCAATATCTACGGGCGCTGCCTATAATTGGTATTGATACCAAATTCTTGGAGAGTCACCTGCTCTTGTTGGAGGAACTTGTTGATATACTTCATGGCGGCGCAGTTTCTGAGGTTGGCGGGTTGGTGGATTGGCTAGGGTGTCAGACAAATCCTAAAGGCTGGCTGACAATCAGGCCACTTTGTCCTCATGTTGTTGACGCACTGGGAGGATTACCCATCCTCCAATTACCTTATGAATTACTGAAAGAGTATGAATTACCGGCATCAAATATCCTGGTGGTGGAAAACCTGCAATCAGGCTTAGCATTGCCTGATATGCTGGATACGGTGGCCGTTATTGGGGGAGGGAAAAATATTGCCTGGATGGATGCCCTATGGTTGAAGAAAAAACATGTCGGATACTGGGGAGATATTGATACATGGGGGCTAACTTTCTTAAGTAACGCCAGAGGAAAGTGTACCAAATTAGAATCAATAATGATGGATATTAACACTGTTAAAACCCATGAAGATAGAATGGGAATTGAAGATACACCAACTGAAGTTGTTCCTGAATTTCTTAGTGAAGAAGAAACTAATTTGTTTAATGGTCTGCTTTCCGGTTGCTTTCAATCTTCTCGTCTGGAACAAGAACGTTTGTCATCAGATTACATTAAACATCAACTCATTATTTGGTTAACAAAATAGAACCTGCCCAAAAGGGCAGGGGAATTTTAGTATTTAATGCTAATGTACATTTCCTTGTTCAATACCAATTCCTGTCTGTGAACGCAGAAATTGCTTACGGAACATTTCTCTTTCCAGTTGACCTTGTTCTGATGTATCTGTGATGGAGAAAAGCCATGCAGCGAAAAATGCTACAATCATAGAAAATAGGGCTGGATACTCATAAGGATAAATTGGTTTTTCATGACCAAGAATACTAACCCAGATTGTTGGGCCAAGGATCATTAATACGACGGCTATCATTAATCCCAGCCATCCACCAACCAAAGCTCCACGTGTTGTCAGCCTGCTCCAATACATTGACAATAAAATAATTGGGAAATTACAACTTGCTGCAATGGAGAAAGCCAGACCGACCATAAAAGCAATATTTTGTTTTTCGAATAAAATACCTAATCCAATAGCGATAATTCCCAGGAAGACGACAGTAATTTTGGAGATTTTTAACTCATCCTGTTCATTGGCTTGTCCCCGTTTAATCACATTTGCATAGAGATCATGAGAAACAGCTGAGGCACCAGCCAATGTTAGCCCTGCTACAACAGCTAAAATCGTGGCAAAAGCGACAGCAGAAATAAAACCGAGGAAGAAATCACCGCCAACCGCACTTGCAAGATGGACTGCGGCCATATTAGTCCCACCAATTAATGTTCCGGTTGGATCTTTAAATGCAGCATTGGGGCTGACCAACAGTATTGCACCAAATCCAATGATAAAGGTTAGGATGTAGAAATAACCAATAAAACCGGTGGCATAGAAAACACTTTTGCGGGCTTCTTTAGCATCATTAACAGTGAAAAATCGCATGATGATATGTGGTAAGCCAGCAGTACCAAACATTAACGCTAATCCTAAAGAGAGCGCAGATACAGGATCAGAAACTAATCCACCTGGACTCATAATATCCTGCCCGTGTGAGTGTACGGCAATAGCTTCTTTAAACAGGGTATTAAAATTGAAATTCACGGTTTTCATCACCATCAAAGCCATAAATGTTGCTCCAGCCAACAATAAAATTGCTTTGATAATCTGAACCCACGTCGTTGCCAGCATGCCACCAAACAGTACATACAGAACCATTAGAATACCAACTAAAACAACAGCAATGTGGTAATTCAGCCCGAATAGTAGTTCGATGAGTTTTCCGGCTCCAACCATTTGTGCAATCAGATATAATGCAACAACAACCAGCGATCCCATTGCAGACAAGGTACGGATAGGACGCTGTTTTAATCGATAAGAAGCGACATCAGCAAATGTGTAACGTCCAAGATTTCTCAACCTTTCAGCGATCAGGAACAAAATAATTGGCCAGCCAACAAGGAAGCCGATGGAATAAATCAGGCCATCATAACCGGAGGTATAAACCAATGCGGAAATCCCCAAAAAAGAGGCTGCTGACATATAATCCCCAGCAATGGCCATACCATTTTGAAAACCCGTGATCCGCCCCCCGGCAGTATAGTAATCTGAACGAGAAATTGTTCGTTTTGATGCCCAATAAGTAATGTAAAGCGTGAACCCAACGAACAACAGAAACATGATAATGGCTTGAATATTCAAAGGTTTATTTTCTACATTATTACCTGAAAGGGCGTCTGCCTGGGCTAAGATAGGATAGAGGGAAGAAAATAGCAGTATTGTTGAAAGGAGAAGCTTTTTCATTTTCCCACCTCCTTGAGAATAGCAGATGTCAGACGATCAAATTCACCATTTGCTCTGACAACATAAGTCCCTGTTAATATGAAAGAAATAAAAATAATACCGATACCAACAGGAATACCACGTGTTACGCTGGAGCCTTCATAAAGAGGTGTGCCAAGCCATTCGGGGGCAAAAGCAATGAGAAAAATAAAACTAACATAAAGCATTAACATAATGATGGACAACAACCAGGCAAAACGTCCGCGCTTCTCAACTAATTCCTTAAAGCGAGGATTATTCTCAACATCTTGATAAATATCGGTATTCATCAGAGTTTCTCCTTTTAAATGTTAAAGGACGTACCTTAGGCCACATTAAGGACTATCAGATACGGAGCAGCCGTATTCGGAGGAATTCATGACTACTTATCACGTCCCTGAGCAGTTCTGCACTTTTTGATGATACGTTACCAAGCCGCCCCACAGCGGCATGGGTGTTTTACGGCATATGCTAAGACATAGCCATGGACTGCTTTTCTTCTAGTAGTTTTTCAACAACGCCAGGATCGGCTAGAGTGGAAGTATCTCCTAAGTTACTGGTATCACCGGAAGCGATTTTGCGCAAAATACGTCGCATAATCTTTCCTGAACGCGTTTTGGGTAGAGAATCTGTCCAGTGAAGAATATCAGGGGTTGCAATCGGGCCGATTTCTTTGCGTACCCAATTTTTGACATCGCTATACAGCTCAGGAGAAGGTTCTTCACCGTGAATTAATGTGACATAAGCGTAAATAGCTTGTCCTTTAATATGGTGAGGGATCCCAACAACGGCTGCTTCAGCGATTTTAGGATGAGCGACCAGAGCCGACTCAATCTCTGCAGTACCCAATCGATGGCCTGAAATATTCAGCACATCATCAACGCGGCCAGTAATCCAGTAATAGCCGTCTTCATCACGTCTGGCACCATCCCCACTGAAATATGCCCCTTTGAAGGTAGAAAAATATGTTTGCTCAAAACGATCATGATCGCCAAACAGAGTCCTGGCTTGCCCCGGCCATGAATCTGTAATAACAAGATTTCCCTCGCATTCACCACTCAGAATGTCACCTGAGTTATCCACTAATGCGGGGCTAATGCCGAAGAATGGCAGAGTAGCTGATCCTGCTTTGAGATCAGTTGCTCCAGGTAATGGTGTGATCATGAAGCCACCCGTTTCCGTTTGCCACCATGTATCGACAATAGGGCATCTACTGTTGCCTATTTTTTTGTAATACCACTCCCAGGCTTCTGGGTTGATGGGTTCGCCTACAGAACCCATGATGCGTAATGATATACGCTTGGTTCCTTCAATAGCTTTATCCCCTTCGGCCATTAATGCACGAATGGCAGTTGGTGCGGTATAGAGGATATTCACCTGATGTTTATCGACAACCTGACTGAGGCGATTCACATCAGGATAGTTCGGTACACCTTCAAACATCACGGATGTTGCACCACAAGATAGCGGGCCATACAACAGATAACTATGACCTGTTACCCAACCAATATCGGCTGTACACCAATAAACTTCACCAGGGCGGTAATCAAACGTATATTTGAACGTCAAAGATGCGTAGACCAGATAACCCCCAGTGGTATGCAGAACCCCTTTGGGTTTACCTGTGGAGCCGGAAGTATAAAGAATAAATAGCGGATCTTCTGCATTCATCTCTTCGGCCTGACAGTCTGCATTAATCCCACTGGTTAATTCATGCCACCATAAATCACGTTCGGTCTGCCAGCTTGTTGCATTATCTGTACGTTTGAAAACAACAACATTGGTAACACTTGTCACGGCTGGATTGTTCAGTGCTTCATCGACATTTTTTTTCAGTGGAACAGTTCGTCCGGCTCGTATGCCTTCATTAGCAGTAATAATTAACTTGGCATTTGAATCGATAACCCGACCAGAAATTGCATCAGGAGAAAAACCACCGAAAATCACCGAGTGAATTGCGCCAATCCGGGCGCAAGCCAGCATGGCAACGGCCGCTTCCGGCACCATTGGCATATAGATAGCGACGACATCACCTTTTTTAATCCCAAGTTTTTTCAAAGCATTAGCGAATTGACAGACGTCGTGATATAGCTCTCGGTACGTAACATGTCTGGATTCAGCGGGATTATCTCCTTCCCAGATAATGGCAGTTTGATCACCACGCTCTTGTAAATGACGGTCAAGGCAGTTAGCACTTAGATTCAGTGTCCCATCTTCAAACCAGCGGATACTAATGTGTCCGGGGTCGAAAGAGCTGTTTTTAACCTTTGTATAAGGTTTTATCCAATCCAGTATCTTACCTTTCTCACCCCAGAACCCTTCAGGATCTTGTAGTGACCATTGGTAGTCTTGCATATATTGTTGCTTGTTTATCAGGGCTGTTTCTGCGATGTCAGCAGGAATAGGATGCTTGATTATTTGAGTCATATTTTTATCTCCTTGCAATTGTTAATACTATGTCAAAACAAGGTTAACTAAAGTGTAAGAAGAATTTTTGTTTCTTTTTTGCGCGGAAGATCACGCATTGGAAAGAATGAATTTCATGAGATGATCATTTAGTGCGGCGTATTTGTGAAAAATTAACTACCATTAATAATTTTATTTTTTGAATAAATACACTAACTAATGGATTTTATTCAGTTATTTTATCTAAGAAATGTATAAAAAGCGAAAGAGAAAGGAAACCATAGTTATAACATGGAATTGATAATCATTTTCATTGTTGTTTAATTCACTATAATAATCTTGCAGTTCACAAGGTGTGAGCCTCATACCCAATAAATAAAAGGTGTATATATTTTAAACAACTGGAGATATGACATGAGCCATTCACTACCTTCTCTACCATATCCTTATGATGCGCTAGAACCGCATTTCGATAAACAAACGATGATTATTCATCACACCAAACACCATCAAACCTACGTTACAAATACCAATCTTGCATTAGAATCCTGTCCAAAACTAGCCTGTCTGGAGATTGATGAACTCGTTCAGCGGCTTGATGAAGTTCCTGAGGATAAACGTACTTTCATGCGTAATAATGCAGGAGGTCATTCAAACCATAGTATGTTCTGGGAAGGTTTGAAATTAGGGACAACTTTATCTGGTGCCTTAAAAGCCGCGATAGAATGCGATTTTGGTAGCGTTGATGCTTTTAAAGAAAAATTTGAACAAGCAGCCGCAACTCGTTTTGGTTCTGGGTGGGCCTGGTTAGTATTAAAAGAAGATGGCAAACTTGAAGTTGTTTCTACTGCAAATCAGGATAGCCCATTGATGGGTGAAGAGATTTCCGGTACTTCTGGTTATCCTATTTTGGGATTAGATGTATGGGAACATGCTTATTATCTGAAGTATCAAAACCGTCGTCCCGACTATATTAAGGCATTTTGGCATGTCGTAAATTGGGAAGAAGCGGCAAAACGTTACGAAGAAAAAATGGAATAAGTTCTAAAAATCCCTCTCTTAATAATGCTGATCACTGTGGGGTCAGCATTTTTTTTACTTGTAGCAGAGATATTGACCTTTCACAATGCTCTCTCAAAGGGCAAAAGATGAAGCTTGCCGCGTTTATTCGGTCAGGATAATATTTATATTAGTCTATTGAGGAGAAATAGAAATGTATTACCCACAGGTATATAGAGGTAAAATAACATCTTCCGAAAAGTGGGGTTTCAGTGCAATCAACAAACTGTTGGTGAATGGCCGTTTACAGCTTACCTCTCTTGGTCTGGAAGGTGATGAACAGGCAGAGACTCGTTTTCATGGCGGTCCTGATCGCGCGCTTTGTCATTACCCTATGGAACATTACCTCTTTTGGAAAAGGCAATTTCCTGAATTAGTGGAATTATTTGTATCTCCCTTATTTGGTGAAAATATATCAACGGAGGGTATGACAGAAGAGAATGTTTTTATTGGGGATATTTTCCAGTGGGGAGAGGTAATTATTCAGGTGACACAGCCCCGCTCTCCTTGCTACAAACTTAATCTTATTACTGGAATTGCGAATTTTGCAGCCATGATGCAAGATGAAGGGTATTGTGGCTGGTTATATCGGGTCATCTCTTCAGATTTTGTCAGTGCTGCTGAACCACTAAAATTACTCAGTCGAAATAGTGATGTTTCTGTTAAGGATGCTATTTCCATTGCTTTTCATAGCCCATTTGATGGAGAGCAATACCAACGTCTAATGGGTGCAGCAGGGTTATCTGCTAGCTGGAATCTAACGATGCAAAAGCGGATATTGCATGGAAAAATAGAGGATTTCAATCGTCGTTTATTTGGGAAATAATTTATTTACTGATATATATTTTAATTAAAAAATATGTTGTTTTCTTGTAGTGGACGATAACAATAATTTTGTTATCGTTATACTTATTTTTTCTATTTTGTTCTGCTCTTTCAAATTATTATATTGTTTCTTTTATATAAAATTAATTTATCAATATTCTATATTAAAATGTTTGTTGATAAAATAAGATTATTATTAACTTGTTTATGATTAAAGGTTAAAAAGACTGATGTTTTTTAATGTGATATTTATCACAAAATAAGTACTCGTATTATTAGAATATGATTTATATGTGGATGATTTAAACCATAGAAGTATAGGTAGCCATAAATATTAGTTATATTAAGGGGTGGTTTATGAGTGTACCAAAGAAAATTCATTATTTTTGGGCGGGTAATAAAATATCAGAAGAAAATTTACAAAATATTATTGCTATGAAAGTGGAAAACCCTGGTTTCAGCCTTAATTTATGGGTAAATAATAAATCATTAATCAAAAAAACTTTTGATTCTCTCTTAAATAAATTTGGCTTAGGTGAAGTTTTTGGATGTGAATTTGATAAGGTACAGAGAGAATATTTTGAATCCAAAGATAGATCTCTAACAAAACAAAATAATTTTTTTATTAGAGATATAGGAGAGGCTTTTAAATCATTAGGTGGGGCTTTTTTTATTTTAGAGTCGATGTTTTATCGTAATATTAATGGGTATTATCATAATTATGCATTGGCTAGTGATATTGCACGTCTTGTCATTTTATATACAGAAGGAGGAATTTATCTGGATGTTGATGTTAAAGTGAAAGGTATCCGTTTTAATAAAAAAACCTGTTTTGATAATATTAATAAAGAGGCTAAATTTAAAAATATTAATGCACCATCAGGAATAGCTTTCGGTGATGCTAATGGAAAAGCATGGAAAAAAGGTAGTTATCTTGCAGGGAATGCTATTCTTGCGGCACCTACTAAATCAACTATAGTTTTTAAAATATTAAGTATTATTAATAATAAAATAGAAGCTAATCTCAATCAAAAATATATTGATATAAATAAAAGAATACCAATAATTAAACCACATCATATAATAAAACCAATTTATCCAAACCAAATGATTCAACTAAAAAACTTTGCTAATCCGGGGCAACCAATTAGTTCTCTTGATAAAAATACTAAAATTGACAGATGGGAAGGTGTAAGTAGAAAATATCCAGACTGGGGAAAAGATACATGGTGTGCATCACGTGTTATTCCTGATTTTCGTTTTGATGCTGCTGTCAATAATACAGGACCAAGAGTATATCACGAGTATTTAAAAGAAATTAACAGAGAAGGAAAACCTGAAGTTCCTGTACATCTTAGGTTTGAAAAAAATGGAACGGAATTTTTTGAAAAAGTTGATGCACACGGAAAGTGGAGGAATACAAGAGAGCCAATGATACAACAAAGGGGATTTCGCTATGATGATGCAGAATTCCCTTCTTTATCTAATTTTATTTTGGGAGATGCTGAGATCAGGATGTTACTAAAAAAATTAAAATGGGTATAAACCTAAATGAAATTTGTAATTCATATGCCAAAGGGTATCAATACCAACCCTTTGGCATGCACATAAAATTATTACGGATGAGCAATAAATCCAACCGCCTCATAGACTTTATCCAGAGTCGCCTGAGCACGAGCCTGTGCTTTAGCGGCACCTTCTGCCATGATTTGGTTAAGTAAAGCTTCATCATTACGGAAATGATGGAAACGTTCTTGTAAACCTGCCAGCATTTCACATACTGCATCTGCAACTGCACCTTTCAGATGGCCGTACATTTTTCCTTCAAATTCGGCTTCCAATTCAGGAATTGTTTTACCTGTGACGCCAGAAAGTATATCCAACAAATTGGAAACACCAGGTTTATTTTCCAGATCATAACGTACACGAGGTGGCTCTTCGGAATCGGTAACTGCACGTTTGATTTTTTTGGCAACAGATTTTGGATCTTCCATCAGGGCAATCACGTTATTGTGGTTATCATCTGACTTTGACATTTTCTTATTCGGATCTTGCAATGACATCACGCGTGCACCGTCTTTCGGAATGAATGGTTCTGGCACAGTGAAAATGTCGCCGTATAAGGCATTAAAGCGCAGTGCTAAATCACGGGTCAGTTCAAGATGCTGTTTCTGGTCAATACCAACTGGGATCTGATTGGCTTGATAAAGCAAAATATCAGAAGCCATCAGGACAGGATATTCAAATAAACCTGCATTAATGTTTTCTGGATAACGAGCTGATTTATCCTTAAATTGGGTCATGCGGCTGAGTTCGCCGAAATAGGTGTAACAATTTAATACCCAAGCCAGTTGAGTATGTTGTGGAACATGTGACTGAACGAAAATGGTGCTTTTCTTTGAATCAATGCCACAAGCAAGGTAAAGCGCCAGCGTATCCAGTGTGCGTTTTTTCAGTTCTTCGGGATCTTGGCGTACGGTAATAGAATGCTGGTTAACGATACAGTAGATACAATCATATTCATCCTGCATTTTAACCCACTGACGTAACGCCCCCATGTAGTTACCGATGGTCAATTCACCGGAGGGTTGTGCGCCGCTGAATACAATGGGTTTTTGTGCGTTTGGTTTCATTGCAGTGGGTTCATTCATTTTATTACGCTTCCTGTAAGTTCAAAGTTGATAGTCCAATTGTTGGGATTAAATTCGAGAAATTGTCCAATATATAATCTGGGCGACTTAATGCTATAGATTCTCCATAGTTATATCCATAGGTTAAGCCAACACAAGGACAACCTGCTGCCTGTGCAGCCAAAATATCATTACGTGAATCACCAACGAAAAGCAATTCTTCCTTATGTAAACCAAATATGCCCATTGTCAGATACAGTGGTGCCGGATGCGGTTTTTTCTGTTTAACATCGTCACTACCCAGCACCAGTGAAAAGTATTCACTGATACCTAATGATTCCAGCAATGGCGCAATAAAAGGTGTTGGCTTGTTAGTGATAATCGCCATCGGAAGGTTATGTTTTGCCAGCTCTGCCAAAGTTTCTTTGACATGAGGAAAGAGTTTGCTGCCTGTTGTGACTGTGGTTTTATAGAATTTATCAAACAGTTCGCGGGTTTCTCTGTGCAACTCTGGGGTAAATTCCACCGTCGCCCATTTCAATGCGCGTTCAACCATGATATCTGCGCCATTACCCACCCAAACCGCAACGCGTTCTTTTCCTGCTGTGGGCAGTCCTTTGGCAATCAGAGCCTGATCTAAAGCATCAGCCAGGCCACCGGCACTATCGACCAACGTTCCATCCAGATCAAATGCAATGGCCCGAATGTTTTTAACTACATTTTTTTCCATCATGTTGTCTGCCATTATGCTACTGTTGATAATTCACGGCGCATCTCATCAATGACTACTTTATAGTCAGGTTGACTGAAAATAGCGGAGCCTGCGACGAACATATCCGCCCCGGCCTGAGCTGCTGCGGCAATATTATTGGCTTTGATACCACCATCAATTTCAAGGCGAATATCGTATCCGCTTTCATCAATAAGTTTGCGTACCTGACGCAGTTTGTTCAGGGTTTCTGGAATGAAAGATTGACCGCCGAAACCAGGATTAACTGACATCAACAAAATGACGTCCAGTTTATCCATAACATAATCAAGATAGCTGAGAGATGTTGCCGGATTGAAAACTAAACCCGCTTTACAACCATGATCTTTAATCAGTTGCAACGTTCGGTGAAGATGCTCGCTCGCTTCGGGATGGAAAGTGATATAGGTTGCACCTGTTTTGGCAAAATCGGGGATAATGCGATCAACAGGTTTTACCATCAGGTGAACATCAATCGGAGCGGTAATACCATAATTGCGCAGAGCCTGACAGACCATCGGGCCAATTGTTAGGTTCGGGACGTAATGGTTATCCATAACGTCAAAATGCACAACATCAGCACCTGCTGCCAATACCTTTGCGGTATCTTCACCCAGACGGGCAAAATCTGCGGATAGAATGGATGGGGCAATCAGAAAATCTTTCTTCATTATTCTCTTCTCCAATTCATTGTTTATCCCCGTTATTTCAGGGGCAGGAAACCTCAATCACTTCTGGCAGTATAACGCCAAAAGTTCATCAACTTTACTGCGGGCAAGAATATTTCTACTTATTGTCCGGCGGGCTTTAACAATGTAAAGGGAAGCTTGATGATACCATTCCCGTGTCACCGGCGTGTCGTGATTGGATATAAGCACTGGAATACCCTGTTGCGACGAGAGGTTATAGGCGAGCTGCGCCAGATTTTCCTGATCCAGGAGGTTAAAACTATTTGTATGGTAGGCTGTAAAATTTGCCGTTGCTGAAAGAGGGGCATACGGCGGATCGCAGTAAACGACTGAGCCTTTTAACGTTTTAGTTAGTGCAATTCCGTAATGTTGGCAGATAAAGGAGGCCTTCTGGGATTTTTCGGCAAACCAGTACAACTCATTTTCTGGAAAATAAGGTTTTTTATAGCGCCCGAAAGGAACGTTAAACTCGCCCCGTGAGTTATAGCGGCAAAGGCCGTTATAACAGTGGCGATTAAGATACAGAAACAACACACTGCGATAGAATGGATCTTTGCTTTTGTTGAACTCTTCTCTCAGGTGATAGAAGATCTCAGACGTGTTGAACTCTGGTAAAAATAAGGGACGGACATGATCAATAAATTCATCCGCACTGGATTTTACTGTGTTGTACAGGTTGATTAGATCACTATTTATATCTGATAAGATGTAAGAATCATAATCGGTATTCAGGAATACCGAGCCTGCGCCAACAAATGGCTCAATTAAGCGCTCGCCCTCTGGCAGATAACGTTTAATGTCATCCACCAAGGGGTATTTTCCACCGGCCCATTTTAAGAAAGCGCGTTTTTTTTTCATGCCGTCAAATAAAGTATTCAATAATTTCAGAGCCGCAGATTGTACTCTGTTTAGGACAGCATATCAGCGCCTAATAAAAATAGTTTTATTTTTTCAGATCTTGATGAACCTGTTGTAGTTTTCTTACCCAAGGTTTTTGTGTCTGAATGCCTGTAGGGAGTGAAGAAATTGCCTTTTTGGCCTCAGAAGCGGAGTTGTAGCTACCGTAGATCAAAATAAACCATGTCTTATCATTACGTTTGGTTTCATAAACCTTGTAGTTAGCAAGGTTATTCTTTTTCGCAAAAGCGATCAAGGTATCAGATCGACTAGCGCTACTTAATTGAAGTGTAAATCGATTTGCAGGTACTTTCAGTAAGTCACCTGCTGCATTTGCAACACTCTGCTTATTCCCCTGATGATCGATGATGGCAGGTTTAGCTGTTTCCTTGTGCTGCTTGTCTGTTTTTCCTATTTTGGGAGGTGCAACCTTTTCAGTTTTTTTCTGTTCTACTGGCGGTGTTACCGTTTGTTTTACCGGGTTATTTTGTGATGGAACCGGTTGTGATGATGACCGATTTTTTTGTACGGTATTGTTAATGTTGCTCTGTTGTTGATTCAAAGTATCAGAAATATCGCCAGGTAACTCTATGCGCTGGTTGTAGCCACCGATTCCGGTTGTTGCAGGAGCGAGATCCTGACTAGGCGTACTGTTGATTGGTGGCATACCGATTTCGCGCGGATGATTCGTTGATGGTGCCGATGTGGCAGGTTCAGATGGATTTTCCTGCATACTATTTTGCGCATTAGTCGTTTGCGTGTTAGTAGAAGATGATGGAGAGCCCGACAGATCGATACTTTTCTCGACTGAATTCTGTGATTGCTGTTTTTCATGCTCAGTTGGGGATTTCAGAGCAGAACTGATAGTGATAATCAGCAGTAAAAGTACCAGTATACCGACCCCAATCATCATTTGTTGGCGTGATACTGCCAGCTTTGGGCGCTGGTTTTGAGTTCGTGATCGCTGAGGGCGGCGATCAGAAGCATCAGGTTTAAATTCATTTTTTGTTTCTTGCTTATTTTCTGATTTTAATTCGTCCATATGCCCTCCCAATCGAGATAATACTGCCAATTACTATTCTATAGGTTTGGCAGCCTGACCTAACTAAAACCGATAATAAAACTGATAATGTATTATACCCTCTATCTTTCAAGTTGCCTCTTTGTTGGTGGCAACTTGAAAGCTATCAGGCAAATCTGTCAATGTAGCTATTTTATAACAAATAACCGGAGAATGATGGATCATTCTCTGCAACGTCGGATGGCATCTAATATGACGTCTGTACTGATATCAGAACGAAGTTCTGCTTTCCCGATCGCCTTGGGCAAAATCAGATGAAGTTTACCCGCAGACACTTTTTTATCACGCATCATGTGAGGTAAATAATCTTCAGGGGACATTACTGCCGGGCCGTGAACGGGTAGTTTTGCCCTTTTCAGCAAGTTGATAATGCGTTGTGTATCTTGACTGGAAAATGTTCCAACAAGTTCAGAAGCCCGTGCAGCCATCACTATACCCGCCGCGACAGCTTGACCATGCAGCCAGATGCCATAACCCATGTTCGCTTCAATGGCATGTCCGAAAGTATGGCCGAGATTTAATAAAGCCCGCATTCCACTGCGTTCATATTCATCTGTTGCGACGACAAATGCCTTCAATTCACAGCAACGACGGATACAGTAAGCCATTGCCTGATGATCAAGAGCCAGTAATTTCTCAATATTGTCTTCAAGCCAGCTAAAAAACTCACCATCCAGGATCACGCCATATTTGATCACTTCCGCTAAACCTGCATACAGCTCTTGGGCTGGCAGGGTATTTAAACAATTGAGATCAATGACAACGGAGGCTGGCTGGTAAAACGCCCCAATCATGTTTTTGCCAAGGAGATGGTTGACCCCTGTTTTTCCACCAACGGAAGAGTCAACCTGAGCGAGTAGAGTGGTGGGTATCTGAATGAAACGAACACCGCGTTGATAGCTGGCGGCAGCAAACCCCGTCATATCACCGATGACACCACCACCGAGAGCGATAAGCGTTGTGTCACGACCATGATTATTTTCCAGTAAGGCAGAAAATATATCATTGAGCACAAAAAGTGATTTGTATTGTTCACCGTCAGGCAAGATAACTTCATTTACCCGAAGACCCATACTCTGCAATGTGGATTTTACCTGTTCAAGATACAGGGGTGCCAGTGTTTCATTGGTCACTATCATGACCTGCTGACCAGATTGCAGGGGCTTGAATGCTTCACTGCTGGAAAACAGCCCTTGGGCGATGGTAATCGGATAGCTTCTTTCACCTAACGTAACAATCACTTGTTCCATATCAGCTTTCGCCTTATCGTGCGTTGCGGAGCGAGTCCGCAAAGATCAATTTTTTTCCAATAGCTCAATAATTTGGTTAGCTACAACTTTGGCACTTTGCTCATCTGTACGTATAGTCAGGTCAGCAATTTCCTCATAAAGAGGATTGCGCTCATCAGCCAGATTTTCTAAAACTTCACGGGCTGGTGCATCAACTTGAAGTAAAGGGCGTTTTTTGTCGCGCTGGGTACGAGCTAACTGTTTTTCGATGGTTGTTTCTAAATAGACGACCACACCACGGGCAGACAGACGATTGCGGGTTTCTTTTGATTTAACTGAACCCCCCCCAGTTGCCAATACAATGCCTTGTTTCTCAGTCAGTTCGTTAATTATTTTTTCTTCGCGTTCACGGAAGCCTTCTTCGCCTTCCACATCGAATACCCAGCCCACGTCAGCTCCGGTACGTCGCTCAATTTCTTGATCAGAGTCGTAAAACTCCATATTGAGTTGCTGAGCTAACTGACGACCAATAGTGCTTTTGCCGGCACCCATAGGCCCAACCAGAAAGATATTGCGTTTCTCTGCCATGTTTTTGGTATTACTAAGATATTTGTTAATGATAACCCGCCCCGCCAATCAGATTAGCCGCGGGACCTAAACTGAAACCTCATGAGTGAGAATGTGAGATCAGATAGAAAAATTATCTCAACACATCAGCCTATATTGCAACTATATAAATCTGCACGAACCCGTGAAATTAGGTTCATGCTTTTTCCGGCTGATTATGACCCTACCTATGCATATTCCGGTAGGCTCTTACTGGTGATGAGAAATCTGCTCACTCAATTAGGTAAACCTTGTATGCTAAATTACTCTCAGCGTCAAATCCATAAACAGGTCAGACCAAGAAAAATAACCAGCAATATGGAAAAAAAAGTACAGAGATCTTTATCAACCGACTGATAAATATGCGTATATTTTCATTTGATTAAATATCGTCCAGTTGAGGTGTGATAAAAATTACGAGCTCTCTTCGACTATGTCGTTCTCCTTGTTGGCTAAATAATGATCCTAGTAGAGGAATGTCTGATAAGTAAGGAACCTTTTGTGTGCTGGCTCCTTTTTTCTGTTGAAAAATTCCACCCAGAATGAGGGTTTCACCACTTCTGACGGTGACTTGTGTCATAATTTCCTGTTTATCGATAGCCAGATTTTCATTCCCTCCCTGATTAATAGGAAGGCCGGGCGCATTCTGGCTGATTTTCAGCATTAACCGGATTTTTCCTTGTCTTAAAATGTGTGGAATTACTTCCATGCCTAATACTGCCTCCTTAAATTGAATCGTTGTTTTGTTTTTGTTCTGAACGAGATAAGGGATATCAGAACCCTGTTTGATACTGGCAGGTTGTTGATGTGAAGCGGTCAGACGTGGACTGGCGATGATATCCAGTTGATTTTCTTGCTCCAGAGCACTGAGTTCCATTTCTAACAGGTTTGCATGGATGCGGGCAGTGTTCAGTACCAATCGATGGCTTTGATTTCCTGCGGGTTGATGCAGATTCAAGCGGTTGAGGCCGAGTGAGCGATTTTGTGGATCGGCGGTGATACCCCAATGAATACCCAGCTCATGCAGTGCTTCTCTGCTGCTCGTAACAATATGAGCTGTGATTTGCACTTGCTGTTGTGGTGTATCCACTTCTTTCAGCCAGTTTTTGATACGAGTGATAGCATCAAACTTATCTTCTAATATCAAACTATTCGTTAAGTTATCATGTTCGACTTTTCCCCATTTTGTCAGTAAAGCAGGCGTGTTTTTTTGTAATTGCTCTGTTATTTGTCCGGCATCGGCGTATTGCAGAGGAATAACCTGATATTCTATTTCTTGTTCTTCTTGAGCTGTCGGGAAGGACTGAACTTCTTCATCTACGTTATTTTTTGGCGGCTGAAAAGGGTCTCTCACTGTCATTGAATAAGTTGTTTCTTCCGGTTCTATTTCTTCGGCGGAACAGAAAAAAGTCAGGAGCAGGAAGGCCAGTAAAGCGAAAGCACGACGATTCATCATTTTTCCTCATAGCCGATATCTTTCAGCACCATACGGACAGTCAGACTATTATCGGCAGGTGTGATTGTGAGATGTTTTATCAGCAAGATAGGTTGTAATTGCTGAATCTCATTGATGAAACGGAGTAATTGCTCATAGGTCAGTGACAGTATGATATGCCATAAAACCTGATCGCCTTCCTTGATGCTCTTCCATTCCATGAGTTGACTCCCGGAATTGACCAAAGGCTGGTGGAGCCGTTTAAGGACGGTAGTTTTTAGCGGCGATGAGATATGACCGTTCTGGCTGAGCTTGACTGTTATTTTCTGGATCTGTTGGTGGAGCTCAGTCAGATTAGGTAATGCGGAAAATTGGTTTTGAGATAAGGCAAGACCATTTTTTTGTTCTGTCAGTTTAACCTGAAGGGAATGAATGACATCTTCACTCTGTTGCCAGACAAAAAAATAGCAGCCCAATATAAGAGGAACGATCACCAATTGCTGCAATAAAAATAACTGCCATATGGGGCGAAATAACCACACAAGATAATTATTTCTCATTTCTGTCTCCTATTAACCAGTCTGCATCAATGGTGAATACCTTGAGGTAATCCTCAGATGTGGTGGTCATTTTTTTCAACTGGACATTGATAAGTGAAGTATTACCCGTCAGGTTATCCAGTAAGTTGGAGACATCCTCATAACTTTGGCTGTTGGCTGCAAAAACTAATTGTCCGGTGTCATCGCTGAAAGCAGTAAGCCAGCTTTTCTCCGGTAATAAATGAGGAAGTTGGCGAAATAGCTGTAAATATCGTTGATTCTGTTCCATGAATATCTGTTTTTTCCTTAACTGTTGGGTCAACTGATGGTGATGATGAGCCGCTTGTTCTGTTTCACTGATAATTTGTTTTAATTGCTCAAGTTGCTGGCTATTTTGGGCAAATTGATCGTGAGATTGTTCGATTTTCTGCTGTTGTTGTATTGAGGTAAATACGAAAAAAGCCCCCCATAGAATCAATTGCAGGACAAGAAACAATCCCCATTTCCGGTATTGGCGTTTAAGCTTTGCCTGACGCCAGGGTAAGAAATTAACCTGATACATCATTGGTCATCCAAGTCATTGATCATCCGGTCTGAGAGCCAGCCCGGCGGCGATAATGAAAGCATCTGTTTGTGTCGGTAACGGAGGCTGATAATGGCGAAATGCTGCCAGCATATGCCAGATATGAACGGGTTCTTTGGGTACGGTTTGCTGTTTTTCTTTATTGATATCAGTAGATTGTTCGTCACTGTAATAAATGGTGTGGTTTTTACTTTCTGTTGTAATGGGTAACTGGTTAATAACTTGTGCCAGAAATGGATGAGACTGGGTTGAGATCAATCCATAATTAAAAGGGAGATTAGCTGGAGCGACCCACAGCCAGTCAGTTATCCGTTTATGGATCAACCAACTGTCATTGGGAATGCCGGCAGATCCTGCTGTATAACGTAATGCACAGGGCGCAATATCGATGGCATCAGGGAATAAACCGATGTCTGCGAGTAGTTCAATCCAGAAGTTGAGATCTTTTTGTCGGGTTGCACTGATGCAGATTTGCTGACCATGAACTCGATAATCCAGGGCAAGATCAGTGACAGGAAATTGCTTTTCAGCATTGGCGTGAATAAACCATCCGAGTTCCGGCTCCTGTAATGAGATGTGGTGAGGCAAAGCGATCTGTTTCTGTAAGGTTTGCTGAACAGGCAGTGCCAGCCTTAATTTAATCTTGTTAGGTAATATTTGACGCCATTGCATTAAAATGTACTGTAATTTTTCAGGGTGCTGTAACCACCCTCCTGAGACAGTGCCGTGTGATGTGTCTTGTAATAATGGTATTTCATTAAATAACGGTATCTCGTTAAATAAAGAGTATTGCCAGCAATGACGGAGTTGCCAGCCATTGCGACGTTTAATAGCCGCGATTGCCCGAATGTAATGTTCATGGATATCCAATCCGATATACCATCTTGATAGGTACATATCGTGATCTCCTTATCAGTGATTAGTGACAAATTGTTATTAATGAAAGGACATATTCATTGTGTTGTATAGCCTTTATACTACGTACTAATCGTTTATAAATTGCCTCATTAACATGGCGTGAGAAATTTCAGGTGAAGTTCATAAAGTATTTTTTGATCCTTGTCGTTGTTTGCATTTTATTGGGAACCGCCTCGATTTTGGGTTTGTACAAATATATCGAGCCACAGTTGCCAGATGTCGCGACTTTAAAGGATGTCCGATTACAGACACCAATGCAGGTGTTCAGTGCTGATGGCGAACTGATTGCCCAATATGGTGAAAAACGTCGTTTGCCGCTGACCTTGTCCGAAATACCTCCTTTAATGGTGAAAGCCTTTATTGCCACGGAAGATAGTCGTTTTTATGAACACCACGGTGTTGATCCAATAGGTATTATTCGTGCGGTCTCAGTTGTGATGACTTCTGGTCATGCTTCTCAAGGGGCAAGTACCATTACTCAGCAACTTGCGAGAAACTTTTTCCTCAGTCCGGAAAAGACTTTAATACGTAAGGCTAAAGAAGCGTTTCTGGCGATTAAGGTCGAGCAACTGTTAACCAAGAATGAAATTCTTGAGCTATATCTCAACAAAATCTACCTTGGTTATCGTGCTTATGGTGTCGGTGCCGCAGCACATGTCTATTTTGGCAAGAACGTTAATGAATTGACTTTGGGTGAAATGGCGATGATTGCCGGATTACCGAAAGCGCCTTCTACCTTTAATCCACTCTATTCTCATGAGCGGGCGCTTAATCGCCGCAATGTGGTATTGGGGCGTATGCTGGAGGAGGGATACATCACTCAGCAGCAATATTATCAGGCAAGAAGTGAGAAATTAATTGCCCGTTACCACACTCCGCAGATTGTTTTCTCTGCTCCTTACCTGACTGAAATGGTAAGGCAGGAAATGATTAACCGCTATGGTGAAAATGCTTATACGGATGGCTATAAGGTCTATACCACGATTACACGCAAACCTCAGCTAGCGGCTGTTGATGCTGTTCGTACCAATGTGATTGACTATGATGTCCGTCATGGTTATCGCGGTGCTCAGGAAGTGTTATGGAAAGTTGGCCAACCGGCATGGAGCCAGTCTCAGATTATCGATAAACTGAAAACTTTGCAGAAATATGACCCTTTATTGCCTGCCGTCGTGACGAGAGCCAACGCAACTCAGGCTGAAGTTATTTTGACGGATGGCAGTAAAGTTGAACTGACTATGACAGGCGTTCGCTGGGCACGTCGATTCAAGACTGACAATTTGCAAGGGCCTGCACCGCAAAGTGTTAATGAAGTGATTCGGGCAGGTGAACAGATTTGGGTCAGAAAAGTCAATAATATCTGGTGGCTGGCTCAATTGCCGGAAGTTAATGCTGCGCTGGTTTCCATCAACCCGATGAATGGTGCGATAGAAGCATTGGTCGGTGGATTTAATTTTGAATTGAGTAAATTTAACCGTGTAACTCAATCGTTGCGTCAGGTTGGCTCCAATATCAAACCATTCCTGTATACCGCAGCGATGGATAAAGGTCTGACACTGGCATCGTTGCTTAACGATGCACCTATTAGTCGTTGGGATGCAGGCGCGGGTACTGACTGGCGTCCGAAAAATTCTCCCTCAACCTATGATGGCCCGATTCGTCTGCGTCAGGGATTGGGGCAATCCAAGAACGTAGTGATGGTGCGTGCCATGCGTGCAATGGGCGTTGATTATGCCGCTGATTACCTGAAACGCTTTGGTTTGCCAGGTGAAAATGTTGTCCGCACAGAGTCGTTGGCATTGGGGTCTCCTTCTTTCACGCCAATGCAATTAGTGCGTGGTTATGCAGTGATGGCGAATGGCGGTTATCTGGTCGATCCTTATTTCATTAACAAAATTGAGAATGATGAAGGAAAAATTCTGTTTGAAACGAAACCGAAGATTGCTTGTCCGCAGTGTACCGATATTCCTGTGATCTATGGTGATACCGCCCGTTCCATTGAATTATCCGAAGATTCGATTGAAAACGTAGCCCATTCCAATCTTTCCGCCGAACCTGCTTTACCGCAGCCGGATCTGGAAAGTGTAGTGCCTAATGTGCATACCGATGATCAGCAGTATGCTCCGCATGTTATCAGCACACCGTTGGCGTTTCTGATCCATGACGCTCTGAAAACCAATATCTTTGGTGAACCGGGCTGGATGGGAACAGGCTGGCGTGCTGCTCGTGATTTGAAGCGCCGTGATATTGGTGGCAAAACCGGGACAACCAACAGCTCGAAAGATGCGTGGTTCTCAGGTTATGGGCCAGATATGGTTGCGACGGTCTGGATTGGTTTCGATGAGCACAGTAAAAGTCTGGGGCGCACACCCGCTCTGAAAGGGGAAGGTGGAGCGAAAACGGCGCAGCCAATTTGGGATGATTTCATGAAAATGACATTGGAAGGCGTTGTGGAAAAAGTGATGGAACCGCCAGAAGGTATTGTGTCTGTCACAATTGATCGGGCGACAGGCAAGCTCTCCAATGGTGGAGCAAATACCCGTAAGGAATATTTTATTGAAGGTACGCAGCCGACGGAATATGCCGTACCAGAGGCGGGAACGACAGTGACAGAGAATGGCGAGAGCCACGAACTGTTCTGATTGTTTTACATACCAGCATGTTAGGTAGTAAATAGAGATAAAAAGGCTCTGTCAGATAACTGACGGAGCCTTTAATTATTAATTTTATCAAATAATTATTACCAGATATCCACTGAGCAACTACGATTCATCCATTTTATCTTTTACGGCTTTGGCGAATGGTTTGCCACCATCCACGGCGGTATAGTGAATATGAATGTTGATATCTTTTAACCGCCACACAGATACAATGGCCGGGAAATAAAATATGTCATCGATCACGCTCTGATCTGGGAACTCCAGTGTCCAAGTGGAAATAGCTCCTGTGCCTTCGAACGGCAGGTAACGGTCATCATCAAACATCAGGGTATACAGCCAATTCTCTTTAGCTACACTGCCATCATCTTCAGTTAAGGAAGAGAGGGCGATTTGCTGTTGAGCACGCAGATTATTAACGACATTTTTGTTGTTACCTAATTTTCTGCTTGGATCATAGAGCCAATTTACACCGTCTATATCTGGGCTAGTTAACGTGGAGCTGCTGGTTTGCGTCAGAATAGCACTAATCTCCGATGACATCACAGAGCCAAGATTCAGTGTCTCCAACGAGATTGACACGGAGATCCGTTTAATCTGGCGCAGATAATGTCCGGGGTAATTTTCATCAAACAGCATGGAATCCAGCGTAAAGCTGATGGATTGTTTTTTATCGATCTGTTTTTTCAATTCGTTATTTGTCAGTAATGAATTCAGCGAGACAGTTTTCTTGATATTCAGACGACGTTCATTGCGTTGTAACCACGCATTTTCCATTTGCAGCAGATCCAACTGCAATGATTCCCCTGCCAGCAAACCACGATAAGAATCATTCCATGCTGTAGTTTTGATAAAGCTCTGACGCTTATAGTCCCCGACCTCATAACGCCAGCTACTTTCTGCCGTCAGACACATGGAAAGAACCGCGTCATAAGCCGGAGCATACAAGGCAGCGAGACGTCCCATCAACCATTGGTAAGTTGGTACGATCAGGAAGCCAGTGGTCATAAACTCGTACAATTCACGAGCAACAGATTGTTGTGTCTGAGCTTCCCGCAGGGCAATCTGGGCACTCTTGATCAGCAAGTCCTGCTCTTTCAATTGCATCTCAATAATATTGATTTCGCTTTGTGCCTGTTTGTACTCAATTTCCCAATCCTGGCGACGGCGTTGATAATCTGCGCCATCCTGTAGCCTTTCGGCGGCGATCTCTAGGGTTTCAGCCGTAAGTTGTGCAATAATTGCCGCTGTGGTGACTGGCGCTGAGTATTTAGCTCCCCCCATCGCCATGCCAAAAATGTTGGGCACAACCTCCAGTGCAGCGCCGGTAACGTAGAAGGGCGCCGCAGCCAGTTTGGCAACTTCTGATGCAGTTTTCATACTGATGGAGGAAATTTCTAAAGAAGAGAGGTTTTCTTCATATAAATTGTGATAATGCTCATATCTTTCCTGAGCCATATTTTTGCTTTCTTCCAGTGTCGCTTTCCCCATTTGGGCCATCTGAACAGCTTCTTGTTGCAGTTCAATAGCAAATTCAGACAATCTAATCACTTGTGATTGTTCCAATACTTCTTGCTCTGCATTGACTTCGCTTTCAATGGCTTGAAGTAATCGGTGTCCCATTTCAGTGAGCTGTTTCACGGCTTCACTGGCGCGTTTTAACATGATGGGAAAACGATACGGAGGAACCTGCTGCTGCATATTACTGAGTGCATTGGTGACGTAACTAGCATTTCTCTGCATCAGACTATCTGCATCTGCTGCACTGGCATAAAGTGGCAGAGGGAGGACTTTTCCATCTAATGTCAGCCCATGACGCAGGTTATAGAGTCGATTTTCCAGCGTTCTCTGGAGTTCGATCAGTTGGGTATTGAAAGGTGATACAAATAAACTATCAACAGCCCGAACATTGGGCTTAAAGGTAGTTTTAATCTTGTCGAGAGTAACGGGATGCCAGCGGGTTGCATCCAGACCTTTAGGTAATGTACCAAGTAGTTGCAGAGCTTGTTGGTAACATAAACCAGCTTCGTTGAGGCTGTCTCTGGTTAGTTTTCGGTAAAGATTATCACCTTCCTGTATCCAAAGTTTGATCAGAGAATGGAATAGTGACTTCTGATAATAAATAGGTTGGCTGTAGGCGACAGTATCCGGGTCGGCATTTCTGACCGATGGTGGCAGGTTACTACCACTTTCAATGATCGGACGAGAATTCCACATCCGAATGCCCCCATAAGGGTCAAACAGATAGTTGATAAACCAACGACGGGAATCATAGAAGCGCTGCTCTTCACCGAGTCGGGCAGAGACCAAATAGGGAAGATGGAAGAACAATTCCCAGAAATATTGTCCATTGGCACCGTTAAAATCGACTTTGGTCGGTGACGTTTTGTCATCCAATGCAGGTTCTGGCAAGGATTGAGTATCCCACGCCAGTACGCGCTCTATGGATTGGGTTGCCCGTGAAACTAGTTGCTTGCCAAATAGTGTGTTTAATCTAATGGCAGTAGAGTTGAAATCCAGTGTTTTGATATCGAGATATTGTGCCTGCTGTTTATTTCGTTGCAGTGTAATGGATGGGATCTTATCACTTTCTTCAAGATTAACTTCGTATATATTTTCAATAAACAGTACAGTTGAGTTTTTATCCTGAAGGTTCGGTATCAAAATTGTCGCCAAATTGAATAAGTACTTATTGATATTGGGATTAATAGGAAACTCGATTTCTCCCGTTGAAGCTTGACCATTCAGTTTTGCTTCTTTGCTGTAGAGGGATTTTTCCTTTGGATATGTAGTAAGGATCAAGAGAGAGTCAGCGTAATCTCCCCTGCTTTGGGTAGTATATTGTGTACTATCTATAGACGTATTGTTTCCTCCGATTGAGATAGATAGCTTTTTATTATCTCCTTTATCCCATTGCGTACTCCGCTGGAATGTTTCCCCATTAACCCATGAAAGATCACAGCTTTTAGTGATTTTATTCTTTTTCCACTCATTGGGTAATAACTGGAAAAGTTTTGTTTTATCATAGCTTATGGTGAATACATCTGTTGGTGCATCTTGCCCTTTCCATTCAAAATTAAACGTCTTGAGGCCTGTATCGCTGGCTGGTATTTTGACCTCAATATGAATATCATCAGTATTGATTATCCACTGAAGATCTTTGCTGGGAAGCTTGTTGGGGTCAACTGATGTTGCTTGATTCTGGATATTACGTTTGATTAACGTATTTTTGCCCGTTAGCAGAAGCTTGGTTTTTGTTTTGTCCAGCTTAACGTCCAAGGTCAAAATAGGGGATTTAATTGGCTTAAGTCTTCCCAATTCATGGCCGGTTTTTGTATCAGTTTCTTTGATGGTTACAAACTTATCCGTACCAGCATAATGATGTTGTAGAGTATCGGGATTTTTGAAGAGTTTGTACCACGTTTCAACAAGCTTTTTCTCGTCATCAAGCGTTTTTTTATCTACTAATAATAAATCGCGTAACTCAAGATAATAATCTTTATTTTTTCCCCACTGACTGCTGTTTTCTTCTTTGGTGTCGTACAATAGGACGCCCATCCAGGGATCCTCTTCACGTTGTACATCCACCATTGCGATCAGCGCTGGCTTGTATTTTTCATCCTTCAAGTAATGGTTTTCTTTATCAGGGATCCGTTCACCGTTTTTGGTTGGATATTCACCGTTGGCATCAGTACCATCCAGACGGAATAACTCATTGGGTGCACTCCATTCCCCATTGCTTTGCTTGAAGGTAAATTTCACATTGATGGCACGGTAATCCGTTGGTTTTTGATCTGCTCCCATCAATGGAGTGGCTTCACGCTCAACCCAGATGGCATATTGGCGGCCTGAAATAACAATAGGCCGGATTGCCAGTAAAGTACCTGATAATGATAGCGTGATTTTCTCCCACTCACCCCAAGCCAGCGGACTGATAACGTTGTTGCTATCACGCATGCTGATATCAAGAGTTCGCCAGTAATATTCCACAGGTTCGGAGTTGTTTTTGCCAATAAAATGATAGCGATCGCTTGTAGGATCAGTTCCGTCGATATAGCCGCTGATGAGTTGAAGATTGCTAATTCGTTCAAATTCGGTCAGATAACGCAAAATCGCTGTTTGGAGCATATCGTTATTTAAACGAGACTGGCCTAAATCGTTTTCCAAGTCGGCAAAAGCACGGGTTTTACGCAGCCTGCGTGTCGGATCGATAAAGTTTTCCGGGAAGTTTCTTTGTTTCTGCCAAACTTGCCAGTGGCTATATTGGCTCAGGTAACGATTCCAGTATTCAACCCCTTCATCAGTGACGGGTAGAGCATCATAACCCAGTTCCAGATGAGAAAAGAGGCGGAAGAGATAGCGCTGCAAGCTGGCAATACAGAAGGCTACCCGGCTGGTATCCACTTCTGCGGCAACCTGTATATCAGTCAGGAAATAGTTTGAAAGATCTTCAAGGGTGGTGATATCCGACAAAGAGTCATCGGAAGGTGCCCAGCGCCGCAAGAGATAGTCTACCAGTGCATCACGCCAGAGTTCATTGAGTAAACCTTCTGGTTTGGATTGGTCTTCGGGATTAATAGCAGCAAACAAAGCACTACTGACCTGATGCCAATGATCATAGTTAGACGTTGTTGTTAGTTTGGCGACATCTAATAATGGCTGGACAGAAATTTCACTTTTTTCTGCCAATGTCTTAAGCCGAATCACGTTACTGACCCCAACAACATTTTGAGCCACTTTATGGTCAAAATATTGGGTTATCCGCAGAATTTCTTTATCTGACCAGCCAATCAACTCAGCCAGATTGGTCGCAGCCAGCTCTGCTGTCCAGGCATTTGTGACAGGAGGGTTTTGTCCGATTTGGTTGGCCTGAAGCAGATAGTAAATGACATCGTCTTCAGTTTTATTTTCAGGTAATAAGTTCAACCAATCACTATAGCGGCTCAGGCGATGGAGGAAAGTTAAATCAAGGGGGCGAAGCTTGCCATCTTTTTGAAGCTTAAACCAGTCAGGATGGTCAATCAGAGCCTCTATACTTTTTTCTGTCAGCTTGAATATGTTGCAAATCGCGGAATAACGGCTGAGATCGTACCATGCAGCAATAGCTTTAGTTTTTTGCTGTTGATCACCTGAAAGGCGAATCAGGGCAATGGTATTACGCAGAAAATCGGCTTGCTTGTTGTTTGTCCACCGTAATAGTGGTAGGGAAAGCGTATTATCAATGTAAAAGACATGGTTGATAGCATTAACAACGAGATCTTGTTGGGCAATAAACGCATTAATAAGTAACGTTATTAGGTTTTGTGTCCAGATATCACCTTGTTGTTTCCATGCTTCCTCTTGAGCCAGATCTTTGAGGATTTTATTCACTTCATTGAACAGAGCCTTTTCTGTACCGTCATCGGTTGAAATAACATTGTCCAGAACAATACCGAGTTTTGCATCTACTAATTTGGTAAGGGCTGTCATCCAAATAACCGATGTGTTTTTCGCCTGAAAGCCCTGCATGGCTGAGGCAATTTTGTCTTCGGTCAGTAAAGCATCGCTTGCACTGGGGATAACCGATCTGACTTTTTTGAGCCAATCAATATTTTCAATATCAGCGGTAATATTGCTAACAGACTGATAAGGTGTCAGTAACAGGTTAAGGGAGAGAGGGGATAAGTTATGGCGTTTAATCCACTGTGTGGCATTCATGACAGCAATAAGCACATCCAGGATATCAATGACCTTAGCATCTTTATCCAATACCGGAATACCTGCCAGTTGTTGCAGATAGTTTGGATTATCACGGTTCAATAATAATAACAGCCCCAAACCTTCTTTAACTGACATACGTAGCAAGCGAGACAACGCAACCAGACGATAGAGAGCAGAAACAACATCCAGTGAGCGTTTGGGCTTGCTAAGTTTTTGTGCCTGCATGACGAAAGAAATCAATATCTGGCAAGTGGCGTCATCAATATTCAGCCCTTTGCACAATTGATTAACTGTCAACGCATCTGTCCCTTCGGTAGCCGCAGGATCAAATTCCTGGTTATCCAGAACCAGTACAGAGGAAGCAGAAGCTTGTTGTGATAAGCCCGGCGCGTTGAACAGACGATCAAAGAAAGAGCGCTTATTTTCAAGAGTATAAGGGGTTATATGACCAATAAAGGCGGCAAATTGTTCTGCGGTGGCGTTATATTCTTGTTGAAAATGCAGAAATACACCCAAAGTACGCAGTGTTGCTTCCGTGATAAAAAACTCAGTCTGTTTTTCGGCCTTACTTGCTGTTGCTAACAATAGATCCAGTTGTTCATATGTGAGTTTCAGTGCCTTCTGGATATGCAGAAAACGCTGGATACGGTCAAAGTTATCATTACTGACGCCTTTAATCCGAATAACATCTTGTGCGGTATCTTTATCTTTCGTTTTTTCCAGATAGAGAGCGGGTGCTTTACCTGCATTGATATATGACGCTGCATAGTTGGCACCGGACGGAAATTGTTTATCCGCATTGGCTGGTTTAGCGACATTACTGGAATAGGTAACGATACTGTGTGTTGTGCTCTCTTCTGATATCCCATTGACAGCAAATAGTAATTCTGCTTCTTGGGAGCTCAGCCCGGTTTGTTGAGTAAATACCGTGAGACGCTCCAGAGACTCTACTGCTTCGGCAATATCGCCTTTGATACCGTAATATTTATCAAAGAAATCTTTTTGGCTGCTTTGTGATTTTTCCAACAGCAAAGCCTGAAGTTTTGGTGCCAAAGAGCTGCTTATCATCATTGCTGTTTGCAACGAGTCAGTACTCAGATTGTCGTCAATAAAATTGGGATACTTGCTATCAGCCTGTTGGATCAAATCCAGTAATGGGATCTCTTTCTCGGCCAAAACTGTTGTTGTTTGCTTTAGTGGAAAGTGAAACGGCAACGAAAGAGGGTAATGAATATCAGCCAGTGAATGAGACAAAGGTTGATTGTTATTTATATGAGTTTTGACTTTTTCAGCGAGGACTTCAATGATAAGCGGTAGTAAGCTACTGGTTTGATTTATATTAGTATTATCAAGCAATAACTTTTCGATATCAGGCCGGCGTTGGGTGAGAAGATGGGTACTCTTTTTGTCTGCATTTTTTTCAAACATTTGAACCTGCTGGTACAAATCGACCAGATAGGCTAAAGGGCCGTCATTGGCTTCGGGTAACCCCGGAAAACAATAAATATCCTGATTATCGTTAAAGAGTGTTTTATAGCTAATCCGTGACTCTATATTATTTGCCATACATGATTACCTTTGAAATAGAAATTAAGTTAAAAGAGAACTGCACTCCTATTTTTCAGAACATTTTTCATAACATTCAGTTATGTTTTTGTATCTGTTGAGCGGTTACACTATGGCCTGTTACTGAACTCTATCCAGCCTAAAATATATTGCAGATCTGATCATTTCTTAAAAAGTTATTTTATTTCAACGGGGTTTTCCATATTATTTCTCATAAAGGGAAAAGGTGTGTTTTTATAGGAGGTTATTAAGATTATGTGTATTAATTTCAAAAATATAATAAATATGTTTATTTATTATTTTTAATAAAGTTAAAGGTTTTTTTAATGTATATTGGGTGATGGTGTTTAATAATTTTATATAGTCATAAGAAATGGGCATTAAAGATCACGATCTTCAATGCCCTTTCATAATCTTGCTACATCATTAAATTTTTCTATGTTCCTGGGGATTTGTTCCCTTGTTGCCGCGAAGCAACATACCTGCTGTAAGCGTAGTCTTAACGTTTTTCATTCAAATATCGTTGTGCAAAAAATAAGGCGCTGATGTTTCTGGCTTCGTTAAAATCGGGATGTTCCAATAGTGACATCATATCCGTTATTGGCCAGCAAACCTGCACCAGAGGTTCTGGTTCATCTCCTTCCAGATTTTCGGGATAGAGATCTTGCGCAATGACAATGTTCATTTTGCTGGAAAAATAAGAAGGAGCCATAGTCAGTTTTGTCAGTAGTTCAAGCTTTTTTGCTCCTAATCCTACTTCTTCCTTTAACTCACGGTTGGCGGCTTCAAGGATACTTTCCCCCACATCAATCGTTCCTTTGGGAAAACCTAACTCATATTGCTCAATACCAACGGCGTACTCACGTATCAGGAGTAACTCATCACCAATCACCGGAATGATGAGGACTGCTTCATGATTAGTGGGCTTCATGCGCTCGTAAATACGTCTGGCACCATTACTGAATTCAAGATCAACGGACTGGATGTTGAATAGACGAGAATGGGCAATATCACTTATATTCAATATTTTAGGCTTTTTCAGATCAATCATGCTTGCCCCTGGCGGTTGTTGCGCATTAGTCAATTGAAAAATAATCCATCCAATCAGCTCATGGCGCTTGGGAAATACAATTTTTGTGGTGACATTGGATGTGAATCCAAACTTTGCTTTAATATGGCCGATTATGCTAGTAAATGATAGGGATTATCGCTTGTATGTATTTTTGTTACTATCTTACTCTTGCACAAAAAAGCTTCCTTTTACGAGTGGGTGTGAGAAAATTTATATAACATTTTGTAAATAAAATTAAAAATAGGAAGCGAGAATAGGAATAACCTGATTCTGAGTAATTCTTTAGATTGTTATTTTGTCAGCCTCTGTATTGCTTTATGGGCGTGGAGAAAAAATGAGCTCACTAGTCATTATATTGGCTATTTTTATCGTTAGCCTGACTATAATGGCTTCCTTTCTGACTTTCAGATGGAGGCGTTCTGATAACGCGCGTTACTTGTCATTGATGGCTAAAGCAGCTAGCCGCAAGCTAAGTGCGGATGAATCTCAAGCTATTGAGTCTTATCTGAAAAATATCCTGCCCAAAATGAAGTCAGACAGGAGCTATATGTCCGGCTGTCCGGCATTGCCGATCAGAAATGATACGGTTTATACCATTAGCCATACCATAACCCGTTTTTCCGCCGCTTCAGAAGAAGCGCAGCATTGGCGCTATTATATTGATGAAACGGAAATACATTTTCCTGCAATGCTTGAACCGTTCGTTAATCAGCGGAATACGGTAGACATTGTTCAAACTTCTTCGATACCACTCGTTATTGCAGTGAATGGTCACTGTCTTACTGATTATCAGCAGGATCTGAACACTCCAAATTTTAAGAAAACGGAACACGCTTCAATTCAGAAGAACGGTAATTCGAATGCCAATTTGTTGTATATGCGTAAGGAAACGCCGGAAGAGTATCGTCTGCGCCACTCAACAGGTATTCAGGAAGGGCTTCTGATGTGCATGGGGCTCTCCTTATGGTTTCTGGCTCTTTTTGTGCCTATACCTCTATTGCCGTGGCTAATATTCATTTCTGTTCTGCTTATATTTGCCAGTTTTTGGCCACTTTTCAGGTGGCCATCTTCACGTAATCTGTTGAATGTAAATTGCTTTAGCGGGATACTGAAACGCTGGGGTGTTTTCAGCGAGTTTGAGCCAGAACACAAAAAAAATATCTCATTGGGTGGAATTGACCTGATTTATCCCGCTCACTGGGAGCCGTACCTTGCTCATGAACTTGATCAAAATACCGATGTGGATATGTACTCCAGCTGCCATGTTGTGCGACAGGGACGTTATCTCTCGTTGCATGAGGAGGAGAAACACTATCCTTACCAGCGTTATCGAAAGAACCAGATGTTGGTGGTATTTTCTGTTTTAGCTATGTTATTACTGTACTTTTACCAACCGGCCAGTTTATCTATGCGGCTGAGTTTTGCATGGCTGCATGGCAGTAATACCAAGGTTATTACCAGCGTCAATGAACTGCTAAATATGCCACTCCGGGAAGGGGATGTACTGAGAGTTAAAGGCACAGGAATGTGTTACATGCCACCTATGTTGGATACTTTTCCCGGTCAGAATGGACTCTCTTTTGCTCCATTTAACTGTTTTGGTATCTATTGGAATAATGGCAGCTCATTTCCCAGGCCGGAATCAGAAATTATTAATAAAGCATCAGCATTGCTCACAACGGTTAATGAGCAATTACGCCCATTGGAAAATAGCCGGAAATCTAATTCCAGTCTGAATGAAGTGATTGCTAAATCGGGAATGATATTACTCGATAATTTTTCTCAAATCATTTTGAATACTCAGGCACTTTGTCAGAAGGAAGTGGACTGTAATCGTCTGAAAAATGCTCTGGTTAATCTGGGTAATGGCAAAAATTGGGATGAGATTTTGTATCAGGCAGAAAAAGGGACATTGAATGGAACCAAAGTGTTACTGCGCTCTGTGAGTGCAGATGCATTGGGAAAACTTGTCGATGTCACTACCGCCTCATTTATTTACCGGGAAATTGATAAAGTGAGTATTCTCCTGAACAGCCCTCCACCGGGAGGTATTTTGCTGATTAGTGATGAAGACCGTCCACTGGTTGAATATCCGCTTGCGCCGATCATTTTTTATGAATACACCGCTTTGCAACAATGGGGTGAATTGCTACGGCTGGCGAATGTATTGACGCATATTCCATTTGAAACCGAAGGTATTGTGACGGGTTTATCTGAAGATGCAAACGGTACTCGTCATATCATGTTACATAGTGAACCTGATTCTATAACGCTGCTTCGTTATCTGGGAAGCTGCCTCTTTTTGGCAGTAATTATGGCGACATTAATTGTTAATAGCATATTGGTCATTAAGAAAAAACAAAAAAACAGTCAGCGTCTTGTACGGATCAAACAGTACTATGACAATTGTTTCAAACTGAAACAACCGCCGATGAATTAGTGATATTCACGCGGGCTATGTTACCCTGAATCTGTTTTTAGCCAGCTTTAATCAGAGAGAAACAATCATGCCTAATTCAGACAATGATCAAGCTGTTCGCCTTGATAAATGGCTGTGGGCTGCCCGTTTTTACAAGACCCGTTCCATCGCGCGTGAAATGATTGATGGAGGAAAAGTCCACTATAATGGGCAGCGGAGTAAACCGAGTAAACTGGTTGAGTTGAACGCAGCAATTAAATTGCGTCAGGGCAATGATGAAAAAACAGTAACAGTTTTGGCATTGAGTGGCCAAAGGCGCAGTGCCACAGAAGCTCAACAACTTTATCAGGAAACGGCAGAAAGCATCATTAAGCGGGAAAAGACAGCTTTGGCCCGTAAAATGAATGCGTTGACGATGCCACATCCTGATCGCCGTCCAGATAAGAAAGAACGGCGTACCCTGATTAAATTCAAGAATACAAAATTTAATGAGTCGGGAGATACCCAATAGATTTCGAGTTGCTTCGCAGCCAACAAAGAGGCAACTTGAAAGATGAAGGGTATAACCGTCTCAGTGAAATGAGAGAGATTTATGATTAAACATGACCAATTACACCGCTTTTTATTTGAAAGCCATTCTGTCAGGGGAGAACTTGTTTCCGTAAGTGAGACTTACCAGCGAATGCTGGAGAATCACCATTTCCCCCAACCTGTACAGCAATTGTTGGGTGAGTTGTTGGTCGCCACCAGTCTGTTGACTGCTACATTGAAATTCAACGGGGATATCACAGTACAAATTCAAGGTGATGGGCCTGTTAAGCTGGCGGTGATTAACGGAAATAACCGACAGCAAATGCGTGGTACTGCGCGCATTGATGGTGATGTCAGTGCTGCAAGTCGTCTGCGTGATATGGTTGGTAATGGTTATATGGTCATTACGGTTACACCAACAGAAGGTGAGCGTTATCAAGGTGTAGTCGCATTGGAAGGAGAGACTCTGGCTGAATGTTTGGATGCTTACTTCAAACAGTCAGAACAGTTGCCGACTCGTCTGTTCATCCGAACGGGCATGCAGGATGGCAAAATGGCGGCTGGTGGCATTTTATTGCAGATCCTGCCGGATGCACAGGCAGGCAGTGACGACATACTTGACCATCTGGTTCAACTGACTGCTACTATCAAAGGCGAAGAGTTGTTTACGCTGGATGTGAAAGAAATTCTGCATCGTCTTTACCATGAAGAAGATGTCACGCTGTATGAACCTCAACAGATTGAGTTCCGTTGCACCTGCTCTCACCAACGTTGTGCTGATACTCTGGTAACATTACCGGAAGCGGATTTGCAAGATATTCTGCATCAAGATGGTAAAATTGACATGGAATGTGAATTCTGTGGTATGCACTATATTTTTGAAGAGATAGCACTTAGCGAAATTAAAATAGCGAAAAAAGAACAGTTACATTAACTGTATTTATGATTTATTTTTAAAGGGCGTATAAATGCGCCCTTTTTATTATTTAAAAATTTTTATTCCGTGTTCTATGTCTCATATAAGCCTAAAAGAATAATATAATTTCAATTTTTTGATAACAATCGCTGTTAATTAGTCATATTTATTTATTATTTCTGGCAGAGATAGAGATGAAATCTAACTGATCAGGAGCAATAAATAAATGAGCGTTACAGGCATTACTGCGCAGGAACTTGTGGTTTATGGTATTCGTGATGTTAGCGAAGTTATTTATAACCCAAGTTATGAATTGTTATTCTCTGAAGAAACGAAATCCTCTTTACAAGGATATGAGAAAGGAACATTGACCAATCTTGGTGCTGTCGCAGTAGATACCGGGATCTTCACAGGGCGTTCTCCTAAAGACAAATATATTGTGCGCGATGATGTGACTCGCAATACGGTATGGTGGGCCGATCAGGGAAAAGGTAAGAACGATAATAAACCGCTCAGTCAGGAAATTTGGTCTCATCTTAAAGGATTAGTCACTCAGCAACTTTCAGGCAAACGTTTGTTTGTGGTTGATGCCTTCTGTGGGGCGAATGCGGATACTCGTCTGAAAATACGTTTTATTACAGAAGTGGCGTGGCAGGCTCATTTTGTCAAAAACATGTTTATTCGCCCATCTGATGAAGAGCTCATTAATTTTACTCCTGACTTTATTGTGATGAACGGTGCGAAATGTACCAATCCACAATGGAAAGAGCAGGGACTGAATTCTGAAAACTTTGTTGCTTTTAACCTGACAGAACGGATGCAGCTGATCGGCGGTACTTGGTACGGTGGTGAAATGAAAAAAGGGATGTTCTCAATGATGAACTACCTGTTGCCACTGAAAGGCATTGCTTCTATGCACTGTTCTGCCAATGTGGGTGAGGATGGTGATGTTGCTGTTTTCTTCGGCCTTTCTGGTACGGGAAAAACCACGCTTTCTACTGATCCGAAACGTAAATTGATCGGGGATGATGAACATGGCTGGGATGACGACGGCGTGTTTAACTTTGAAGGTGGCTGCTATGCAAAAACCATCAACTTGTCGAAAGAAGCTGAACCCGATATTTATCACGCCATTCGCCGTGATGCTCTACTGGAAAACGTCACTGTACTGGCAGATGGCACTGTTGATTTCAATGATGGTTCAAAAACAGAAAACACTCGCGTTTCTTATCCTATCTACCATATCGAAAATATTGTTAAACCTGTATCAAAAGCAGGTCATGCGACTAAAGTCATTTTCCTGACTGCTGATGCTTTCGGGGTACTGCCTCCTGTTTCCTGCCTGACTCCGGAGCAGACTCAATATCATTTCCTGTCTGGTTTTACAGCAAAACTGGCGGGAACAGAGCGTGGTGTAACAGAACCAACGCCGACTTTCTCTGCATGTTTTGGTGCGGCATTCCTGTCATTACACCCGACTCAGTATGCAGAAGTGCTGGTCAAGCGTATGCAGGCATCCGGTGCGAAAGCCTATTTGGTTAACACTGGTTGGAATGGCACTGGCAAACGAATCTCTATCAAAGATACTCGTGCGATTATCGATGCTATCTTAAGTGGCGATATTGAAGATGTGGATACCATTGAATTGCCAATTTTTGACTTGGCTGTACCAACAACATTACCGGGCGTTGATACGGGGATCCTCGATCCACGTAACACGTATGCAGATAAATCTGAGTGGGATGCGAAAGCCAAAGATTTGGCACAGCGTTTCATTGATAACTTCGACAAATATACAGATACTGCTGCTGGCGCAGCATTGGTAAAAGCAGGGCCAAAGTTGTAAGAGATTCAGATTAGCTGGATTAAACAAGGTGGGACTGCGGTCTCACCTCAAATTATGAAACAACTGAAACCAACAAAATTTCCTCGTTTTTCTGTACTGCATTACCTGATAATAGTTAAGCTTGAAATGTCAGGCCCAACTCACTTATTTTTTTTGCATTTTGTAATATTCGATTTGACAGAGAATCTTATTTGAATATGCTTTTAATCTGTTCTTTTTCAAAACCTACAAGTTCTTCTAATGTATTTACTTGTGATACCTGATATAAGTACTGCTGGTTTTAGTAGGATATGATTCAACGGAATAATACCGTTAAATTGATGCCCTTCTCAGTGTCAAGTTGTTATTTGCCTGCTGTTGATCTGCCGATGCTGGTTACGCAATAAGGTAAATATCTCTCTGGATATATAGCGTTTTAAGCAACGTATGGCTTCCAGTTTTGAATGGCCTTCTCCAACCCGTCTAGCGACATATTCCTGTGTCCTAGCATCTGTACGTAGCCTGTCAATGGCGATGATATGAAGCGCGCTGTTCGCTGCACAATCATCTCCTCGGTTGAGACGGTAACGCTGATTTTTTCCTGAAGACGCCGGTACTGGACTTACCCCACATAGTGCAGCAAAACTGGATTCTGAACGGAGACGTTCTGGGTTATCCCCTGCGGTAATAAGAAGTTGAGAAGCGTACTCATAGGACTAGCGGGAACCCCTGACAGAACCGCCCCTTATCCTGTCCGCGACTTTGTGGATGCCAGTTGAAAACGGCAGTAAATTCACCCGCGGTAAGAAAAAGGTCAGAGAAGAGATCACTTTTCTGGTTGAGATTGATTTTGAGGGTGAAGTTCTCGACGGTAATGAATACCGGGTATTTTTTTACTATGCCGATAAGGCTGATTTAAAGGAACAAATCGACAGCCTGCTTGAGGAGGTTTACCGCATTGCTGAATGGCGTCACTGTGTGGTTATATGACCCTGACCGGTGAGGCCACTGACCGGCACTGGATGAATATGGCGGGGGATGGAAATGATTGCCGGGGAGTTGTGCTCTGACCCGGAACCGTAAATGGCTGTCCCAATGCGCCCGCGAGTCCTAGTTGTAATGGCTCGCGTTTGAAATCCAATGGACTCGCATTTATTCGTTTCAACGGCACACTCGCGCATGTCACGCCAGGTCAAACATTTAACGAATTGAGCGAGAGCCAATGCTTCGTCATTACTCAGATTTATGTCCAAACGAGTGATGCTCTCCTGCCAGATGGTTAAAATATAACTTGCTTAATATTCGAGGTTATGCGTTAATAGCTTCGTCGGTTTGAAAGACAGATCTTATACAAAGCAGTTTATTAAAGCATTTCTCATCCTCAGGCGTTATCCCAGATATTCCCCTCTTTTTGAGTTTCTCCATTAAGCGCTAAGTAATTTCTGTAAAACAGACCATGTTTGCCTAAAAAGGTTTAATCAAAGGAAATATTACATGTCTGATAAAATGACTGGGTTAGTAAAATGGTTTAATGCGGATAAGGGTTTTGGTTTTATCTCCCCTTCTGATGGAAGCAAAGACGTGTTCGTACACTTCTCCGCTGTTCAGAGTAACGACTACCGCACTCTGTTCGAAGGCCAGAAGGTCGAGTTCTCCATCGAGAAGGGTGCCAAAGGCCCGGCAGCAGCAAACGTTGTGCCCACAGCATAAAATCTCCTTGAATCCTTTCCTCTGCGATAACGAAGACGGCCTCTGGCCTGAGTGGACAGAGTGACGGGATGTCAGCATATTTTCAATGGTTCTGTCGCATTAAGCCCTGTTTGGATAATATGGCATTTTTTACTGGGTGAACTGACGATGTCCCTTATCCGAAATACGTTCAAACGCCTGCACTATCCTGTTGATATCATCGCTCAGTGTGTTCGTTGGTATCTGGCCTACGCGCTGAACCTGCGTAATCTGGAAGAAATGATGGCGGAGAGTGGGATTGCCGTTGATCATTCCACGCTCTCTCGTTGGGTTCATCGTTTAGTTCCATTGATGATTAAACGCTACTGGCGTAGTAAGCCCGCTGTTGGGCGTCGGTGGCGAATGGATGAAACCTCTATCAAAATCAAAGGACAATGGAGTTACCTTTACCGGGCAGTGGATTCGGGCGGTAATACAATTGATTTTTTGCTGACGGTTCATCGGGATAAGAAGGCCGCACTGCGTTTCTTTAAAAAGGCGATGCGATAGCATGGGCAGCCTGCCGTGGTGACTATTGATAAAAGTGGTGCCAATAAAGTCGCGGTGGACGAATTAAACAAAGGAAAGCCAAAGGAAGAAATCATTGTTATCCGGCAGAATAAATACCTCAATAACCTGATTGAACAAGATCACCGTAACGTCAAACAGCGAACACGCCCCTGCTGGGATTCAAAAATTTCAGGCGGGCTCAGACCGTATTAGCCGGGATTGAACCGATCTGTATGTTGCGCAAAGGACAATACCTGCAAGAACCAGAATATCCAACTTCACCGGCGGCCTATTTCTATCGACTGACCGCATAAAAATAAATCAAGATACTTTCGCTCGAGAGATCTCTGTTAATGCAACAGAACCAGAAAGGCTCCTTCCCAATCTGCATAGTTATCCAGTAAGAAAAAGAAAGCTTTTTTCATCCGCAACCTCCTTTTATATTTGGGCTTCAAATCATTAACCTGTGTCCCTATTCTTTCAAATAAAAGGTGACATTTGGTCATGATTCCAATTTATTGATAGTGATGAATATTTAAATAATCCCCCATGACTCTGTCATGCATTTCCACGGATTTTAAAAAAGATAAGGTTTTGCGAGTCAGTCTTGCCAAATGCTGACGAAGATTCAGGTTATGTCTCTCTATGCGTTGTGTATAACGCTTGCTGGTCACATGCAATTTCCCCATCAGTGTTTTTTCATCGCTTTTCAGCCATCGGTCATGTAGACCACTATGTTGAAAGGAGCCAGTAACGCCATCAAACGCATTAAGGTCTTTTTTGTTCTTGGGCCAAAAACGTGAGCAATCACTTTTCGTCTGAGTCTGTCGTAGGTATAAAAGAGCCAACGGGGCTGCTTCTTTGACTTCACGTATGACCATTGTTCATCCATTTCACCGCAGACAATGACTTCGGTGCCGGGGACAATGGCTTTTGTTACCGATTGAGGTCTGAGTTTTTTAAGTGGCGGAGAACCGTATTCAGGCCAGTTCCCATGACACGCGCTGTCGCGCGACATCCCCTTCCATTCATGGTCATATCGACGATTTGCTTATGTGTACCGGGACGACAAGCGGTATAGGTGAAGCGGTTTATCATTATGTGGGTTGTATTCAGAATGGCGGATACCTGTACCCGCGCTCATAATCTGGAACTCTCCTGCTGATATCTGTCCCAGATTTCCCATACTATCTTGATGTTCCACCGTACCGGAAAGTACATAGGTCAGAATTTCCATATCATTATGAGGGTGCATACCAAACCCTTGTCCTGCGTCAATCACATCTTCATTAATGACTCTTAGGGCTGAGAAACCCATAAAATTGGCATCATAATAATGAGAAAATGAAAAAGTGTGCCAGCTATCCAGCCAGCCATGATTGGCGTGGCCTCGCCCTGAAGCTTTACGTAGGTAAATCATTTTCAAAATCCTTCAGTGTTTTTTTGTAGTCTAGTTGAAGGAATTAAATATGAAATATGAGAAATTTAATCTGAGGAATCAAATTTTTTGAATAATTAAAAACAGGATATTGAGAATAAAAAAAAGCCAGCATGAAGTTGCTGGCTATAAAAGTAAACACTGGAAGCAATGTGAGCAATGTCGTACTTTCACATGACCCTGAAGGTGGTGCACTGAAAGTAATAGTAATGATAATCGTTCTCAATATCATTTGTAAAGCGTTTTTTTGATCAAATTTCGTTTTTCTATCTCAAAAGGAAGATACATGTTACCCAAGTTACCACAACATATTGATTGCTTTATCGGTAATGCTGCTTTAATCCCTGATGAAATTGGTGAATCCCCTGGCAGTGTCTATAGTTTTATTCGGGGTAACGACCACTTTTTTCTCAAGTATTCTCCCGTCGTTTATGCAAATACGACTTATAGTGTCATGCGGGAGGTTTCAGTGCTGAATTGGCTTAATGGTCGCCTGAATGTGCCGGAAGTTGTGTGTGTTGCGGAGAATTCAGAAGGGGAGTTTATGATCACACGTTGTGTACCCGGTGAGCCGTTGTACACACGGATAAATGCTCAGCAACCTGTACTGGAACTGTTTTGTGAAGCTGTTCGTCAGATACAGGCTGTAACCATAATCGATTGCCCGCTTGACTCCGGGGTTAATTTTCGTCTTCAGGAACTGGAATATTTGCTGAATAACGATTTGTGTGCTGAAGAATATGATCTTGAGCAATGGCCGGGAATAGCGACTCCACAAGATTTACTGGCACGTCTTCGTGCTACGTTACCGAGTGAGGAACGGGTATTTTCCCATGGAGATCTTTGTGACTGCAATATCTTCGTCAATGCACATGACGAATTGTATTTCCTTGATCTTGGCCGAGGCGGAATTGCAGATCGCTGGCTGGATATTGCATTTGTTCATCGCAACTTACGTGAGGAAGTTTCGATAAGTGCAGCTACCGAATTTCTAGATACGCTTGGCGGTCTTGATGACCCAGCCAAGCGAGTGTTCTTCGAGCAATTAGATGAACTATTCTAACCTGGTATGCACTCACTTAGCTGATGTAGGAGTGAGTGCTCCGTAGTTTTCTCCAATTCCATTTGGTAGAGGTTTTGCGTACTGATGTCAGAAAATTGATACGGTGTTGATTGATAACCCCGTAACCAGAGCAGAAACCATCCTGTATGTACATCAGGACATAGCCCGGCGAAGCGAAATCCACCTTTTTTTAGCTGTGGATATAACTTCAATGCCTCTTCACACGCAGGAAGTCTCAAATAGATTAACTGGTTGGCAGGGTAATCTATGATTTCCGATAAGAAGTCAGAGTCAACCTCATACAATGTGATTTCCAAACGCCGTCCACTGATTTTAGAGCTAATAAGTTTGGAGGTGACTACATTAGAATTAAAAGGAGAACGATCTCCTTGTTGTTCATCGGATGATCCACCAACGTATTGACCAATCTGGTCGGCCCAGTCTCGCAAGGGATGCGGCCAGTTCAGTTTAGGTAATGGAAATGCTTTAAGAGGCAAAATACCTTGTACAATACTTTCAGGCTCTGGTAACCCGAATGGCGAATCAACATAGTCCAGCATCAGTGCGGTCGAACAAAAGCCTAGGTTTTGTGCTAAATATTGGCTTTTCAGATGCGAACAGACTTGTTTTATCGTCAACAAACTATATTGCTGTTCTTTCGCATAGTGGCACAAATAGTGACCCAAAGACTTCGCAATACCTCTGCCTTGAAATCCCGGATACACAGCAACCAACGCTAATTCAGCCTGATCTTGCTGCACAACATTTTTAACAAGCGACGCATGACCAATCAGTTGTCCCTGATAAAAAGCCAAGGCTGAATGCCATTTTCCTGTTGTTTGATAATCATCTATCAATCTGGGCAGATAGATATCAGGATAAACGTATGAATCACCATAAACTTCACGGAATAATTTGCTGATATGTTTTCCGTCACCTGCTTGATAGTTGCGGATTTGAATAGCAGAAGGAAAAATAGTCATAGATTTCGACCTTCAGTTATAACTACGCAGATCCACAACTCGCTGCAATTTACCCGAACGCGGGTGGGTATACATTGCATCGATATTCGTTTGAACGATCTCCAGCATATTTTGGTGGAAATAAGCAATGCTCAGTCCGGGAAATGCTGAGAGTATGTTATGGCGTATTTTTTCAATATCGATTGATTGCGGGCTGGCTACCAACAATTTGATTTTGTCTTTTGACGCCTCCTGAGACAGTACCAATTGCCAGGCAAGTAACTCTGTTTGTGATGATAACTGGGTAGCTAAGTCGTCAGGAAATAGCGAAAGATCACCAAACCTGATCCGATAACCTTGGTTCGCGCGTCCTTGTAGCGCAAATTTACGATATGCCTGTTCTGATTCACACCAGCAAGCCAAATCACCAGTAGGATAGCGGATCACTGGCATCAGTTGTCTTTGTAAGCTAGTGACAACTAACATACCACGGCGTCCCGGCTCCGTGATGGGTTCATGGGTAATCTCATCAATAATTTCTATAATGGTATCTTCGTCGAAAACCCTGTGTTCTCCCGGCTCACACTCTGGGTCGGCAAAGCCGATTAAACCTCCGTCAACACTGGCACAACCAACTGAGCCAAAACGTGCCTGAGGGAAAACCTGACGCATTGCCGCTATCTGTCCTTCAAACAAGCTTTCTCCGCCATACAGAATGGTTTCTACCATCGGTAATGTTTGGCCGTTGTCTTTCAGATACTGAGCAAAGCGAATGAGCTGGACGGGCACTCCCGCCAGCACGTTGATATTGTGGTACCGAATGTTATGTACCAGCAGCCCATCGTCAACCTTGCAAGTGAAAGGAAATTCCACGACGGGGAATGATGAGTTAGACAGAGCACCATGAATAAATAGCAAACTGGTGTAAAGGTCGCCGGCAAAAAATAGGTTGGCTACCCGATCACCCGGAGTCAATTGGCGGGCAATTGCTTTCCCAAAGGAATGAATAAATGCTTTCCATTCTTGTTGACCGAAAACGGATAGCCGACCATCACTGGTTGAACCACCAGTTTTAAACACATGTCCGCCTTCTAATGGAGCAGTAAGTACTGGCCAGGTTTGTAAATTATCTGAATGGGCCCAGTAACTACCGGGCTCAACCAGTGGCAAATCTTGTAGCGTCCAATTATCCGGGACGGACTCGTAAAGATTCCGGTAATAAACAGAATGCTCACGTACATGATTAAATAGATCAATTAACGTTATGCTTTTCATTATATTCGCTTCACCTAATCAGAATTTACGCAAGTCAATGAACAATGGTGCTTTTCCGCTATTGATATTCCGACGAAACTCTGTTGCCGGGGAAAATATAACTTCCAGATTCAGCATCCCTCCTTCAACCACTTCCTTTATTTTTATATTCTCTTCCAGACCTAATAAGTGCTCGCGAACTGCGTCAACATCGGGGTTCTCAATCAAGAGCTGAATGCCGCTGATCCCTTCATCGTTATGATCGATAAGCCATTGCACCGGGGCCTCCAGTTGTTCAGATAATTTAGTCAGATTGATAAAAATACTGCCGACACGTAACAGGGAACCATTACGTCCAACAAGCCGGAAACGCGGTGTCAACTGACCACAAGCACAAGGTTCAGCGATCCAGTATCCGAGATCGCCCAAATCGTAGCGCTGAACAGATTGTGCCTCACGGTGTCGGGAAGTGAATATCAGACGACCTGTTTCCCCCTCAGTTACTGGATTATCATTATGAATATTAAGTATTTCTAACCACTGATTATCAGCCATTAAATGGAAAACACCGTCTTCGCTGGCTGTGCATCCATGACCTAATGGGCCTGCATCTACTGAGCCGTAGACTGCGGAACGTATCAGAGTAATTCCGAACTCATTCAGGAAAGCCCGCTGGTTGACATTCAGGTGTTCACCGCCTAAAAACAGCTTGCGTACACCACCGTATTCACGCAGCTTGTCGGTTTCACTCAAGAACAATCGGTGTATCGTACTTGGCATTCCTACCAGAGTATTAATGCGTTGCTGCACAATTAAATCGGCTATTTCACTGAAATCATCATTGGTCGGGCCACCCATCGGATATTGAGCTACACCCAGCTTATCCAGAACAGTGAAGAAGCTCATCATTCCACCGTACAGTTTTCCTCCATACAACAGGTTCATGACCCGGTCTGTAGCAGGTTCAAGGCCACAGGCGAACAGTCCGTCGGCTGCTGATTGCATTTGTTTGTGATAATCAGAGTAACTGTAAGCGGCCAGTTTAGGTGCTCCGCTGCTGCCTCCGCTGCGGAAGAACAGGCGGCCTTTTTCATTTGGAATCAGTGCCTGAAAATCTGCCTTATTCATGACTGGCAGGTTATCCAGCCCGTGCGGGCGGGGTGGCGGAATATCAAGGTGAGCAGAACCTGCCAGTATATCCGCAGGCAGGCTGACAGAAACCCGCTTGGCAAGGCGTGCCAGTGCATAAACGCCATCGTGCGGCTCACCGCTATAACCGCCGTGCATCTGACCAGCAGGGGCAATACGGCTAACTCCGGCAGCAAACAGGGTATGGCTCATTTCTGCAATATGTTCCTGCCCGGCAACCAGAGCACAGCTCTGAAGATGGTTACGCCAAGGGCGCAGAATGGAACATAGCTGCTGACGAGGTGCCGGACGTAACTGCAATGTGCGGAACAGAGGAGAAGCGGCCAGTTCTTGTTCGTGCCGCCAGATTACCCGCCATTCATCCGCTTGCCAGAGTTTGCCACGTACTTGGGTGAATGCGAAATCGAGGCGCTGAAAAGCTACCTGAGTTGTAATTTCAGCCGATTCCTGAACGTCAGTCTGTAATACCGGATGTAATCCAGAACGACGTTCAAGAGCCGCTGCCATACGTTGTCCAATATCCTGCAAAACTTCCGGCTCATCACTATCGACCAGTAAACATTGCGGGCTGGAACAGGCTTGTTGGTCATAACAGCAAATATCATCTGCCAGTGCATCTAATTGTGCATCATCCACGGCATCAGGACTCAGCCAAGCAAAACTGATGCGATGTCCCCAATCAATCCAGCGGCAACCTGCCGGCAGTTGGGTACGAATGGCTGATAGTGCAGAATCTCCACCCCAAGCGGAAACAGCATCGGCCTGACTCAGTAGTTCTCCCAATTGTGTGACAGGTAATGACAAAACCGCGATCCGGTCTGCCAGATTGCCGGAAATATCGTGAGCCAGAAATGCATCCAGAAGCTGTGTACTAAATCCGTTATCGCTGCTGCTGGGACGTAGCCAGTTGATATTGCCGACTAACAAACTTTCCAGCACTGCCATAAAAGGAAGAAGTTGCGCATTGGAAGGTGTGATATGGACGACTAACCCCAGAGGTTTCCAGGCTTCGTAGCGATTCTGGTTATAATCGAATCTGCGCAGGGAAAAAGCATCCTGCCCCAGTTCTCGCTCCAATTTAGTTTGTAAGGCTTCACGTTGACAGAAGGTGATAAGTGCCTCACGCGTTTTAGCATCAAAAAGGGGATGATCATCCATCTTAGCGAGATGATTGGCGAAGCGTTGGGCGCACTCAAGTACCTGTTCGGCACTATGAGGTTGTGAGAGCAACTCTGGTAAACGTGTACGTAATTTTGCGATTTTCTGTTTTGCCAACGGATTATGTTCAACCGCAAGCTGACCATTAATTGTTTCAATGGAAGACATCTCAGGATCCCTTAATCAATTCAGAAGCGGCAATAGCACAACTACGACTTTTGCCAGTACCTGCACGGCCAAGCAGTTCAAACCAATCCGTATTCAATTCACAACCACAACTATCACCGGAATGCAGTACCGCCAGATCACTCATGACAATGCTGTGAGCCGGGCTGGAAGTGATATAAGGTGAGACGAAATGTAGAAAACCGGGTTCACCATAAGGCTGCCGTGATATGTTGGCTGTATGGCGTATATAAACCCGCGAGTAGACTGGAACGTGAAAACGATGGTGAGAACATTCCATGTAAGGCACAGGATGTTCAACTGAACCGTAACCGTCGCGACAACGTATATCAGGAATACCCAGTTGTTCTACCAGACGTTGATACAACTCCAGTTTAGGAATCGCTTTGTCAGCATGAGTTTTCCAGCCTCCGCCGAGGGAGACCAGCGAATCTGGATGTAATTTCAGAGCGGGTAATCCCATCTCTTCCATTCTTTGCAGGGTAAACCACAGGAAAGCAGGAAAGCCAAAAATACGCACGGGTAGCCCTTCTTCGGCGAATTCCTGAAGAACTCTGATTGTCCCGAAGGGATCGAATTCATTACTCTTACCGTTATGACGCAAAGCATAATAAGCCCGGTTTACAGGTGCATACTTACACAGAAACTGGTCGGTATAAGCTGTTCCCAGCGTAATGGAGCCAGCAGGTTCATAGCTGAGCAGCAGGTAGTTACACGGTTGCTCGGGGGTATTCCAATCATAATAATTGAAAATGTGATCCACCATATCCTGAGCCGCTGTGATACTTCTGTTATCGTAGTGCATGCGGCTTTTTTGCCCGGTTGTACCTGAGGATGTCAATTCCAGCGCATCCTTTGCACTATTGCTGACTATTAAGTTACGTTTAAAATAATTGGCAAATAGCGGTGGCAGGCTTGACCAGTCTTCCAGCTCCATTACAGCTTGTTTATCCAGACCATTATTTGTCAGCCACTGCTCATAACCCGAAGTATATTCACAGTGGTATAACGTCAATTCACGCATGGCATCATTAAATAATGCGTCATACTCGGCACAAGTATGATAAGGGTGTGCTAAGGCACATAGTGCTTTAACATGGGTTAAATTTTGCATATTTAAGACTCATTCTTTTTGAACAGAACAATCTTGGGATTCATTTCCCAATAAAAAATTAATAATTTTGTTTGTTCATATTTTGGATGTAATAATTTTTAATAGGCTTATTTCGTTATCTAATATCAATAAACCATTCGATTTAATAATTAATCCCTGAGCCTTGGTTGCAGAATGATGTTATGTTGGAAGGTGCTGACGGTTGTTAAAATTATTTTAAAAACTATATTAAATGGATATTTGACTAGAAAAACGTACTTTTACCAGTTTTATAGTTTGCTGTCAGTCCTAAGTTGGCGTGCATTATTCCAAACTGAAATATAATAATCAATCGATTTTTCTAATGTTTTTCGTGTGTTGAAGGATAATGTTATATCATTATTTAAGATGCCTGTTTCATTAATTATTTATTTTTTGTCATCTGCGAAATTAAATGAAATAATATGTTATTTTTCTGAGTAAATATTGATTTAAATTTTGGTGTTTATTCATAACCTAAATTAGCTATTAATAGCTCCTTAATAATTATTTTTACTTCAGTAGTAACAATTTTCTAGCACCGTAAGCTTGGTATTAATATATTCGGCAATAACTAAACATCGTCATACATACATAGAAATTCTCATTGATATACTATTTATTTGGTATAATCCCAGTTAACTTTTAACTTCCAGTTTTGTCAAGGCAGCTCAGGTGTAGGAAGATATGGCTACAAATACAGAGTTCCGTTATATGCTGCGACAGCAATTCATACTGAGCAGGCAGTTAAATTAGCACTAAAAGATATTTGACAATGAATACCCCATTACTGAAACAACCTCGAATCACACAGAGTGATGTATTTTGAACGCGGATACATCACCATAGGCAGCGTTCTATGGTAATAATCAATTTTTAAGATGAGATTTACCATGCAGAAAAAACATTGGTCAACATATCAACTTCTTCATGATGTTATAAAAAATCCAAATATACATATTAAAGGCACTCATAGCTATTACAGCGATTGCTGGGACAATGGTTTTGAAGAATCTGTTGTCCGTTATTTACAAGGAGATGAAGGTAGCCGACATTGGGTCCCCAAATGGGATATAGACAAGCTATACATTGGTGACTATGTGTGTATTGGTGCTGAAGTGGTTATTTTAATGGGAGGAAACCATACACATCGTTCTGATTGGTTTTGCCTTTACCCTTTTTTGGAATTTATTGATGAAGCATATATTGGCAAAGGTAATACCTATATTCATGATGGTGTGTGGATAGGAATGCGGGCAATGATCATGTCAGGAGTCACAATTGGTGAAGGAGCTATCATTGCAGCAAACAGCGTCGTCACTCGTGATATTCCACCCTATAGCATTGTGGGAGGGAACCCTGCTAAACATATTAGATATCGTTTTGCTGAAGATGTTATTAATGAGCTTCTTGCTATGAAAATTTATGATTGGTCACCAGCCAAATTTGAAGCTATGAAGCGCTTTTTATGCGCTTCAGATATTGATGCATTGAAAAAAGCGGTTATGTTATATGATATGTTGAACTCGTGACCTCAAAATAATCGTATTATTTAGTTCAGACAGTTGCCAATTGGCAACTGTCTTTATGTTTTCCTTCCCAGCGAAGCTGGCAGGGGTTTATTGGAATAACCCCCAAACTTGTCAAGTTTGCTTTTCCGAATGGCATAATGACTTATTTATCTTCATGGTTAAGTTATTGCATTTCGTATCAGAACGGAAACAACCTCAAATTTGTCGGTTCTTCCACTGAGCTCCTGTCCGGGAATTTTAGTATTTATTTGAAATTGTTTTATTCCGGTATTAAATGTAGTTAGTGCTTAAATTTACATTAGTTGTGTAATCTGATTATTATAAAATAATATATAGTGAAGTTATTTTATGTTTTATATGGGTAAATATATGTGGATTTATTATAACATTATAATAATATTTTCATTTGGTTTTCCTTGTTCCCTGATTGTTATATTTGGTTGATATTTATAGATAATTTTATATGAAATAATTTCAATCAAATATTAATACTAAATGGACAAAATACAGCAAGGATTTAGCTCTCATGCCAGTAGATATATTCAATAGATCCATTTTTATTTAGTTGTGGAATTCAGCGTCGATTAATAAAAATTGCGGTAGATCAAAGACGCTTATCTAAAAAAGGAAAAAAAAGAAAAAATGGAATACCTTCTTCCTGTTCACCAAATTAACCATTTATTCCATTGTCTGGAAAATTATTGCCACATAATTTTTTGTTGTGCAGTTATTAACCGGACTATGACATCCAGCACCTGAGAAAAAGTATTGCCTGAGTATCTTTCGATGCTCGGCGTGCCCGTTGTTATTTCTCCTAAAAATAAAAGAAAAACATTTGTGATGGTTTCTGGGAATAACAATTTTCAAATATCCAATAGATTCGTTGAGGTAGTAAGTAAATGAAAGACAGTATTACCAGCAAGGAAAATACCCTTAGAGTGGGGTTGTTGGAAACCTGGAACGCCACGGAAATCCCATATCCTAACCATGTATGTATTCATCAGTTGTTTGAACAACAAGTAGAGAAAACCCCGGCTGCCGCAGCGTTAATCGCCGGGGATCAGACCCTGAGCTATGCGGAACTGAACGCCCGGGCCAACTGGCTGGCTTGTCAACTGATTGAACAGGGGATTTGTCTGGGTGACCATGTAGCGATCCTGTTAGAACGCTCTATTGAACTGGTGGTGGCTCAGTTGGCTATCCTTAAGGCTGGTGCGGTTTATGTTCCTGTCGATCCCAACGTACCGGATGAACGGAAAAACTGGCTGATAAATGATTGTGCTGCCAAATTACTGCTGACTGATATGCAGATGGAGATCCCGGCTGAATTGGTTGTCCCGCGGCTCCGTTTTACCCGTGAGACAGAACCGATCCGGGAAGAAGAGCATCGCAATCTTGATTTATTGGGTGCCAGCGCCGAGCCAGCGTATATCATGTACACCTCTGGTTCGACTGGTATACCAAAAGGGGTCATTGTGCCTCACCGGGCTGTTGTCCGGTTGGTTATCAATAATGGCTATGCTGACATCGAACCCAATGACCGGATTGCTTTCGCCGCTAATCCGGCTTTCGATGCCAGCACCTTTGAAGTTTGGGCGCCGTTGCTTAATGGTGCTGCGCTGGTGGTTATTGATCATACCACGTTACTGACGCCGCGGGATTTTGTCCGGGCGTTACAGGCGCATCGCATTACGGTTCTGTGGATGAGTGTCGGGCTGTTTAATCGGCTGGCGGTGGAGCTGTCCCCAGTGCTGTCTCAACTTAAAATATTGCTGGTCGGAGGAGATGTCCTCGATCCGCATGTCATTGCTCAAGTGCTGCGTAAGAGCCCGCCACAACAGTTATTGAATGCCTACGGCCCGAGTGAGGGAACCACGTTTACCACGACCTACCATATTGACGCGTTAACATCGGGTACGACTTCTATTCCTATTGGTCGACCCATTGCCAACACCCGAATTTATTTGCTGGATACTGACGGTCAGCCGGTGCCATTGGGGATGACCGGTGAGATTTATATCGGGGGTGACGGCGTGGCCTGCGGTTATCTCAATCGCCCTGAATTGACCGCTGAACGCTTTCTCACAGATCCATTTAGCAATAAACCGAATGCGCGTATGTACCAAACCGGAGATTTGGCCCGCTATCTGCCGGACGGCAATCTGGAATTCCTGGGCCGTAATGATCAGCAGGTGAAAATCCGCGGTTTCCGGATTGAACCGAGGGAAATTGAAGCCCGACTGGTGGAATATCCGGCGATATGTGGAGCTGTGGTGCTGGCGTTAGGGGAGGGGCAGGACAAACAACTGGTTGCCTATGTGTTGACCCAAGAGAATGAGGGATTGGCCGCCCGCCTGCGTGAACACCTGAGTGCGCGGTTGCCGGATTATATGGTGCCGGTGGCCTTTGTGCGTCTGGATGAATTTCCATTGACGTCGAATGGTAAATTGGATCGCCGGGCGTTGCCGACTCCGGGCGAGGATGCCTTCGCCCGTCAGGTTTATGAAGCTCCGCTAGGAGAGATGGAGATTATTCTGGCGACCCTTTGGCGCGAATTACTGGGTATTGAGCGTATTAGCCGACATGACAGTTTCTTTGCGTTGGGCGGTCATTCTTTGCTTGGCGTACGGATGATTGAACGCCTGCGCAATCTGGGATTGACACTGGCCGCCCGTAACCTGTTCCAGTGCCCGGTGCTGTCAGAACTGGCCCAGACATTGGAGCAACATCAGGTTGTAGCGATACCGCCGAATGTTATTACGCCAGCGATCACCGCGCTGACGCCGGCAATGTTGCCGCTGATTGATCTGACCCAGTCGGAGATTGACCACATTGTTGAACAGGTGCCGGGCGGAATTACCAATATTCAGGATATCTATGCTCTGTCGCCGTTACAGGACGGTATCTTATTCCATCATCTGCTGGCGAAGGAAGCTGACCCCTATCTGCTGGCCTATCCGATGGTTTTTGCTGACCGGGCGCTGCTGGATCGCTATCTGGCGGCAGTGCAACAGGTGGTTGATCGCCATGATATCCTGCGGACCGCATTTATCTGGCAGGGTTTATCTGTACCGGCACAGGTGGTCTGGCGTCAAGCGCCTTTATCGGTCACTGAACTGACCCTGAACCCGGCTGACGGGCCAGTGGGTGAGCAATTGGCTCACCGTTTTGACCCACGTCAGTATCGTTTTGATCTGAGTCAGGCTCCGTTGTTACGTTTTGTAGTAGCACAAGAAGCAGTGGCGCAGGAAACTGATGGCCGCTGGCATGTGCTGCAATTGCAGCATCACCTGATTGGCGACCATACGACAATGGAAGTGATGCACCGTGAAGTGCAGGTCTGTCTTGCCGGACAGGATGACAACTTGCCAGTACCGACGCCTTTCCGCAATCTGGTGGCGCAGGCCCGGTTGAATGTCGATCAGGCAGAACATACCCGTTTCTTTACTAACATGCTGGCCGACGTGGATGAGCCGACGCTACCGTTTGGCCTAACTGAGGTGCATCGTGATGGTTCGCAGGTCACACAATCGCACCGGATGTTATCGCCGGAGTTAAACGACCGCCTTCGTCAGCAGGCAAAACGTCTGGGCGTCAGTGTGGCAACCTTGTGTCATCTGGCCTGGGCACAGGTGCTGTCACGAACCAGCGGGCAGAATAAAGTGGTGTTTGGCACGGTACTGTTCGGGCGCATGGCGGCGGGGGAAGGGGCTGACAGCGGCATGGGGCTGTTTATCAATACCTTACCGCTGCGGCTGGATTTGGATGATACCCCGGTACACGACAGTGTGCGGCTGGCACAGTCCCGGCTGGCCGGATTGCTGGATTATGAGCATGCTTCACTGGCGCTGGCTCAACGTTGTAGTGGGGTAGCGGGCGGCACGTCACTGTTTAGTGCCCTGTTGAACTACCGGCATAATGAGCAGCCGCTGATCCCACATGAAGTTGTACCGGGTATCGAATTTCTGGGTGAGCAGGAGCGAACCAACTATCCGTTTGTGCTGTCGGTAGAGGACGGGGGGTCTACTCTGGGACTGACTGCGCAGGTAGTACAGCCGTTTGAGCCGGATCGGGTATGCGGTTATATGCAACAGGCGCTGACAAGTCTGGCAGAAGCGCTGGAGCAGGCACCGGAAATGCCGATACGGGCACTGAACATTTTGTCTGAAACAGAGCGTGCATTATTGCTGGAAAGCTGGAACGCGACTGAAACACCGTATCCTGAACAGTTATGCATTCATCAGTTGATTGAACAACAGGTAGAAAAAACGCCTGACGCCACCGCGTTGGTGTATGAAGGACAAACCCTGAGCTATGCCGAATTGAATGCCGATGCCAATCGGCTGGCCCATCAATTGATTGCACTGGGAATCGCGCCGGATCAGCGGGTAGCGATCTGCATGGCAAACTCACCGGCACGGGTGGTGGGGGTGTTGGCGGTGCTGAAAGCCGGTGGCGCCTATGTGCCGCTGGACCCGGCTTATCCGGGGGAACGTCTGGCGCATATCCTGAATGATGCGGCCCCCTCAATAATATTGGTTGATGAGACCGGACGGGTAGCGTTGGGCGAGGAGGCGCTTGCCGAGCTGACTTTGCTTGATCCGAACACCCGGCTTGATCCGAACACCTTGCCTAATCAGCCGGACAGCAACCCGCAGATAGCGGCGCTGATTTCCCGTCATCTGGCCTATGTGATTTACACCTCCGGTTCTACCGGCGTGCCCAAAGGGGTGATGGTTGAACATCGGGGGTTGGTCAATCTTATTCGGGATAAAATTGTCCAGTTTGGTATTCATTCCGGTAACCGGGTATTGCAGTTCGCTTCATTTGGTTTCGATGCCAGTGTCTGGGAAACCATGATGGCGCTGACCGGTGGAGCCAGTTTGGTCATTCCGGCCGACACGGTTCGTCAGGATACGCACCGCCTCTGGCATTATCTGGAAGAGCAGGCGGTGACGCATGCTTGTTTGACTCCGGCTCTGCTACGGGATGGGGCTGATTTACCGGTGCTGACGATAAAGCCGACCGTGATACTGGGCGGTGAAGCGCCCAGCCCGGTGCTACTCCAGACATTGAGCCGTCAGGCCACACTGTTCAATGCCTATGGCCCGACAGAAATTACCGTGTGTGCCACTCACTGGCGTTGTCCGTGCTATACCGATACGGACTATACCGATGTGTTGGCACCTATTGGGCGTCCGACGGCGAATACCCGAGTTTATCTGCTGGATGACTACGGTCAGCCAGTGCCATTGGGGGCAGTAGGGGAGCTATATATCGGTGGTGTCGGTGTGGCACGTGGCTATCTTAATCTCCCTGACCTGACTGACGAACGTTTCCTGGCTGACCCGTTTAGTGATGCAATTGATGCGAGAATGTATCGCACCGGGGATTTGGCCCGTTATTTGCCGGATGGCAATCTGGTGTTTGTTGGCCGTAATGACCAGCAGATTAAAATCCGTGGATTCCGGATTGAGCCGGGGGAAATCGAAGCCCGGCTGACAGAATATCCTGCGGTGTGCGAAGCGTGGGTGCTGGCGCTGGGTGATGGGCAGGACAAACGTCTGGTTGCCTATGTCGTGGCGGAAGAAGATAGCGGATTAGCTGCCTGTTTGCGTGAACATCTGAGTGCTATTTTGCCTGATTATATGGTGCCAGCGGCTTTTGTGCGTCTGGACGCCTTCCCGCTGACGCCAAACGGCAAACTGGATCGGCGGGCGTTGCCGATGCCGGAGCAGAATGCCTTTGCCTGTCAGGTTTACGCAGCACCACAAGGGGAGACAGAAACTACATTGGCGGCTATCTGGAGTGAATTATTAGGCATTGAGCAGATCAGCCGGTATGACAACTTCTTTGCGTTGGGTGGTCATTCACTGTTGGCGGTACGGGTCATGAATCGTATCGCCGCTTTCGGTGTTGAACTGCCGCTAGGTGCCTTATTTACGTCACCGTCACTCGCGGCCTTTGCGGAGAAGATCAGCGCCCAGCGCAATGAGGGAAGGGATAGATTGTCTGAGATTATTCCCGTATCCCGTGATAATGCTTTACCGTTGTCATTCGCTCAACAGCGTTTGTGGTTCCTGGCGCAGTTTGATGGTGTCAGTGATACCTATCATATTCCGCTGGCACTGCACTTGCGTGGTAAGCTTAATATTACCGCCTGGCAGCAGGCGCTGAATCGTCTGTTTGCCCGCCACGAAGCGCTACGTTCAGTCTTTATTATGGCTGACGGTCAGCCTCAGGTTGAACTGTTACCGGCGGAGTTTGTTCTGCCGGTGAAGCAATACGAGCTGCGTAACACGCCTGAAATGGATGAGCAACTTAAGCTTTTGTGCGTACAGGAAACAGAAACACCGTTTGATCTTGCCCGTGGTCCCTTAATCCGTTGCGCGCTGATACAACGGGCCGATGAGGATTACGTCTTCTTGCTGACTCAGCATCACATTGTGTCTGATGGTTGGTCTTTAGGGATATTGAAATCAGAACTGAGCGCCCTTTATTCGGCTTGCTTGAATGAACAGCCTGATCCCTTGCCCGCGCTGGTTATTCAATATCCTGATTATGCCGCTTGGCAGCGTAAAGTATTCTCTGGTGAAGGGTTACAGGCGCAGAGTGATTACTGGCGCCGCACGCTGGCCGATGCCCCGGTACTGCTGGAATTGCCAACAGATCGGCCCCGTCCATCTCGGCAATCATTTATCGGCGGCCGGATACCTGTGCAGATTGATGCCACGTTAGTACAGGCCCTGAAACAGCTCGGACAACAACACGGCACCACATTATTTATGACATTGCTGACCGCCTGGGCGGCATTATTGTCGCGTCTGTCCGGGCAGGATGATCTGTTGATCGGCATACCGAGCGCTAACCGCAACCGACGGGAGCTAGAGCCGTTGATCGGATTCTTTGTCAATACCCTGGCATTGCGCATTGATTTGTCCGGTACACCAGATATGGTCACACTGCTCCAGCGTGTGCGGCAGACGATACTGGGCGCACAAGAGCATCAGGATCTGCCTTTCGAGCAGGTGGTTGAGATCGTACAACCGCCCCGCAGACCGGAATATACCCCGTTATTCCAGGTGATGTTTGCCTGGCAGGAGAGTGACACAGAAGAGTGGCAACTACCGGGATTAGCGGTGACGCCAGTCGTACAGGGATACGATATCGCTAAATTCGATCTGCAACTGGAATTGACGGAGAAGGCGGGTGAGGTTGTTGGGGAACTGAATTATTCTTCTGCCCTGTTCGACCCTGAAACGATTGAAAGACAGGTCGGCTATTTGCAAATCCTATTGCGGGCGATGGTGAACCATCCTCAACAATCAGTCACGATTGTGGATATTTTGTCATCCACTGAGCGAACATTATTGCTGGAAACCTGGAATGCTATCGTAGCGCCATATCCTGAACAGTTGTGTGTTCATCAGTTGGTTGAACAACAGGTAGAGAGAACCCCGGACGCCATAGCGGTAAAGTATGAAAACCAGACGCTCAACTATGCTGAATTGAATGCTCGCGCCAACCGATTAGCACATCAACTGATTGCATTAGGTGTAATACCAGACCAACCGGTAGCTATTTGTGTGACGCGATCACTGGAGAGAATAGTGGGATTGCTGGCGGTGTTGAAAGCGGGCGGGGCTTATGTGCCATTAGACCCTGCTTATCCGGGTGAACGTCTGGCTTATCTGCTCACTGATGCTGCGCCAACTATTTTGCTGGCGGATAATATTGGGCGGGCGGCACTGGGTGAAGAAGTACTGAAGACGCTAACTGTACTCGATCCACATGCCCTGCCAGATCAGCCGGACACCGATCAACCAGACCATAATCCGCAGGTCCCTGATCTCACCTCACGGCATCTGGCATATGTGATCTACACTTCCGGATCTACCGGCAGACCGAAGGGGGTGATGATTGAACATCAGAGTGTGGTTAACCTGACGCTGGAACAAATTGCCCAGTTTGATGTTGGTGTAACCAGCCGGATATTGCAGTTTGCCTCATTTGGCTTCGATGCCAGCGTCTGGGAAATCATGATGGCGTTGAGCAGTGGGGCTATGCTGGTTATTCCGACGGAAACCATTCGGCAAGACCCTTACCGTCTCTGGCATTTTCTGGAAGAGCAATCGGTGACGCACGCTTGTTTGACACCCGCCATGTTCCACAATGGCGACGGTTTGCCGGAGGTAGCCATAAGACCTACATTAATGTTCGCAGGAGAAGCGCCGGCTACCGCCTTGTTTCAGACATTGTGCAGCCGGGTGGATTTGTTCAACGCTTATGGCCCGACGGAAATCACCGTTTGCGCCACCGCTTGGAACTGCCCGTCAGACTATACAGGGGGATTAATTCCCATCGGTAGACCGACCGTTAACAAACGTGTCTATCTGTTGGACAAACATGGTCAACCAGTGCCGCTGGGCGCAGTAGGTGAGTTATATATTGGTGGTGTGGGTGTGGCCCGTGGCTATCTCAATCGTCCTGAGCTCACTGCCGAACGTTTCCTGACGGATCCGTTTAGTGATGACGCCGATGCCCGGATGTATCGCACCGGGGATTTAGCCCGTTACCTGCCGGATGGCAATCTGGTGTTTGTCGGTCGTAATGACCAGCAAGTTAAAATCCGTGGTTTCCGTATCGAGCCGGGGGAAATCGAGGCGCACCTGACCGAATATCCGGCGGTGAGTGAAGCGTTGGTACTGGCGTTGGGTGACGGTCAGGATAAGCGTTTAGTTGCCTATGTAGTAGCAAATAATCTAGTGGCAAATGATGTAGTGGCAGAAGCGGATAACGGGCTGGCCGCCAGTCTGCGTGAATATCTGAGTGCTATTTTACCGGATTATATGGTTCCGGCAGCTTTTGTGCGTCTGAATGAATTCCCATTGACACCGAACGGTAAATTGGATCATCGGGCGTTGCCAGCGCCTGATCAACATGCTTTTGCCCGTCAGGTTTACGAAGCGCCGCAAGGGGAAATTGAGAGCGCACTCGCCACTATCTGGAGTGAATTGCTGGAGGTTGAGCAAATTAGCCGGCACGACAGTTTCTTTGCACTGGGTGGTCATTCGCTGCTTGCTGTGCGGATGATTGAACGTTTGCGGTGTATGGGGCTGGGCGTATCGGTCCAAACGCTATTCGAGCATCCGACACTTAGTGTTTTGGCCCAGTCTCTGGCTCAACATTGTGAAGTCAGAGTACCTGACAACTGCATTACACCGGATATTATTACGCTGACGCCAGAAATGTTGCCGTTGATTAATCTGACTCAGCCTGAAATTGACCACATCGTTGAACAAATTTCGGGCGGGATTGCCAACATTCAGGATATCTATGCCCTGTCACCGCTACAGGATGGCATTCTATTCCACCATTTGTTGGCAAACGAAGGCGATCCTTATCTGCTGATAACCCAACAGGCTTTTGTGGATCGGTCTTTGCTGGATCGTTATCTGGCCGCGGTACAACAGGTGGTTGACCGCCATGATATTCTGCGTACCGCTTTTATCTGGGAGGGATTATCAGCTCCGGCTCAGGTGGTTTGTCGTCAAGTTCCCTTATTCATCACAGAATTGGCACTCAATCCAGCTGACGGATCGATCAGTGACCAACTGACCCAACGCTTTGATCCACGCCAGCATCGTATTGACCTGAGTAAAGCCCCGTTGTTGCGCTTTGTCATTGCTCAGGATACCGATGGCCGCTGGATCCTGCTGCAACTGTTGCATCACCTGATTGGCGACCATACCACGCTGGAAGTGATGAACAGAGAAGTGCAGGCCTATCTTACCGGACGGGGAGACAGCTTGCCTGCTCCGATACCTTTTCGTACTTTGGTGGCCCAGGCTCAACTGGGAATCAGTCAGGAAGAACATACCCGTTTCTTTACCGATATGCTGGCGGCGGTGGATGAGCCGACATTGCCGTTCGGATTGACGGAAGTACACCATGACGGCTCGCAGGTAACGGAATCGCACAGAATGCTGACACCTGCACTGAATAACCGTCTGCGTAATCAGGCCCGGCGTTTGGGCGTCAGTGTGGCGGCGCTGTGTCATTTGGCGTGGGCGCAAGTGTTATCGCGTACCAGTGGTCAGAAGCACGTGGTGTTTGGCACGGTACTGTTTGGACGTATGCAGGCTGGCGAAGGCGCCAATAATGGCATGGGACTGTTTATTAATACCCTGCCGTTACGATTGGATATGGATGAAACCCCGGTACGGGAGAGTGTACAGATCGCCCATAGCCGATTGGCGGGGTTATTAGCGCATGAACATACATCACTGGCGCTGGCTCAACGTTGCAGCGGGGTAGCCAGTGGGACACCGCTATTCAATGCGCTGTTGAATTACCGACATAATACCCAGCCGGTCACGCCGGATGAAATCATCAGTGGAATTGAATTTCTTGGGGCACAGGAGCGGACCAACTACCCGTTTGTGTTGTCGGTAGAAGATGGTGGTTCCAATTTGGGGCTGACTGCTCAGGTAGTACAACCCTTTGATCCGGAAAGGATATGCGGTTATATGCAGCAGGCTCTGGAGAGCCTGGCAGAGGTGCTTGAGCAGGCGCCGGAAACGCCGATACAGATGTTGGAAATTCTGCCGGAAACGGAGCGTGCATTGTTGCTGAAAACCTGGAATGCGCCCGAAACATCTTATCCTGACCAACTGTGCATTCATCAGCTGTTTGAACAACAGGTAGAGAATGCCCCAGACGCCATAGCGTTGGTATATGAAAACCAATCCATTAGCTATGCGGAATTGAATATCCGTGCTAACTGGCTGGCGCATCAGCTTATTGCGCTGGATGTCGTGCCGGATCAACGGGTGGCGATTTGCGTGGCAAGTTCACCGGCGCGGATCGTGGGGCTGTTGGCAATATTGAAAGCGGGTGGTGCCTACGTGCCGCTGGATCCCGCTTATCCGGGTGAGCGTCTGATTCATATTTTGACCGATGCTGCACCGGCTATTTTGTTGGCAGATAATACCGGGCGTGCCGCACTGGGTGAAGAAGCACTGGCGAAATTAACCGTACTTGACCCGAATACCCTGCCTGATCAGCCGGATACCGATCAACCAGATAATAACCCACAAATCGCGGCATTGACCTTCTGTCATCTGGCTTATGTGATTTACACCTCCGGCTCGACGGGTATGCCGAAAGGGGTGATGGTTGAACATTGCGGGCTGGTCAATCTTATCCGGGATAAAATCTCCCAGTTCGCCATTCATTCCCATAGCCGGATGTTGCAATTTGCTTCATTTGGTTTCGATGCCAGTGTCTGGGAAATTATGATGACATTAGGCAGTGGCGCCAGCCTGGTTATTCCTGACGATGCGGTTCGTCAGGATCCGCGCCGCCTCTGGCATTATCTGGAAGAGCAGGCGGTGACGCACGCTTGTTTGACTCCGGCCCTGCTGCGCGATGGTGCAGATTTACCGACGATGACCATCAAACCAACATTAATACTGGGTGGTGAGGCTCCCAGTGTGGCCTTGCTTCAGGCACTGCGTGGCCGGGCAAGGGTATTCAATGCTTATGGCCCGACAGAAATCACCGTTTGTGCCACCGTCTGGCGTTGTCCATCAGACTATCAGGGTGGATTCATTCCTATTGGACGTCCGACGGCTAACACCCGTATTTATCTGCTGGATGCCCTCAGTCAGCCGGTGCCTTTGGGAGCAGTGGGTGAACTGTATATTGGGGGGACCGGTGTTGCACGTGGCTATCTCAATCGTCCTGAACTGACCAGAGAACGATTTTTGGCTGATCCGTTTAGTGATGACACTGATGCCCGGATGTATCGCACCGGGGATTTGGTTCGCTACCTGCCGGACGGCAATCTGGTATTTGTTGGTCGTAATGACCAGCAGATTAAAATCCGTGGTTTTCGGATTGAACCGGGGGAAATTGAAGCTCGGCTGACAGAACATGCCGCGGTACGTGAAGCACAGGTATTGGCACTGGGTGATGGGCAAGACAAACGTCTGGTTGCCTATGTAGTGGTAGAAACGGTGGTGGTAGAAACGGTAGCGGCAGAAGCGGATGACAGACTGGTTAACCGTCTGCGTGAACATCTGAGCGCGTCATTGCCTGACTACATGATACCGGCGGCCTTTGTCCGTCTGGATGTCTTCCCGCTGACCCCTAACGGTAAACTGGATCGCCGGGCGTTACCGGTGCCGGGGAAGGAAGCCTTTGTGCGCCAGACTTACGCGGCGCCACAAGGGGAAATGGAAACCGCACTCGCCGCTATTTGGCATGACTTACTGGGCGTCGAGCAGATAAGCCGGTATGACAGCTTTTTTGCATTAGGCGGTCATTCATTGCTCGCGGTACGCATGGTCGAACGTTTGCGTAACTTGGGTTTAACGCTGGCAGTACGTGACCTGTTCCAGTCTCCTGTACTGTCTGAACTGGCTCAAACCTTGAAACTGAATCAGGGCGAAGGTGTGCCTGCCAACGTTATTACACCAGCAACGACGGCGTTGACACCGGAAATGTTACCGTTGATTGACCTCACTCAGCCTGAGATTGATCACATCATCGAACAAATACCGGGCGGGATTACCAATATTCAGGATATCTATGCGTTGTCGCCGTTACAGGACGGTATTCTGTTCCACCATCTATTGGCAAATGAAGGCGACCCATATTTGCTGGCTGGTCAGATGGCTTTTGCGGATCGGCTTTTGTTGGACCGTTATCTGGCTGCGGTTCAACAGGTCATTGACCGCCATGACATCCTGCGTACCGCTTTTATCTGGGAAGGATTATCTGTTCCTGCTCAGGTGGTTTGCCGTCAAGTGCGATTGTCGGTGACTGAATTGACACTGGATCCCGCTGACGGGCCAGTCAGTGACCAGTTAGCTCAATATTTTGATCCGCGCCGACATCGTATTGATTTAGGACAGGCGCCGTTGCTGCGCTTTGTCGTGGCACCGGAGACCGATGGTCGCTGGATTGTACTGCAACTGATGCATCATCTGATTGGTGACCATACCGCGTTGGATGTGATGAGCAACGAAGTTCAGGCCTATCTTGACGGACAGGAAAACGTTCTACCTGAAAACAACCTGCCTGCACCGACACCTTTCCGCAATCTGGTGGCGCAGGCCCGGCTGGGGGTAAGTCAGGAGCAGCATGTTCGCTTCTTTACCGACATGTTGGCTGAGGTGGATGAGCCTACGTTGCCGTTCGGATTGACAGAGGTTCATCATGATGGCTCGCAAATTACAGAATCGCACCGGATGTTGACCGCAGAGCTGAATGACCGCTTACGCGGCCAGGCCCGGCGTCTGGGCGTTAGCCTGGCCGCCTTGTGTCATCTGGCCTGGGCGCAGGTGTTGTCGCGTACCAGCGGACAGGAACAAGTGGTATTCGGCACGGTATTGTTCGGACGCATGGCAGCCGGTGAAGGTGCAGACAATGGTATGGGACTGTTTATCAATACGTTGCCGCTACGACTGGATATGGATAATACCCCGGTACAGGACAGTGTACAGGTGGCACATCGCTGGCTGGCGGGATTGTTGACACATGAACATGCGTCACTGGCGCTGGCTCAACGTTGCAGTGGGGTGCATGGTGGAACCCCACTGTTCAGTACCTTGCTGAACTACCGACACAACGCATTGCCGACGGCTTCAAATGAAATCATGGACGGTGTTGAATTCCTTGGTGCACAGGAGCGGACCAACTATCCGTTTACGCTATCAGTGGAAGATTTTGGTGAAGCACTGGGTTTAACCGCGCAAATTGTCCAGCCATTTGATCCGGAGCGGGTATCTGGTTATATGCAACAGGCACTGGAAAGTTTGGTGGAGGCACTGGAACAGACCCCGGAAACGCCGGTGCGGATGCTGGAAATCCTGCCTGAGACAGAAAAGAATTTGCTGCTGAAAATCTGGAACGCAACTGAAACAGCGTATCCTGACCAACTGTGCATTCATCAACTGTTTGAACAACAAGTGGGGAAAAACCCTGATGCCACAGCGTTGATATATGAAGAGCAAACCTTCAGTTATGCGGAGCTGAACGGCTGTGCTAACCGGCTGGCTCATCAATTAATTGAACTGGGTGTGCAGCCTGATCAACGGGTGGCAATTTGTGTGAAGCGTTCACCATCAAGGATAGTGGGGCTGTTGGCAGTACTGAAAGCGGGTGGCGCCTACGTACCACTGGACCCCGCCTATCCGGGGGATCGTTTAGCTTATATGCTGAATGATGCCGCCCCGTTGGTGGTACTGGCGGATAATACCGGGCGTGCGGCACTGGGTGAAGAAGCGCTGGCGAAATTAACTGTACTTGACCCGAATACCCTGCCTGACCAGTCGGACAACAACCCGCAGATTCCTGCGTTAACTTCACGGCATCTAGCCTATGTGATTTATACTTCCGGCTCGACCGGAATGCCGAAAGGGGTGATGGTTGAACATCGTGGATTGGTCAACCTTATCCGGGATAAAATCAGCCAGTTTGATATTCATTCCCATAGCCGGATGTTGCAATTCGCCTCATTTGGTTTCGATGCCAGCGTCTGGGAAATCATGATGGCATTGTGTGGTGGTGCCACTCTGGATATTCCTGCCGACACAGTTCGTCAGGATCCGCTCCGCCTTTGGCATTATCTGAAAGAACAGGCGGTGACTCATGCCTGCCTGACACCCGCTCTGCTGCGGGATGGTGCGGATTTACCGGAGATAAACATAAGACCAACATTGATACTGGGCGGAGAGGCTCCCAGTGCGGCGTTACTCCAGGCTCTGCGTGGACGGGCTACGCTGTTCAATGCTTATGGCCCGACAGAAATCACGGTATGTGCCACCACCTGGCGTTGTCCGGTAGATTATATTGATACATTAATTCCTATCGGACGTCCGACGGCCAACACTTGTATTTATCTGCTGGATGCCTGCGGTCAGCCGGTTCCATTGGGAGCAGTAGGAGAATTGTATATTGGTGGTGACGGTGTAGCGCGCGGCTATCTCAACCGTCCTGAGCTGACCGCTGAACGTTTCCTGGCTGATCCGTTTAGTCAGACACCGGATGCACGGATGTACCGAACCGGGGATTTGGCCCGCTACTTGTCGGATGGTAACCTGATATTTGTTGGTCGTAACGACCAGCAAGTTAAAATCCGGGGATTCCGCATTGAACCGGGTGAGATCGAAGCCCGGCTGACAGAGTACCCGGCGGTGCGGGAAGCGATCGTACTGGCTCTGGGTGAAGGGCAGGATAAACGTCTGGTGGCTTATGTGGTAGCGCCAGCGGATGATGGATTGGTTACCTGTTTGTACAGCCATCTGAGAGCACGGTTGCCCGACTACATGATACCAGCGGCTTTTGTACGTCTGGACGCATTCCCGCTGACCCCTAACGGTAAGCTAGATCGTCGGGCACTGCCGGAGCCTGATCAGAATGCCTTTGCTCATCAAGCCTATGAAGCGCCACAGGGGGAGGTTGAGATCGCATTGGCTGCTATCTGGCGTGAATTGCTGGAGGTTGAGCAAATAGGCCGGTATGACAATTTCTTTGCGTTGGGTGGACACTCGCTGCTTGCTATGCGGATGATAAACCTTGCCGCAGGTCGTGGTTTGATGTGTACATTGAATAACCTATTTCAATTCCCGGTGCTGGCTGAACTGGTAGCAAAAATCACATTAGATCCACTGCCTCAGCCGCAAAACAGTGCGATACCTGTGCGGCCATCCGGGATGGAACCACCGCTATTCTTTGTGCCCAGTGGCATGGATGATTACTCCTATGTATTTGGATTGGCTCAACATATTCAGTCAGACTATCCGATTTATGCCTTGCCCTGGCCGTCCATCAATGAAGAGCAGGTATCGACTATTGAAGCGTTGGCCACCAAAATGATCACCTTTATGAAGGCGGTTCAACCGGAAGGCCGATACCGGATCTACGGTTACTCTTCTGGTGGTGTACTGGCTTATGCCATTGCCCAGCAACTTTTGAACGCCGGTGAGACCGTTGATTTCCTGGGTTTGATTGATACGCCTGCCCCTCACTGCTTCAAGCAGCAGGTCATTCAACCAAAACTCCAGTTTCTTGCTGAACTGGCAAAACAGTCGGGCGGGGAACATGAAGAGGAGATTGCGGTATTGCATCAGAGAATCGATAAACTGAATTTGGTGCAATTTATTGCCGCGGCGCAAGAACTGGAACTGTACCCGGCCAACCTGCGTCCTGACTTGATCGCAAAACGTTGGGAACAGATGGGAAATTATGTGCAAATGGTTAAAGAATATGAACCACAAGCCTTGGCGATAACACTCCATCAGTTCTATGCGATAGAATCTTATCCGCAGATCCCTTTCGTTACGGAAGCTACATTACCCTCCTTGAGTATGGAACCGTCGTTAGGCTGGAAACAGGTCGTGCCTGATTCTTCGCTCCAGCTAACATCTGTACCGGGCGACCACTTTAGCCTGATGGAGGATAGTGAAAATAAAACCATTTTGGCTAAAACCTTAAGTATGGCGTTGGCAATGAATTGTGAAGCCGAGGCGGTGTAATGTCAGTGATATTGCAGGAATAGCAAGCGATTATTGACGGCGATATTGTCCGGCTAAAGATGTTTATAATGGCCGGACATCTCTTCCCAAATAGAATTAAGGTAAAGAACCCGCCAATTTGCGCTTATCGTTAAACCGATAAAATGTACGACGCCGATGTGTCAGTGGCGCTGAATCGAAGGTCACAGACGCGGTTCTGGAACAAGTCCCGGATTGGCAAAATCGCCATCTGGAATGGACTCCATCCAACGAAATAGATTACGCTAAATTTGTATTTTTTTTGTATATTTATCAATGCATTATTGTCTTTCCATACATGATAAAGCCTGCGCACAAGCCCATGCAGAACTCCATGCCCATTGGAAGTTATACCCGCCAAGCCAGCCGGTAACATCAACAACTTCGCCAATAAAATACAATCCTTTGACCTTGTGGGATCCCATTGTTTTCGATGACAGCTCATTGGTGTCCACACCGCCAAGAGTAACTTCTGCCGTACGATATCCTTCCGTACCATTTGGTTGTACTTGCCAACATTGCAGGGTAGTGATCAGCTCTTTTTTCTGTGTCAGGTTAAGTTGTTTCAGAGAGAGTTCCGGTAGTTGACCAAGAGACTGCAAACATTCCACCAGACGTTTGGGTAGCAGTTTGGCAAGAGTATTTTTCAAACTTTGGTTAGGATGGGATTCTCGCTCCTTATCGAGGAAGATATCTAAGTCTGTATCAGGAAGTAAGTTAATACTCACGTACTCACCGGGCTGCCAATAACTGGAGATCTGTAAAATCGCGGGACCGGAAAGTCCGCGATGGGTAAACAGGATATTTTCTCTGAACACGGTGCCATCTTTCGCGGTGACAACCGAAGGAACCGCAACACCGGAGAGGGTTTGCAGTTGTTCCAGCAATGGTTTATGCAAGGTAAAGGGCACTAATGCCGCACGGGTCGGCAGGATATTAAGACCGAACTGTTCCGCGATGCGATAACCTAAAGGAGAAGCTCCCAATCCGGGCATGGATAGTCCACCAGATGCGACAACAAGTGAGTGCGTACTTACTTTTTTCCCCGATACGAAAACCTCAAATTCCTGTTCATGTTTCTCGATTTGTGTCACTTCGCTGCGTAGCCGGATTGTCACCTGACCTGCTTCACACTCCTGCAAAAGCAGATCGACAATTTGTTGGGCAGAGTCGTCACAAAAAAGCTGTCCTAACGTTTTTTCGTGATAGGCAATTCTATAACGTTGTACCAAGTCAATAAAATCCCACTGTGTATAGCGAGCAAGTGCTGACTTACAAAAATGTGGATTGGCAGAAAGATAGGCAGCAGGTTCAGTATACATATTGGTGAAGTTACAGCGCCCGCCTCCGGACATCAAAATTTTACGGCCTGCTTTTTTACCGTTATCCAGCACCAGAACGTTCAATCCTGCCTGCCCTGCTTGTGCAGCACAAAACAAGCCAGCCGCGCCAGCACCAATAATCACTACATCAAATTTTTCCATTAGTTTGTTGTCTCTATCTTGCTGAATTACTTTCTTGCCGGATCACTTTGCAGGAAATAAACTTCATTGTGGAGGGACTATCTGCGAAATGCAGAGAAAAATCAGCATTTGTTTGAACTTTTATCGTGACAAGTCATTTTTCATCAAAAAAATATCAAAACATAGAAATTATGTAATATATTGATATATATTATGAAAATGATTAATTTCTGTCGGTTTATTGTCATTAAATCAAAAAAAGGTCATATTTCTCTTTTCCCGCCAGCGTTTGTCACTGATAATGCGCCGCGTTCATGTCCTACTAACTGGCTTAACGTTTATGCTACATCTGTTTACTGGCCTGGATTTTTATACCGGCCTTATGTTAGTACTTGCTCTGTTGTTTGTGCTTTTCTATGAAGCCATCAATGGGTTTCATGATACCGCAAATGCAGTAGCAACTGTTATTTATACCCGCGCTATGCGTTCGCAATTTGCCGTTGTCATGGCAGGGGTTTTTAACTTTTTTGGGGTCCTCCTTGGTGGATTAAGTGTCGCTTACGCGATTGTGCATCTATTACCTACAGATCTTCTGCTGAATGTCAGCTCAAACCATGGTTTAGCGATGGTTTTTTCCATGCTGCTGGCGGCAATTATCTGGAACCTGGGCACATGGTATTTCGGCATTCCGGCATCCAGCTCTCATACGTTGATTGGTTCCATTATCGGTATTGGCCTGACCAATGCGATAGTGACCAGCTCTTCTGTTGTTGAGGCGCTTAATATTCCGAAGATGATACAGATTTTTATGTCGTTGATTCTGTCTCCTTTGATTGGTTTGGTGATTGCAGGAGTGATGGTCTTTTTACTGCGCCGTTACTGGAGCGGAACTAAAAAGCGCCGTCGTATCCATATGACTCCGGCTGAACGTGAAAAGCAGGATGGTAAACGTAAACCACCATTCTGGACACGGACTGCACTAATCCTTTCTGCTGTTGGTGTGAGTTTTTCTCATGGCGCAAATGATGGCCAGAAGGGTATCGGTCTGATCATGTTGGTATTGATTGGTGTCGCGCCTGCTGGCTTTGTTGTCAATATGAACTCAACAAGCTACGACATTGCCCGCACCCATGATGCAGTTGTTCATTTACACCAGTATTATGAACAACATGCTCCTGCGCTTTCTCATGCGATTGAGCTAACTCCGGCTGTATCCGCGGTTGAAGACCAACTGGATATGACTTTCCACTGTGATAGTTCACGTGCGTTGGTGGTGCTGAATAACGCGGAAACAATGTTGGGAAGCATCCAGAACTTTAATCAGTTGACCCCAGACCAACGTAACAATATGCGTCGTATGCTGATGTGTATTGCTGATACTGCGGGAACAGTGGCTAAACTGCCTGAAACCAGTATGGAAGATGCACGTTTCCTGCATAAATTGCGTAAAGATCTGCTGAATACCGTTGAATATGCGCCAATGTGGATCATTATCGCTGTGGCTCTTGCCCTGTCTCTGGGGACAATGGTTGGTTGGAAACGGGTTGCTGTCACTATTGGTGAGAAAATCGGTAAAAAAGGCATGACATATGCCCAGGGAGTTTCAGCTCAGGTTACAGCAGCAGTGTCGATTGGGGTTGCCAGTTATACGGGGATGCCAGTATCGACAACGCAGGTTCTCTCTTCTGCGGTAGCAGGTACAATGCTGGTTGATGGTGGTGGTGTTCAAAGTAAGACTATCAAAAATATCATGCTGGCGTGGGTACTGACGTTGCCTATTTCAATTGCATTGTCAGGCTGCTTGTACTGGATTGCTCTGCAACTGATCTAATCGTTTTTAGGAAAAAGGGTTGAGCTATATTCATCAACCCTTTTTATTGCACTTTATCATTTTCACATTCTCTTTCCTTTGCCGTTGCTATTACTCTCAAGCAATTACTATCAGACACAGTAAAACAATCCCACATAACACACTCGTCAATATAAATTGTTTCCGTAGCCTTTCGCAGAAAAAGATAACATCGGTACTGTGATGGTTGAGGTAGCTTTGCGAATTGATGTAGTGTATCAGCCGAATATGTTTACCAAACTGACCATTAGCAGTAAAAAAACCATTACCATCAATAGATTGGTATAGCATCGGATCTGCCTGGCGCAAAATAGATAATAATACGCGGAGCGAAGAGACGTAGCGTAATATATTGATAATACAGATAGTGCAAATTGCCCAAAAGAATGCAACCATACTGAACATATTTCCCCCTCCTTAGAGCGGCAATGAAATACCAGATTAAGAATTCATCTCAAAAGATAGCAATATGAATAATCACTGTATTAAATTTTAGGAGGAAATGGCGTATTAGAAAAGTCAAACGACCGTGAAAAATAGGTTCAAAACAAGGAATGTGATGCTGATAAGGTTTTAATATTACTGTAGTGTTGTAAGCAGATATCTGTGTTTTCAAATGGTTAAAAAAATAAAGTAACAAGTTGTGATCACAACAACACTCGAAAGAGACCTCAAGCAGTTATAGTATAAGCATAGAATCATGGCGTTTAATGTCGCCAATCCATTTTATGGAAGGAGTTCACTTATATGGCTTACAAACATATCCTTGTTGCAGTTGATCTATCTCCAGAAAGCAGGATCTTGGTGGACAAAGCGGTTTTATTGGCAAAACCATACAATGCCAAAGTTTCCTTGATCCATGTTGATGTTAACTACTCTGATCTTTATACCGGTCTAATTGACGTGAATCTTGGTGATATGCAAGAGCGTATTGCTGATGAAACCCGTAATTCTCTGAAAGAGCTATCTGCCAATTCAAGCTATGAAATTCAGGAAACACTGAGTGGCAGCGGTGACTTAGGGCAAGTTCTTGTTGATGCTATCAAGCAATATGATATGGATTTAGTTGTGTGCGGTCATCATCAGGATTTTTGGAGCAAGCTAATGTCTTCGGCACGTCAGCTTATTAACACAGTTCATGTTGATATGCTGATTATTCCATTACGTGATGAAGATTAATCTTCGGTTAAAATTGGATTCTGTGAAATCGTCTGCTTGTGCAGGCGATTTTTTTTGCCTAAGAAAAGATGATGACTCTTTTAATGATACTTTTTGGAAACTGTTAGAATTATTTTTAACAAAAATTATAAAAATAGTTATTGAAATTCAATCATAAAACAGTGGTATATTCAGAAAGCAAACCGTAGTTACCTCACATTTTCGACAAAAAATAAGATACCCAATAGATTCTGAGTTGTATCGCAACGGCAACTCGCAAGATGAAGGGTATAAGGGAAATGGCTGGGGGAGCATCACATCTGAATGATATAAAGGAAGCTATAAATGAATATTTCATCATCTTTAGTCTCATTTCTCGAATCAATCCAGTATCACAATCCACATCAATCAGAATATTTACAAGCAGTAAGGGAAGTGATGACATCACTTTGGCCTTTTCTTGAAAGAAATCCGCAATATCGTGAGCAAGGTTTGCTGGAGCGTTTGGTTGAACCGGAAAGAGTTATTCAATTCCGCGTTAGCTGGGTTGATGATCAGGGAAGAGTTCAGATGAATCGCGCATGGCGAGTGCAGTTTAATTCTGCCATTGGGCCATTTAAGGGAGGGATGCGTTTTCATCCTTCTGTTAATCTCTCAATCCTTAAATTTTTGGGTTTTGAGCAGACGTTGAAAAACGCTCTGACAACGTTGCCAATGGGGGGTGGAAAAGGGGGTTCTGATTTCGATCCGAAAGGAAAAAGTCAGGGTGAAATCATGCGGTTTTGTCAGGCATTGATGACAGAATTGTACCGCCATCTGGGACCTGATACCGATGTACCGGCCGGTGATATTGGTGTTGGTGGTCGGGAAGTTGCCTTTATGGCGGGGATGATGAAGAAATTATCCAACAATACAGCTTGCGTTTTCACTGGTAAGGAGCTTTCTTTTGGTGGCAGTTTGATCCGCCCTGAAGCAACGGGTTATGGCCTGGTTTATTTCACTCATGCCATGCTTAAACGTCATGGTATGGATCTGGATGGGATGCGGGTATCCGTTTCTGGCGCGGGAAATGTTGCTCAATACACTATCGAAAAATGTATGGAGCAGGGCGCTAAAGTGGTTACGGTATCTGATTCTGGCGGTACTGTACTGGATGAAGAAGGTTTTACTCTAGAAAAGCTGGCTCATCTCGGAGAGATTAAAAACAAGCATTATGGTCGTGTCGAAGATTATGCCAAAGAGCGTGGTTTGACTTTCCTTAAAGGTCAAAATCCGTGGTCGGTGCCTGTCGATATTGCTTTGCCTTGCGCTACCCAGAATGAGCTGGATTTGGAAGATGCGAATTTACTGATTAAGAACGGCGTAAAAGCGGTTGCGGAAGGGGCAAACATGCCAGCAACGATTGCAGCGACGGATGCTTTCCTTGAGGCGGGAGTTTTGTTTGCACCGGGTAAAGCGGCTAATGCGGGAGGCGTGGCGACTTCTGGTCTGGAAATGGCGCAGAATGCAGCACGTCTGAGCTGGAAAGCCGAGAAAGTGGATATCCGCTTATATCACATTATGCTCGATATTCACCAAGCCTGCGTAGAATATGGTGGAGAAAGCAAACAGACCAACTATGTACAGGGCGCGAATATCGCTGGCTTTGTTAAAGTCGCTGATGCAATGCTGGCACAGGGTGTATTGTAATCCAGTGAGCTTATCAGCAAACAATAAGTGATTTTTTGATGAATAAACCCCATGTTGCCATGGGGCTTAGAATCAGAAGTACAATCAAGGCAAGATAGTACTGGGTATGTCATATCCCGTAAAGGCTTTGTTTTTTAGATTATATATCCTATCCGCGACGGCAATCGTTTCTGGCCGATGGGCTACAAAAATGCGGGTAATGGACATTTGGAGGTGGTCAGCAACAGGTTTTGGCTCTGCCTGATTGGCTTTTAGATTTTAAAGTAACAGAAGTGGCAGGGACTTGTTTTTAGGGCTTTTATTGCCCTCCCTTTAATAACACTAATCGCAATAAAATGTGATTATGCATGCATTTGGTGTTTTTCAAAAAGGGTATCCTATTTATCATCAGTGGCTTAATACCATAAAAATTTACTCAGATAACTGTAATCTCGTTTTTCACTGTAGAGCATTATTAGAAATCACATTGAAATTTTTGATGATTTTCAAAGTATAGAATTGAGTATGTATACAAATAAAAAACGAAATAATAGTAAATACACAAAATCGTAAACTGGGTTATAAGGGAAAGGCAGCCATTAGCCTTTCTGCTATGGCTGCATAATTGTTTTTAGTAGGCAGGACGCCTACTTAAGTGACGTAATTAACAAGGATAGATATCAAAACGGTGATTTTTAGTAGCAATCGCCGCAGATGCTTTAACCCCCGCCAATGGCTCTGCGTAATCCGGTCGTTTCACTACAACACGCCGTTTTGCCAACGCACGGGCCGGTGCCAATAATGTATCGGCATCTTCATCTGCACCCACCAGCGACTGGAATACACGCATCTCTTTTTTGACCAGCGCGCTTTTTTGCCGGTGCGGATACATCGGATCAAGATAAACTACATCAGGCTGTGGAGTGATATCCGTCAATGCGGTAATACTTGAGGCGTGGATCAGTGTCATGCGTTCTTTCAGCCAGTCCCCAATCTCTTCATCCTGATATCCACGCTGTAGCCCGTCTTCTAATAAAGCCGCGACGACAGGATGGCGTTCCAGCATTCTGACATGACAACCAGTTGCAGCCAGCACAAAGGCGTCACGTCCTAACCCTGCTGTTGCATCAACCACTGTGGGTAAATAGTCTTTCTTGATACCAACTGCTTTGGCGACGGCTTCACCACGACCGCCACCAAATCGGCGGCGATGAGCCATCGTACCGGCAACGAAGTCGACATAAATCCCGCCCAATTTAGGTTCATCGCGCTTGCGCAGTTCCAGCCGTTCAGGGGTCAGTACCAAAGCCATAGTGGAATCTTCATCGTGTATCAGACCCCAACGTTCAGCTAATTGAGATAAGGCGCTGTTATCAGCGCTCTGTTCGCAAATCAAACAAATCTTCACGCGAATTTCCACACAAGTTATCCAGTGATACCGGCACTTTTCAGCATCGCATCCAGTTTTGGTTCGCGACCACGGAAGCGAATAAACAGCGTCATTGGATCTTCTGAACCGCCACGGGACAGGATATGGTTGAGGAACGACTGACCTGTTGTACGATTGAAAATCCCTTCTTCAGAGAAGCGGGAATAAGCATCTGCTGCGAGCACATCTGCCCATAGATAACTGTAATAACCTGCTGCATAACCACCATTGAAAATATGGCTGAAAGAGTTCGGAAAACGGTTCCACTCTGGTGACGGAACGACAGAGACCTGTTTCTTCACGGATTGTAAGGTTGGCAGGATTTGCGCCCCTTTTGCCGGGTCATATTCAGAGTACAGGCGGAAATCAAACAGACCAAACTCCAACTGACGCAGGATAAACATTGCGGCCTGATAGTTTTTCGCTGCCAGCATATTATCCAGCATCTCTTGTGGCAGAGGCTCCTTAGTCTCATAGTGACCGGAGATAAACGCCAGTGCTTCCGGCTCCCAACACCAGTTTTCCATAAACTGGCTTGGCTGCTCAACCGCATCCCACGGCACACCATTGATGCCGGAGACATCCAGCGTTTCAATTTCGGTCAGCATATGGTGCAGGCCATGACCAAACTCATGGAACAGTGTTATCACTTCATCGTGAGTAAACAGAGCAGGTTTATCACCAATCGGTTTATTGAAATTACAGGTCAGGTAAGCAACAGGTTTCTGTATTTCACCGGCAGCGTGGCGCATTCTGCCAGCACAGTCGTCCATCCATGCGCCGCCACGTTTATGCTCACGGGCGTAGAGATCCAGATAGAAACTGCCACGCAATGTCTGCTTTTCATCATACAGTTCGAAGAAGCGAACATCAGGGTGCCAGGTTTCGACATCGTGTCGCTCTTTGGCTGTGATGCCATAAATGCGATGGACAACTTCAAACAACCCTTCAATTACCTGTTGTTCAGGGAAATAAGGACGTAGTTGTTCATCATCAATGGAGAAATGATGTTGTTTCTGTTTTTCGCTGTAGTACGTCAGATCCCATGCTTCCAGCTTATCAACGCCGTAATGTGAACGGGCAAAGTTGGTCAGCTCTTCCAGTTCCTTTTTGCCTTGACCATGAGCACGATGAGCCAGGTCATTCAGGAAATCGAGCACCTGCTGAGGTGTTTTAGCCATTTTGGTGGCAAGGGAGTGTTCGGCGTAGTTTGTGAAACCCAGCAATTGAGCGAGTTCATGACGCAATGCCAACATTTCCGCCATAATGGCGTTATTGTCCCATTTCCCGGCATCAGGCCCTTGATCAGATGCGCGGGTAGTGTAGGCGTAATACATTTGCTGACGCAGTTCACGGTTATCAGCATAGGTCATGACAGGAAGATAGCTTGGCATATCCAGCGTTAGCAGCCAGCCTTCCTGATCTTTGGCTTCTGCGGCGGCTTTAGCTGCCGCTTTGGCACTTTCAGGTAAACCAGCCAGATCATTTTCATCGGTAATGAGCTTCGTCCAACCCATTGTGGCATCCAGTACGTTATTGCCGAATTGGGAGCCGATTTCTGATAAACGTGCAGTAATTTCACCGTAGCGTTTCTGTTTTTCTTCCGGCAGACCAATGCCTGTTAACTCAAAATCACGCAGTGTATCTTCAATAGATTTGCGCTGTGGTTGGGACAGAGATTCAAAAGACTGGCTTTCTTTGAGCGATTTATAAGCCTGATATAGTCCTTTATGTTGCCCAAGCCAGGTACTGAATTCGGAAAGTAGGGGCAGGCTTTGCTCATAGGCTTCGCGAAGCTCCGGGCTATTTTTGACGGAGTTCAGATGCCCGACAGGTGACCACATACGGGAAAGCTTGTCTGATGCTTCAGAGAGAGGTTGGCACAGGTTATCCCAAGTGAAAATTGAATTCTCGGTTAAAATCTTCTCAATTACCTGACGGTAGTTCGCCAGTGTTTCTTTTACAGCAGGAACGACATGTTTAGGTTCAATCTCAGCGAACTTAGGCAATACTGAAGATGTCAGTAACGGATTAGTCATAATGAGAGCCTTTCTTTGTATGTGGGTATAAGCTGTGATCAGCCTTATATCCCATTATGGGTTATTGACGATAGATGGGGATAAGATAGCGTGAGTTCAATGCTGATATTGTATTGTGATGTGTAGATATATGCGAATACTTAGCAAAATCCGCCGTAAACCCTCGCCCAGTGCGGGCGGGGATATAAGGCGCTGTTATCAGCGCCTTATTCGTACAATTTAACAAATTAACACAAATAATTATCCAGTGATGCCAAGTCTTTTCAGTAGTGCGTCCAGTGATGGTTTACGGCCACGGAAGCGAATAAATAGTGTCATTGGATCTATCGAACCACCAAGAGTCAGATAATCATCAAGGAACGATTGACCGGTTGTGCGGTTGAAAATTCCCTCCTCAGAGAAGCGGGAGTAAGCGTCCGCAGCCAGCACATCTGCCCACATGTAGCTGTAGTAGCCTGCTGCATAGCCGCCGTTAAAAATATGGCTGAAAGAGTTCGGGAAGCGATCATAATCCTGTGATGGAACCACAGAAACATGCTCTTTCACTGACTGCAATATTGGCAGAATTTGCGCGCCTTTAGCCGGGTCATATTCAACGTGCAGGAGGAAATCAAACAGACCATACTCCAACTGACGCAGCACTGACATAGCGGACTGAAAATTCTTCGCTGCCAGCATATTATCCAACATTTCTTTCGGCAGAGGCTCTTTGGTTTCATAATGACCAGAGATAAATTCCAATGCCTCTGGCTCCCAACACCAGTTCTCCATAAACTGGCTTGGACATTCCACAGCATCCCACGGTACACCGTTAGTGCCGGCAACATCCAGGGTTTCAACCAGGGTTAACATGGAGTGCAAACCGTGGCCGAATTCATGAAACAGAGTTTTCACTTCCGAGTGTGTGAACAGAGCGGGTTTATCACCTACAGGCCTATTGAAGTTACAGTTAATAAAAACGACAGGTTTCTGCAACTCACCGGAAGCAAGACGCATTCTGTCAACATAGTTGCTCTTCCATGCTCCGCCTCGTTTATTTTCGCGGGCATAGAGATCCAGATAGCAGCTACCGCGCAATGTTTGCTTTTCATCATATAAGTCAAAGAAACGGACATCAGGATGCCAGGTTTCTACATCATGGCGCTCTTTAGCGGTAATACCATAAATGCGGCGGACAACTTCAAACAGCCCATTGAGTGCGCGTTGTTCAGGGAAATAAACACGCAGCTGTTCTTCATCAAAGGAGAAATCATGCTGTTTCTGTTTTTCGCTATAGTACTTCACATCCCAGCTTTCCAGATTATCAACCCAATAGTGGGAGAAGGCAAAATCACAAAGTTCTTCCATCTCCCTTTCACCCTGACAATGAGCGCGGTTGACCAGATCGTTTAAGAAATCCAGAACTTCTTTTGGTGTCTTCGCCATTTTGGTTGCGAGAGAGTTTTCGGCGTAGTTCTTAAAGCCTAACAGCAAAGCGAGTTCATGACGCAGAGCGAGAATTTCCGCCATAATCGAGGTATTGTCCCATTTGCAGCCATTCGGCCCTAGCTCAGAAGCGCGAGTTATATAGGCGGTATATATTTCTTCACGCAAGTCACGGTCATCAGCATAGCTCATGACAGAATTATAAATGGGGGGATCCAGTGTCAGTAACCAGCCATGCAATTCTTTCGCTCTGGCGGCGGCTTTGGCCGCATTTTGGGTGCTTTCAGGCAAACCCGACAGATAGTATTTATCAGTGATGAGCTTAGTCCACCCCATAGTGGCATCCAGTACATTATTGCCAAACTGGGAACTAAGTTCAGATAAACGGGCAGTGATCTCACCGTAGCGTTTTTGTTTCTCTTCCGGTAAAGCAACGCCGGACAATGTAAAATCAAGCAGCGTATCTTCAATGGCTTTGCGCTGCGATTGGGATAGCTCCCTAAACGCCGGATTTTCTTTTAGTGACTTATACGCCTGATATAATCCTTTGTGCTGTCCCATCCAAGTATTGAACTCGGCAAGTATGGGGAGGCACTGCTCATAAGCCACCCGGAATTCCGGGCTATTCTTAACGGCATTGAGGTGCTTGATCGGAGACCAGACACGTCCAAATTGATTTTTCGCTTCAGAGATTGGTTGGCACAAATTATCCCAGGTAAATGGGGTATTTTCGGCCAGAACTTTCTCAATCACCTGACGATAGTTGGCTAACCTTTCCTTTACAGCTGGTACAACATGTTCTGCTTTAATAGAAGCAAATTTGGGTAGTCCAGAAGATTCTAGTAATGGATTAGTCATAATTAGCGCCTTATTAGTATATTTGGGTATACCACTATCCCAAAGGGTTGGTGTTGAAAGACGGAAATAAGATATCGTGAGTTCACTGCAAATGCCGCCATTTTATGTGAATAATTACTCTCTTTTTATATCAGTGATCTGTGAAATAGCGTGATAACATCAGTGATAGGCGCAACGTCAAATAATAGGAAAGAAAAAACCAGCAAATGTTATTGCTGGTTTCATAATCATAATAAGCAGTTAAATAAGTTTATTTCACGTTGGTTATGTTAAAAAAATAGCATACTCCTCGTCTCTTCGTTTGAGATTAAAAAAATAATTCCAAGCCATTAAACCAGTGTCTTTTTATAAATAATCAGTCACTATTATTAATAGAAATAAAAATCAATTAGTTATTTCCATAGTGATCTGTGTTCCATCACGGCTTACATATCCATTCTGACAATTTGATTCATTGCCGTCACAAATAAATTTAATAGGAATCTCGCACTCTGTATCCACATTCACAGGAGTAAAATAGGTACGCCAGCCTGTCATCATATCAATGTATGCTGTGTGCAATTCTACATTGCAGCGTTTTCCCCAGGCGCTTGCCTTATAAGACACAATAGACCATGTAACCCATTTATCCAATGAATGGCATTTGCCAATGAAATTATTACTATCTTCTAAGCTAAAGTTTCTTTCTTGTTGAGGGAGTAAGGTTATGTCATCTGATGGCCCGGCATTATACATACATTGGTATCCTGTACGTGTAATGATTACTTTGGCGGTTTTGCTATTATTTTTGAAGTGCGCGTTATAATATGCTGAAAAAACAGATGGCTTATGGATGGTTTTGTTATTTTCTATTTTATGATCATTTTGCACTGTGTTATTTTTAGTGAAAGCACTACTCGCAAAAAGTATCATACTTAAAGATAAACTGTATGCTATATATTTTTTAAGTGATTTCATGTTTATTCCCTCTATTTAAATTAAAAAAATTATTTAATTACGTTCAAAATACAGTGTGACAACAAGAGAATGTCAGTCAACAAAGCTGTAATTTGAAAAGGTGGCTATATTGGTATGCTTTATATTTAAGTATAGCAGAAGTGAATGAAAGTAAAGCTGGATGTGGGATTTTATTTGTACTGGGAAGATATGTTATTTTTTTACCGTTTTTATTTATAATTTTTCTTTCTGATTAATATTATGCCTCACCTTCTATTTGGCTAGGCATAATATTAAAATTACCTTATAAACAATATATTATGATGGAATTGAATATATAAATAATATTGTTATGTTGAAATTAAATATATTGCTTCATAAGGATTGAGCTTAATTTCCTTCTCTATTTTTTTGCTGATGATGGGTAAAGCAAAAAGACGGCAAATAAATTCTGCGACTAATCCCCAAATAAGTTAAGTATCTTAAGTAAAACATAGTGGCATACTCCGTGTTTGAGATTAAAAAAGTATGGCATAGCTTTTGTACAAATGCTATGAAGCAGAATCATGAATATATTGCTACTGCATGAATTCCCAGTCATTAAACCAGTGTCTTTTTATATATAGTCAGTCAGTATTCACTTTGTTAATCATTTACTTCCATAGTGATCTGCGTTCCATCACGACTTACATATCCATTCTGACAATCTGATTCACTGCCGTCACAGATAAATTTAACAGGAAACATGCATTCTGACTCCTCATGAGTAAAATAGGTACGCCAGCCTGTTATTATGTTAATGAATGTTGTGCGCAATTTTACATTACAGGCTTGTGCCCTAGCGTTTGGCTTATGATAGACAATAGTCCATCTAACCAATTTATCCGAATAACGGCAAAAACTAAAGAAATTATTATTATCTTCTAAGCTAAAATTTCTTTCTTGTTGAGGCGCTAAGATTATATCATCTGATGGCCCGGCATTATACATACATAGGGAGCCTTCATATATAATATTTACTTTGGCAGTTTTGCTATTATTTTTGAAGTGTGCATTATAATATGCGGAAAAAACAGATGGTTTATGGATGGTTTTATTATTTTCTATTTTATGATCATTTTGCACTGTGCTGTCTTTAGTGAAAGCACTACTCGCAAAAAGTATCATACTCAAAGATAAACTGTACGCTATATATTTTCTAAGTGTTTTCATGTTTATTCCCTCTATTTAAATTAAACAAAACTGTAATTTGAAAGGTGGTTATATTGGTATATACCTTATGGATTTCAAGATGTAACTTGAAAGACGACGGGTATATTTTATTTTAAGTATAGCAGGAGTGAATGAAAGTAAAGCTGGATGTGGAATTTTCTTTGTACTGGGGCGATATATTATTTTCTTACCGTTTTTATTTATAATTTTTCTTTCTGGTTAATATTATACCTTACCTTTTATTTGGTGAGGTATAATATTTAAATCACCTTATAAACAATATATTATGATGAAATGAAATACATAAATAATATTGTTATGTTGAAATTAAGTATATTGCTTCATAAGGATTGAGCTTAATTTCTTTCTCTATTTTTTTTGCTGATGATGGATAATTACTGATGAGTACCCGCCAATCTTGATGTGTGAGTTCAGGATCTTGAGACCAAAGTTGTGTTTCATCACTTAGATTGGCTATAACCAACAGAGTTTGATCCTGCCAACGACGCAAATAACACCACAGTGAAGGATGGTCGGGTAAAAGATCCAGATAATCACCATGAGTTAGGATGGGTTGTGTTTTTCTTAACTTAATCAAATCTTGGTAGCAGTAAAATACAGAATCTTTGTCCAGTAATACTGCTTCTACATTGATTTCACGATAATTATCGCAAGTAGCGATCCACGGAGTACCCGAAGTAAAACCAGCGTTGCTGGAATCATCCCATTGCATCGGTGTTCGGCTATTGTCACGGGATTTCTGTGCCAGAATTGCCAGAATTTCTTCTGACTGTACGCCTTTTTCAATACGCTCTTGATACATATTCAGGCTTTCAATATCCCGATAGTCTTCGATACGCTTAAAGTGAGGATTTGTCATACCCAGCTCTTCACCCTGATAAATATAGGGTGTTCCCTGCATGCCGTGTAGCACCATCACTAACATTTTGGCAGATGTTTTATGGTGTTGGTTTTCATCACCAAACCGGGAAACAATGCGGGGTTGATCGTGGTTACACCAAAAAAGTGCGTTCCAGGCTTTTTGATGCATGCCCTGTTGCCATGTCGAAAAAATCCTTTTCAGCTCAATATAATCAGGCTTGGCTAGAGTCCATTTCTCACCATTAGGGTAATCAACTTTCAGATGATGAAAATTAAACGTCATGGAGAGTTCTTTGCCATCCAATGCGCTATAGTGGACACAGTGTTCAAGGCGTGTGGAGGACATCTCTCCGACAGTCATCAATCCCTTAGGTTGGAAAACATCACGGCTCATCTCCTGCAAAAACTCATGTATCCGCGGGCCATCGGTATAAAAACAGCGGCCATCACCATGCTCATCATTAGGATAGTCCTGTTGTTTTGAGACGAGGTTAACCACATCCAATCTTAGTCCATCAACGCCACGGTCGGCCCAGAACTCACAGATTTTCTTCAGCTCGGTTCGAACGGGTTCATGTTCCCAGTTCAAATCAGCTTGTTCTACAGCAAACAGATGAAGGTAATACTGTTGGCTCTCTGGATGCCACTGCCACGCGTTACCGCTGAATTTGGATTTCCAGTTATTAGGAACGGAATCGTTAGCGCTTTCCCGCCAGATATAAAACTGGCGATAAGGGCTATTAATATCTTGTGCCGCCTTAAACCATGGATGCTCGGTTGAGGTGTGGTTAAAGACCATATCTAAAATGATGCGAATGCCACGACGATGGGCATTTTCCACCAGATTATCAAAGTTTTCCATTGTTCCATAATCAGAATTAATGGCGCAGTAATCGGCAACATCATAGCCATTGTCTATCTGTGGAGATGGATAAATTGGTGTGATCCAGATAGCGCCTACACCGAGGCGCTGTAAATAATCCAGACGTTGGGTGATCCCATTAATGTCTCCCGTACCACTTCCTGTACTATCCTGAAAACTTTTTGGGTAAATCTGGTAGATAGTACTGTCTAACCACCACGGTTGTTGTTCAGTCATAACAATTCCTATTAACCTGTATCCTATTAACTAGTTAACTTGCTGCTCTATTAGCCAATGCGACTTTGCGCTCATTCCTGCGATACATCAGAATGGTAAGTACCATTGGCATAACAATAACGATAAGCATGGCAATAAGGTAGATTACCCAGAACTGGGGTTTGATGGACAGAAGACCCGGTATTCCTCCCACACCGATGCCATAGGAAGTAACATGATTGAGTCCACATACCAGACCCGCCAGGCTGGTTCCAATCATTGCACAGAACATGGGGTAGCGGTATTTCAGGTTAATACCATACATGGCAGGTTCGGTAACGCCGAGATAGGCTGAAATCGCCGCCGGAACTGAAATCTCCCGCTCTTTTTCTTTTTTGCTCGCCCAGATAATCCCGATAACCGCAGAGCCTTGAGCAATATTGGACAGGGCAATGATTGGCCAGATAGGTGTTCCGCCTGTGCTTTGGATCATTTGCAGGTCAATGGCCAATGTAGTCTGATGCACGCCAGTGATAACCAGTGGAGCATAGAAGAAGCCAAACAAAGCGGCACCAATCGGAGCAAAACTTCCGGTCATCAGCCCTTTGACACACCATGCAACACCATCACCGATCACACGCCCAATCGGGCCAATTAGCGCATGGGCAAGGAAAACTGCCAGCAACAGGGAAACGACCGGAACAATCACCAGATAAAGATAATCCGGCACCAGCTTCTTCAAGCGTGTTTCAATCCATCCTAAGGCCAGACCAGCCATCAGGGAAGGTATAACCTGAGCCTGATAACCCACTTTGGAGATGGTAAACCAGCCGAAATTCCAGACATCAGGCACCTGTTGCCCAAGTAAGTAGGCGTTCATTAATTGTGGGGAGACCAGAGTGATCCCCAGAACGATGCCCAGAATGGGGGTTCCTCCCATTTTTTTAACGGCAGACCAGCAAATACCGACAGGCAGATAGAAAAATATGGCTTCACCAATCAGCCAGAGGAAATCATAGATGGTTTGCCAGATTGGATACATCTGAGCGAGGGATTTTTCTTCACTGAATGGAATTCCCCCGATCAAGTTGCGGAGGCCTAATATCAGACCGCCACTGATAAGGGCAGGCAGCAATGGGAAGAAGATCTCAGCAAAATGTGAAATTGCATTTTCATACCATTTCATATTTTGTCGCGCGGCCTGTTTGACCTCTTCTTTATTGGCCGACTGCTTTCCGGTGGCGGTGAGCAGAGCTTTATAGTAGATATCTACATTCGTCCCGATGACCACTTGGAACTGGCCGGCATTAGTGAAACAACCTTTTACCATTGGTAATTCTTCAATAGCTTTGGCATCGGCTTTTTCTGGTGTATTAAGAACGAACCTAAGTCTGGTGATACAATGGCTTACGGAAGCAATATTCTCTTGCCCCCCGATTAACCTAATAAGATTATCAATATCCTTTTGATTTATTTGTTTTTTCTTCATGCCTTTTCTCCTTTATATGGCAGGAGTAGTGAATTGAATAACGTAAATTGGTGCTATACTCGTCGTCTTTCAGGTTGCAGCTTTGTTGGCTACGTTCACTTATCCCAGTCACATAGTTATCTATGCTCTTGGGGATTAATGAAAGGCTCCTGCCTCTCACCGGAAGCCAGCCTTTGGCTGGGCAAATTCGTTCCCTTGCCGCCTCACTGCATCTTGAAATCCATAGGGTATAACAGAATGATTACTTTTATGATGAGATAATTCATAGAATGAAGTAATAGCCAGTCCATCCTAGTCAGATTTCAGAATTTTGAATATGAAAAGATACGTTGTTTGAGTTTTAGATCACACTTTATTCTATTAGTGTGAAAATATAATACTTTTTATATTACTTAAATTTATTGTTTTAGTGGTTTTAATTTCCTTGGAAATTAATAGGTATGTGTGATGGATGTTGTTTTTATTATATTTATTATCTATTAATGCTAAAAATGAAAACGAATTTTATAGCTTTGTTAATGTGTATTCTCATTTAACTGAAAAATAAGATCTATGGTCATTATTAGTCATATCGGACATGGCGAGCGCATCCATATCAGCGCGAAATGCAATTAAAGGTTTGGCCAGATCATTAAATCATGGCAATATTTTGCGGTTTTAAATTCCCGACCAGAGAGTTCGGGGATTTGTAAATTTTGTCGGGTTTCTTTACTGAATTTTGCTAATGAAAATAATTTTTCACTGACATTGTATTTATTTATGTCCACTATCTTACCCTTTTATGCCGAAATTAATTTGAGCAATGAAAGAAGCATCGAGAATATATCCGTTGTTTTCCAAGTTGCAGATTTGCTGGTTGCAACTTGGAATCTAAGGGATGATGTACTTTTTGGCGTTAAAAATATTTGTCATTCCTGTATTACAACCCGTCTGATTTCCGCAGCAATCGTATCAAGTTGTTGTGTAGAAACACTACGGATATCCGCCTCCACTTTACCTTCATTGGCTTTATATTCCCGAAAATAAATCGCAATATTGCCTTGTCGGAGTTGTGCCAGAATTTCAAATGTATTTTTATTAATTCTTTGTTCGTCGAAAGTAATCTCAGCCCGTGCTATATCGCGACCAGCGCTGTCCCAGACGATTTTGGCGGATATGCCGGGAATGTGATTAAGTTTTTCAATAAATGGTTCCAATCTTGCGATCATCTCAGTACCGGTTTCTTTTTTGGCTTTAAGGTACTGCTCGATAGCTAATGTCAGGCCAAGAATGCCCTCTTTGCCGATTTTCATGGCGCGCCCGATACCGTGACTTTGCCGTTTAACCCACTCAACATAAGGTTGTCTGCCAATCACCAAGCCGCTGGTAGGGCCTTCAATCGCTTTGGCTCCGCTGTAGATCACCAAATCCGCGCCTTGCTGGTAATAAAGGGTTAAATCTTCCTCGGCTGCGGCATCCACAATTAAAGGCAGGTTGTGCTGATGTGCGATGTCAGCCGCCTGTGCGGCAGTCAGCATACTTTTCTGGACAGCATGGTGTGATTTGATATAGAGGATAGCAGCGGTTTGAGAGGTGATTTTAGCGGCCAGTTGAAAGGGAGTGCATTCGTTGGCAAAACCTGCTTCGATGACTCTGCCGCCACCCAATGTCATCATCGTCTCAACAGGAGCACCAAAGTTTACGTTATGTCCTTTGGCAATGATGATGTCACGGGGAATGGATTTCCCTGAGTTGTGCAGATTAAATACCAAGTCATTGTCATCTTTGGTTATCACCGCTGCCACAGATTGGGCGATCCCTGCTGAAGCGCAGGAGACGATAACTGCGTTTTCTACGCCAAGTAAATTGGCAATATATACTCCTGTTTTATTTATCAGGTCATCCATCTCAAAATAATGGTGAAGTCCTGTGGTGACCTGTTCAATCACGTCAGGACGTGGTGTTGAAACGCCCAGTGCGGTCATCCGTCCGGCAGCATTGATGACCTGTCGCAATTGATATTTTTCATACAGAGATGTCATTGTGAGTGCTCCTGTTGGTCACTATCGGATCTGCCACTACGATATCTGTGCCAGAAACGATAGCGGCAATGGGAATAAATTGTTGAGTGCCGACTCTGACTTCTCCTTCGGCATCCACAAGCTCAATATGTTGATTTTTCAGCTCAAAAATCGTGATATCACCATCAAAACCACGTTCCAGCCGGCCTTTGCGTGGCAAACGCAGGAAATTTGCTGCATTGATCGTGACACAGCTAAGGACTCGTTCAGGGGAAACTCCCATACTGAGGAATTTATTCATTACGGTAGCGAGGCTATAAACCGGCCCGCCCATCCGGTTTCGTTGGTAAATATCGGAACTGATCATATGGGGATAGGCTGCGGAGCGTATGGCTTGTTCCGCAATCCTGAAGCTGAAACTTTCTGTACCATGCCCTACATCTAAGATGATCCCTCGCTCTATTGCCCGTTGAATGGCGGGTTTCAGATCACCTTCGTTATCAAGGATGCGGTTCGGTTTGCCGTTAAAGCAGTGGGTGATGATATCGCCTTTGGCCAGTTGATCAGCAATTTCCTCCAGATTGGGTGGGGGATTGCCGATATGCACCATCAATGGCAATCCGTTCTTTTGCTGCATCATTTTTGCTTTGAGCAGAGGTTGGAGGCCATTTTCGCCCACCACGCTTTTGCTCATACGGGCTTTCAAGCCAATGACAAATCCGGCATGGCGTTTGACGGCATCTTGCAGGCTGTTATCGTCAATCTGGGTTAAATCTGCCAGTTCGTTCTGGTTCCTGATACCGGTACGGGCAATATTCAGGAAAGCGTAGACATGGGTTTTCGCCTTACGTGCTGTAGTATAAAAATGGTCAATATCATCCGCTCCTGTGCTACCGGCATCGACCACCGTTGTGACACCACTGGCTACGCCGATTAAATCTGGGTCATCAAAATAGAGAGGAGATTGTGGGTAGCAATGCGTGTGGGCATCAATCCAGCCCGCGCTGATGTGGTAATGACCGTACAAATTAATCTCTTTGTTGGCATTCAATCCCGTTGCCACAGCAGGGCCGATATCGATTATCCTGCCATGATTAACGATGATATCAATGATATCTCCGTTGATGAGTTTTCCCTGTCTGATGATTAAGTCATACATGATAGCGATTCTTTACGTAGGATCTTTACGCAGAAAGAGGGAAGAAATAACCGAGTACCATCGCACCCAAAATAGCGCCACCTGCAACCGGTTTTTTCCATAAATAAAAGAGTAGCGCACCAACCAGTGAACCGATACCAATGGGAATCGAAGCCGCCATCGCTGCCAGAATGATTAATGGGCCGAGAAAGCGACCGGAAGCGTTACCGGCACCCATCATGACATCCGCTCCAAAGGTGGAATTTCCCTGATTAACGGTGAATTTCCGGGCAAGGATAATGAGTAGTCCGACCGCAACACCCAATAACATGCCAGTGAGCAGTGAAGCCCAGAAATTGGTGACCAGAAAATCAAAACCCCCTGCCAGCAGCAGCGCAGGAACACCCAAACCGATACCCGTTTGCAGGGCACCACCGATATCCAGGATCCCGACTAATGAACCTTCGATGATCCGGGCGAACAGAAAACTGGCTCCGAATGCGGCCACTGCGCCGTAAGCTCCGGTATCAATGCCGGAGCGCAACATAGCGACGAATGCCACTTCATTGAATGCGCCGAATCCATATACGACGTACATATGTGTACCGGCAAAAATTCCGGCTGACAGCAGACCGACAAACAGCGGGAATGTCCATTCTGCATACCAGAAATCGCTTTTGTTCAGTTCTGTATTCATGGTTATTTTCCACTCAATATTATTTTCCACTCAATAGTTGATGGATATGTTGCAGCCAGTTCGGCGTTTCCAGTGTGAAAACGGTCAATAGTTTAAGATCGAATTCACGGAAGAAGCCGCTGAGGACAAACAGTAAAACGACGGCGACCAGCATGGTTCGGGTCACTTTATTCCAGCCATTGTCATCGACGCCTTTCCCGATCAGGATACCGAGAACCAGACCGGGAATGGCATTCCCCATAATCAATTGCGCGCAGCCGCCAAACAGGGTGGCCCAGAAACCGGAGCGGCGACCGGCATCCATAGCTGCCAGCCAAAACAGTACAGGCATCACGGTATTGACCAGTAAATTAGCAGCAGGCACCAACACATTGGTGGCGGTAGTTTGTAAAGCTGTCGGAACAGCAGAAGCGGTGGTGTTCAGGAAAGCGACTAACAGTGCACCGACGATCCCACAGGCAATGGCCATTCTTTTGGGGTTATGCAGCGTCTCTGCTACATTGCGGTTCTTGATCATCAGGGCAGCGGCTCCCCAATTGGGAATAATGCGATGATCGACATCTTGTGTGAACGCTCCGGCAGCGACGGATGAAGCCCAAGCGTTAAAGAAGAAACCAAGTCCAAAAGAGAAGTGGGATGCGGGATCACCTTCGCAGGAATTTAATTCTCCTAGTGTGCGGAAAGCGCCCATTCCCTGTACTGTCGGAGCATGGAACATGCGGGCTGCTCCAGCACCGAGGCCAAAACCGCACAGGCCACCAATCAGGAATGACATACTGAGTATTTCGAGAAATGACGCTGTAGCTCCCATAAGATTTTCCCCATATCAATCAGGCTTTACGATAATTGACTGAAATGAATGGCTTGTACATCCAGCAAGGTGACATTGACGAAAACATCCAGTACAACGGAATAGTGTTCACGTTGACGAGGCAGGAAAAAGAACAGGAACTTATCTGTTGTCACTGTGCTGGTGGCTTTGATAATGGCAACATCCTTCGGTTCAATGCGCAGGATCAGGTGGGATGTTCCTTTCAGTACCGTGCGTTGTACTGCATTCAGCGCATCGGAGACGGCTTTTTGTTTAGTATCACCGACGCCGCTGACCCTAACTGAGGTTTCGAGCACCGATTTCATGATTAACTTTCCTGTTTTTGACTGTTTGATTTTGTGGATAAAAAAGCCCGTACAAGGCGTTCGCCCAGCTCAGCTTTATCCATAAAACCAAATCCAAGCACAGTACAGCCTTCGTGGATGGCGGTTTCGCCTTCTTCAATGGAACGCATACCGTGGCGAATTTTATAGCCATATTTGTTCTGTGCCGTGATTGCGCCAGCACCTCCACTTCCGCAGAAAGAGATACCGATATCCCCGTGTTCACTGTGCATTACATCACCCAGTTTCATATCTGCGGCTATGCCGGAAATGACTATCGCTTTGCCGCCAGCAGCTTCAACACCGGCAGCCACATTTTGTCCTTTACCTAAACGATCACCAATCACCACAATGATTTGTTTTTTCATAATGTTATCTCCAAAATATCCTTGCCAAAATACGATTCCCGAAAACCTTGTCTCTGACGGTTAAGGATTGGAACGTGCAATTTCAAAGTGCACAGATAGCAGATAAACCTCTTCGGCGGCTAATCCGGGGAGGGATTCGACGACTTGGGCAGCCAATGTGATGGATTCTGGTGAGATTTCATCAAACAGAGAATAATCCACTTCTGGCAAAGGCTCTTTTGTTTTGGCTCTCATGACCATAGATTTGACATGAAATTCCAACATCTGTTGCTGAACTTCGGTGGTATAAGCACCCGCCTCTTCCAGCCATACACCAATAAGCCTCAGTAATTTTTGGCTGACAATTTCGGGATCATGAGTCTCTTTTGCCATGTTGAAACGCACAGGGAGATTATTCATAACTGGTTTCCCCATCAAATCGACCATTAGGCTAACGTGGTGTTTTTTTACTGAGATGACTTTAGCGATTTTATTTTCGGCTTTGGAGTTGGCTGATTTCCGTTTCAAAGTGGAAATTAACTGAAAATGGTTAGCCACTGTGGGATTTTGGGGCATATTTGAGTAAAAAACAGGGAGGGAGAATTTTCTCAACCTGCGAATCTGGTCACATTATAATCTTTGGTTTCTGCTGATGTTTGATAATCGACACATATTTATTCAGCGAGAGCGGGTAAGACTGTCTCTGGCTATTATCTGAAAATCAAGGAAGTTTCTGCTCCGCAATAGTCTTTTTGTCGCTTTTTCCCTGACGAATGTAACAAACAGATCATAAATCGCCATGGCTTCTTCATAATCATCTTTGCTGATAGCAAGCAGGAAAATAACGTTTGCCTGCTCTTTTGTTTCCTTGTTCCATTCAATTCCTTTAGGGGCAAGGATGGTGACGACAACTGTTTTTAGTGCCAATAACCCTAATGTGTGCGGCAGTGCAATATTCTCACCTAATAGCGTGGAGATAATCGATTCCCGTTCGGTCAACGAAGCGCAGAAGTTTTCTTCCACATAGCCATCTGCCTGTAATTTACGGCAAACCTTTTTAAACAAGTCTTTCTGAGTCATTTCATCTTTGATAATCATGAAATAACGTTCATCAAAAAAACGTTCAAGAATGTAAGGATAGGTCTGATCCTGCATGACCAGTTGCCGAATCTGCTTCAGTTGATAGGAAGTCGGAAATGCGGAGATTTTGGTGACAGGTTTATTTTTTTCATGCAAGTGCAAAGTTGTGATGACGAAGTTCTCTTCCACATATTCTAATAAATCGTATTCGTGAGGCAGCAAGACACGTTGGATACTGAGTTGGGGGAATTCACGGGCAATTTGGGCCTCGATCATCCGTTGGGTAGCATTACCAACATCGGTGACGATCAGCACATGGTTAACCCGGTTATAATGACGCTCAAGGCCAACGCCGATATGTACAGCCAGATAGCCAAGTTCATCTTCACCAACAACACAAGGAAATTGATCTTCTATACGGCTCAGAGCGCTGACGACCACATCATAGGCGAACGGATAATATAGTTTGATCTCGGCTAACAGCGGGTTTTTCGTATTGATTTGATTCTGTAACCGGCTGACTAATACCGCTAAATGAGCCGCAAGATCGTGTCTTAACTTGCTGTCATGACATAAGTCATAGTTATAGGATTGACTGATGTAGTTAAGGATATCTCCCACCCATTGATGGCTATCAGTGAGTTGACTGGTGAGAGTATTCGGTTTTGGAATTCGCTGAGCAGCGATCTGCCTGCCGAGATAGAATGTTTCTGCGGCAGGCATACCATTGTTCCAAAAGAGACTCAATGCTTTTGAAATTTCATGTACTGCATTTTGGATCGCGTTATCCAGCTCACTGACTGAACCAGAGGGAAGTCGATGGCTGTGACTCATTCTGAGAATAGAAACCGCACAGTTGAATATCAGATATTGTCGCCCTTCACTGGTCAAGCGGATATCAAATCGGGTCAGGCTGTTTTGCAGGTTTTTTTCAATATAGGTCAGATCGATATTGGTCAGAATATCCGGCCTGAACTGGCTGAGAGAGGGTTCAAAAGCCAGTAAAAAGCGGTGGATCAAAGTATCCGTCAGGCAGGCACGAATTAATCTTTCATCGCCACTTAATTTAGTACCCAAATGGGGAGTACTTTCCAATTGCAGGGGATATTTGCTTAAGATCTCACGTATAACGCCCATACCATGTTGCAGCGTGCTACGGCTGATAGACCATTCTTCCGCAATATTATCCAGTTTGATGGGTGCTGAACCCATTAGCAGTTTGAAGAGCAAAGCATCAATGCGATCATCGGCTGTGTGTGGGATCGTTCTGATCGTCTGCTTTTGTTGGATCAGGGAAGCAAATAGTGAAGGATCTTCAATGTGAAGAGTATAACCGACCTTACGTTTATAAAAGATCTGCGTTCCATAATCGCGCAGAATATCATTCAATTCAGCTATATCTGTACGGATAGTCCGGCTGGAAACTGCAAAGCGTTTTGCTAATTCAGCCTGTGGCAATATTGCTGCCTGAACGGCCTCAAAGATATAGACAAGGCGAGAATAGGGGAACAGGGCCACGGCGATACCTTTTGCAAATAATCATGCTGTTGACTTGATATCCATAATGGTTTCGATTGCGCCACTGCTCAACAATTGCTGTTTATTAGGTATTGCCTGAATCGAATGGCTGACTGGCAGAACGCGAATGCCTGAGCCTAAAAACACGGGAACCGTAGTAATAAACAGTTGTTGTAATTCTCCTGCATCTGCAAAAAATGCAGCCGTTTTCCCTCCACCAATGACCCAAACATCTTTACCTTTAGCTGCCGCTTTTGCTTTGACAGCAATTTGATTGGCTGAATCATGCGTGACAACAGCATTTATTTCTGCCGGAATGGACAAATTTCTGGAGGAGAGAATAAAAGAGGGAATATTCTGATATGGCCAGTGACCAGAAGTATTTTTCATAATCCATTCATAAGTGCCTGCACCTATAATTGCCGCGCCAATGCTTTGATAAAATTTCTCGTAAGGAGTGGCATCATCGCTGAGGGTAAATGTCTCTAACCAACCTAATTCATGGTTTTCTGTAGCGATATAACCATCCATTGTGGCGGCAACATAATAAACGAGCTTTGACATATCTTTCCTTATTTTTAATTTTTAGGATTTGTGGATGTTTGAGCAATCCAATAGGTGTTGAGGATAAATTTTTTATTAAATTAATTAATAACTCTATCAGGAGAATCAGAAACCGATTAACTTTTTAAAGTAATATTTTAGAAGTGCATGTTTAAAATTGATGTTTGTCACATAACTTACTGAAATAAATGGATTGTCTATATTTTTTATGTATTGATTGTCACAAACACTGAGGATATAGAACGGTAATAAATAATTTCTATTGTTGATAATTATACTCTGAAAGATGAAAAGCATAATTAAAAAATAAGAGCTGTCTTACTGGACACTAGTTTGATTTGTTCATAAGACATTTTTATTATAATGCAATGGGTTAGGGAACGGATTTAACCAAAAAAAAGATAAATAACTATGTCTAAATTTATTATTATGCGGAATAACCGGACGTTACTTAATGAAACTGTCTTTTATCTGACTCCTGAACAGAAAGCGATGTTGATGGTGTTGTTGGCGGAGACAAAATCTCCAGATTCATTGGGAACAAAGTATGATGAAAAAGAAGCTAAAGATACTATGCAGTATATGCATGATGCCTTATTAAACAGAGTTAAGTCCCCTAAAGCACATGAACTTGATGTACCAAAACATGGAAATAAATTAATTGGACTAATTTCAGGGCCTCGGACAATAGAAGGATTTCAGCAATACCCTAATATTAAAAATGATATAAAGGACAGAATTGATAGTATGATCGCGACTGCGAATGATGGAACTCACTCGAAATTTTTAGCCTACCGACGATTAATTACAAATGCCATAAATATAGCAAAAAGTAATAAAATATCTAATGTAGAGATAGTTGCATGGAGAACAATCGGGCGTGGCTCTCCTGGTCCAAATTTCATAAAAGTATTTTCATTACAAGGGCAAGATTTTTATAAGTTGTCTGATAGTTATCTAAAATAAGAGATTGAATATGAAATATTTAATTGGGCTATGTATGATTTTATTCCCTTTAGTTGTTTTTTCAAAACAAGAAGCATTAGATTTTAATATTTTGGAGAAAACAGGACAGTGGGGAATATATTACAAAAAAACCAAAAGCCACTCTATATAAAAGCCACTCTATATAGAAGTGGCTTCAAATAATCTTTGTTCAATTGCGTATTACTTTAAATTATCTTTGAAAAATGAAGTCAGTTTCGTGAAAGGAATGAGATTGGTACGATCATACAGGTCAACATGGCCCGTGCCTGGAACGATATACAATTCTTTAGGTTCAGCAGCACGCTTGTAGGCATCTTCACTGAATTCCTTCGAATGTGCCTGATCTCCGGTGATAAACAGCATCGGACGCGGTGAAATGGTTTCGATATCGTTGAACGGATAGAAATTCATAAACTTCACGTTGCTGGTCAGTGTCGGATGCGTAGTCAGCTCTGGTGAGGAGCCTTTCGGCGTAAACTCACCGCGAGGTGTACGGTAGAAATCATAAAACTCTTTCTCAATCGGTGACGAGTTTTCATCAATCTTATGCACAGTACCACTGGTGTATTTAGTTTTGCCCCCGGTGAACTCGACATAACGCTGCTCTGCTGCATTGGCGATGATTTTCTTACGTTGTTCCAGTGTTAAGGAATGGTTGAGCATGTTACGGTTAGCGGAACCCATGTCGTACATGCTAACAGTGGCAATCGCCTTCATACGAGGATCGATTTTGGCCGCGCTGATAATAAAGCTGCCGCTACCACAGATGCCCAGCATACCGATACGATTTCTGTCCACAAATGGGCGGGTGCCGAGATAATCCACTGCGGCGCTGAAGTCTTCCGCATAGATGTCTGGAGAAACGGCATTGCGTGGCTGGCCTTCGCTCTCACCCCAGAAAGAAAGGTCGATAGCTAACGTTATAAAGCCTTGTTCAGCCAGTTTCTGAGCATACAGATTTGCGCTCTGCTCTTTTACAGCACCCATTGGGTGGCCAATGATTATTGCCGGATTTTTAGTGTCCTGATCCATGTCTTTCGGGATGAACAGATTCCCAGTAACATTCATCTGGTACTGGTTTTTAAAAGTCACTTTTTGCAGGGTAACTTTATTGCTTTTGTAAAAATTATCTGCACCGTTAGACATATCTGCTCCCGTTGCAGCGAATGAGCTGATTAACAGCCCTAACAGCATGGTCAAAGTTTTCATGGAAATATCCTCATTGAAGGTTTAGATAAGCGGGCATATGCACGCCGGTTACTATGTTGATTACTCCGTCAGTGTGTTCGTGAAGTCAAAAAAGCCAGACAGGCGGCAAGCATTAGTAGTACGCCACTGGTGATGAATAGGCTTCGATAACCGCTGTGGTTAAAGGTCAGTCCCCCTATGGTGGAACCCAGAGCAATAGACAGTTGGATGACTGCCACCATTAAACCGCCACCTGCTTCGGCGTCCTGCGGTAACGTTCTGGCGATCCAGGTCCACCAACCGACGGGCGCGGCGGTGGCAACCAATCCCCAGACTCCGAGCAACGGAGCAACGATCCAGACTTTATGACCGAATGCCATCAACGCACCGGTAATTGCCATCATCAGTAATGGGATGGCAATAAGCGTTTGATAAAACCCCGTTTTCAGGAACGTGCCGATGACCAGAGTCCCTACAAAACCGGCAATACCAATTGTCAGTAAAATCATCGACAGTGCCGGTATACCGACATGGGTGACCGTCTCAAGGAACGGACGCACGTAGGTAAAGAAGGTAAATTGCCCCATAAAAAAAATCCCACAGGCTGTCAGCCCTGAGACGACGAGTGGCCGTTTAAACAAACGAAAAATATTGCCTGAAGGAGAACCATTTTTTTCGTACTTTATGGCGGGCAGACTGAGCCACTGCCAGATAAATGCAATCAGCGCGATCGGTACAAGGCAGAAAAATGTGCCACGCCAGCCCATCACTAAGCCTAGGTAACTCCCTAGCGGTGCGGCGATGACTGTCGCCAGTGCATTGCCACCGTTGAAAATCGCCAGTGCGCGAGGTACTTGATGTTGCGGTACTAAACGAATGGCTGCCGCCGCCGACATGGACCAGAAACCGCCAATAGCGATTCCGATCAGCGCACGTCCTGCCATATAGGTTAGGTAATTAGGTGCCAGTGCTATCACTACACTGGAAAACACCATCAAGGATGTCATCCCCAGCAGCAGTTTACGGCTTATGTTCCTGGCAAGCGTGGATATCGACAGACTGGTCAGCACTGCCAGAGCACCGGAGATTGTAATTCCCTGACCAGCCAGCCCCTCGCTGACGCCCAGATCACGGGAGATTGGTGTTAATAGGCTGACAGGCATAAACTCTGATGCCACGAGGGCAAATACGCACAGCGTCATCGCCAGTACACCGTTCCAGTACGCTTGTGTTTGGGTATGTTGTTCTGACATGTCATTCAGATGTTTTGTCATGAATTGTCTTATCCTCTGTTTTAAGGCATTCACTCACGGATATAAGGCGAATTTTGGGAAAATGGAGGGAATGGCCTCGCTAGCGTGTTTTCTTTAAAGAATGTTTTTCTGATAAAAATTCTACACACGTGGTGTGTTCTGACTAGCTAATGAATTCTTAATAGTCTTATAATCCAGGCTTATAAATCTAAACTGGTGGGGGATGTGGTGAAACGTAATCTTAACGATCTTCTCTCGTTTGTCACGATAGCACGTGAGGGCAGCTTCACTCGTGCTGCTGCATTGCTTGGGGTGACGCAGCCCGCCCTCAGTCAGGCGATCACCGGACTGGAAAATCGCATGAAGATCCGTTTGCTGACACGTACTACGCGTAGCGTTTCCCCGACAGTTGCCGGAGAACGGCTACTGCGGGCTATTGGTAATCGCTTTGATGAAATTGAAGCGGAACTGGATATGCTGACGGAGTTGCGCGATAAACCGGCTGGCACAGTGCGGATAACCTGTGGTCCGAATGTTCTGCACACTGTCCTGTTACCCAAACTTGCGCCTTTACTCCGTGAGTATCCAGATATCAAACTGGAGTTTGATGCGAACCACGGGTTTCGCAATATTGTGGAAGATCGATTCGATGCGGGAGTACGTTTGGGCGATACCATTGATAAAGATATGATTGCAGTGCCGATTGGTCCGCAATTACGTATGGCGGCAGTAGCATCCCCGGACTACTTCGCCAGCCATCCTATACCGCAGACACCGCAGAATTTAGTACATCATAATTGTATCAGTATGCGCATGACGAGTTCCGGCGGACTCTATGTCTGGGAATTCGATCATGAAGACGGGCAGGTGAACGTGCGTGTGGACGGACAGCTTATTTTTAATACTTCGGCACATATAGTAGATGCTGCGTTGGCTGGGCTGGGGATTGCATTTTTGCCGGAAAAAGAATTTGGCTCACATATTGAAGAAGGACGCCTGATACGTGTATTGGAAGAGTGGTGTGCGCCTTTTCCCGGCTATTACCTTTATTACGCTAGCAGAAAACAGCCTTCTCCGGCATTTAGGCTTGTTGTCGATGCACTATGGGAAAAGAAATGTCCGAATCTACCAAAACAATGGTAGGAAGTTGATCAGGCATAAACATTTCCTCAAAATTGATTGTCAGACGGTACTAAGTTCCGCTGCGTAATCCACCGAAACGACGATAATACGCGGCAGCAGGTTGGGGCAGTTTACCTATGGTGGTTTCACATTGTTCACTGATGTACCGTGTTGCGGCAGGGCCAATGCGCTGGTAAATGTTGATACATAAATGACGGGCGATTTGCCCTTCCCACTGTGCAGGCAGCAGGACATTCGGTAATAGTGGATCGCGCAGTACAACACGGCGGTAAAAGTGGATAAGCAAAAGGCGTAGTTGAAAGCAGCGTTCTGGTGTCAGTTCGTCTGTGTTGCAGTCTTGCAATAGTTTCATTAAAGGACGGAATGAGATGATAAATTCATGGTAGTGCTGAGCAACCTGATCCAGTGACCAACTGGCGGATACCCGCTCTTTCAGGCTCTGTTCTGAACGGGGATAAGGATAATCCGCCCGGAAGTAAATAACAGAGTCACTGGCGTTGAGTTCTCCGAGCAGGGCCGGAATATCACTTTGTGAGCTGCTGGGGGCAGCCATTAATGTGCCGTTGAGTTGACCAAATCCAAGCCAGCTCAACTCTTTTTTCAGGCGGGAGCGTTCTTCTTTGTTGCTTTCTTCCAGTAGCAGCAAATCCCATTTGCCATCCCATGCAGGTTGTTCGCTGAGATAAATTTTACTCTCAGCATGGCGAAATTGGTTCATGCCGCGTTCTGTGATGCGGTAATAGCTACGACGACCTATTTTCTCCACTTCCAGCCAACCCTCTTTTTGCAAACGAAAGACAGATGTTCGCACAAAGCGGTCACTGAATCCCATCGGCTCCAGCAGAAGGCTGAGACTGCCCAACCAGATTTCACCACCCCGATGACTGAGGGCATCACCATACAGAGAAATGATCAGCGATGTTCCGCTAATCGGTTGGGCATCAAGAGCATATTGAATAAAATCGTCGAGTTTGTGTGTCATATTTTTGTTATTTTCGAATCGAAACTGTGTCATAACATTAACATAACTGAGTGGTGTGTTTGGAGAAACTACCACCGCTTTCCATAAAATTAGATAGTCAACAGTGGTAGAAAATTATCTATACCGACGGTTATCAATCACCCGAACTGCTTTGCCTTCTGAGCGGGGAATGTCTCCGCAGTTGACGATGCTGACTTCTGTATTGATACCGACCATAGATTTAATGTGGTGGCGCAGTTGGTGGCAAATGCCACAGCGTTGTTGGAAACTAAGTTGATTAGGTTCTTTCAGTTCGACCTTGACGGACAGGCTGTCATAATTACCCACACGGTTTACTTCCAATTGATAGTGTGGTGACAGTTCCCTGAAACGTACAATCTGTTCTTCTATCTGTGAGGGGAAGACGTTAATACCACGGATAATAAGCATATCGTCGGAGCGTCCGGTGATCCTGTCCAGACGGCGCATATTGCGGGCGGTTCCCGGTAATAAACGTGTCAGGTCACGGGTACGGTAGCGGATCACAGGCATGGCTTCTTTGGTCAGCGTTGTGAAAACCAGTTCGCCATTCTCTCCGTCCGGCAGTACATTCAGGTTGTCCGGATCAATCACTTCTGGATAGAAGTGATCTTCCCAAATGGTGGAACCATCAGCGTATTCCACTGATTCCATCGCGACACCCGGCCCCATGACTTCGGACAGGCCATAAATATCCAGCGCTTTGATGCCCATGCGTTTCTCTATTTCCTGACGTAGCCCTTCCGTCCACGGTTCGGCTCCGAAAATACCCACCCGCAGGGAACATTGTCTGGCATCGCCTCCCATTTGGCGCTCCAGCTCGTCCAGTAGTGTCAGGCAGTAGGAAGGTGTCATCATGATGATGTCAGGTTTGAAATCCCGGATCAGTTGTGCTTGTTTTTCCGTTTGTCCTCCAGACATGGGGATCACGGTTGCACCCAGACGCTCAGCACCGTAATGTGCACCTAATCCTCCCGTAAACAGACCGTAACCGTAAGCAACGTGTACTTTATCTTTGGCTGTTACACCAGCAAAACGCAGACTGCGGGCGACCAAGTCAGCCCAGTTATCAATGTCCTGTTGGGTATAGCCCACGACGGTCGGACGACCTGTCGTACCAGATGACGCATGAATACGCACAATTTTTTCCATTGGCACGGCAAAGGTATCAAAAGGGTAATTATCCCTTAGATCCTGCTTGGTGGTGTAAGGGAATTTCTTGATGTCATCGAGTTGTCTGAAATCACTGGGATGAATGCCGATGGCATCAAATTTGCGCTGATACATTGGTACGTTGTTATAGGCGTGATGCAGCGTCCATTTTATTTGCTCAAATTGCCGTGTCTGAATTTCTTCGCGTGAAGCAAATTCAATAGGATCGAAATGTGCATTGGTGTGTGGAGTAAAGCGTGAGTTGAAGTGTTGTGCGTTGTTGCTCATAATTTCCCGCCATTTTGTTGATTTTGTTGTAACAGGCTGTTTTTATAGTTATATGCGTTCGATAATCATGGCGATACCTTGTCCCACTCCAATGCACATGGTGCATAAGGCATAACGGCCCACCCGCCGTTCCAGTTCAAGAGTGGCTGTCAGCGCAAGGCGGGCACCACTCATGCCCAACGGATGCCCTAGCGCAATTGCGCCGCCATTCGGGTTGACATGCTCTGCATCATCCGGCAATCCCCATTGACGAATGACGGCCAGTGACTGGGCTGCAAAGGCTTCATTCAGTTCAATCACATCCATTTGGTTCAGGCTCAGGCCTGCAAGTGCCAGTACTTTTTCAGTGGCAGGCAGTGGCCCTATTCCCATAATGCGCGGTTCAACACCACTGGTGGCGGTTGCGACAATACGTGCCCGCGGTGTCAGCCCATGTTGTTGAACTGCTGCTTCTGAAGCGATGATCAGAGCGGCTGCTCCGTCATTGACGCCGGAGGCATTGCCGGCAGTGACTGTGCCGTTAGCACGGAATGGGGTTTTGAGCTTTTGCAACTGCTCGAATGTTGTGTCAGGCCGAGGATGTTCATCCTGTGAAACCAAAGCGGTTACCCCTTTTTGGCGGGTATCAGGTAGAGTAACAGGAGTGATCTCTTCGGCCAGAATACCGCGTTGTTGAGCTTTGGCTGTACGTTGCTGGCTACGCAGAGCGAAAGCGTCTTGAGCATCCCGGCTGATTTCAAATTGGGCAGCAACGTTTTCTGCGGTCTCCGGCATTGAATCCGTGCCAAATTGTTGTTGTATGTGTGGATTAATGAAACGCCAGCCAATCGTGGTATCGAATATCTGCGCCTGACGGCTGAACGCACTTTCTGCTTTTCCCATCACTAATGGCGCCCGGGTCATGGATTCAACCCCACCAGCCAGTATCAGATGAGCTTCGCCAGCTTTGATACTACGGGCCGCAAAAGCCAGTGCCTCCAGGCCAGAACCACACAATCTATTGAGGGTTGTTCCGGGGACGGAATGTGGCAGCCCAGCCAGTAGTACCGCCATGCGTGCGACGTTACGGTTATCTTCGCCAGCCTGATTTGCACAGCCGAGGATGACGTCATCAATACCTTGCCAATTTAATGTGGGATAACGTGCCATCAATGCTTGTAATGGCAGAGCGGCCAGATCATCAGCTCGCAGACTGGCAAGGGCACCACCATAACGCCCGATAGGGGTACGTACTCCATCACAAATAAATGCATGATTCATGATTTTTCTCTCCGATGCTCTTTAGGAAGAGAGGTTTGGGAAGGAAGAGTTTTTGAGGGCTCTTCTAAAACTGAATGACCAAGGCGATGAGCGTGACCACGGAAGAAGGCCACTGTTTTGCCATTCTGGTTGGTAACTTTGACGTCATACAACCCAGACGTTTTTCCCTGATGTTGTACCGAAGCGATAGCCGTGAGTTGGTCACCGTTAAAGACCGGACGAGTGAAATCGATACTGCATCCGGCAGCCACAGCAGCAAGTCCTTCACTGTTACAGGCATAGGCGAAAGCCGTGTCAGCCAGAGTGAATATGATGCCGCCATGACAGGTTTTATGACCGTTGAGCATGGTAGGCTCAACGGTCATGCTTAATTGAGCGATCCCGATATCGATGTAGTCAATATGTATACCCATATGGTTGGCGCAGGCATCTTTGGTATACATGGCCTCAATGTGGTGCCGGGCAAGTTGTTTAGGAGAGTTGCTCGTTTTATTAGGCATGATTTTTCTTCTTATATTGATGTTCATGTTGCTGGGCAGACGGGTACTGAGGTGAGATATGTGGTGGTGAGACATAACCCGCAGCCAGTTGGCGCAGCAAAGGTGACGGACGGTAACGAGGTTCGCCGTAGAATTGTTGTAAGTTTTCTAACGCACTGAGAATGTGCTGCCAGCCAAGCTGGCTCCCCCATGTCAAAGGGCCAATGGGATAATTAACGCCATAGCACATTGCCATATCAATATCTTCGGCGTTGGCGATACCTTTATTAAGAGCATCCAATGCTTCGTTGCACAGCATTGCTACAGTACGCATGGTCAGCAGAGCCGGATAATCCGGCAGTAAAATCAACTGTTTGCCGAGAGCGTGTAGAAATCTGATCACTTTTGCAGTCTGTTGCTGAGTATTTTGGCAGGCTGCACTGATCGTCATTATCGGAGCGGTCTGATGATTGGCTGATAGATCAAACTGCACTACCGACATCCCAATTTCATCAGTAAGTTGTGAGCTAGTTTTCCCCGTTGCCAGCATAAATATAACGTCATCAATCTGTAATGCTGGTGATGGTAGCTGAATATTCTCGCTTTTTTCAGTAGCAATTTTATTGGGGTGTAATAATTCGTGTTGCTGTAACAGCGCGGTAAAGTGCGGCAGGGCAGACCAATTACCGATTATTTTAATTTGTTCAGGTGGTATTAGTGTTGTCGGTGATGTTTCTGTAATTATCTCCATAATGGAGGGAATAAATTGTTGTTGCGCTTTGTCAGCGTAACCCTTACCCGCGTAAACATAAAATCCCCGGCCACTTTTACGCCCCAGATGATTGGCTTCCACCAGTTCTTTTTGTCGTAGTGATGGCTGAAAACGTGTATCACCGTAGAAAGCATGGAACAGGGATTCGGTCACAGCGTAATTAACGTCATGTCCAATTAAATCGGTAAGCTGCAATGGCCCCATCGAAAAGCCGCCGGAGTCTTTCATAACAGCATCCAGTGTTGCGGGGGAAGCAATTTGTTCTTCCAGTGCCCGCAGGGCTTCCGCATAAAAAGGGCGTGCAATACGGTTAACGATAAAACCGGGTGTGGAACGACAAATGACAGGCTGTTTTTGCCAGTCGCTCACGAGACGTTTAAGGGTTGCTATTGTCTGTGGGGAAGTTTCTAACCCCCGTACGACTTCTACCAGTTTCATCAATGGTGCAGGATTGAAAAAATGCAGTCCTGCCATACGCTGAGGAGCTTCCAGCACGTGGGCAATTGCAGTAATTGACAACGATGAGGTGTTACTGGCAAAAATGGTTTGTTCTGAACAAAGGGATTCCAGTTGGCGGAATAGATCCTGCTTTGCTGCCAGCTTTTCGATAATCGCTTCAATGACCAGTACGCTTGGTGCCAGTGCCTGTAATGAATCTACCAGAGTGATACGTTGCAACAGAGCCTGGGTTTTGCCTGCATCTGCTTTGCCTGCCTCGACACGTTGATGCAGACGGGTGTGGAGTGTACCCAGTGCGCGTTGTGCCGCTTCACTATTTACATCAAACAGCAGGACAGTATGTCCTGCCTGAGCTGTTACCTGAGCAATGCCGATACCCATCGTGCCTGCACCAATCACAGCGATTGGGCCTTCCGGTATTGATTCATTGAGTATTGAATTATGAAATATTGGACGATGATGTACAGGCATATTCATGGTTATCTTCCTTTGAATTGTGGTTCGCGTTTTTCTATGAATGCGTTGACGCCTTCCTGGAAGTCTTCAGTGTGTCCGCACTGGCGTTGTAGATCGCGTTCGAGATTAAGTTGCTCATCTAACGTATTGCTTGCCGCGGCATAAGTGGATTTCTTAATACACGCGAGAGAGAAGGTTGGCTGGGTTGCCAGACGTTGCGCGATTTCCCAGGCTTTCTCCTCTAACTCATTAGGCTCGAAAACCTGCCAGATCATTCCCCATTCCAGTGCCTGTTCAGCGGTGATTTTGTCTCCCAACAAAGCCATTCCCATGGCTCGGGCATGGCCAATATGATGAGGCAGGAACCAGCTACCGCCTGCATCCGGTGTCAGGCCGATACGACAGAACGCCTGAATAAAGCTGGTGTCGCGGGCTGCGATCACAATGTCACAGGCCAAAGCGATAGAGAGACCGGCTCCTGCGGCTACACCATGCACAGCACAGACCACAGGTTTGGGTAAGGAAGTTAGACGGCGGATCAGCGGATTGTAGAAAGTTTCAATGGAATAACCGAGATCAGGAGCGCCACCTACATTGATAATAGCGCTGCGATCGTTTAAATCTTGCCCCGCACAAAAGCCACGTCCGGCTCCTGAGAGCAGCACACAGCGCACCGATTCATCCTGTTCAGCAATCTTTAGTGCTTCACTTAGCTGCCGGTGCATTTCCTCGTTAAAACTGTTTATACATTTTGGGCGGTTGAGTTTAATGCTAAGGACACCTGCTTTAATTTCAGTGAGGATCGTGGGTATATTTTCATTTTCCATCTACTAGCATCCTTTAAATGTTGGATTACGTTTTTCAAGGAAGGCCGAAATACCTTCCTGACGGTCGGTTGTACCTGCCAAAGCAATAAAGTGTTGGCGCTCGGCAGACAGCCCTTGTGACAGGCTGGTTTCGTGTGCAGTCCTGAGCGCAGCCTTAGCCGCCCGCAATGCCAGCGGCGAAAATTCACTGATACGGTTTGCTATCTGTTGTGCCCGTTTCAACGTCAGGTTATCGATACAGACTTCACTCACTAACCCCGCTTGCAGTGCCTGATGAGCATCGATAGCTTCACCTGTTAATATCATCTGGCTGGCAAGGGCCTTGCCAACACTGCGAATAAGTCTCTGTGTACCTCCCGCGCCCGGCATTAATCCCAAAGTGATTTCCGGCAGGCCGAAGCGGGCACTTTCACCGCAGATCACCAGATCACAGGCCAGTGAAAGTTCACAACCCGCGCCGAGCGCATAGCCATTAACAGCGGCTATTATCGGTTTGCTGATATTGTTCAGGCGTTGCCAGAGTTGAGGACGACGATCAGTTATTGCGGTAGCAACCGTCTGTTGCTGTAGTTCTTTGAGATCGGCACCCGCCGCGAAACAGCGCTGTGAGCCGGTAATGATAATAGCGCCAGTGCCGATATCGGTATCCGCCTGCTCCAGATGCTGTACAAGCTGTTCCAGACAGTCATTACTGAGAGCGTTGCGCACTTCTGGACGGTTGAGAGTCAGTGTGCGTACCCGCTGTTGCTGCTGGCATAAAATCCATTCTTGGTTCATGGTGGCTCCTGATTTGTGACCATTTTTTCTTGAAAATTTCTTATTGATGAGAAATCTTAGACGTCAAAATCAACAACGACACCGTCGCCTTTCGGCCACGACTGACAGCTTAAAATATAGCCGGAAGCCAGTTGGTCCGGCTCCAGGCTGTAGTTCACTCCCATATCCACTTCACCGGATTTGAGCCGGCATTTACAGGTGGCGCAAACCCCGCCTTTACAGGCATAGGGTAAATCTGCTCCCTGACGCAGGGCTGCATCAAGAATGCTGTTATCCTCAGCGTGCATGACAATATTTAAGGTGCGGCCATCCAGATGAATTTCGACACGGGTTTCATTGCGTTCGATCAGATTGTCTGGACGGAAAGTGGAGTAAAGGGGACGATTCCCCGTGTTGAAACGTTCACTATGAATGTATTCAGACGGCATGCCAGCCTGCTCAAGTGCTATTTTGGCATCATCCAGCATAGCTTCAGGCCCACAAAGAAAGGCGTGGTCAAACTGAGCAAAAGTGAGCAGGGTTTTGCCGATACGTAAGAGACTTTCTGCATTGATACGACTGTTGAACAGCGGACTGTCGGTAGTTTCCTGACTGAATAGGTATATCGCCTGAAAACGCTGTAGATAGCGGTTCTTGAGATCAGACAGTGCTTCTTTGAACATCACGGAGCGACTGGTACGATTACCATAAATCAGAGTAAAAGAACTCTCTGGCTCCAGGGCCAGTGTGCTTTTGATAATCGATAAGATCGGGGTAATACCGGAACCCGCTGCAATAGCCAGATAATTTCCCCGTGTATCAGTATCAGGACGATGACCGAAATTACCTTGTGGCTGCATGACTTCTAATTCATCGCCAACTTCCAATTGTTGGTTGATAAAGGTGGAAAAACGCCCCTGATAAACGGCTTTGACGCCGATTTGCAATAGATTATCCAGTGGCGAACTACAGATGGAATAACAGCGGCGTAGCTCTTCCCCACCTACCTTTGCTTTGAGTGTCAGATGCTGACCGGGCTGATAGTGAAAGAATTCTCTTAATTCATCGGGTATATGCAGCGTGACTGCAACGGAATCAGAAGTTTCCCGCTCAATAGCGGCAATACGTAAGCGATGAAATTGTGTTCGCTGAAACGGTGCCCGCTGGAGTTGCGTCCGGTAAGATTGTTCCTGTTGGAACTGTTTTTGTTGAGAACTGGGACGATGAAGAATAGTCATCTGCTGCTCCCTTGTTAAATACATTTAAAATTAAATACATTTGAAATAATCGAAGGGCTCCAGGCATTGTCGGCAGCGATAAAGCGCTTTGCAGGCGGTGGAACCGAATTCACTGATTTTCTCCGTCTCATGACTGCTACAACGGGGGCAGATGATGGATTCTGTATCTGTCGGTTTCTCACAAGCTGAGCCTTGTGGCGGCGCGATACCGGATTCACGTAAACGTTGCCTGGCATCTGCATTCATCCAGTCAGTTGTCCATGCCGGACTCAGACTCACATCGACATGCACTGGCGAGAACCCTGCCTGAGTCAGTGTTGTGTGGATTTCATTGACCAGAAATTCTGTCGCCGGGCAGCCTGAATAAGTCGGGGTGAATATCACCTGCCAGCCTGTTTGTTCGGCTTGCTCAGTTTGGAAAGGCAGAACAGCCCGTACCATACCGAGGTCGGTAATGGATAGTGTTGGCAATTCTGGATCGGCAATCTGATGTAAACACTGCCAGATCTGATGGACTTCCGGCTGCTGCAATGTTTTGAATTGCTGTTCCATCATTTCCTCCTGATCTTATCGGGCTTGGTTATCGGGTTATCGGATTTAGTTATCAGCCTCAGTCACCAGTTACAGTTTGGGTAAGTCCGTTGCAAAAATTGCATTTCTGCCAGTATGTAACCCAAATGTTCGGTATGTTGCCCTTGTTTGCCGCCCTGTCGATAAGGTATTCCCTCTGGTATGTTTAACGCGGCTTGCAAGAAGGTCTCTTTGACGATTTGTTGCCACGGTTCATATAATGTGCGGGGATCGATGGCAATTCCGACCTCAGCAAGTTGTTGTTCCACTTCATCACAGTGGAATAGTTCGCCGGTAAAGCGCCACAATTGATTGACAGAGTTTTGCATTTTCTCGTGACTTTGTTCTGTGCCATCCCCCAGACGGATCATCCAGCCACGGCTGAAACGCAGGTGATATTCCACTTCCTTCAATGATTTATTACTGATGGCTGCTAGCTGAGGGTCCTGACTTTGCCCTAATGCCTGATAAAGTAAGACGTGATAGGCATCAATGAAAAATTGGCGAGCCAACGTATCGTTAAAGCCACCATTAGGTTGTTCCACCAGCAAAAGATTGCGGAATTCTCGCTCCTCACGACCAAAAGCCAGTTTATCTTCATCAACTTCTGTCCCGTGATTTGTTCCGTAAAGCGTGGCGGCATAACTGAGAAAGTTACGTGCCTGCCCCAGTAAATCGAGACTAATATTGGACAACGCTAAGTCAATCTCCAGCTCTGGCGCATGACCACACCATTCGCACAGGCGTTGTGCCAGAATCAGCGGGCTGTCTGCCAGACGCAGTACGTAGCTAACAAGGATATCGTTAAAAAGCGTCTGGTTGGGTGAAGCAACACGAGATGTATTCATGTCTCACCTTTACATATTCTTAATGCCATCAGGGATCGTGTAGAAAGTCGGATGACGGTAGATTTTGTCTTCTGAGGGTTCGAAAAAAGCCCCGCGATCTTCTGGTTGTGATGCAACCAGATAAATGGATTTCACCACCCAGATAGAGCAACCTTCATTGCGTCGGGTATAGGCATCACGTGCATTTTCCAGTGCCATTTGATCATCTGCTGCGTGGAGGCTGCCGACATGACGGTGAGTCAGCCCCTGCTTGCTGCGGATAAAGACTTCATACAGTGGCCAATCGGTATCGTTCATGTTTTGTCTCCTTTTCCGAATCTGACTAATAACGCAATGGATTAAGCAGCCTGTTTTTTGGCAGCCATTTTTTTGGCATGAACAGAAGCCGCTTCACGCACCCAACTCCCGCTTTCCCACGCACGGCGTTTGGCTTCCAGACGTTCGTGATTGCATATGCCCCGCCCTTTGAGCACTTGATAGAATTCATCCCAATTGATTTCACCAAAACGGTAATGACCAGTGGTTTCATCCCAGGTCAACGCTGGATCGGGAGCAGTCATGCCTAATGCTTCCAATTGAGGGACGGTGTTATCAATAAATTTCTGTCGCAGTTCATCATTACTGAACCGTTTGATTTTCCAGGCCATGCTTTGGGCACTGTTGGGAGAATCACTGTCATTGGGGCCGAACATCATCAGCGTCGGCCACCAGAATCGATTGATGGCATCTTGCAGCATGGCACGCTGAGCTTCGTTACCCTTTGCTAATGCCATAACCGCTTCATATCCCTGCCGCTGGTGGAAACTCTCTTCTTTACAGATTTTGACCATAGCACGGGCATAAGGGCCGTAAGATGCCCGGCACAGGGCGACCTGATTAACAATTGCAGCACCATCCACCAGCCAGCCAATGACTCCGACATCAGCCCAGCTTAAGGTGGGATAGTTGAAGATTGATGAATATTTCATCTTGCCATCCAGTAGCTTCTGGTAGATGTCCTGACGAGAGCAGCCAAGTGTTTCTGCGGCACTGTAGAGATAAAGCCCGTGCCCTGCTTCATCCTGTACCTTTGCCAATAACACCGCTTTGCGGCGCAGTGTGGGGGCACGAGTGAGCCAGTTGGCTTCCGGTAACATGCCGATAATTTCTGAGTGTGCGTGTTGATTGATCTGACGTATCAGGTTTTGGCGATAGGCATCGGGCATCCAGTCCTTAGCTTCAATGGAAAGATCTGCCTCGATCTTGGTGTCAAAGTGCGCCTGGAGTTGCTCAGTTGTCATATATGCTCCACATATGATTCTTATTTTTTAGTTTTAAAGATAAAAATGAATCATTAAATGAAACTGTAAATCTACAAATCGATAACAAAAATATCAAACGGTTTGTTTGTATATTTGTCGAACACATCACAATATTTGCTTTTTATTTTTTAAAGAAGCCGTGATTAATTTTTATTGTTAGGGATATTAACATGCACCGCCCCTAATATGTTCTAATTTTGTTAATTTATCAGATGGTCTTTTTCATGGATTATGTGATACATAAATGTTGTAGATGTAGTTAATGATGATTCATTAATACAATCGGTGGAGAAAAAAATGCAACAGTTAACCAGTTATATATGTGGTGCCTGGGTTTATGGGAAAGGTAATGCCAGAACTATTCACCATGCAGTAAATGGTAAAGCCTTGTATCAGGTATGTTCAGATGGGCTGCCACTGGCTGATAGTCTCAGTTATGCCCGGGAAAAAGGGGGCAAAGCTCTCGCGGCTATGACATTCCAGCAGCGGGCTCAGATGATGAAAGCCGTTGCAAAGCATCTGCTTGCTAATAAAGAAGCCCTGTATGCTATTTCAGCAGAAACCGGCGCGACCCGTTCGGATGGCTGGATAGATATTGAAGGAGGCATCGCAACGTTATTTTCCTATGCGGGTCTGGCAGGACGTGAGTTACCGGATGATGTTTTGTGGCCGGAAGATGAGATGATCCCACTTTCGAAACAGTCCCAGTTTGTCGCTCGCCATGTTCTGACCTCTCGTCCCGGCGTTGCGCTACATATCAATGCGTTTAACTTCCCTTGTTGGGGAATGTTGGAAAAACTGGCTCCGACCTGGATGGCGGGTATGCCGGCGATCATTAAACCTGCGACAGCGTCAGCACAATTGACACAGGCGATGGTGAAATTGATCCTCGACAGTGGCTTAGTGCCGGAAGGTGCATTGCAACTGATCTGCGGTGGAATTGGTGATCTGTTTGATCATCTCAATTATCAGGATGCAGTCACTTTTACAGGTTCAGCCCAGACGGGTCAGAAATTGAGAGTTCATCCACGGCTGATTGAGAAATCAATTTCATTCACGATGGAAGCGGATTCCCTCAATTGCTGTATTTTGGGGGAGGATGTTACGCCGGAAATGCCAGAATTTGGTGTGTTCATTAAGGAAGTTGTCCGTGAGATGACGGTAAAAGCAGGGCAAAAATGTACGGCTATTCGGCGTATTATTGTGCCGATCAGTCAACTTGAGGTGGTTAAACAAGCGCTGCTTAAACGTCTGTCTGGTGTAGTGGTAGGTGATCCTGCTTTACCGGATGTACGCATGGGGGCATTGATCAACCTTGAACAACGGGGTGAAGTCCAATCCAAGGTTGATGAACTGTTACACGGTGGCTGTGAATTACTGTGCGGCGGTGCGTTGGATAAGTTAGTGCTGGCAAATAATACCCACAGTGATGGGGCATTCTACCCGCCAACTCTGCTTTATTGTGCAGATCCGATGACCAATCAGGTCGTACATGAAACGGAAGCCTTTGGGCCAGTTTCCACTTTGATGGCTTATCAGGACACGGAACAGGCGATTGCTCTGGCCTTGATGGGGCAAGGTAGTCTGGTGGGTTCATTGGTCACGGCAGATGAGCAAATTGCGATGCAGGTTATTCGGGCAACAGCTTGTGCTCATGGCCGTATGTTGATTCTGGATGAGGCGGCATCAGCGGAATCCACAGGACACGGTTCTCCGCTACCTATGTTGGTACATGGCGGGCCGGGACGTGCTGGTGGTGGTGAAGAGCTGGGTGGATTGCGTGCGGTGAAACACTATATGCAGCGCACAGCAATTCAGGCCAGCCCAAGTATGCTGGCGGCTATTGGTCGTGAGTGGGTGCGCGGTGCGAAAGTGAAGGAAGATCCTGTTCATCCGTTCCGTAAGTATTTCGAACAAATTGAAATTGGGGAAAGTCTGCTGACTGCTCGCCGGACGGTGACAGAAGCGGATATCGTCAATTTCGCCTGTCTGAGCGGGGATCATTTTTATGCCCATATGGATAAAATTGGTGCGGCTGAATCCCTGTTTGGTGAGCGTGTGGCGCATGGTTACTTTGTTGTATCGGCTGCTGCCGGTCTGTTCGTTGATGCACCTGTCGGGCCTGTCTTGGCGAACTACGGTATGGAAAACCTGCGGTTTATTGAACCAGTGAAAATTGGTGATACGATTCAGGTTCGGTTGACCTGCAAGAAGAAGATCAAGAAAGTTCAGAAGACCCCGGATGACAAGCCACAGGGTGTTGTCATTTGGGATGTGCAGGTTTTGAATCAGGAGCAACAGCCTGTCGCCCTTTACAGCATCCTCACATTGGTGGAGCGGCAGCAGAGGGATTATGTTTAACTCGTTAATATGCTCTGAATAAGAGAGATAAAGTGCCTGAGGAACAATATTAATAAAATAAAGTGGTGATATTCCTCAGGCCAGCTTTTACAGTCTGAATTCGGGTTGGTCATTATTATCGGAGAGCGAAAGTTGCAGCTTTTTGAATAGTTCTTCTAAGCTTGAAATTAAATAAGGGATAAATTTTTCGTTTCCTAAAGTACGTGTAAAGATATTATTTGGCAAATTGCGATCGACCAGTTGTGAGAAATCTGTACGATTAAGCTTCATAGATTATCCTCTCTTCAACTAAATGTGTATTTCTACCCACTCGTTTTAGGTTACGGTAGGCGGCTTGTTTACTTGCCAGGCGGAGTGGTCTGCCAATTTATTTGATATTACAGATAATATTGGGGGCTGACCTTTTTGTGTGTGTAAATTCAATGATACCGAAAGGGGTTTTGTAGGTTCCTTTACGGCCTGTAGTCATCACTGTCAGCCGATCAATTGGAATTTGTGAAATGGCACCGTATTCAGATAGTGCAGATTCTAAGCTGACATAGTTGTATTCACCTCTCCTCATTGCTTTGGCAAGATCTTTAGCGGTGAAGACATAGCGGCCTTGTTGATCAAATTTACTCAGGCGTTGAATAGCGGTAGTTTGATTCATGGTATTAAGTCTATACTTATATCACTTTTAAATGTGGTTTATGTCTACCTGATAGGGAGTGTTTTTATATTTCTACCTTTGCTCGATTTCCTTTCATTTTGATACGCGACCACTTGGTTAAAGGAAAGTCGAGCTGACAACAATCAGACCGAAAGAGTGGCCTCAAGAATTATGAAGTGATTTTTTTATGTTGTCATTGGCAAGTAATTTATGAGTAGAACTCATATGTTTTTTGACTTTCAATGTATTTTCAAAAAACTGCTTTATTCCTCTTTCTCTTTCCAATCCTAACGTTGTTGTTAATGAGTTAATAGAACATAAATATTTTCATTATTAACATACTCTCGTCCTGGAGTGACTGATTCATTAATGTATCTGCGTATTTCATCGCGCATTCCATATAAATAAATATAAATCACTGGGGGAATTATTGGCTACTATACCCGTCGTCTTTCAAGTTGCAGTCTGAAATCCATAGGGTATATTTTTCTATTTAAAGATATTTCCCAGATATATTCAACCGACTGCTTGCCTGCAAGATACGCATAATTGTTTCGGCCCCGCTGCGATTAGGGTTGATGCGGATCATGCGTTTCTCCAGGGTGGGATCTGCCTGACGAAATGTGTCGGAAATTCGGTAAAACAGGGGCGGGATTTCAAATTTCGATTCGGCACCGACGGGATAAGGTAGTGCACCCAGTGTGTGTGCGGTGGCCAGCACTGCATCCGCAATAGGTTCGTAAAATTCCACTAAGACGACTTTTGACTGAGCATTGGCGATAAATGCCCGCTTCACTTGTGGCACTTCACCCTGATTCAGCCTTGTCACCAGCGATTCATTCACTTCAGACTGTACTGCGTGCATGACCGGGGCGAATACTAACCCACGTAATGCTTCCATCGCCTGATAACCCTGAATCTGGCAGCCACCGGAGTACATGCCGTGGCGTAGTTTATCAATCACAGCTTGTCGGCCGACAACCACGCCTACGCCTTGTGGCCCCAGTAATTTGAAGCAAGAAAAGGCAGAAAGTGTTGCGCCGTATTCACAACCAATATGTGGCACTTTCATTGCGGCATAATTATCATCTACCAATGAGGGAATGTGATATTGATTTAAGATGGCGATGATATTTTGCAGGGCATAGCAATCATCGATTTTCTGCCGTGTATGCTGGATCAGGCAGGTTGCTGGCTGATATTGCTTAATGCTGGTTTCAAGTTGGTTTGTACAGTTGAAATCAGCATATACAACATTAAGACCCATTTGTTCAATTGATGTTTTTGTTGTGGGATAAACGGGGGCATCATGCACCAGTAATGTCTCATGAGGACGAAGCAGTGCTGCTAGCCCAGAACGTAAAGCACCGGTTCCTGCACCATTGACAAAGGCCGCTGCTTCAGCCCCGAAGTACTCGGCGATTACCCTTTCAATACGCTGAGTCATCCGGGGTTGATGGAGATCCGGGACTAATCCCAGATCCCCTTGTGAGAGAAAATCAGCTCCGGGAAAGTGACGACAGATAATATCCACCAGCTTAAATTGCTGCTGTTGGGCTTGTGCCATAGTCATACTTTTCAGTGGATAGCTTTGCAATGGCGCTGTTTTCATTCTCTCACTTTATTCCTGTTAATTTATTCCTGCTAAATAGAGCACGTTGGCAAGAATACCTACCGCAATGGTTGCAATCGGGCCGATTGCCATTTCAACCAAAGGACGTTTGGAAGTACGGTTGAGCAGGTAGATACCTGCCACAATCATAAAGCCCATACCCGGCAGAATCGCGTTGGAAGCAATCATACCACCAACCAACAGGGCGACTTCGAGCATTTTGGTGATCGCGGTACGAATATGGCCACTACAGGCTTTAACTCCGGGGTATTTATCCAGCCAGATTGCAATTTTCGCCAGCAACTGGATCTCAATAAACATAGTGATACCGCCTGCAATAAAGGCGAGCCACGGGTTATTGGTTGCCAGACCTGCCACAAAGACAAATTTCATCCCGTTGGGGCTATACACGCCAGTGGCGATTGCTGTCGTACCAACCAGTGGAACAAACCCGATAGCACGAGCCAGCGCTACCAGCAAGGCGTTGGTTTGTTCATCTTGCGCCATTAATTGCAATGATACCGGGCCTTCTGCCAGCAGGCTGAAAGACATAGTAGCCGCACTTGCAGTCAGACCCCCACAGAGGATGAGGAGCCATTTGTTTTTCTGGATGCGTTCAATACGGGTCGAAAACAGCCCCACTAAGATTTCATTAGCACCTTTTGGTGCTGCTGAGGTTTGATTTGCTGATGATGTATTATCTGCAAGATGTGCCGGACGTTCACGCATGGCAAAGTAGAACATTGCGATCATCGACAGCAGCAAAGCCGCTCCATTCGGATCGACGCTGACAGGTTTTTCGATTAAACCACCAAAACTGAGCGGGCCAGCGGCTTTGGTCGCCAAATAACCAATCAAAGCGGTTAACATCACTAACAACCCTTTGCGGTAGCCATATTGGTAGCCGACGACCATCGCAGGGAACAGGGCAAAACAGGCCACAATCGGATCGCCGACTTTTTTTAAGTCGTCAGTGAAATTAACCGGCAGCATGGCAAAGAATTCCACTACTGAACGCAGCCCTGCCAGTAAGGCAATGGCGTACAGCGCGCCGATGATACCTGACGCGATAAACCCTCTGCGGCTGTTGGCACACCAGATACCAATCATATCCGTACCGAGCAGCAGGCTGTGAACCAGTACGATTGGCGCTGCCAGCGAAAAGGGAATACCAAATCCCACAACCAGACCAATGCTTAAGGCAAAGCTCGTCGCAGCGAGTGCTTTACGACTCATTCGACCTTCAAGATATTCGGGAAGCAGCGGACGCAGACCATCATGGAAAACGGCGATACCACGGTTTGCCATCATGGCAGCAATCGCACCAATTGCAGCCAGTAATCCTGCTTTAAGGGGGTCGACTTCCATCAATCTCATCAGGAAATCATGAAAATGTTGCATGATATGCTCCTTATTGAGAAATGATCGTGTTAATGATCACTGGCAGAACAATATCGATATCTTGCCCTGTAAAGCCAAACGCTTTTTTGCCTGCTTTTACATGAGCAATAATCTCATCGTCCGGTAAGATTTTTCCCGGCATGCCAATGGTGGCACAGAGATCTAAACCGATAAGTGCAATGGCGATTGCCAGTGCTCCACCTCCTCCGGTATTACAGGCACCAAAATAGTAATCGGCATTGCCATTCTTAATTGCCATGGATGCTTCGATATCATTCATGATGACAATCGAGGTAGCTTTATCTCCTGCCAGTTGCCGTATACATTCGGCTATTTTTTCTTTTTCTATTTGTCCACCAACGACAAATTTCATGTTGTTATCCCTCTCTTTAAATTATCTTTTATAAAATATTGTTTATTTTTTGGAAAAAAGCTTATTGAAAAAGTGATGCCGGAAAAATTGTGCAGGGTTATCACGTAACATTCGGTCTATCTGTGTTTGGGTAAAGTCGGCTGCCAGCAACATCGGAACGAATACAGTCAATAAGTAATCGAAACCAATTCCTCCGTTGCTTTTCAGATGAGAACGGCGGGTTATATCTTGCGAGAGCATCACTCTGTCGAGTAGCCCACGTTTGGCAACCGCCTGCAACATCGCAATGCGGCTGCTGTCAGGATAGTAATTGTTTTTACCAATGGTATCGAATTGTACCCATGCGCCTTCTTCGAGCAGGGGAATAATCGTGTCCAGATTGTCTTTCAGGTCACAATGACCAACCGCCACGTGTTCAGGAGAAACACCAAATGCCCTGAGGAGTGCTAATTGTTCACGCCCCATAGTACTTAAAGTTGTGTGGGTGGAAATAGGACACCCGGTTGCATGATGTGCCAGGGCTGCCGCTGCAAACACTTTTCGCTCATCTTCGGTGATTTGCCCGAAACTGGAGCCGATCTCTGCAATGATGCTGGCTTTTAACTCCGTACCGTCAATGCCTGATTCAATGTCAGTGATCATCTCTTCGGCAATGTCTTGTATGCTTAATTCGCTGAAATGGGCAGGGAAGAAAGGCTGTTTATAATAACCCGTCGAGGCGATGATGTTGACGTGGGTATCACGTACCAAATTCAGCAGGAAGGAGGCATTGCGCCCCATGTAGCGGTTGGTGACTTCCACAATGTTGCGTAATCCTAGCGTATACAGGTGGCGAAGTTCATCAACAACTAGCTCGTATTGATCTAATCGGCAATCGAGATTGCCTTTAGCTTCGGATAGATCAATATGCAAATGCTCATGCACATAGGTGTAACCTGATGTATCAATCCTGGGTGAGGAATACGGAGCGGAATGTGTGGGGGTATTCCCAGTCTTTTTCTGGTATTCCATAACTATTCCATAAATAAAACATAACTATTCCGTAAAAAAATAGTTACGTAGCATGATGCTGTAAATCTACTATAGCGAAAATAACATTATTTAAGGGCGGAATAATATTAACTGTAATACCTCTATTAAGTGTTTATTGGGCATAACCATTGTTTTTCCAGTTACCTTGGCTGTCATAAATACCTTCCAGTTTGGGTTCTCCTGACTGAATACCTGAAATTAAGGCGACATCGCTGCGGGTCACGAAAACCTGAGCACGGAAACACATAATGACTGGACTACCGATAGGATGGGGGCCTGCTAATGGCAGATGGTAATCAATACAAGGTTCACCTAACCGTAATATGCGTACTGTCTTATATGAACTATTGTGTTCTGGGTTCTTGGCGGGAAAAACCAGTGCATGCTTCATGTGGCTGCGTTTGTAGTAACCGCCACCATAACAATAACTGTTGCCATCGTAGTGATGGGATATCTCTGATACATAAACCATAGCGATATGTTCAGGTTCTCGGCCAATGGCATTGGCAGGTATTGTTCCGGTCAGAGCATGTCCGGGTTCTAAATGAGTTGCACCATATTTCGCTAACAGAGGAATGGTGCTACTGCTTGTTGCAGAAGGTGCATTGATTTGTGAAAGGGAAATACCGAGCTGTGCAAGTTTATTTCGCGCTCTGATAAGTGTCTGCAAATTGACGGTTGGTAAGGTTGTCTGATACTGCTCATTCCATGCCAGACAAGGAAAGTGGGTCAGGCCACATAGTTTAACACCCGGCATTTGCTTTAAAGCATCAACAGCGGTGTCGATCTCATCAAAGGGAATGCCTGCTTCTTGACAAGTAAAGGATATATCACGTTGAGTAAAGACTTTCAGCATGATGGGCTGAACGCATCCCAGTTTCTCAGCTGTATCCGAGATTGCCTGAGCTTTTTCTATCGAGAATACTGTGATTATCTCAGGGTTACGCTTAAGCATAGTTTTTATCAGGTGAGTTGGCGTCTGTACCAGATGACCAATGTGACATAACGGTATATCGTGTTGGCTCAGGCTATAGGCTTCTTTGAAATCTACGGCTACGACACCGGGATAACCGAGTTCAATCAGTTTCTTGGTCAACCAGGGATTACGACCAAACTGCTTGGTCATCAAATAAAGTTGGATGCCATATTGTTTTGCTGTTTGCAGTAAATGTCGGCCATTATTTAACACTTGGTCGACATCAATGACGTAAGTATCTGGTAAGATTACCCCTTGCTGCCAAAGACTTTTTGCTACCTCAATCAATTTAGGGTTCTGTTTTTTTAATGCGTTAATAAACATAGATTTCCCTTCATAGCTGCAAAGCAGCTTGCCTGTGCGAATAATAAAAATTATTGAATAATATTAATTTTCATTTTTTTGAATATTTATAGTATAAAAAAATCAATGAGTTTTTGTTGTAAGTATTAAACCATATAAATTTATCAACAGGTAGCCTTCTTCATTAGGATGTAGGGTGAGTGTAAATTTCTCCAGCAGGGAATAGTGAATTGTGAGTAATTGTGTGTAGTCTTCGGATTGCTCTATTTTTTCCAGAATTTCTTTTTCTATGGGGGAAACGATTTCGCCACGACGTGATCGCATGAAAGCACTTGCCATGTGGGTAAGCGCCATTTCACCTTGTGGATGACGGACAGGGATCAGCCAGATATCTTCCAGAATATGCACGACATCAAGCATGTTATCGTAGATATCTTTATCGATGACACCACCTTGCAACAGGATAGTTAACCGTTGTTCTACCATCACTTTTTGTTATACGTTTGGTTATTACTTGTTTTGATTGATGCTTGCTATTGGTTAATAGAGGTCAATAAATGGGTTCGATTATACCTGCTACCACATTCTGTTGGTGAGTCAGCAGGGCATCTCTGTCAACCATAGTACGCAAGAGCTGTTGGATAGGAATATTATCCTTACGGGCAAGGATAACAGCCTCGGAAGCTTTGATAAAACACTCACTGTCGTCTGGAAGTTGGGTCATCAGGCCCTCTGCAATTAGCTCGTGACCTTGCCCGACGTTCCAGATGGCCGCGTCAATGTGGCCTTTTTTGATTTGATTCAGACATTCGTGATAAGAGACCTCGACCAGTTCAATTCCTTTCCCTGCAAAGTACTGATTTGTCATTATTTTTTGGTCGGCTGAGGTACTGTCTAACCCTACACGACGGATGGATTCCATCTCGCCTTGACGAAAGATTAATCGATGTCTGTCTGTATAACTTTGTGTCCCTAGTGATAGCGCAATATAAATATTTTTAATTTCTGGGTGTTGCTCTGCGGCAAGTCTTGATGTTACTGCTAAGTCATAGACTCCATTCAGTAAGCATTCAATGCGGATATCTGAACCTCGCATATGCGCAAAGTAAAAAGGAACTCCTGCACATAATGCTTTTAAACCACTGGCCAGACCCTCATAAGCACGGGTATAAGGAAGGGGCATTGCGCAGACCACATTGCCGATATCGGCGTACTCCAGCAACAATTTGTGGTTAATATGCGAAAGAAAACTGCCATTCCGACCACGACGCTTAATCCCAACCGCCTGTGATTGTTCGAGAGATTTTAATGCTGCCTGCATTAAACCTACGGACAATTCACACTCTTTTGCCAATAATTCTATGGTTTTCAGGCGGTTGCCACATTGTTCAGAGAGGAGATAACGAGCCAAAAATGATTGCGCAATCCCCTCTTTTTTAATGAATGTTTGACTCATCATTACAAGTTTTTATCCATTCTCGTTTATCTTCATAAATTTGAACATAAACCGCAACAAGCGAATTAAAGAAAAGGGAGTAATATCACAATTACAAAATAAATGAAAATTTAAAAAATAATAAAAACTAATATTATCAATCTTTTGAAGATATATTTTAATTTTATATTGAAGATATAAAAATAAGCATTATGGGAGAATATAGGGGAATGATTTGTTTCCTGCTTCTATGTTTGCTGTAATTTTCTGCCTGGATGGTGATTTTTGCTGCACTATTTGTCATCTTATGAATCAGTTTGATTGTATTTTGTTCTTTGTCTTACCGTAAAGTAATTAATCGGATAGTTGCATTTTTTATTTTGACTCTATTAAATTTTATTTAATTCTGATGTAAAAAAAGACAAAATTCGTATGTTTATTATTCTAATATTTTGTTTTTGATGATTGTGCTGATATAGCATAGGGTTATTACTGATGAAAATTATAGCAAATGATGTATTAATAGAAATTGAAGATAATGGTGAAGATCATGACAGTGAAAAGCGTCCGTTAGTATTACTTATTATTATGTGGAGGATAAGAATGGTGTGAATTAGATTAGGCGAGGTAAATAGATATGGAGTTGATTAATTTTTTATCATTCTTTCTCTGAATAAATTAGTCAGAGAAAGGATAAAGTTGCATTAATCATTATATTGGCTTAGTCATAAGTTGGGTATCTTTTATTATTGCTTCCCTAATGGTTAACATAAGTTATCTCATATTGTCTTTTCAGCCTATTAATATCCTATCACTGTGGTAAAAATATACTATCTGAACTATTAGTAGAATTAAATGAAAAATCAAGGAATTTTAATAGAACATATTTATGATTGATTTCGAAACTTTATGATTCTTTTTTGGAGGATGTTGAGTGAAAATAGGTTTTTATGGTGGAAATAGAAAATGGCGATAGAAGATTACCGCCATTTTTCAAACATTTTAACGGGTCAGATTAAATCAGCCTTGTGATTGCGCTGACTTAACGTTTTGCGCCAACCAGTCAGCAATACGCTGTTTTTGTTCATCAGTCAGCCACATACCCAACTTAGTGCGACGCCAGATCGCATCATCCAACTGAGTGACCCACTCGTGTGCTACTAGATAACGCAGTTCAGCTTCGTACAAACCATGACCGAAGAATTCGCCCAAATCTGTCAGCTCGTTTGCACCATTCAGAATAATGTTGCTGCTGCTGCCGTAAGTGCGGGCATAACGTCGCGCTACTCCTTCTGGCAACCAATTATAGCGTTTACGCAGTAAACGTGCGTATCCATCGCGGTCATGGCCTTCCAGCTCTCCGCCAGGTAGTTTGCCATTTTTAGTCCATGCCTTGCCGGCGTTCGGATAATACTGTGCCAGTTTATCCATCGCATGTTCGGCGAGTTTACGGTAAGTCGTTAGTTTACCACCGAAGACCGACAGCAGTGGTGCTTGTCCCTGCTCATCTTGAACATCCAGTGTGTAATCACGGGTGATAGCCTGTGGTGAATCGGATTCATCATCACATAGTGGACGCACACCGGAGTAAGTCCAGACCACATCAATACGGCTAAGCTGCTTCTTGAAGTGATCATTATAAACTTTCAACAGATAATCGATTTCTTGATCGTCGATTTTGACTTCTTTTGGATCGCCTTTGTATTCAACGTCTGTTGTACCGATGATGGAGAATTCATCATTCCACGGGATCACAAATACGATACGGTTATCTTCGTTTTGCAGGATATAGGCCTGAGGTTCATCGTGAACACGAGGTACAACGATGTGGCTACCCTTGATCAGGCGGATACCATAAGGCGATTTCAGTTGCAGGCCATTATCAAAGAAGTTTTTAACCCACGGGCCAGTCGCGTTAACCAGACCTTTTGCCTGCCATGTTTCAGTCTCACCAGTGACAAGATCTTTGGCTTCCACCAGCCAGTAGCCATTTTCACGCCATGCGCGGGTAACTTGAGTGCGGTTACGGACTTCACCGCCATGTTTTTGGACTTCCTGAGCATTCAGCACGACCAGACGTGCATCGTCAACCCAGCAGTCAGAATATTCAAAGCCATGACTAATGGCAGGTTTTAGAACTGAGTTTGTACCGAATTTTAGTCCCTTACTACCTGGCAAACTCACACGTTTGCCCAAGTGATCGTAAAGGAACAGGCCAAGGCGGATCATCCAAGCCGGGCGCAGGTGTGGCTGGTGTGGAAGCCGAAAACGCATTGGGAATGCAATGTGGGGAGCCAGTTTTAATAAAACTTCGCGTTCTGCCAGTGCTTCACTGACCAGACGAAATTCATAATGTTCCAGATAGCGCAGGCCACCGTGGATCAGTTTGGAACTGGCTGATGACGTCGCACTGGCTAAGTCCTGGCCTTCTAACAGCAGGACAGAAAGTCCTCGGCCAGCAGCATCTGCCGCAATACCAACGCCGTTGATTCCGCCGCCAATTACAATTAAGTCTTTGGTTTCCATCGCATACCCTCTGAAATGTTCGAAACAGTTCTTTAATGTTCGTTTTCGCTCAATAATTGTAATCAAAAATTCATCAATCGCCAACTATTAACTAGGAAAAAAATATTTGCGTGATGCAGATAACAAATAGTTATCTTATATATAAGATTAATAAGGAAATTGTCAGAAGCAAATCAGAGGTAGTGAGTTACTGTGAGGATACAAGAAAGAGTGTTTGAAGTTGTGAACAGGAGAAACGGATGGTGGGAATAGCCCGCCTGTTTTTTAAGACGGGACATAAACAAAATATAACTAACATAACCCCGGTTTTAACACAGTTCCAGTTTGACGTTATATTGTTCGATGATTTTCTGGATGTTGGATGGTAGCGCTTTATCCGTAAACAGGAAATCGATCAGGTTCATGTTACCGAGGTTAACCATGGCGCTGCGGCCAAATTTGGAATGATCTGCAACCAGCATGACACAGCGCGAGTTTTCGATAATTGCGCGTTTGGTTCTGACTTCATGGTAGTCGAACTCTAATAGAGAACCATCAGAATCAATGCCGCTAATGCCGAGAATACCGAAATCAAGGCGGAATTGGGAGATGAAATCCAGCGTTGCTTCACCAATGATGCCACCATCACGGGAGCGTACTTCGCCACCTGCCAGAATCAGGTGGAAATCTTCTTTTCCCATGAGCAAGGTTGCAACATTAAGGTTGTTGGTGACAATCCGCAAATCCCGATGATCGATTAATGCGTGGGCTACCGCTTCCGGGGTAGTGCCAATATCAATGAATAGGGTTGCACCATTTGGGATCTGGGTGGCAACTTGCTGGGCAATGCGGGTTTTTTCATCTGACCACATAATTTTGCGATCATGGTAAGCCGTGTTGACGGAACTGGAGGGTAAAGCGGCACCGCCGTGATGACGTTGGATCTTATTTTTGTCGGCCAATTCGTTCAAATCACGCCGGATTGTTTGTGGGCTGACGTCAAAGTGTTCGACCAGCTTTTCAGTGCTGACATAACCTTGAAGACGTACCAGCTCGATTATTGCATCATGTCGCTGCGTTTGCTTCACAACATTCCCCTAATGTTTTACCTAAATTAATTATAATTGACTGACTTTATTTGGAATATTATTAATTTTTTTGTTTGCGTAAATTGTCCCATAATCCCATCAATAACCCGATGATTAAGCCTGAAAAATGGGCTGCATTGGCGATATTGAGTGAAAACATATTGAAATAGCCAACGAATAACCAGATAACCGAGATGGCGATAAGCCCTCTGGGAGCACTGACGCCCTTACCGGGAGACATTTCTCCGGTCAGCCAAACATAACCGATCAGAGCATAGACCACACCGGAAAGCCCACCAAAATGTGAGCCACTGAAAAGTGATTGTGCCCAACCACTGAAAAGTGCAGAAACTATTGTGATTTCAATAAGTTTTGCGGTGTTAATATTTTTTTCAACCTGACTGCCGAAATACCACCAAAGCACCAAATTAAACAAGATATGTAGCAATGAAAAGTGCAGAAATATGGGGCTGATCCAACGCCACAATTCCAGATGTTGTTCATTGTTGGGCCATGCCAGCCAGCGCATAACTTCATTAATTCCAGCAAACTGCATCCAGAGATAAACCAGAATACAGAGCGCGGTTATGGCGATAGTCAATGGGCCTGATTGGCTTTTCAGCGTGTTCCAGCTTAGGTTGTTATGGTATTGCAAAGGCGTGTTTGATTTACCTGTTTGCCAGCTAGCAGCTTGATAGCGTTCATTAAGCGGATCACGGACAAACTTGTTGAGTTCTTGTTCAACAAAATTTAATTGGCTTTTGTCTTCCAGCCACAGCTCAACCACATGCGGTTCATTGGCAGGCCGCATGGTCAGGTGAATACCCTGTGTCGTCATATAATCAATGAAGGCCTGAGCCAGTCTTGGATTAGATATTGAGGTTACATGGATCATTGCGCGTTTTATCTGCCTTAAATTGGGGTTAATGGCACAGGAGCTTGTTATGCAGAAACGGACTATACCGCAGTTAAAGACACCGTACTTAAAGACACCATAGTAAATAGCAAAAGATTAAAACTTATTCAGAATGAACAGCATGAGGATAATCTTTTTTCCACCCGTCAAAGCCACCGTTAACGCTGTATACGGTTTCAAAACCAATATTGATGAGGTACTGTGCAGCTCCCTGACTGCTGTGCCCGTGATAGCACATCACCATGACTGGTTGGTCAAAATCGGCGTCTTGCAGGAATTTATTGATAGTTTCATTCGTTAAATGAAATGCACCTGTTACGTGCCCTGCACGGAAACTCTGCGGATCACGAATATCCACCATCAGAGCGCTTTTATCGAGCCAGTTTTGGTAGGCTTGTTCAGGGCTTATTATTTGAAAATGATCCATAAATACTCAACGTTATTTCTTAAGTTTTCATTTTAAAGTGTTAGTTTCTTAATAATCTTATTTTATAACTCTACAGCCTTCCCAATTTTGGCATTGGGAAGGCGTAACCAAGTGAGCAGAATTACTAAGAACAGAAAATAAAATTAGTAGTAAGAGTGTTCGCCACGCTGATGTTCGGTCAGGTCTTTGACGCCTTTCAATTCAGGGAACATCTGTAACAGCTGTTTTTCAATCCCTTCTTTCAGGGTGACATCGACCATAGAACAACCGTTGCAACCACCACCAAATTGCAGGATGGCATAACCATCATCGGTGATTTCCATCAGGCTGACACGGCCACCATGACCTGCGAGTTGAGGATTGATCTGTGATTGCAGGAGATATTCAACGCGCTCAATCAGTGGCGCATCGTCTGCCACTTTACGCATTTTGGCGTTTGGTGCTTTCAGGGTCAGTTGGGAGCCAAGCTGGTCAGTCACAAAATCAATGACAGCCTCTTCCAGAAAAGGAGCGCTGACTTCATCAACATAGGCAGAAAGCTTGTCAAATTTCAATTCGGTATCAGTGGCTTCAACAGCATCAGGTGGGCAATAGGAAACACCGCATTCAGCAGTCGGCGTTCCTGGATTAATGACAAAAACACGGATTTGTGTACCCGGTTCTTGATTTGCCAGTAGCTTGGCAAAGTGCGCTTGCGCTGCTTCAGTAATATTAATCATGTCATTTGCTCAATAGTTGACTGTTCTAGTTGGTTATAATACGCCCATTTATAAAGGAACTACAAGGTTCGGCATATTGCCCAGGCTTGCACGGAGCGGGCACCCGCACGAATTAACAACTGTGTGGTTTCGTGCAAAGTCGCGCCTGTGGTGATCACATCATCGAAAATGGCGACATGTTGATCAGTAAAATTGCCGCGCAATTGAAAGGCATACTTAAGATTGGTTTTCCTTTGGGCGGCAGATAAGCCCCGTTGTGTGAGTGTAGCACGTGTGCGTTGTAAAAGATTAGGTTGATATTGGCATTGCAACCAGCGTGCCAAAGGTTTGATGATGAGTTCAACCTGGTCAAACCCTCTCCGCCAGCGCTTTTGGTGATGCAGGGGAATGCCAAGTATACAATCCGGTTTGTTCCAACGGCCATCACGATAACCTTGCAGCCAATGCAGAAGAAACAGGCGAGCCAATACTGCCGCTATTTGTGGTGCACCATGATATTTGTAGCGGCGGATAAGCTGGTTCAACGGTGGAACGTAATCAGTAACAGCGATAAGCCGTTGCCACAGTGGTGGATCTTTTAGGCAGCGGCCACAGAGGAAATTATTGGATTCGGCAGGTAACGCGCAACGCGGACAAACACGCTCTAATCGTTTTAGTCTCTGGTTGCAGATATGGCAGATTCCATGATGGGCAAAATACAAATTTTGATGGCATAGCCAACAGTATCCAACCATTGTTAGCATAGTTTTCTTCCTTGATGAGAAATCCCTGATGACAAATAAGGTGAGAATAACAATGGGTAAGTTGTTTTGGCAGACTTTAGGTGAAGTTCCTCGTGATATTGTGATGCTGCACGGATGGGGGCTGAATGCTGAAGTTTGGCGTTCAGTAGAAACACGATTGGCTTCGCATTTTCGTTTACATTTAGTGGACTTGCCGGGATATGGCCGTAGTCAGCCGTATCCGGCTATGACACTGAAAGAGATGGCGGAGACAGTGTGGCAACAGGCACCAGAAAATGCCCTGTGGCTTGGATGGTCGCTGGGAGGATTGGTTGCTAGTCAGATTGCATTAAACCATCCTGAACAAGTGGCGGGATTAATCACGGTAGCATCTTCCCCAAAATTCAGTGAAGACGGGGATTGGCCGGGAATCAAACCAACTGTTCTGAGCGCTTTCAAACACCAACTGAGCGAAGATTTCCAGAAGACTGTTGAGCGTTTTCTGGCACTGCAAACGTTGGGGACGGATAGTGCCCGCCAGGATGCTCGTTTACTGAAATCGGTGGTATTGAATCAACCGATGCCGACCGTGGAAGTGCTCAACGCAGGGCTGGAAATTCTGCGCACGGAGGATTTGAGGGCTGAACTGGCACAGCTTCAATTACCTTTCTTGCGCATCTATGGTTATCTTGATGGTTTAGTACCGCGCAAGATTGCTGCATTGCTTGACAGTCAGTGGTCGCATACGCGCTCTGTCACTATGCGTAATGCGGCTCATGCATCATTTATTTCTCATCCTGATGAATTTGTGGATGTATTAATGGATTTTGTGGGTGGTGAAATTACTTATTGATAATTACTCAAAATAGCAATTACTCATAATTACATATAAAAAAATTACCCATAACAACAATGTTATGGGTAATAAATATTACGGAGAATTGATCATTTATCTGACAGGATAAACTTCAGTCACAATTTCCGGCGTATTGACGATAGTATCGAGTATAGGGCAATTACTTTCTACAAACTGAATAAAGTCGTGAATTTCTTGGTCAGTATTATCTGCCTTTATATAAAATTTTGACGTGATTTTGGAAAAACCGATTTTGGCGTTTTTATTTTTACCTGTGAAACCGTCGGTATCCAATTCGCCTTCCATTTTTACCTGAATATCGATCAAATTGATTTTATGTTTGCGGGCAAAACTTTTCGCCACAATACACTGACAAGCTCCGAAAGCTGAAAGAAGTGCTTCCACAGGGTTCATGGCTTCATCTGTTCCACCCAGATGTTTGGGTTCATCCACATGAAAGGTAAAACCCCGAGATGAGCACTTCATTTTAAGGTGACCAGCAGATTCGATTGTTGCAGCAAATAACTCTTTAGGCATATTAGTATCCTCAGGTTATTAATAATAATGATAGAACTGCATATGAAATAATAAGAAAACGGTTTTTATTTTTCAATTTATCATGATGGTTAAGTGAATTACCGTGCTGTTGTTAACGAATTAGGCGTTGGTCGAATGTAAAGTTTAATTCTTTAACTGATTCAATGGATTTGGAAAATTTAGGGTGGTTTGGGTTGATAATGGCGTTGTTTTCGTAAGGAACAATACAAGAAGGAATTATCAGGGCAACATTTTCTGCCGCATTTAGCCAGCCACTACCTATATCCATGGTTGAAACAGGTGCGGGGTCACGCCTCCAGTCATCAGGGAGATAGCTGTGATCCAAGTAATCCACATTTTTATCTGCTAACTCAATAGAAAATAGCTGGTATTCTTCAAGAAGGCTTTCTTTTGAGGTGTGGACATACAGTTCTAGTGTAGCAAGGGCGATGGAACTGGACACATAGACAGCATGGTATCCCTTATGATTCCAGCGCCCACCAAATCTTTTGGCTCCATACCCCGTCCATGCTTCATTGGCATGAATGGATTTTACTAATCGGTAAAAAGTCATGCAATAACACCATGTTCCAGTCGGCCAATGAGGTCCATCACTTCAAGTGCACCACTTTCTGTTGAGATAAGGGAAATCGGTGCAATATTGCCTAGCCCTTTAACAGGCTCCTTGAGCCAATGATAGGCCGCTTCTTTATCACCATTGAAGAAATTGATGGCTGCATCAAACACGCGAACCAAGCGAGCTATACGTTCGCTTTCATCGGGTGAAAATGGGCGACTAGAACTTTTACGACGTGCAACATTACGTTCACTGATACCAGCAATGCGAAGAATGTCGGCTTTAGATATCTCTGAGTCTCGATGAAGATTATCCAGCACATCAAGTGGTAATCCGGCTTGTAAGGTTTCGATCAGATCACTTCCCCGGTTTGCTGGTAGTCCAACAGAGCGCCAGAGAGCTTTCTTACTGATCGTATTATTTGGTACATAGATTCTCATAAATCACTCCCCAAAAATGACAAATGTCACAATTAATATATGACATTTGTCTGTTTTCGGCAAGCTGCTTAAGTATTCCTAAGAGGGGAAATATGAGATATTGCTTAATCTCTTATCACCAATTGATACGCCTTAATATCGCATTTTTGTGTTTCCGGGCACTGCTTACAGCCACCACTCAGGCAGGAGGAAATATCCACTTCCTCCAATTTACCCATTGTCACCAGCTGCTTGAGCATGGCTTCAACCGTGGACTGTGGTGCTGAAAGCTGATGGCTCAACGATCTTACGTCGGTACGTCCATTAAGGGCAACGGTATCCCGGATTTGCAACAGGCTAATCATAATGGCTCCTAGTGACAGCTACCGCCGGAACATTCGCAGCTCCGGTCTTTGGTACTATGGTCTTGGGTACTATTGAGTGCAATTGTGACTTTGCTGCGTGCGCGACGTAAACCGATAAGGACGAATATATTAAACAGAATGACAGCCAAAATAGTGAGCAAGCTGCTTTGCGGATGTGCAGAAAACGTCGCGACCTGATAGAACAGTGCAGCCAGAGAATAGGCGACGTTTAATCCCCATAGAATGGAAAAAGTCATCCAGCCACGGCTGGTCTCACGGGCAATAGCTCCCATGACAGAAACGCAGGGAACGTATAACAGAACAAAAATCAGGTAACTATAGGCTGCGATAGTTGAACCAAATTTAACGCTCATCACTCCCATAGAGCTACTGTCCATATCGCCATCGCCTTTGCTGGCCTCAATAGGGTTAGACAGAGCGCTGAGAGTCAATGCCTCTTTCAGACTATCCCATGTTTCTGTCACTGAACCTTTCAGTTCATCCAGTAAATTGAATTCATCCGGATTGAATGGCTGTTTAGTGATATTTTCAGCGGTATAAAGCGTATTCAGTGTACCGACAACGACCTCTTTTGCCATTGCTCCCGTGATCAGGCCGACGGTTGCCTGCCAGTTATCAGTATGTACACCGATAGGCTGAAGGATCGGAGTGATGACTTTACTGACTGATGCCAGAGCAGATTCGTTGATATTGTCTACGGTCTTGCCAGAGAAAGAAAAACTATTGAGAGCGCCGATAAGCATACTGGCGGCGACAATCACTTTACCCGCACGGATCACAAATCCTTTCAGACGTTGCCAGGTCTGGATTAGCAGGGTCTTGGCATGGGGAACATGGTATACCGGCAGCTCCATGACAAAAGGTGATGCTTCTCCACGCATTATGGTGAATTTAAGCAGCAAGCCTGTCAGGATAGCAACGACAATACCGAGGATATACAGAGAAAAGACGATACTTGCGCCATGTTTATTAAAGAAGGCTGCGGCGAAGACGGCGAAAATAGCCAACCGAGCACCACAGGACATAAATGGTGCCATCATGATAGTAATCAGTCTTTCGCGTGGCGCATCCAGCGTTCTGGAACCCATCACGGCAGGGACGTTACAACCAAAGCCGACAATCAATGGGACGAAGGATTTACCCGGCAATCCCAAGGACTGCATCAATCTGTCCATCACAAATGCTGCCCGAGCCATATAGCCAGAGTCTTCAAGGAAAGAAAGAAACAGGTACATCATGCCGATCTGCGGAACCAATGGCAGCATGGTATTGATACCACCACCGATGCCCTGCGCAAGGAAAATAGTCAGCCAGCCGGGGAAGTGGAGTGTATGGCCGAGCCACTGCATACCATCTATAAAAATAGTAGAAGAAGCACCATCAAAGATGGGTTGTAAGGCACCACCAATATTAATCGCCAGTACGAACATGAGGTACATGACAAACAGAAAGATAGGTACACCCAGCCAGCGATTGAGGATAATTCTATCCATCGTCTGAGTCAGTTTATTGGGAATTGCGGAGTGGATATCAGTGACTGCCATACACAGTGCGTTAATCGTTTGATAGCGGGCATCAGCAATAATAAGCTCCGGCTCTTCAATTTGTTGTTGTTGCAGGCGAGTTTTACTTTCAGTCAGTTGCTCCTGAGTCAGCCCCGAACGTGCAAAACTGTAAATATCTCCTTCCAGTACCTGTAAGCTGAGCCAACGACGTTGTTGTGGATTGAATTTCTCTGAGATCTGGCCGACAAGGAGATCGACTTCCTGCCATAAAGTTTTAGGGTAATCAACCAACACTGGCCGAAGAGTTTGTTGATATTGGTCAATAGCATCTTTCAGAGCTTCTATCCCTGTAGAACGGGTAGAAATGAGCGGAATTACCGGACAGCCAAGGTGCTGTTTCAGTGTCGCGATATCAATGTTGATATGTTGGCTTTTGGCGATGTCCAACATATTCAGGGCAACAATACAGGGAATACCAAGCTCGATAAGTTGCAGCGAAAGATAGAGATTGCGTTCCAGATTCGAAGCATCAATAACGTTGATAAACATATCGGCTTCACTACTCAGTATATAGTGGCAGGCAATTTGTTCGTCAATCGAAGTTTGTTCAGAAATGGTAGTAAGAGAATAAGTACCGGGAAGGTCTACAAGGTCTATTTGATGGTTTTGGGTGGAAAAATGCCCGGTCTTACGTTCAACCGTAACCCCAGACCAGTTGCCGACTCGTTGTCGGGAGCCTGTAAGTTGGTTAAATAAAGTGGTTTTCCCAGAGTTGGGATTACCGATCAAACCTATAGTTAATTGCTTCATCATATTTTTTTACTGCTCAGGAATATTGCACGTCATTACATTCAGCCTGGACTGAACTTAGACTTCATTCTGCTGGATTTACTGCTAATGTGAGGAATGCTAAGTCTTTTTTACGGAGGATAAGATTAACTCTGCGTGTTTCTATTTGAATAGGATCGCCCAAGGGGGCTACCCGGATGACCTGAAATGTGGAGCCGGGCAACATTCCCAGAGACAATAACTTCTGTCTGTATGCTGGATTTATCTGCGGAAAGAATCCCAGAATTTTATAGCTTTGATTTGGAGTCAATAACATATAACACTCCGTTAAAATTAGAAAGGTAGTGATTATGAGAATTATTATCCTCAATAAAGTAAAATTCACAAGAAAAAAGTACATTAATTATTTTGAATTAAAGTACTAATGAGAATAATATGCAATACCAATACTATGTGTCTATCACGAATGATGATGGAATAAATTGATATTAATCAGATTAATGGTGATTTTATTGAAATTAAAGTTATGTAAAGAATGTATAAGGGGAGCTAATAACAAGCTCCAATAAGAAATGGAGCTTGTTGATATTTATTTTTTATATGAATTTTTTAAATGTATTTTGTTTTATTCATTAATTTTTTGGTGGATGAAGCAGGTCACTTAATGGCACCGGAACACGGGCATCATCCTGGTGGTCACTCCAAAGTGTTGAGTCATATACCCACCATGCTTCAATTTTCAATTCGTAGAAACGGCGTATCGCATTACCATAATAATCAGTGATAGGGCGGGATTTTTTCTTTCTGATATTCTCATCTGGATAAGTTTTCAGGAAGAAGTAGTCATATGTTTCTTGTAATTCGTCGTCGGGGACTTGATAAGCATGGCCAATAAATTGAGAGCCTGCGAGTATCAGCGTTGAGTCCGGCATGGTGATGCTGCTGTATATTGTACCGCTGACACAAGGGTTCATGCACAGCTCCTGAGAGTGTCGGGTATCTTGTTTTGAGTACCAAATTAAACTTAATGGATTGTATTTAGGAATATAAAAGAGCGTTGATGACCAAACTGATTCTGCGTCTGGATCGTTAGTGGCAAGGTTGAAAAATCTTATATTGCTGAGTAAGTCAAAACTGCTTTGGACATATTTATTCATAAATTATTCCTTAACAATTTAAATTTTTGCTATGTTTTTAATTTTATTAAATAAATTACCATTATTATGGTATGTGTTATTATGAAATATATTTATTATTAAATATATTGCGGGATGAATTATACGAGTTATTAATGAGGGACGTCAGCCGTTATCACTTATTTAAATTTATTACATTACCAATAAAAAAATCATCATAACGAAGGTTATGTTTTTTTATGTATATGATTGAGAAATATTTTCAGAAATAGAAATAAGATTACATTAATTAAAATTCGTCTTATCTACCAGAATAAACTGACCCTTTCGGGCCAGTTCAGGAAATGATTTATAGAAAGAAATTAACGTTTTTTATCAAAGGCGGCGGCCAATGCATCACTCATGATATTGTTGGTCAATGGTGCAGAGTTTGATGAACGGAAGTTATGGCGACCTTTGCCATTTTTGCTGCGTTCATTGCTGTTATGTTCATGGCGATTGCCTCCCTGAGTGTTGCCACGGCGAGCTGGTGCTTCACCTGGTTGTTCATCAAGGCGCATCGTTAGTGCAATACGTTTACGGTTCAGGTCAACATCCATCACTTTGACTTTCACGATATCACCTGTTTTCACGATGGTGTGTGGATCTTCCACAAAGCGATCGGATAGGGAAGAAATGTGCACTAATCCATCCTGATGCACGCCAATGTCAACGAAAGCACCGAAGTTGGTGACATTGGTGACAGTGCCTTCCAGAATCATACCTGCTTGCAGGTCATTCATTGTTTCAACACCGTCGGCGAAAGTGGCTGTTTTGAACTCAGGGCGTGGATCACGACCGGGTTTTTCCAACTCTTTCAGGATATCGGTTACTGTCGGAATACCGAATTTTTCAGTTGTGAAATCCTGAGCCTTCAAACTGCGCAGAGCGGCTGGGTTGCCCATCAGTTCCGGCAAAGTCTGTTCTGTTATTGTCAGAATTTTTTCAACGACCGGATAGGCTTCAGGGTGAACGGTGGAAGCATCCAGCGGGTTATCGCCCTGATTAATACGCAGGAAGCCCGCACATTGCAGGAAGGATTTTGGCCCAAGGCGTTGAACTTTCAACAATTCTCCACGGTTGTTGAAACGACCATTCTCATCACGCCAATTCACGATATTCTGGGCGACAGAGTGAGTCAGGCCGGCTACACGGGTCAGTAAGGAAACTGATGCAGTATTCAGATCGACACCAACACTGTTTACACAGTCCTCAACGACTGTATCCAGTTTTTTGGCAAGTAGGGTTTGGCTGACATCGTGCTGATACTGACCGACACCAATGGATTTAGGATCGATTTTCACCAGTTCTGCCAGGGGATCTTGCAAACGGCGGGCGATGGAGACAGCACCACGCAGCGAAACATCTAAATTAGGGAATTCTTGCGCGGCTAGCTCTGAAGCGGAGTAAACAGATGCGCCCGCTTCGCTGACCACGACTTTTTGCGCAGTGACGTCAGGATACTGTTTCTGAACATTAGCAAAGAAGCGTTCTGTTTCACGGGATGCAGTACCATTACCAATAGCTACCAGATCAACATTGTGTTTGGTACATAGGGCTGCAATGGCTGCCGCTGCTTTATTTTCCTGGCCAGTATGTGGGTAAATGGTATCCGTAGCGAGCAGTTTGCCTGTCGCATCTACGACCGCAACTTTTACTCCTGTGCGGAGACCCGGATCTAATCCCATTGTGGAATGCATACCCGCAGGTGCTGCCATCAACAGATCGTTCAGGTTACGGGCGAAAACGTTGATCGCTTCATTTTCAGCTTTTTCGCGCAGCGTCCCCATCAGTTCGGTTTCCATATGCAACAGCACCTTAATGCGCCATGTCCAGTTCACGACAGCCTTGCGCCAATTATCAGCTGGTGCGTTATTCAGGCGCAGGTTCAAATGCTCTGTGATGATCTGTTCGCAATAACTTTCCTTAGGTGCTTCTTCAAATTGAGGATCAGCATTCAGGGACAGTTGCAGGATACCTTCATTGCGTCCGCGGAACATGGCAAGGGCGCGGTGGGATGGTACAAAGGCGATGGCTTCATGGTAATCAAAGTAATCGCTGAATTTGGCACCTTCTTCCTCTTTACCTTCAACAACTTTGGCAACCAGATGTGCATTTTTCCACAAGTATTCACGTATTTTCACCAACAAAGAGGCATCTTCAGAAAAACGTTCCATCAGGATATAGCGGGCACCATCCAATGCGGCTTTGGTATCTGCAACGCCTTTGTCAGCGTTAACATAAGCAGTTGCAGCCGATTCCGGTTCTTGCTGTGAGTCTTGCCATAGCAGATCTGCCAATGGTTCTAGCCCTGCCTCAATGGCAATCTGCCCACGGGTACGGCGCTTAGGTTTATAGGGCAGATAGAGGTCTTCCAGTTCGGTTTTGCTCAGAGTGGTATTAATGGCTTCAGCCAGTTCATCCGTTAATTTTCCCTGTTCTTCAATAGATTTCAGGATAGTCTGGCGACGGTTTGACAGTTCGCGTAGATAACCAAGGCGGTTTTCAAGCTGGCGAAGCTGTGTATCATCCAGACCACCAGTGGCCTCTTTACGGTAACGGGCAACAAAGGGAACAGTATTTCCTTCATCAAGTAAGGTAATGGCTGCTAGGACTTGTTGTGGTTGAGCCTGTAGCTCACCAGCAATGATTCGACTTAAAGATTCATTCATGGTCTGTTTTCTTCAACTTTCTCAGCGCCTGTAGATATCAGCAGACAGGGCCAAATTTATCTGATCTACCCTTCATTCAAATTGCTTTTTGCTGGCAGCAACTTGAAATCCATTAAGTATAGATCCTGACAGGGTTCAAACTTGACTCCATTATATACGTATAGAGCGAGATAATTTCCAGTTTATACTCTGCGTCTTTCAAGTTGCCTGTTTTATTGGTGGTATTTACCCGTTTGGTTGCCTCCGGTTGTTCGGCTGTTACTTGTTGTTGTGATACAACTCGAAATCTATCAGGTATAGCACAATATTTCTGTCAGGTTGCGACAGAATTCATCGAATATCTGTACGGTTAAGATATAGTACTGCGCCATTAATCATATTTTCTCAAGTGGGATTTTCATGGGCAAAAGTAACTACATTACCCGAGAAGGCTGGCAGGCGCTTGATCAGGAACTGAAGTATCTCTGGAAAATTGAGCGCCCAAAAGTCACTCAAGCTGTGTCTGATGCAGCCGCGTTGGGGGATCGTTCAGAAAATGCAGAATATATTTATGGTAAAAAAAGGTTAAGGGAAATTGACCGTCGTGTGCGTTTTTTATCCAAAAGATTGGATGTTCTGCAAATTGTGGATGCTGATCCGCGGCAGGAAGGAAAAGTTTTTTTTGGAGCCTGGGTTAAAGTCGAAAACGAAAACGCCGAAGAATATATTTTTCGCTTAGTGGGGCCGGATGAATTTGACCCTGCCAAAAAATGGATTTCAATTGATTCACCTGTGGCAAGGGCGCTGCTTGGTAAGCAGGTCGATGATGAAATTACCGTCATGACACCTAATGGTAAGGCGGTTTACTGGATATTGGAAATTAGTTACCAGCCATTGGAAGCATAAAAATTAGGTGTAAGTGGAAACAAGAAAACAAGGATGAGAAACAGAAACATAAGCAATTATTGCCAATATTATAAATATTCCTAGAATACATGACTTTAGTGTCTTTTAGAGCATGGGTTTTCTGTGAGAATAATGGATATTGCGAGCATGGAACATCTTGGGAGCTGAAAAATGCAAGAGAGTTATAAAATCCTTGTTGTTGATGATGATATGCGTTTGCGCGTATTGCTTGAGCGCTATTTATCGGAGCAGGGTTTTCAAGTTCGTTGTGTTGCAAATGCAGAGCAGATGGATCGCTTGTTGACCAGAGAATCTATTCAATTAATTGTACTGGATTTAATGTTGCCGGGCGAAGATGGATTATCTATTTGTCGAAGATTGAGAAGTCAGCATAACCCGATCCCCATCATTATGATCTCCGCGAAAGGGGAAGAAGTTGACCGGATTGTTGGCCTGGAAATCGGTGCAGATGATTACCTTGCAAAGCCTTTTAACCCGCGAGAACTATTGGCACGTATCCGTGCTGTCCTGCGCCGTCACTCTAATGAATTATCTGGCGCTTCGACACCGGATAACGCGATAGTGACCTTTGGTAAGTTTAAGCTGGATCTTGGGACTCGTGAAATGTTTCATAAAGATGAGCAGTTGTCCCTGACCAGTGGTGAATTCTCTGTATTGAAAGCATTGGTATCTCATCCCCGCGAACCTTTATCACGGGATAAGCTGATGAGTCTGGCACGAGGCAGAGAGTATGGTGCTATGGAGCGTTCCATTGATGTGCAGGTTTCCCGTTTACGTCGTTTGATTGAAGAAGATCCCACCCATCCCCGTTATATCCAGACTGTTTGGGGACTGGGATATGTTTTTGTTCCTGATGGTAGTAAAGGCGTAAGTTGTTGAGTATAAAACAATAAGTAGAAAGACATATATAAATTGTAGTAAAGCATAATTGGAAGTAAAGCATGAAAAAACTCAGGCTCCTACTGCATGGTGTATTCCCCCGTGTCGTGTATTGGATGTTGGCAATGCTGTTGGGTAGCCTGATGGTCAGTTATCTGGCTGCTTATCTACTATTATTAGTACTGGCAAAATTATCAGTATTGGAAAAAATATCATTTATCAGCGTGTTACCGTATGTCTTTATCAGTGTGTTGATGACAGTACTGTCTGTTTCTACGGTATTGGGTTTTTACCTGCGTGCCCAAAAACAGCCTTTAACCGCCATACAGAAAGCAATAATAAAGATGGGAAAAGGGAAAGTCGTTACGGCATTACCTGAATCGGGAGCACCTGCCATACAGTCGGTTATCCGGGCATTTAATCAAATGTCGATGAGGATTAAATCGTTGGAGGATGAGCGTGTCATTTTTATGGCAGGCATAAGCCATGACTTACGTACTCCACTGACTCGTATACGGTTAGCGATCGAATTGATTGGTGGAGAAGATGATTTCCTGTGTGAGTCGATTAATCGTGATATTGAAGAGTGCAACGCAATCATTAATCAATTCATCGATTATCAGCGGTCTGGGCTGGATACCTCAATAGTTCGCTGTGAATTAAACCAACTTATTGAGGACGTGATTGGCGCAGAAAAAGGAGTAATGGCAGAGAAGGCGAGTACAGAAAATAATAGTACCGGAAAAAATATCGAAGATAACCTGTCCGCCGCTCCTGTTTTCATTATGGCTAATCCACTTTCAGTTAAACGTGTTTTGGCGAATATGTTCACCAATGCCCATCGTTATGGCAACGGCTGGATCCGCATCAGTAGTGGAGCCACTGAACAATTTGGCTGGTTTCAAATAGAAGATAATGGGACAGGTATAACACAAGAAGAAGCAGCGACTTTGTTTCAGCCTTTCATGCAGGGAAAACAGAGTTACAGTAATAAACTCCATCATCATAATAGTGGAGTCGGCTTGGGGCTTGCTATTATCCGCCGCATCATCAACCAACATCACGGTTATCTTGACATGGGCAGAAGTGAGAGAGGTGGGTTATCCATTCGCGCCTATATTCCATTGGCGACCGAACCATTAGTTATGGAACCATCAGCCATAGATCAAGTCTGTTCATAATACGTGTAAGATGTTGGCATAGTGAAATAACGGCAACGGATTCTCCCTTGATGACTTGGAAATTGAACCAGAAAAACATTTGGTGGGAAAAATTTTTACCCAGCATATAGAGCGACGTAATCTGACTCTACGCATTCATATCAAACGATTAGCAAGAAGAACTATTTGTTATTCACGCTCAATAGAAATTCATGAAAAACTTATTGGTGCCTATATTGAAAAACATCATTATAACGCTTTGGAGTCATGACCTAAATCCGAAGCCAGTTCCCGTCAGCGTTTGAAAACATACGATGCCAATATTTTACACGTATTATGAACAGACCCGTAGATGACAAGTCATGACATTGAATTGATGAAATTCAGGCTATGGGATATGAGTATGAATGAGATAGTAGCGGGAATTTCTGAATGACTGTCATAAAAATGTCATAATTCATACATTTTACTGTCATTAAGTTGACTTATTTTTCCTTCCTGAACCATTTTTTACCTAAAAACTAGACTGTTGACGTTGTTGAAAGTTGTTTTTAATGAATGATGTGTATCTCAGCAGGAGGATGTATGAAATCAATGCGTATCACCGCGGCAGGTATCATGGCAACAGTATTTGCTATGACGTCTTTGTCTTCATTTGCTACAACTACCAGCTTGACGGGAGCTGGTGCGACATTCCCGGCACCGATATATACCAAGTGGGCAGATTCTTATCAAAAAGAGACTGGTAATAAAATCAATTATCAAGGTATTGGTTCTTCTGGTGGTGTAAAACAGATTATTGCCAACACGGTTGATTTTGGTGCATCAGATGCCCCACTTACTGATGACAAACTGGCTTCTGAAGGTTTATTCCAGTTTCCGACCGTGATTGGCGGTATTGTGCTGGCGGTGAACCTTCAGGGTATCAAGTCCGGCCAATTGGTATTAGATGGCAAGACTCTCGGTGACATCTATTTGGGAAACATCAAAAAATGGAATGATCCCGCCATTGCGAAATTGAATCCGAATCTCAAACTACCTGAGCAAAATATTGCAGTGGTTCGCCGTGCGGATGGCTCCGGTACTTCCTTTGTTTTCACCAGCTACCTGTCCAAAGTGAACAGCGACTGGAAAGCAAAAGTCGGGGCAGGTTCTACAGTGAAATGGCCGATCGGGCTGGGTGGTAAAGGCAATGATGGCATTGCGGCGTTCGTCCAGCGTCTGCCAGGCTCCATTGGTTATGTTGAATATGCTTATGCGAAACAGAATAACCTCGCTTATACCAAGTTGGTAGCCGCTGATGGAAAAGTTGTCGCTCCTACAGAAACTAATTTCAGTGCGGCAGCAAAAGGGGCGGACTGGAAAAAAAGTTTCGCACAGGATTTAACTAATCAGCCTGGTGAAAATGCGTGGCCGATCACTTCAACGACATTCATCCTAATCCATAAACAGCAGAAAAATGTCACACATGGGGCAGAAGTTCTGAAATTCTTTGACTGGGCTTATGAGAAGGGCGGCGAGCAAGCGAAGGCGCTGGATTATGCTGTGTTGCCAAAAGCCGTCATCGAACAGGTACGTGCAGCCTGGAAGAATGACATCAAAGATAAGCACGGCAATGCCTTGTATTAACAATTCGTTGTATTAGAGATTTGTTGTATTAGTGATGCTATTGAAGGGAAATAACCCAAATGGAAACTGAGCGCATGGCCGAACATAAAACTATACATAGGAAAACTATACATAGAAAAACCATGCATAAGACAGTACAGAAAGCACCAGGTAAGCACGGTGATATTATTTTCAGTACGCTGGTCAGGCTGGCGGCCCTGATGACGTTATTTTTGTTGGGAGGCATTATCATCTCGCTGCTCATTGCCGCCTGGCCGAGTATGCAGACGTTTGGTTTTGCCTTTCTATGGAATAAAGATTGGGATGCACCTGCGGGGGTTTTCGGCGCATTAGTACCGATTTATGGCACATTAGTGACCTCATTGATTGCTCTGATTATTGCCGTTCCGGTCAGTTTTGGTATCGCTCTGTTTTTGACAGAACTGGCACCAAATTGGTTGAAACGACCGCTTGGTGTGGCAATTGAGTTATTGGCGGCGATCCCTAGTATCGTTTATGGCATGTGGGGGCTATTTGTCTTTGCCCCGCTTTTTACTGCTTATTTCCAGCAACCTGTCGGTGATCTGTTGTCGAGTATTCCTGTCGTGGGAGAACTGTTTTCCGGCCCGGCTTTCGGCATTGGTATTCTGGCTGCGGGCATCATTCTTGCCATCATGATTATTCCCTATATCGCTTCTGTGATGCGCGATGTATTTGAACAAACTCCCGTTATGATGAAAGAGTCGGCTTATGGGATTGGCTGTACAACATGGGAAGTGATTTGGCATATCGTTCTGCCTTACACCAAAAATGGGGTAATCGGTGGTGTGATGTTGGGGCTGGGGCGTGCACTGGGAGAAACCATGGCAGTGACTTTTATTATCGGCAATACCTATCAACTGGATAGTTTCTCCCTCTATATGCCCGGAAACAGTATTACTTCGGCATTGGCAAATGAATTTGCCGAAGCAGAATCTGGTTTACATACTTCTGCATTGATGGAACTGGGGCTGATTTTATTTGTTATCACCTTTATTGTTCTTGCGTTATCAAAATTGATGATCATGCGTCTGTCCAGGAATGAGGGGCGTTGAAATGGTAAGAATTGATAAACGTCATAGGTTACAAGCCTGGCGACGTCGGAAAAATCATCTCGCCCTGTTTCTGTCTATGGCAACAATGGCGTTCGGTTTGTTCTGGCTGATTTGGATTTTAATCTCCACAATCACTAAAGGTATTGATGGTCTGTCTCTGGCGTTATTTACCGAAATGACGCCACCGCCCAACACAGAAGGAGGTGGGCTGGCAAACGCCATTGTCGGTAGTGGACTTTTGATCTTCTGGGCAACAGTATTCGGTACGCCATTGGGAATTATGGCGGGTATTTATCTTGCTGAGTATGGACGTCGTTCTCCGTTGGCTGAGGTGATCCGCTTTATTAATGATATCCTGCTTTCTGCCCCTTCTATTGTTGTAGGGCTGTTTGTTTACACGGTAGTTGTGACGAAAATGCAGCATTTCTCCGGTTGGGCAGGGGTAATCGCGCTGGCTCTGTTACAAATCCCAATTGTTATCCGCACAACGGAAAATATGTTGAAACTGGTGCCGGATAACCTGCGTGAAGCAGCTTATGCACTGGGAACACCGAAATGGAAAATGATCTCCGCCATTACGTTGAAAGCTTCAATATCGGGCATTATTACAGGTGTGTTACTGGCCATCGCCCGTATTGCAGGGGAAACCGCCCCGTTGTTATTCACTTCGCTTTCCAACCAGTTCTGGAGCACTAACCTCAGTCAGCCAATTGCCAATCTGCCTGTCACTATATTCAAATTTGCTATGAGTCCATTCTCAGACTGGCAACAACTGGCATGGGCCGGGGTTTTACTGATTACCTTATGTGTACTGTTGATTAATATTTTGGCGCGGTTGTTATTTGCCAAGAAAAAATTCTGATATTAGAGGTACTGATATTGAAGAGAGAAGCGTTGATGAGTAAAGCCAATGATGTTGCAGGAAGTAAGATTCAGGTACGTAATCTGAATTTCTATTACGGCAAATTCCATGCACTGAAAAATATCACGTTGGATATTGCACAGAATAAAGTCACTGCTTTCATTGGCCCGTCGGGATGTGGCAAATCAACATTACTGCGTACTTTTAACAAAATGTATGAACTGTATGGAGAACAGAAGGCAGAAGGCGAGATCTTGCTGGATGAAACGAATATTCTGACCGATAAACAGGATATTGCTTTGTTACGAGCCAAAGTAGGCATGGTTTTTCAGAAGCCGACGCCATTTCCGATGTCGATTTACGACAATATCGCTTTTGGCGTGCGTTTGTTTGAAAAACTCTCAAGGGCTGAGATGGATGAGCGAGTCCGGTGGGCGCTGACAAAAGCTGCATTGTGGAACGAAACTAAAGACAAGTTGCACCAGAGTGGTTACAGCTTGTCTGGAGGCCAGCAGCAGCGTTTGTGTATTGCCCGTGCTATCGCTATCCGCCCGGAAGTTTTGTTGTTGGATGAGCCTTGTTCTGCTCTCGATCCGATTTCTACAGGACGTATTGAGGAGCTGATTAGTGAATTGAAATCGGAATATACCGTAGTGATCGTCACACACAATATGCAGCAGGCGGCACGTTGTTCTGATTATACGGCTTTTATGTACCTCGGTGAGTTGATTGAGTTCAGTGACACTGACATCTTGTTCACCACACCGAAAATGAAGCAGACCGAAGATTATATTACTGGTCGTTATGGTTGATATGGGCAGATACGAGGTAGCGTAAAGATGGACAATCTGAATTTCGGCAAGCACATTTCTGGTCAGTTCAATGCTGAACTGGAACATATCCGTACTGAATTAATGGCAATGGGTGGATTGGTAGAAGAGCAGCTCAGTAAGGCGATTCTGGCAATGCACAATCAGGATAAACAGTTAGCTCAACAAGTCATTGAAGACGACCAGAAGGTCAACATGATGGAAGTGGCGATAGATGAAGCCTGTGTTCGTATCATTGCCAAACGCCAGCCTGCGGCAAGTGATCTGCGCCTGATAATGGTTATCTCAAAGACTATTGCTGAGTTGGAACGTATTGGTGATGTTGCGAATAAAATTTGTCAGACGGCGCTGGAGAAATTTTCTCATCAACAGCAGCCGTTGCTAGTCAGTCTGGAATCTTTGGGCTGGCATACCATTCGGATGTTGCATGATGTATTGGATGCTTTTGCCCGTATGGATTTGCAAGAAGCCATTCGTATCTATCGTGAAGATAAAAAAGTAGATCAGGAATATGAAGGTATTGTGCGCCAGTTAATGACTTATATGATGGAAGATCCACGTACTATTCCAAGCATCATGACCGCACTTTTATGTGCCCGTTCTATTGAGCGTATCGGCGATCGTTGTCAGAACATTTGTGAATTTATCTTCTATTACGTCAAAGGACAGGATTTTCGTCATGTTGGGGGTGATAAATTGGAAGAACTGCTTACTAAAGATGAATAATTTTTATGACTGAAATATGGGTATTCTCTTAAGTGCCGTTAAAGGCTTACTTAAAATATTATTTCAAAATGCTATAAATATAGAATTTTATATTATTTCAGGTGCTATGATGAAATTGATAGTTTTTATTGGACAATAAATAATTTTTAACAAATTAAGGGGTGTCCAATGAAATTCCGCAATCAATCTCGGATAGCAGTGACTGCGTTACTGACCAGCCTGGTATTAGTTTCTGGCGTAGCGAAAGCAGACAAACTTGATGATATAAAAAAAGCTGGTACGGTTCGTATTGCGGTATTCGACAGTAATCCCCCTTTTGGCTTTATCGATCCTAAAACGAAAAAACTCGCTGGTTATGATGTGGATATCGCCAATGCAATCGCCAGTGATCTGGGCGTGAAACTGCAATTGCGCCCAACCAATCCCGCAAATCGTATTCCACTACTCTCTTCCAAGAAAATTGACTTAATTGCTGCTAACTTCACGATCACCGATGAACGGGCAAAACAGGTAGATTTTTCCATTCCTTATTTTGCTACAGGGCAAAAATTCATTGCCCGTAAAGGTGTTCTGACTAATCCGGATGATATCGCCAAATTGCGTATCGGTGCGGATAAGGGAACTGTACAGGAAATTACACTGCGTGAGCGTTATCCAACTGCGAAAGTTATCTCTTATGACGATACCCCGCTGGCATTCGCGGCGTTGAGAAATGGTAATGTTCAGGCGATCACTCAGGATGATGCAAAGCTGGTGGGTTTGTTGGCAAATGTTCCTGAAGCACAAAAAGCAGATTTTGAAATATCACCTTTCAGTATTACCCGGGAATATCAGGCTGTAGCGGCTTCAAAAGGAGAAACCCGGTTGGTTGAAACGGTTAACCAGACATTGTTGAAACTGGAGAAAGAGGGTGAAGCAGAGAAAATTTACAACCGCTGGTTTGGCCCTGACACAAAATCTGCCCAGCCGCGTGGTGATTTTAAATTTGCTCCATTAAATAGTCAGGCAGCGAACTAACACACGTCTGGGAAAATGACATCGGAAACCAGCCCCGTCTTTGTGCGGGGCTTTGCCATTTGTTGATGTGGTGGTGAATAATATGTTTGAGCAATTTATTGATGAGTATTTCTTGGCTCCTGAATATCTGCAATGGCTCTGGCAAGGGTTCTTGATTACATTATGGATCTCTGCCTGCACCATTGCTTCTTCCACCTTACTGGGTTTTGTCATTGCGGCAGCGCGGGACAGCCAGATCAAGCCATTGCGTTGGTTGATTACGGTGTACACCTCGATATTCCGCAATACCCCATTGCTGGTACAACTGTTTTTCTGGTATTTCGCTTCCGGCCAGATTTTGCCTCAAGATGCCATGATCTGGCTGAACATCCCCCATGAGACTACGATTGCAGGTTTTACTCTGGAATGGCCTTCATTTGAGTTTCTGGCTGGATTTATCGGCCTGACACTCTACTCTGCACCTTTTGTGGCGGAAGAGTTAAGAGCTGGAATGCAGGGTGTTGGACGCGGCCAAAAATATGCTGCCCACGCATTGGGTTTAACTGGTTGGCAGGCCATGCGCCATGTCGTACTACCACAGGCATTGAAGATTGCCATGCCGCCACTTTTGGGGCAATACATGACCATCGTCAAGAATTCATCATTAACAATGGCGATTGGTGTCGCTGAACTTTCCTATGCTTCCCGTCAGGTAGAAACACAGTCTCTGCAAACATTTGAAGCGTTTGGTGTGGCGACAGTACTCTACATCGCTATTATTGCTGTGATGGAAGGTTGGGGGCAATGGCGTCAGCAGAGAATACTGGCAAGAGGGTACTGATATGGACTTTACTGTTATAGCAGAAAACTGGCGCTATTTGCTGTTGGGAACGTTTCCCGACGGGCCGTTGGAAGGCGCAGCTTTGACATTGATGATAAGTATTATGGCCGGAGTGATCTCCATCGTCTTGGGGACAGTGGCAGGAGTCGCATTGGCGATGTTGCGTGGTTTTTGGGTAAATCTGCTGGCAGCGGTACTGGGATTTTTTCGTGCCATTCCGGTTATTATGCTGATTTTCTGGACTTATTTCTTGTTACCAGTGGTTTTGGGTATGGAAATACCTGAAATCACTACTGTAGTTTGTGCGCTGGCATTGATCACTTCTGCTTACCTGGCCCATGGTGTCAAAGCAGGCATTCTGGCGATTGGTGAAGGACAATGGCGTGCAGGGCTGTCTTTGGGTTTCAATCGTTGGGAAGTATTGTGGCATATCGTTCTGCCACAGGCATTGCGTATGATGGTGCCTTCGTTTATCAACCAATGGATTGCGTTAATCAAGGACACTTCTCTGGCCTATATTGTCGGAGTAGCAGAACTGTCATTTTTGGCGACACAGGTTAATAACCGCAGTATGGTTTATCCGATGGAAGTCTTTTTATTTATTGCGTTAGTTTATTTTGTGATGTGTTTGTCACTGGAATTGGCTGCTAACTATGTCGCTCGCCATTTTTCGGTAAGCCGTGAGAAAACGGCATTCTTGCGATTTTGGGGTATACCTGACAGGCTTCGAATGGTATTTAGACGGCAAGTGAATGGCTCTTCAGAAACTTGTTAGCTCTATGTTTGTAACCACGGTATCTGGAATAAAACGAAGTTAACAAAGAGACAACTTAAAAAATTGAATAAACTTATCCCAACTAAATCATATTAGCTGGGATTTTTACTAGTGATATATCCCGGAAAGGAACGATTGTATTTCAGCGCTTAATATGACTTGGTATTTTTCTCTGTCAAACCCGGCAGGATCCTGTGATGGAAGAAAATCAATACTCTTCATATGTGATGGAAATGGGCTTTGAAAAGAGTGATGCCCTGCATTTGTGACAGTTTTATGCACAACATTAGTATGGTTTTCAATAACTGATGTACACAATATGTCAGATAAATGGTCTTTTTCCGCAGTTAACAATAATATTGGAACATTGACTCTATTTAAAGAATCTTTGTAATTAAACCATCCACACGCCGGAGCTAATAATATAAGTGAACAAATTCGGTTATCATATGGAACGGTAATTTCTTCAATCGATTGACCGCTTGTTTTATCTGGAATGGCAACAGGTATACCACCACTGATAGCAAGGGCTGTATATCCTCCCATTGAATGCCCAATTAATGTTATTTTATCTTATCTTTTAATAAATGGTTACTCACCGACTCATTATTAACAATATGATCAATAACTAATTTGATGTGTCGGGGCCTGTTTTCTAAATTGGCTAATGTCCCAGCCAAAGAGTCATCAAAATAACAGTTCCCAGGATGTTCTAATGCTAATACGGCATACCCGGATTTAACCAGTGAGCACATAAGATCCCAATGAGTTAAAGATGAGCTGCCACTACCATGGGATAAAACAATTAAAGGTATTTTATCTCCGTAAATTGAGGCGTTCATTGCAACAGAGATATCATAAGGCCCAAACTTTTCTGATTTCTCAATTTCTCGTGTTGGATAAAAAAAGTGAATCGGTATAAATTTACCTTGTTTATCATCATAAACTTTATTACTTATATATCCTATATTTACCATGCTGTGTCCTATCCTTTTTCTGTTCAGTTGAAATGTTATCCCTATGATATTTTGGTGTCCATGATAATTGGACTGCTACAGAAAGAAATATCTATATTTAGCCTTTACATTGACTTCTCTGGGCTTTGCTGCGCCTGCTCTTTTACAGAGAAAGATGTGAAAGGGCGAACTGTGTCTTCCTCCAGCCTGAGAGATGGCTTGAAAGATTTAGCGGGATGATGATGCCTGATATCATACTATTAAATTCTCCTCATGAAAGGTCAATATGTACTAATAGTGATTCCTGAGTTTAATATTCAGTATCAACTAAGCACTTTATCTTTTTAATTATAACCCTGTTGTTATGATAGAGTATGTTTTTATTTCTATCTAAAAAAACGCAAATTATATTATTTACTATGTTGATCTTTCTGCTAAAGAAGTACAAAGATTTTATATAGGTTACTAATATCTATTTTAGAATTTAGGTGGTATTTTTTTATTGTTTTTTCTGTTATAACAGGCTATGGTGAATACTGATAACAGGTTAATATAATATGGCAAATTCGATTTATGTGACAATTAAAGGAAAACTTCAAGGCTTGATTTCTCAAGGATGTTCTACATTAGATTCCATTGGTAATAAATTTCAGTTAGGGCATGAAGATCAGGTTTTTGTATTACAATTCAATCATGGTGTTTCTCGAGCACAGAACGTTGCTCACCAGCCAGTTAAATTTGTCAAGCCATTGGATAAGTCATCACCGTTACTATTGATGGCAATTTCAAACAATGAAGAACTGGATCTGATGTTTGATTTTTATCGAACTTCGCAAGCTGGTGGGCAAGAGCGTTATTACTCTGTTAATTTAAGAAATGCTAAGTTATTAAATGTTAATTTTCAATATCCACATTCTGTTAACCATAATGATAGGCAACCAGAAGAGGTCGTTGCTGTTCAATATAAAGATATCGTTTGTCAACATCATATCGCTGGTACATCAGGATATTGTGTTTGGGAAGAAACAGTTTATTAGGTTATATAAACCACTTATATAAATTATTAACAGAGTGACTTTTACATAATTAATTTACCTTTAGTGATGATAAGTATTATTTAATATTAATTTAACAAAGTAAATTATTTTGTTTGAAATAAAAGAAAAACAATATATATATTTAGATACTGGTGTAATTACTAAGTGATCATGAGTGGTGATTAAAATGCGATTTGACAGTCTTACATCACAACTAAGAGATGAATTTGATGAAAGTAAGCTACCCGATTTTCGGTACTCTCATCAGTTGAGGATGACACATCCTAGTGCTGCTAATATTGATTTTCAGGCTATTGCTGATGCATTGGATTGCCACCGTGATTTTTATGGTGCTGGAATTATTTATTCGGATGGGTTATCTAAGCGTTATTTAGTTAGACCATCAAAAAGACGTAGAAACCAAACTACTTCAGAGTTAACACATATTATTATCTTTAATCTAGAGGCGGAGACAGTTGCTCCGGAAGTAGAGTTGAAAAAAACGGTTTCAGAGCCTAGTTTGGTATGGGAAATTGGATCAACAGCGCTTTCGTGTGGTTCTGCATTGGCATTTATAGCGGTTGAATTTCTTTCAGCAGCAGCAGTTCCAGTTACCATGGGGACAAGTTCAGTAGTTACTGTTTTGGCTTATAGCGGTGCTGCTGCAAGTTCTCTTCAATGTGGAAATGGCATATATAGGGTTTATCAACTTACTAGTAATGGTGAGGAAGGGATAGAGCATGTTGCTTGGTTAGATTCACAGGATTGGTATGTTGCAACGACTACAATGCTGGATATAACCTCTCTCGCTTCTGGTTCAGCAGCTTTAAAGGAAGCCTACCATACTTACAGAATAATGAAGTCTACATCTTCCCGTAATGCATCAGAATGGTTGAAAAATATGCCAAGACATGAAAGAAAACGGTTAACAGAGGAGATTATACGACATAACAATCCCGGCATTTCTAATCAGGCTATAAAAGATGCAATAAGAAGAGGAAAATATCCTAAACATTATCCAACAGAAGAAATTCATAGGACTTTGCGAAACCACTTGATAAATTCTCTTTCTGCTGGTGGTGGATTTTTGGGAAGTGGAATGACTGGCAGCATTAGGAATCCTGAAAATATAGCTAAATCAGTCAACTATGCTATTGGTGCAATTTTTTCTATTGTGGATGAAAAACCAGCAGGTTATCTTCAAAATGGTTATTAATGGAAAAGTGTTTTTTACTGAAATTTGTATGAAAATTTTGAATATTCAACTTATTATAAGATGATTACAGAAATAAGGAGTAAAAAGAGATAAAAATAATATAAAGATTTAATAAATTTGGAAAATAACATGAACTTAAAAAATATATTAACAAACAGGCAACTCAGAAGTATTATACATTTGTATAAAAATACAGATGATAGAATTGAGAATAGTGATTCCTCTCTGTTGGATGAACTAAATACTGTTAGACTTAAAGATAAAATAACTATCAATCGCTCTTCAGAAGAAAGTGTATTGATGGCCTTGTTTCCTATACTGATTTCTGTTTCTTATGTAATATTATTTTTTGTATTTTATAATTTTTATTTTTCTTCTGATGTTGCGCGTTTTCAACGTTCTGCCAGTATATTTATCATTTCTATAATCTCGTTATCGACGCTTTATGCTTACAGAGGAAATCTCTTTGCGTTAAAAACACTGAATGGGTTGAACACATTAAGTATTATTTTGGCAATTACTCTTATTCTGCTTGATTACTTTGTCTATTATATGCACCACGAATGGTATTTGTTGACCATTGTTTTTTTCAATTTTCTCTCGAATAGGATAATCATTAACAGTGAAGCGTTTTCTCAAGCTATGAGAAAAATCCTATGGTTTAAAATAAAGAACTCTATCCTGAAAAAAAATATAGTTAGAATTGCAGAAGAGAATATTATTGAGTTACATAACCGCTCGAAAAAAGTAAATATCTTCAATATTTTTTGGCAATATTGTGTATTAAATACCAATCTTAATAATACACTTAGAGAAAGTTATGCGCTTAACCAAAGAGTAGAAAAAAATGATGCTAGTCTACTGGCAGAAAAGAGATTAAATAAGTATCGGTATTTATTGGACTTTGGTATTCCGAAAAAAGCATTACTGATAACATTATTTTCTACTATTTTACTAATTAAATCTTATGTAATGACTACATTCATATTGTTATCTCATTTGGATAACAAAAATGATTTGCCAATTTTATTTTTTATTGTCGCATTGGCTTTAGTATTTGCTTTCTTATCCATTTCATTAACTCATAGGGGAATAACGTTGGGGTTCAGGATGTTAACTGTAGCACGCTATCTCTTTGTGGTACTCTTTATCTCTCTGATAAGTTTAAAATTCATTGCTGGTGTATTGGATTATAGCAATGTCTTTTTGTGTATTATCTCCGTGGATTTTTTACTGACATTCTTTATGCTAAATACCCAATATTACAGTCACTACCTTAAGGAACTACATTGTTTTCAGGCATGGCATAAAATGATCAGAAAAAATAGTCAATAGAAGAAAGTCATTTAATATTGAAATGCTTTTTGATGCCAAACTATTCGACCGAAAGAATCGAATAATTTGGCAGATTCTAATAATAGTTAATCGTGCTGCCTTCTTGCAAAAAACACAATCACCACAGCACATAACAGCAACATTACACCCGCAACGGTTAAAACTGATAGAATTGAGCTATCAAAAGCCTGCTTTGCTGCACGGGCCAGTGATAGAGCCGCATCGCCTTTTAAACTTTCTGCAACGATAAGAGCCTCATCAATACTATTTTGTAGTGAGCCACTCTGTATAGACTCTGGTATGACAACATCGGCCGGTAGGGTAAATGATGCCGTATAGATCGCTACCATCAGGCTACCGAGAACGGCTATCCCAATCAATCCACCAAATTCATAGGCAATTTCCTCAATTGAAGCGGCTGTACCTGCATTGTGCTCAGGAGCATTGAACATGATGGATGTAGAAGCTGCTGTCATAGCGGCACCGATGCCAAACCCAATCATGGCAAACGCAGTTATTTGCACTAACACGCCGGATTGGAAGCCGATGAGATAGCCAAAAATACCAAGTCCGGCAAAGATGAGTGAGATCCACATAATTCTTGCTGCGCCAAATTTGGGGATGGCAATACCAGCCAAAGGCCCGGCAGCAAAAGAAGCTAAGGGAATAGGTAGGATAAACAATCCTGCTTGTAAAGGTGATAAGCCTACCACCAGTTGAAGCCGTTGACTGATTACAAGCTCCACTCCCACGAGGGCTGCTGTGGTAACAAAAGCCGTTGCGACTCCGGTGGCGAAACCGTAAGAACGTAATAGATTAAAGTCGATAATTGGTACGGATGAACGGCGTTGCCGACGAACGAACATAACTATGAAAACAATTCCGATGACGCTGGCTATCATGGCAGTTTCCAGTGATGGTGCTTGTTTACTAATTTCTTTGATAGCCAAGGTAATGCCAATCAGTCCAATCATGATTTGGATAGAAGCAAGTAGGTCAAATGAGCGGCTCGGATTACTTTGACTTTTGTTAATGGTGGTCAGAGCAAAGATAAATGCGATGATGACGATAGGAACGTTGATCAGGAAGACAGAACCCCACCAGTAATATTCGAGCAGTATCCCACCGATAACGGGGCCAAGCGCAGCTCCTCCCGAAGCAACGGCTGACCAGATGCCGATGGCAAGAGCACGTTCATTCGGATCTTCAAAAGCCTGACGGACTATTGCCAGCGTTGCGGGCATCATCATTGCTGCACCAATGGCAAGTACCACTCGTGCACTGATCAATGTACCGGGATTGGGAGCAAACGCGGCGATAAGTGATGCCATGCCGAACACAACCAGCCCGGAAGTAAACAGTTTCTTGGCTCCAAAGCGGTCACTTAACGCTCCTGTGCCGGGAAGCAGGCCAGCAATGGTCAATGAATAGGCGTTCATGATCCACAGTTTTTCGGTGGAAGAAGCGCGCAGGTCATGTGTCAGGCGAGGCAAGGCTGTATAGAGAACAGTCATGTCGATAACGATTAGAAAAAGCGCGCTGGAAATGACAGCCAGCATGAGCCAGCGAATATTCGATTTCATGCGAGAACTCATCAATGTGGTTGAAGGATTTTGTGCTGTTCAAGCCTTGACGGCACAGAGTCCTAACATTATAAATACATACGTATTGAATTAAAAGGGGGGCTCTGATGGGACGACGTAGAACAATTGACCGGGAAGTTTTGCTGGATGCAGCGGAACGAATCGTGACAACACATGGCGCTGCGGCTCTGACTATTGATGCAGTGGCAAAATCGGTGGGGATCACTAAGGGTGGAGTTCAGTACAGTTTCAATACGAAGGACGCATTTATTGATGCGATGTTTGAACGTTGGGAACTGAGTTACCAAGAGCATTTTCGCACAATAGCCGGAGAAGATCCTGATCCGTTGACAGCGGTACGTGCGCATGTTGAGGCCAGCCAGCACTCTGATGAAGTGTCATCTGCAAAAGCAGCAGGTTTACTGGCTGCTTTACTTCAAACACCTGAACATCTTGAGTCAAGCCGTGCTTGGTATAGTCAGCGCATAGCGGATCTGGATACAACGACGGAAGAAGGGCGTCGGGCGCGCTTAGCTTTTCTGGCCACAGAAGGGGCATTTGTCCTACGTTTCTTTGGGTTAATGGAGATTGGTAAGGATGAATGGACGGATATTTTCACCGATATTCTTGACATGATGCCATCCAAAAATAACGCATAAAACAGAGTCAATTTAATGAGGCTCGTTTATTATATAACTTATTGATTATACTAATGGCAATCGTTTTCTTTTTGGGCCTTGAGGGATAACGATTTGTTCGGATTTCCTGTAGGATAGGGCGAAAACTTCATCTTTTGGGGAATAAAATATTAATGAGCACACTCAATTCTGGCTCTGTAAATCGTCAGGGTTTACTTCAGCGCGTGTTTAAATTAGAGGAACATGGCACGACAATTCGTACCGAAATGATCGCTGGGCTTACAACCTTTCTAACCATGGTTTATATCGTCTTTGTGAATCCACAAATTTTGTCTGTTGCAGGAATGGATATCAAAGCCGTATTTGTTACTACCTGCTTCATCGCTGCATTTGGCAGTATTATGATGGGAATAACGGCAAATTTACCGATTGCTGTTGCTCCCGCGATGGGACTGAATGCTTTTTTTGCTTTTGTCGTAGTCGGTGCTATGGGTATTTCATGGCAGGTTGCAATGGGGGCGATTTTTTGGGGTGCAGTAGGATTGTTTATCCTGACTGTTTTCCGTATCCGTTACTGGATGATAGCTAATATCCCTGTGAGTTTGCGCGTCGGTATTACCAGCGGTATCGGGCTTTTTATTGCCATGATGGGGTTGAAAAATGCCGACATTATCGTATCGAATCCAGATACGATCGTCTCCATCGGCAATTTTGCTTCCCACAATGTACTGTTGGGTACATTGGGCTTTTTTATCATTGCCATTTTAGCAGCACGTAATTTTCATGCAGCGGTATTGCTTTCCATCGTAATAACGACGGGGATCGGGTTTATGATGGGGTATGTGGAATATCAGGGTATTTTTGATCTGCCACCCAGTGTAATGAGTGTTGTTGGTAATGTTGATGTGAAAGGAGCTCTGGATATCGCGTTAGTAGGGGTTATTTTTTCTTTTATGCTGGTAAACCTGTTTGATTCGTCCGGTACGTTGATTGGTGTAACCGATAAAGCCGGTATTGCTGACAATAATGGTAAATTCCCGCGGATGAATCAGGCTCTGTATGTTGACAGTATCAGCTCAGTGGCTGGCTCTTATATCGGAACTTCTTCGGTAACCGCTTATATAGAGAGTTCTTCTGGTGTTTCTGTTGGTGGGCGTACCGGATTAACTGCCGTTGTTGTCGGTATTTTATTCCTGTTGGTGATGTTTATTTCTCCATTGGCTAGTATGGTTCCTGCTTATGCCACAGCAGGTGCGCTGGTTTATGTGGGGGTTCTAATGACATCCAGCCTGACACGGGTGAAATGGAATGATCTGACTGAATCCGTCCCGGCATTTATTACCGCTGTTATGATGCCATTCAGCTTTTCTATTACCGAAGGTATCGCATTGGGATTTATTGCTTATTGCGCTATGAAACTGGGAACAGGGAAATGGCGTGAAATTGGCTCTTGCGTTATTGTCGTTACTTTACTGTTTATATTGAAAATGGTGTTTGTGGATGCCCATTAAACACAATGCTGTCTAATCTGATGTTGTGTTGAGAAGAAAAAGCCTGACGGTATACTCACTTTCAGGCTTTTTTGCGGTAACTAGAAGATTATTGAAGATGTTGACTGTTTTTGGGAGCAACAAAGCCGATGCAGACGATCTCAGCTTCCGCACTTGGCTGAGCTTGAAACGTAAATTCTTCTTTGTGGCTGATCGTTAATTCAGGCCAGGTTATCAGTGTTTGTTGAAAGGTCTCCTGTGAACAATCTGTTCCCCTTTCTCCTACCAGCAAAGCACCATATTTTACAATATCGTTCTCTTTAATGTGGCGGTTGTATATATTGGGCGGTGCACCATTGTCTATTTCCCACGGCTGTATGGTTTGAGGGCGATAATGACTGTAAAACGTCAGCCATTGATGCAGATATTTTCCTCCAACGTAATGCAGTGGTGTTGAATACAATTCATTCCAGCGCTGATCAAGTTGGCTGGTAAAGGTTTTTATCCCTTCAAACTTTTCGCCAGCTTCCCGAACATTTGCCAGCATGACACTGGTATAGCCAATAAGAACCAGCACACCAAACAAGGCCAACCCTCGTAATATTCCCAGTAAGGATTTATGGGGAGGTACAATTATCGAACCTACCAGTAGTGCAGGTGCTACCGCCATGAATGGCTGGAGCCATTCGGTCATCCGTCCACCCTGATTAAAAGAGAACCAGGCATAGATAATCAACAGGGGTAACAGAATAACGATATTAATCAGCCTGTTGGATTGTTGCTTTGGCCAGCCAATTTTTCCGCCTGACAGATAAGTAATCACTCCCACGATGATGAGGGGATAGAACACCGAAAGTACCGCGCGTGTAGTATGCAGATTAAATCTATGCTCGATTTGGGAGTCTACCCATTTAAATGCAGAAAAATCGTTATGTATCAGCCACCAGACGTTGGGTAATATCAGTATAAGCCACAATACAATGGCGAGATAAAAGAGTGGTTCCCGATATTGGCACCGTACTTTGGGAGTAAACAGGGAGAGCAAAAAGACTGAACCAACGATTGCAAGTGAAGAATATTTGCCCATTGTCGCCAGCCCTGCCGCTAATGCGAATGCCAGCCACCATTTCGGATGGTCATCAATGGCTTTCAGGAAGAACAACAGTGACCACGGCCACAACATCACCAACAGGTAATTATCGTTATAAGGAATGATATCGAAATTGATGATACCAGACAGATTGAGTGTCAGCATGGCAAGCCAGGCTAACTCAACTTTACCTGTTAACCGGAAGGCCAGACGCCAGACGCCAAGCATGCCTATGGCAATGGCAACAAAATGGGTGAAATACCAGTAAAAGCTGAGAGAAATATGACTAATATAGATCGCTGGTAACATCACAGTGCCTACCAGCCACGGATTTTTCGGGGATCCCCATTCTCCATTTATGCCCCAGTTTAAGGCTTCTACAGCATCATACGGAACAGTCGGATCCAGTGAATAACTTGCTACTATCCATAAGACAGCATAACCAATGCACCAAAGATACAGAGGTATGCGATAAGAAGTATCGAAGAAACGCATAGAGAATTGATGCTCGTAATACTTAAGTTAAGGTAATCTGAAATATTAGCCGAACTCGAAAGAATAAGTAAATGACGTTGGATGTTATAAGTGGATTCTGTTAGATTCCGCCGAAAATATTTTGATAACACGAGTTGAGTCACAAGCTATGAGTCAATTAAACAAAAAATCCCCTGTAAAAACGTCAGCGGGTAAGCAAAAAAGAAAAAGTCGTGAAGAGTTGAACTCTGAAGGACGTGAGCGTAAACGCCAGAAAAGACAGCGTGGTAATCCAGCTGGTAGCCGTCACCAGGATAATAGTAGTCAGAAAAAACAGTCTGGCACAAAGCAGGAACGAGATCCTCGTATCGGTAGTAAAGCGCCGATTCCTTTGATCATCGGCGAAAAAATAGCAGTAAAAAAACCAGTAGCAGAGAAGCCTAAAGCAACGCCAAAACCTCGTTTATCAGCGCAGGAAGAACTGAAAATGCTGGAAAATGATGAGCGTCTGGATAGCTTGCTGATACGCCTTGAGCAGGATGAAAAACTCTCTCAGGAAGAGAATGCTTATGTCGATAGTATGCTTGATCGTATTGATGCTCTGATGGAACAGTTGGGTATTGAGCCGGAAGGTGGTGACAGTGAAGAAGAAGAGCAGGAAGATATCATGCAGCTGCTGAAAGGTAAGTAATTCCTGAGAAATAAGTCGTTCCGGTTATAAATTGTTGTGATCATAAAGGCAGGGCATCCCAGGATATACCCAATGATAAAGTGTATAACCATATCATTTACATGGTATTTGCTATAGTAATTGGGTAAACTACAGTGGCTATTTGATGGGCTAAAACAGCGGAAGGAATAAGCATGTCAGAGCAAGCCATTGTCTGGGATCTGCCTTTGATCCAAAAATACAATTATTCAGGGCCTCGTTATACTTCATACCCAACAGCATTGGAGTTTAACCAACAGTACGATAATACTGCATTTGCACAGGCCGCCGTGCGTTATCCTGATCGCTCTCTTTCCCTCTATATCCATATCCCATTCTGTCACAAACTTTGTTATTTCTGTGGCTGCAATAAGCTGGTTACTCGTCAGAAACATAAAGCAGATGAGTATCTGCAAGCTCTGGAAAAGGAAATTACAGCGCGGGCAAAATTGTTTGCTCAGAGAAAAGTCAGCCAGATGCACTGGGGAGGAGGAACACCGACTTATCTGAACAAGGCACAGATCAGCCGATTGATGGCAATATTGCGTAGTCACTTCCACTTTCTGCCTGATGCAGAACTTTCCATTGAAATTGATCCACGTGAAATTGAACTGGATATGATTGACCATCTGCGCCATGAAGGTTTTAACCGCCTGAGTATGGGGGTGCAGGATTTCAATAAGGAAGTTCAGCGTCTGGTTAATCGGGAACAGAATGAAGATCTTATTTTCGAACTGGTTAACCGTGCCCGGGAAACTGGTTTTGCCTCCATCAGTATCGATTTAATTTATGGTTTGCCGAAACAGACTGCAGAAAGCTTCGCTTTCACCCTGCAACGAGTGTTGGTGCTATCTCCTGATCGTCTGAGTGTATTCAATTATGCTCACATGCCGAATTTGTTTGCGGCACAACGTAAAATTAAGGAGAGTGATTTACCGAGTGCGGCACAGAAACTGGATATTTTGCAGCAAACTATTACTATTCTGGCAGATAATGGCTATCAGTTTATTGGTATGGATCACTTTGCCCGCCCTGATGATGAACTGGCTATTGCCCAGCGGGAAGGGGGACTACATCGTAATTTTCAGGGATATACCACACAAGGAGAGTGTGACTTATTGGGCGTCGGTGTTTCTGCTATCAGTATGCTGGGTGACAGTTATGCACAGAACCAGAAAGATCTTAAAACCTACTATGCAGCAGTAGAGGTGCAGGAGCATGCGTTGTGGCGTGGTTTGAATCTGACGCAAGATGATTGTATCCGCCGTGATGTGATTAAGGCGTTGATTTGTAATTTCAGGCTGAATTTTGCTGATATTGAACAGTGCTACGCAGTGAATTTCACGGATTATTTTGCTGAAGATCTGCAATTATTAGTGCCGCTGGCGGAAGATGGGCTGGTCAAGGTCACTGAAACACAGATTCAGGTATCACCGAAAGGACGTTTATTAATCCGAAATATTTGCATGTGTTTTGACAGCTATCTGCGTAATCAGATGCGTCAGAGACAGTTTTCGCGAGTGATATGAATATCTAATACCTTATACTGAGCCTGTTCAGGACAGTATCTCTGGGATCCCTGATTTCTTTCCAATTCTTTGCTAATAGTTGAGGGATTTCGATTCAGTAACGCGGCAATAGCACACGGTGAAAATCCTGCTTTTTTAAGCTGAAAATTTTGTTTCGGTCAGTTGTGTATAGAACATAGGGCATTTTCCTTTGGCGAGGAAGGTGCCTACTGTAGCAACTGACCGATTTTCTGAGAAATTGCACTTATTAGGCGAATCCGCCTGCTATATGATTAGTGGAAATTACTGACCTTCAGCTTTTTTGGTTTCAACCACTTTAGATTCATCTGGCAATGGCCCCGGTCTCATAATCTGATTAAAGCTATTCCTGAGCTGATTCACATCAACAACCGCTTCACCTTTAGGTTGCACCAGAATAAATGCAGTTTCCTGAGATAACATCTCTTTCAGCTTTTTGTTCAAAACTTGTGGTGTAAGGGAAGATAAAAACATCTGCCGCAGTCTGCGATATTGCTCAGGTGCAATATCTATCACATTATTTTGTTGGGAGAGCAGACGCTGGTTAATCAATATATCGGTGTCTGTACGCGCATATACTGCAAAGAGGTGTTGAAGCTGAAGACGTTTCTGATTATACAGTTCATCAAATTGCTCTTGTGGCAATCCGTTTTCACGTAATGACGCCAGCGCAGAGGCCAGATAAAGTGTGGATTCCGTCAATTTGCTTGATGAAGTGTCCAGATTCAGGTAGCAGTTCGCCCGCTGGTAGACGACCCGACAATCCAGATCTAATTTTGCGTCATTTTGCTTTTCTTTCAGCCACAATTGTAAGTAACGGTAAAAAGCTTCGCGAGCAAGTTCGTTTGACCAATGCTGAAGCAATGCCTGAGAGTTGTTAATCGGTTGCCAGTTCAGGTTCCAGACTAAAGAGAGCCGATCTTGTTTAGCTTTATCACTTTCTACTCTCAATATTTCTGCTTTTACTGGCAACAGTATGGGAACAGCAACAGGTGTCTGACGTTTTCCTTCTAATGATGAAAATGCCTGATTGAGCCGTTCTGGTAATACCCGACTATCAACGTTGCCGGCAACATATAATGTCATTGCATCCGGCGTATACCACTGCCGATAGAATTCTTCGACTTTTTTCACATCTACAGATGTTGATACATGCGCTCCGGGATCATGACCAAGCAGAGTCGAACCTTGCAGGCGTATACGCCATACCGGATCCTGAACATCTGTCGGCAGAGTCGATACCAGATGTTCAGACGTTTTCATAGCCTGAGCCAAAGTCTGTGGCGTAAATACTGCACCTCCCGCAATATCGGATAACCAGATCAGCGCATCCTGCAATAATTCAGGGCGGTTATTTGGTAAGCTCAGGCTATAGAGGGTGAAATCATATGAAACTATGGCGGGCGGAAGGGGGTTTTTGCTATCAACTGCGTTGTACCACAGATTTTCCAATTTTTGCGAAGATAAATCTTTACTGGAGGATAAGACGATCTTGGGAATGAGGTAGGTGTAACCCTGCTGCTGGTTTTTCTCTGCCAGAGAGCCGGTTTTCACCATTAAACGCAACTGTATTTTATCTTTGGGGCGTTGCGGAGTTTGCAGGATTTGCCAACTGAACCCATTTTCTAGTTTACCTTGTTGCCAGGCTGGATCAGGCTGTAAGGTTTCCGCCTGAGCAAAGTAAGTCGTAGCCAGAATGGTGCCACTAATAAGATATCCGATTTTCTTGCCTTGCATTCTTACTTACCCCTACCTATTTAGTTTTATCCTTGTCTGAACCAATAAAAGGCTTCTGGATATTATCACCGAAAATTAGACCTTTATTCACCTTATAAGGTTTCATTTTGATGGAGGTTTTTGCTTTGCTTATTAACTTGACGATTATAACCTTTCACCAACAACCCCAATTCATCATCTTGGTGACTTTTGGGACAAGGCATAGGGACAGGAGGATGCTCTTCATTCAGTTCTCGTGCGATGTCACGCAACGGATGTATGATGATACGATTTACACACCAACTTATCGACACGGTAAGAATAAGTGCGAGTAATAAATAAGTGGTCAACATTAATGCCAGTGTGTTCAAAGCAAATCGGTACACACGGTTGGAATCAACCTGCAAGATAAGATGCCCCTGCGATGCTATGTCTTTTGATGAAATACCATAAACATGTAATGGAATATTTAACTCAACCGGAATACCAAAAACCCGCTTTGCCAATTCAGGTATAGGCCGATGAGTCGCGAAGTCCAAATTCATAATCCGGGAATTATTCTGCGATATCAGTTCAGCTCGCCCTAAGATGCCCGACGTTTTTAACTCAATCAGTAGAGTTTTCGCTTTATTGAGATCAGATCTCAGCAAAGCATCTGTCAAAGGAGCCTGGATCTGAGCTGCCGCATTGTTGAGCTGGTTAATATAATCATCTTTTCGTTGCTGTAACAAATGCGATAATTGGATAGTAATGAAAATAGCAAGGGTGACCAAAGTGACTCCTGTCACTGCCGCCATTTGTTTAATGGTTAACGAACGTTTGACTCGCAATTTCATTTTATCCAAACCAATACTTGACCAAAGACTGGCTACCACACCGTAATAATGCGACTGAGTATACTTGATTTTTCTTGCTATCGTCTTGTTTTGATAAATACAAGTGAGATAAATGACGGCAATATAGTATTTGCTTTTTGTGACGTTTATCCCTTTCATCTTCAAGTTGCTGCTTTATTAACTATATTCATTCCCCGGTCACATGGGTTTTATGACTGTAACCTTATCATATAACCTCCAGCTTCCGGGGAGTGACTCATTTAACGTTGTACAGTCACTTGAAGTCCATTCGATATGAATCAGATAACGTTATACTACGATCTGACACAATTATGCAGGTGGATTTGCATTTTGCTCAACAGCAAAGCAGGCAACAAGTCGCTCGTTATATTGCTTTAGTTTAGGGTGGAATTGGGTGCATGGGCCAAATGCATGGCGGCAACGGGCTGCAAAAGCACAACCCGAAGGCGGATTCATCGGACTTGGCAATTCTCCTGTCAATTTGATACGTTCACTACGCAGTTCTGGATTCAACCGCGGTGTTGCAGACAATAACGCCTGCGTATAAGGGTGACTCGGGTTATTGAAAATCGTTTCCTTACTCCCCTTTTCAACACAGCGCCCCAAATACATAACCATAACTTCATCGGCAATGTGTTCAACCACTGAAAGGTCATGGGAAATAAAGACATATGACAGCCCTAATTCCTGCTGCAAATCCATCATCAGGTTCAAAACTTGCGCCCGTACGGAAACGTCCAGAGCAGAAACTGGCTCATCCGCAATTACCACGTCAGGATTTAACATCAACCCACGAGCAATCGCAATGCGCTGACGCTGACCGCCAGAAAACATGTGAGGATAACGCTGGTAATGTTCAGGCTTTAATCCCACCTTTTCCATCATATCCAGGACTTTTTCTTTGCGTTCATCCGGTGCCAATGATGTATTGATAAGTAAAGGCTCTTCCAGAATCTGACCCACTTTTTTACGCGGATTCAAAGAGGCGTAAGGATTCTGAAATACGATCTGGATTTTCTGTCGTCGGAGTTTTTCTGCTTCTTTATCTGGCAATAGTAAGTCTTGTCCCAAATAATAAAGCTCTCCTTCTGTCGGTTTTTCTATCATGGTCAGCAGGCGCCCCAAAGTGGATTTCCCACAACCTGATTCTCCTACAACCGCCAGTGTCTTACCTTTCTCCAGTTCAAATGAGACACCATCCAGTGCCTTCACTATCCTCTCTGGTGAAAATATGCCTGTTTTAACTGGATAATATTTTTTCAGTTCAATAGCCTTCAGCAAAGGAATCGTGTCTTTTTCCTGCCAGTTTTGTTGTTGAATAACTGTTTCTTGAGCACTCATACTGTCGGCCTCCCCTCATCATCCAGTGGCATATGGCATTTAACCTGACGTTCTCCAACAACTTTCAATTTCGGCTCCACTTGGCGGCAATGCTCATTGACATAAGGGCAGCGAGGATTGAGCAAACATCCTGTCGGACGATCATATTTCCCTGGAACAACGCCCGGCAACGAAGCCAGACGGGATTTATCTACCGCAAATTCCGGCAATGCCCGCAATAATGCCTGTGTATAAGGATGACGCGGTGCTCTGAATATTTCATTCGACTTGCCAATTTCCACTATCTGCCCGGCATACATCACAATAATATGCTGAGCAGCTTCCGCAACCAGAGCCAAATCATGGGTGATCAAGACCAGTGCCATGTTTTCTTGCTGCTGTAACTCCAGTAACAATTCGATGATTTGTGCCTGGATAGTCACATCCAATGCCGTTGTCGGTTCGTCGGCAATCAGCAGCTTCGGACGACAAGCAATCGCCATCGCGATCATGACACGTTGGCTCATTCCACCTGATAGTTGATGTGGATATACATCTAAGCGAGAGGCTGGATCAGGAATTCCTACCTGAGTCAGCAGATCAATTGCTCGTTGATAACGGGTTTTTCGGTTTCCTCCCTGATGGACTTTAAGCGCTTCCATGATCTGATAACCCACGGTGTAGCAAGGGTTAAGGCTGGTCATCGGATCTTGAAAAATCATCGAAATTTCTGCACCAACCAGCTGGCGGCGCTCTTTTTCGGAAATCTTTGTCAGATCACAGCCATCAAATTCCAGCTTCTCTGCCATGACCTTGCCCGGATAATCTATCAACCCCATAATCGCCAGCGAGCTGACAGATTTGCCCGAACCAGACTCTCCAACAATACCGACAACCTTCCCCTGCTCAACACTGTAGCTGATACGGTCAACGGCGCGGAATGGTGCACCTTGATCACCGAAGTGTACCGATAATTGGTCTATATTTAACAATGCCATGTCATACCCCTACTGCTTGAGCTTAGGATCGAGCGCGTCACGCAACCCATCCCCCATCAGGTTAAATGCCAGTACCGTCAAAAGGATAGCCAGCCCAGGGAAAGTTACGACCCACCATGCACTCTGAGCAAACTGCAAGACATCTGACAGCATAGTTCCCCATTCTGGTGTTGGTGGCTGTGCTCCCATTCCCAGAAAACCCAGGGCAGCCATGTCGAGAATAGCATTCGAAAACCCTAATGAAGCCTGCACAATCAAGGGAGCAAGACAGTTTGGCAAGATATTGATGAACATCTGACGCATCGCCCCCGCACCAGCAACCTGAGAAGCGGTCACATAGTCACGATTCACTTCAACTAATACTGCCGCTCTTGTCAGGCGAATGTAATGAGGCAGTGCAACAAATGTCAGAGCCAGTGACGCATTGACGATAGATGGGCCGAAGATAGCCACCAATACCAATGCTAATAACAGGCTTGGCAAGGCCAGCATGATATCGACTATTCGCATAATGGCAGTATCAACAATTCCACCAAAATAGCCCGACAGCAATCCCAGAATAATCCCCATCACCAGCGACATCACAACAACCAGACAGCCAACCAGCAAGGAGAGACGCGCGCCGTACATCAAGCGAGAAAGGATATCGCGCCCAACATCGTCAGTACCGAGAATAAATTGCCAGCTTCCCCCTTCCTGCCATACTGGCGGGTTCAACAGGGAATCACGGAACTGTTCTGCTGGGCCATGTGGTGCCAGTATCCCGGCGAACAACGCGATCAACAGCATCAAAACAATATAGGCAAGACCAATGACGGCACCTTTGTTACGTTTAAAGTAATGCCAGAACTCCTGCATTGGTGTCATCAGTTTCGGTGCACTTGATGTTATTTGCTCAGTTGCTTGTGGCTCCGTTATTTGAGTCATCATGTGCTCCTTATCTCTTATGCCGAATACGTGGATTGACAATGCCATACAGTAGATCAACCACAAAATTGACCAGAATGATCATTGTCGCCACCAGCAATACGCCACCTTGCACCACAGGATAATCACGGCGCTGGAGAGCGTCGATCAGCCAACGCCCCAGCCCCGGCCATGAAAAAATGGTTTCCGTCAGAATAGCCCCCGCCAACATAATACCCACTTGCAGGCCAATCACCGTGACTACAGGCAGCAACGCATTGCGCAACGCATGGATAATAATGACACGCATCCGGCTCAGACCTTTTGCCCGTGCAGTACGGATATAGTCTTCACCCAATACTTCCAGCATGGAAGAACGAGTCATACGTACAATCACGGCTAACGGGATCGTACCTAATACAACAGCAGGCAGGATCATGTGCATCACAGCATCAATGAAGTCACCATCTTCCCCCCAAATCAGGGTATCGATCAGCATAAAGCCGGTCAGAGGATAGCTATCATCGAGAAACACACTGTCGCTTATTCGGCCGGAAACCGGAGTCAGGTTCCAGTGAACAGAAACCAGCATGATGAGCATGATGCCCCACCAGAAAATAGGCATTGAATAGCCCGTCAGTGACAGGCCTACGGCGGTATGATCAAAGACAGAACCACGCTTAACCGCTGCCAACACACCGACAGGAATACCGACAGAGATGGCAAATAACATGGCACAGATGCCTAATTCTAATGTTGCTTTAAATCGGGGGACAAATTCATCCCACACCGGGATACGGCTTTTCAGGGAGATCCCTAAATCACCATGCAGTATGCCACTGACATAATGAAGATATTGCTGCCAAAGAGGTTTATCTAACCCCATTGCTGCCATCAGTTCAGCATGGCGCTCGGCAGAGACACCCCTTTCTCCCGCCATAATCAGTACCGGATCACCGGGGATCATATGCACAAAAGCGAAAGTCAGCAGGGTAATACCAATAAACGTCGGGATCACCAGCCCCAGACGCCGGAGGATAAATTGCAGCATATCCTGAATTCTCTTTTTAGTTATCAGTTACAGCTCTCAGACTGTTTGTGTAATACACAGACCTGCTTGCCCACCAGAGAAGCGCAACCCTCCCCCGGAATGTTCGGGAGAGGGTCAATCACAACAAATCAAGAACAGGATTATTCGAGATCTACATTGTAAAAGAGGTGCCTGCCGAGCGGATCGACCTCATAACCCTTCACTTCTTTACGAACAGGTTCGTAAACCGTAGAGTGGGCGATAATCAATGCAGGGACTTGCTCATGCATTACTACTTGAGCCTGCTTATAAAGCTCTGTGCGTTTGGCAATATCAGCCGTTGTACGTGCTGGCTGAATAATGTCCTCAAACTGTTGGTCACACCATTTTGAATAATTGGAACCTCGTTCTTTGGCTGCGCAACTAAACAGGGTTCCAAAGAAGTTATCAGGATCTCCATTATCCCCCGTCCATCCCATCATGACGTTTTGAGGTTCACCATCTTTGGCACGTTTCAGATATTCGCCCCATTCATAACTGACTATCTTGGCTTTTACACCAATTTTGGCCCAGTCAGCCTGAATCATTTCCGCCATACGGCGGGCATTCGGGTTATAAGGACGCTGTACTGGCATTGCCCAAAGATCGGTTTCAAAGCCATTCGGGAAGCCAGCATCTTTCAGCAGTTCTTTAGCCTTCACCGGATCATAGGCGTAATCTTTGATATCTTTGTTATAGCCCCACATCGTAGGAGGGATCAGGTTTTTCGCTTTCTGACCGGCTCCTTGATACACAGCCGCAATGATGGCATCTTTGTTCACCGCCATCGTCAACGCCTGACGAACTTTGAGGTTGTCCATTGGCTTTTTGGAGACGTTATAAGAGAGATAACCAACATTCAGCCCTGCCTGTTCTTTCAGAACAATATCTTTGTTCTGCTTCATGCTCGCAATATCAGCAGGGTTCGGATATGGCATGACCTGGCATTCATTTTTCTGTAATTTTGCATAACGTACAGAGGCATCAGGCGTAATGGAGAAGACCAGACGATCAATTTTCGTCGGCCCTTGCCAATAATCTTTGAACGCTTTATACAGAATGCGGGAATCTTTCTGGTATTGCACTAACTGGAACGGCCCTGTACCAACCGGATTCAGATCCACTTTTTCCGGCGTACCGACCTTCATCATGGCATCAGCATATTCTTTGGAGAGAATCGAAGCAAAATCCATGGCTATATTAGCCAGGAAAGGGGCTTCAGGACGGGACAGCACAAAGCGGACAGTATAGTCATCCACTTTCTCTATTTTGCTGATGATATTCCCCATATCCATGCCGATAAAGTATTCGTAGCTGCCACCGGATACTTTATGGTACGGGTGATTTTTATCCTTTTGCCGCATAAAGGTAAAGATAACGTCATCGGCATTGAAATCACGCGTGGGTTTGAAATCTTTACTGCTCTGCCATTTTACGCCTTTGCGCAAATAGAATGTGTAGATTTTGCCATCGTCACTGATTTCCCACCGTTCAGACAGACTAGGAATAATCTCTGTTGTACCTGATTTGAAGTCCACCAGACGGTTATAAATTTGTCTGGCAGTTGCATCAAAAGTTGTACCAGAAGTGAATAACTGCGGGTTAAAGCCTTCAGGTGAACCTTCAGAGCAATAAACCAGTGTTTTTGCCTGCACACTGGCTGCTACAGCCAATGAAACAAGACCAATACCCAATTTCAATAAACCGGGTTTTTTCTTTTTGGAGATAGTCATTACTTAAACTCCGTTTGTGATGTTTATTGTGCCTTAGCCAAGTCCAGAGTTTCCTGCCTGAATATCACTGCCCCGGCTTGTGTTATTGTCGTAGCTTATCAATTAATCAATTGTTATTCCTGACGTCAATATAATCACTATGACTCATGAAACAATAGAAAAACATAAAAGAAAAAAAACATTAACAACTCTGGTTAAAAAACATGACATCAGGCGCAGATATAGATAAAAAAACTGGGAATATCACTTATTAAAAGAATTAATTTCTATAAATTATAATTTTAAATTTGTGACCGATACTTAAATAATGAACAGAAAAAATTATAAGAAGGGTGACGTGGTACAAGGTGCCGAATCGAATCAAGAAAAATAAATGTTTTAAATTCATTCAATTCAGGTGAAATTAATAACATCATCAATTAAATTGGCTATTAGAATGCTTATTGTACAATCTCAAATGGAAGGATTAACGTTGGTTTCTGCTGATAGTGTTTTTTCAGAATATGGCATTCGATTAATCAACGCCCGGCTATGAGCTAAAAAAAAAGAGTAAGAGTGCGGTTTATTTTTCATTTGTCACATATGAAAAAACCCCGCTCAAAGAGCAGGGTTTTAGAATGCTGGTCGGCGAGAGAGGATTCGAACCTCCGACCCACTGGTCCCAAACCAGTTGCGCTACCAAGCTGCGCTACTCGCCGAAAACGAAGCGCATCTTACTGCCGGTATCACGGATCGTCAATATTTTTTTAAAGGTAAGTAGTTATTTGATGATAATCCATCCAAAGTTTACACATTGTAATATTTTCAGACAGCAAAAAGCCCCGCTATGATCCGCGAGGCTCTGTCTTAAAGGTAATTAGCTTTAAAGGCAATTTACACTAACTCAATAAAACTCATCAGCAATTACTGGAGCAGCGAAATATCCGCTACCCGCAGGAACAACTCGCGCAGTTCACTCAATAGCGTCAGGCGATTTACCCTTACTTGCAGATCTTCATCCATGACCATTACATTGTCGAAGAATGCATCCACAGCTTCACGCAAAGAAGCCAGTTCAACCAGCGCATCCTGATAGTTGCCTTCTGCAAACAGAGGTGCCAGCTTCTCTTTCAATACAACAAGGTGAGTCGCCAGTTGGATCTCTTCCGCTGCTTTCAACACTGAAGCCTGCACAGTGTCATTCAGCTTCTCTTCTGATTTTGCCAGAATGTTAGAAACACGCTTATTCGCTGCCGCCAGAGAAACTGCTTCATCTAATGTACGGAAATGCGTTACCGCTTTCACACGGGCATCAAAGTCTGCCGGTTGAGTCGGGCGACGTGCTAGTACGGACTGGATAGTATCAACGCTGTAGCCCTGTTCCTGATACCAGGTGCGGAAGCGGCCGAGCATAAACTCAACCACATCAGCTACAACGTTTTCATTGGTCAGCTTATCGCCGTACAGACAAACGGCTTCTTCAGCCAGAGTCTGGAGGTTGAGAGGCAGTTTTTTCTCAACAATAATACGCAACACACCTAGCGCGGCACGACGCAATGCAAACGGGTCTTTATCCCCTTTAGGATGTTGACCGATGCCGAAAATCCCTACCAGCGTATCCATCTTATCGGCGATCGCTATGGCACAGGAAACTCCGGTAGATGGCAGATCATCGCCGGAAAAACGCGGCTGATACTGTTCATTCAGCGCCAGTGCCACATCTTCAGCTTCTCCGTCATGACGGGCATAGTGCATTCCCATCACACCCTGCGTATCGGTGAACTCAAAAACCATGTTGGTCATTAAGTCACATTTGGACAGCAAACCTGCGCGGGTCGCATGAGTAACATCCGCCCCGATCTTTTCAGCAATCCAGCCAGCCAGAGCCTGAATACGGTCTGTTTTATCGCGCAGTGTACCCAGTTGTTTCTGGAACAGAACGGTCTCCAGACGTGGCAGGTTATCTTCCAGACGCTGCTTACGGTCAGTATTGAAGAAGAATTCAGCATCTGCCAGACGTGGACGCACTACTTTTTCGTTGCCAGTGATAATCTGCTGAGGATCAGAAGATTCAATATTGGTAACAAAAATAAAGTTCGCCATTAATTTGCCGGATTTATCGTAAACCGGAAAATATTTTTGGTCGCCTTTCATGGTATAAACCAGCGCTTCAGCAGGTACTTCAAGGAATTTTTCTTCGAATTTTGCTGTCAGAACGACAGGCCATTCCACCAATGAAGTGACTTCCTCCAGCAAGCTGTCAGTCAGATCTGCCACTCCACCAAGCTGTGTAGCGGCTTGTTCTGCATCGCGCTTGATCAGGGCCTTACGTGCTTCATAATCCACAATGACCCGACCACGCTCCTGCAAAATAGCCGGATACTGCTCTGCGTTATTGATGGTAAACTCCGCCTCACCCATAAAACGATGACCACGGATGATACGATCAGATTTGATACCCAGAATTTCGCCTTCAATCACTTCACTACCCAGAAGCATTGTGATGGTATGCACAGGACGGACGAATTGGGTTTCTTTATTACTCCAGCGCATTAGTTTAGGGATCGGTAATTTGCTCAATGCACTGCTTACCATATCCGCCAGCAATTCTTTCGCTTCATGGCCTTTAACTTGAGCACGATAAAGTAACCATTCACCTTTATCGGTTACCATACGCTCAGCCTGATCAACGGTGATACCACAACTGCGCGCCCAGCCTTCCGCTGCTTTGGTTGGTTTTCCTTCCGTATCAAACGCCTGAGCAATAGCAGGGCCACGTTTTTCTACTTCACGATCAGCCTGTGCCGCCGCCAGATTTGCTACTTTCAACGCCAGACGACGAGGAGCAGCAAACCAGCTAACTTCACCATGACCCAGATTGGCGTTTTTCAGTTCTACTTCAAAATTGGCCGCAAAGGATTCAGCCAGTGAACGCAGTGCCTTTGGTGGCAACTCTTCTGTGCCGATTTCCACAAGGAAAGTCTGTTGAGTCATGATGGCCTCTTATTTTTTGTTACACATAGGGAAGCCAAGCGCCTCACGGGAGGCATAATAAGCTTCAGCAACTGCTTTGGTCAGGGTACGGATGCGCAAGATATAGCGCTGACGCTCAGTCACGGAAATCGCTTTACGGGCATCCAGCAAGTTGAAGGTATGACCGGCTTTTAAAATGCGCTCATAAGCAGGAAGTGGCAGTGGAGTCTCCAACGCCAGTAATTCCTGTGCTTCTTTTTCATATTGCTCAAAGCAGGTAAACAGGAAATCGACATCGGCGTGTTCAAAGTTGTAAGTAGATTGCTCAACCTCGTTCTGGTGGTAAATATCGCCATACGTGGTTTTACCCAACGGGCCATCACTCCACACCAGATCGTACACACTGTCTACGCCCTGAATGTACATTGCCAGACGTTCTAAACCATAAGTAATCTCGCCAGTTACTGGTTTACATTCAAGACCACCGACCTGTTGGAAGTAAGTGAACTGAGTCACTTCCATGCCGTTCAGCCAAACTTCCCACCCCAGTCCCCAAGCACCTAATGTCGGGTTTTCCCAGTTATCTTCAACAAAGCGGATATCATGAACGGTAGGATCAAGCCCCAACTCTTTCAGGGAACCAAGGTAAAGTTCCTGAATGTTATCTGGAGATGGCTTGATGATAACCTGAAACTGATAGTAGTGCTGGAGTCGGTTTGGGTTTTCGCCATAGCGTCCATCAGTTGGACGACGGGAAGGTTGCACATAAGCAGCTGCAATAGGCTCCGGCCCCAAGGCACGCAAGCAGGTTATAGGGTGAGAAGTTCCTGCGCCGACTTCCATATCCAATGGTTGGACAATAGTACAGCCTTGACGCGCCCAGTAATTCTGTAATGTCAGGATTATCCCCTGAAAGGTTTTGATATCAAACTTTTGCATGTTGAATTCGCACGCGATATATGAATTTAAACGAAAGTGTTCAGTATACCCTCTGACTGTAAGATATACAGCATTGATCATGCCCAATTTTGTCACAGTATAAAAAAATCTTATCTCTGCCACTTTACTTGTATATTTATACAGCTAAGATTGGTGTGATTATTCACCATTATCTGTGGAGACGTGCGATTCATGAATAAGGAAATAACTCGCTGTGGTTGGGTTACATCTGATCCTGATTATCTGGTTTATCACGACAATGAATGGGGTAAACCGCTAAAAGACAGCCTACAGCTTTTCGAACTGATTTGCCTTGAGGGACAACAGGCTGGTTTATCGTGGCTCACCATTTTGAAAAAGCGGGAAGGTTATCGAAAATGTTTCCATCAATTTGATCCTGTCAAAATTGCCGAAATGGATGAAAATGATGTCGAGAAATTGATGCAAGATCCTGCCATCGTCCGCAACCGTGCTAAAATCAATGCCATAATTCATAATGCCCGTGCTTACCTGAAAATGACCGAACAGGAAGAAGATTTCTGTGAGTTTATCTGGCGATTTGTTGATAACGACCCGCAAATTAACCACTGGAAAACACTGGCAGAAGTGCCTGTCAAAACCGCCCATTCTGATGCTCTCTCAAAGGCACTGAAAAAACGTGGATTTAAATTTATCGGCAGTACTACTTGTTATGCCTTTATGCAGGCTGCGGGTTTAGTCAATGATCACATCGCAGACTGCCTATGGCGAAAAATTGAAAGCCGAAAAACTGAAATCAGTGCATAAAAATAGGTGGCAATTTGTTGTTAAAATATAAGACCATAAAAATATTAAATATCCAGTTTCAAAATCCAACAACAAGTCACATTACAATATATAGCAATACAGAATAGAAACTTTACCCCATTGCACCACAATAAAGTGCGGGGTATGGTGTCCTCTTATCCTACAAAAAAGACGCAGCTGCTGTTATGAAATTCTCTCAATTCGGAAACAAGTTCACACAAGATTCAGGAATTACTCTCCTGATGAATGATCTCAACAAAGGTTTGAGAACACCCGGCGCGATTATGCTAGGTGGTGGTAATCCTGCTCATATTCCTGAAATGGATGAATATTTCCAACAACTATTGACAGATCTAGCGTTAAACGGTCAATTAACCGAAACTCTATGCAATTATGATGGGCCACAGGGAAAAAACACCTTAATCGCAGCTTTGGCTCAAGAATTACAAGAAAAACTCGGTTGGGAAATCCACCCGCAAAATATTGCCCTGACGAATGGCAGCCAAAGCGCCTTCTTCTACCTGTTCAATTTATTAGCGGGGCGTGCCGAAGATGGTTCGATGAAACGGGTTTTGTTTCCTCTTGCGCCGGAATATATTGGCTATTCTGATTCTGGTCTGGATGAAGGTTTATTTGTTGCCAATAAACCCAATATTGAATTACTACCCAATGGTCAATTTAAATATCGGGTTGATTTTGATCACCTGAATATTTCTGAAGATATCAACTTGATCTGTGTTTCCCGTCCAACTAACCCAACAGGTAATGTCATCACCGATGAAGAATTACTGCGTCTGGATGCGTTGGCTCAGCAACACCAAATCCCTCTGCTGATCGATAATGCCTACGGTGTACCGTTCCCGGGTATTGTATTCAGTAATGCAACTCCTCTTTGGAACCCGAATATTATCTTGTGCATGAGCCTGTCCAAACTGGGGCTACCGGGTACTCGCTGCGGAATCATCATTGCCAATGAGAAAATTATCCATGCTGTCAGTAATATGAATGGTGTTATTAGCCTGGCACCAGGCGGAGTTGGCTCTGCTATTACGCTGGAAATGATCCGCCGTAATGATCTGTTCCGTTTATCCCAGAATGTTATTCAGCCATTTTATAAAAAACGGGTAGATAGCGTAATTGAGATCATTCGCCGTTATATGTCAGAAGAGCACTGCCTTATTCATAAACCAGAAGGAGCAATATTCCTCTGGCTATGGTTTAAAAATCTGCCGATTACGACAGAAATTCTTTATCAGCGATTAAAAAAACGAAAAGTGTTGATGGTGCCGGGCCACTACTTTTTCCCTGGTTTGGAACACAACTGGCCTCATGCCCATCAATGTATGCGTATGAACTATGTGCCTGATTTGGAGAAAATCGAAGAAGGTGTCCGTATTTTATCCGAAGAAATTGAAATCGCTCATAAAGAAGCAGATCGCTAATCGGAATAATAAAAAAGCTCCCTCATTTAAAGTGAGGGAGTAAGATGATAACGAGGACTTTTTACCTGAGAACAGGACAGTAGTTATTAGAATCCCAAAAGAATTCTTCATACATAGTAGGAAAGGAAAACAGTCCTTGTTTATACACTTTCCCTGAACTCGGCATATTTAACCAGAAAATAAAAAATATAATGACCTGAATAGGCAGGGTTTTTTAACTTTAAATTGCCTCTACTATGTGAAATTAAGATAATTGCCACGCATTATGTGATCTAAAGCACATTTAATGCATTAAACAAATATGATTAATTATTTAACACTGTTTTTAATCCCTCACATCTTACAGAAAGTAATCATCTACACCTAATTACCAAACCTTATTTCCTCAAACTCAGTGCTTAATCTAAGCAATGAAAAATATTCATTTGTGTAATTGCTCATACTGTTGATAAATTCAAAAGTAATAATTTATATATGTTCTTACTTTTTTATTAAAAATAATAAAAAAGATTTAAAAATCTTCTGCCGAAAAAATTATTGCATTTAACAATAAGCGCTATAGCAAACTGAATATAACCTGACTATAGTAAATAATCATAAAGAGTTATCTTTATGATTAGGAAAAGTAACGTTAAAGTAGATATAAGAATTTGGATATCGGCAAATTAACTCATTGGGTTCATGGAATAGAAATGATGAAAAACAGTAAACTGCTTTTGTTATCCGCTACTATATTTGGATTGTCTCTGCTTACAGGCTGTTCCAGCATCATGACACATAGTGGCCCCAATCAGGGATATTATTCTGGGGCACAAGCTAATATTAACATGTTAAAAGATGACAAAACGGGATGGTTTCTGAAACCTTTGCTCGCAGTAGATCTACCATTCTCAGCCCTTTTAGATACTCTTTTGCTCCCTTATGATTATGCTTTCTCAAATCAGGATCAAACAGGGAAATCACCTAAGCTTCGTATTGAAAAACTGGAAAAAAATTTAACTCATACACAACAGATATCAGAAGAGTCCACGAATGATGAAGACTGATCCTTCATCGCTCTATCAATCCCAACTCTGCCAGTACCCATTGTGCTGCAAATTGTCTTAATGTGTTTTTTCAGGCATCGTTATTGTGCAAAGATGGTGCAACGATGCCTGTTTCGACAATAAAGATCTGACGATAGCCATTAATATCCCGCATAAAAGCAACATGTCGGTCATCGGGTGAGATCACTATTGCATCTGCACATGGAGCAATGTCAGTACGTGCTGTTAGCCGCTGAACTTCACCATTTTGGCTGTTACAGATCATGACACTGTTATCACAGACAAAAGCAATAAATCGGCCTCGGCTATCCCAGTTAAATGCAGATTGTATGTCATGTACATTATGCGTGACCTGTATTGGTTCTCCCCCTTTTGGGGATACATACCATAACTGGATAGTTCCCTTATCATCTTTCATCAGAAAACAAATTTTGCTGCCATCCGGAGATGTTCTTAACCAATGCCTAGGCGTACTGACCACTCCCGGCCAATTATTCTGGTGGGTAAATGTTAAACGTTGCTGTTTCACTCCCGCAGGTGGTGCAGGTAAGGTCGTTTCCGTTCCGGTTAGTGGCTGATTACCTTCAACTGCATAATCTTCATCATGCTCAGGTAGGTCAATAAGGTAAATTTCAGGGATCTTTTCACCATTTTCAGCACATGTATCACCAATAAAAGCCAGAGCCCAACGCTGCCATTGTCCATTCTTTTTAAGATAACCCTGCTGCCCAATCCATCCTTCTTCATATGCACGATTGATCTCATCACTACCAGGGCGTGGACGTGCTGTAGTGCGGCTTACTACCACCGAAAAATAGCTACCATCATATTCTCTTGGATGCTTTTTGGCTGATATCACCGCTCTTAGTGGAATAGCGACAGCTACATTGCGTAAATCCAGTGCGGGATCTAACTCATGTATAACATGGTCGTTATAGGTAAAGCTTAAACGACTGCCATCAGGACTGAAAACATGCACGTGTGTACCACCACGCAAGGCTCCGGCTGTATAAGGTGAGGTAATGTCCAACGCATCAATATTAACAGCAACATTTGGCTGCATATCGGAAACGATCACACCACGCCGATGATGAAAATCGTATTGCCAGTGAGTATCGGGATTTTCCGGGCCATGAATAAATGCATAACGAGCCGGTTCCTGCGGACTAACTGTGACAACACCGACATGTGCGCCATCTTTTGCCTGATAAATGATCTCTGTCTGTCCATTATTTATATGAATTTTTTCTATCGTTAAGCCAGTAAAGTCTGCCCCGTTAGGACGTACATCATAGACTAACCACTGGCTGTCAGGGGTCCAGATATTTATATTAGTTATCTGATGGCTACGGTTGTCGAATGTAATCTGACGTTCCTTAAAAACCATTTTTCTACCTTAATATTCGAGGTTTCGGATAATAAAAACTAATGCTATTAAAATTTAACTAAAAAATTTCAATCGAGACGTTATTATTTCAGCATTACTCTTTACTTCTACGTTATATTCCATTTGATTAAATTTATGCTACTCAGTGTCCTTTATATCATTGGTATCACGGCTGAAGCCATGACAGGTGCCTTAGCCGCAGGTCGTCGAAAAATGGATGTGTTCGGCGTGATTATTATTGCTTCTGTAACAGCCATTGGTGGTGGTTCCGTTCGTGATATTATTCTGGGCCACTACCCGCTTGGTTGGGTTAAAAACCCAGAATACATTGTGACTGTTGCCTGCGCCGCAGTAGTCACCATTTGGGTTGCCCCAATGATGAAACACCTTCGGCGTTTATTTCTTATTCTTGATGCGATTGGTTTAATTGTTTTTTCAATTATTGGTGCACAAATCGCACTGGATATGCACTACAGCCCAGTCATTGCCGCCATTGCTGCTGTTATTACCGGTGTTTTTGGTGGAGTACTGCGCGATATGTTTTGTAACACCATTCCGTTAGTGTTCCAGAAAGAGATCTATGCGGGTGTCTCTTTTGCTGCTGCCTGGTTATATATCGCTTTATTACATACTCCACTGCACCCAAACAGCGTAATTATCATCACCCTTATAGCAGGCCTGACCGCCCGCTTGATTGCTATTCGCTATCGTCTTGGGTTACCCATCTTCAATTATGATGGCGCTGACCATTGATATTAATCTGGGCGTTTGGAGCAAGTGCTTGCTCCTTCGCTCTTGTGTGTTTGCTTATCTACTGTTTTCTTTTCTGTGTTTTCCTTTTCTACATTTCCCGACTTCCCGGTAAAGAAACCTACTGCAAAGAAATCGCTTCCTGTAAAGAAGCTGCATCTTGAAATTCATAGGGTATGTGCAAAGCTATTCCATGCACATTAATATTAATTCCCTGTAAAATTAACGTCTCAACCAGTTCTTTAACTTCGGGGTATTGTAAAAACTCCTCAATTTTTGTTCTTTGTTTTGCTGTTAAAGTACTGTCGGTTCCTGTTTCTGATAATTGTACATCCCTGTACTGATTCACTTCTTCCATAAATCTATTGGCGTAAGGCATCCCTATCGCTTCACGCCATAATGAGACTGGCTGTCGTTGTGCCTGTTGGAATTGGGTGAAAATTAGCTCCGCACGTTTAGCACCAATGTTAGGTATTTCAGAAAGTTGCTTCGTATTCAATGCCAACCAGTCTGCCAAATGTGTTACCCGTCCATCTCTTACTAAAGCAGCCCATATACCTTGTCCAACACCCTTCATTTTCAATTTTTTCCCCATCCATGTCAGACGAGCAATAAACTGCTGTTGGCAATCTTGGTTATTCAGTACAAAACAACTGAGCGAATGAAACTGCTGCGTATTAGGAGGTTGAATATTTTGACGTTCCGCAATGCGCCATACCACTTTATCGAGTTTTGGTATGCCATGCCCCGCCAGTGTTACGGTTACTTTATCCCCCGGATAAACATCCCACTGCTGCCAACGTTTTATTGAACCAATATGAACCCGATTGATTTTTCTATCGTCTAATTGCACTTTTTCCAGCTCCAGTAAAACAGATATTTTTCCTGTCCGACCTATCTTGAACTGAACATCTTTTACTGTTGTAACTTGCTGTTGCAAAGGATACTTCCACGCAATCGACCAACTGTTTGAACCAGAACGCCATTGAATACCAGCAGGCTCAGTTTCCTGTCTTAAAACAACACCGTCTGTGGCAAAAGGGAGAGGATGGGTAAAATACATTTTCCACTTTTCCTCCGCATCTTCTGCATTGAAAATTTGATGGCTATATTGCTGTGTAATGGGAAATCCCATTGATGTCAGTTTCTCCAGTTTAACTGCCATCTCATTTGGCCCATCCGGCCAGCTCCATACAAATATCCCTATTTGGCTGAGTTCCGGTGAAGGAGTTTTACGCATCATCAACCCAGCTACTTTGCTGCGCGCATTCTGACTACCTGCAATAGATTGACGATGGTTATTCTGTTGCCAAAAGAGTTCTCCTTGTAAAATCATATGGTCCGGTGCATTTTCTATCTGTTTAGGAATACTGGAAATAAATTCACTTTTATCCAGCCAATCCATCCCTTCTGCACCATTCCCTCTGCTGATTAATCCGACTAAGAGACCGTTTTGATAAACCAACGTAACTGCAACTCCATCAATTTTAGGCTGTACCCAAACGGCCGAACGTCCTTGTAACCATCGGCGAATTTCCTCTATTCTTTTTAGTTTATGCAGGCCTGTATGCTGAACAGGGTGAAACTGTTTTCCGCTAGCTAGACCCACCTTATGTAGCACCACCGCCGAGAATGATTTGTCTATCACAAAAGCTTTGTCTGATACTGTCTTATTTGATAAAGCAGATACAGCAGGGGTATTGTCTTGTTTTTGTTTTAAACAATCCTGCCAGAGCGTCAGGGTTTCCAATAGTTGATCATAAATCTCATCATCTATTTCACTGATTCCCTGCTGACGATAAAGGTGATCCCATTTTGCTATCTGTGGTGTCAGGCGTTCTATTTCAAGCTGGAGTTTTTCCTTTGACCAAGCCGGGCAGTTTGCTAATACCATCGGCATTCCAAACAACAACACCAAAATTATAATCAGAAAATTAAGCATCCTTGCTCCATATGTCCCTTAAACACGAGCAGAGAATAAAAAGAAATTCGGCTTGTACCAAGATAGAAGAAAAGAGTTTGAGAAGTGTTTCGAAAAATAATTATTCAATTTCTGCAACCGTTTATTTTCTCTGAAATTGTCTCGCAAAATATTGCCTGAATATCTGTTTGTTAAGAAAAAATTTTGTTGAAATGCCCGTTGACATGTATTGTAACGCTGCATGGATTAGCGTCTCCGTGTATACTATGTGGGATTTAACTTCCTGCGCTTGCATTTATTAATACCCCAATCAGTCAAGAAATCAGCATGAGTCAAGGAACGTTATATATTGTTTCTGCCCCAAGTGGAGCAGGTAAATCAAGCCTTATTCAGGCTTTATTAAAAACCCAGCCTTTGTATGACACTCAGGTTTCTGTTTCACATACAACTCGTCCGGCACGCCCTGGCGAAAATCATGGTGAACATTATTATTTCGTCACAGTCGATGAATTCCAAAATATGATTAACCATGATGAATTTTTGGAGCATGCCTGTGTTTTCGGTAACTATTACGGTACTTCCCGCAAAATTACCGAAGATACTCTCGCTAGTGGTGTTGATGTTTTTCTTGATATTGACTGGCAGGGTGCGCAACAAATCCGTCAGAAAATGCCTGCGGCTCGTAGCATTTTCATTCTTCCTCCTTCAAGGGAAGAATTACTCCGCCGTCTGCGTGGCCGTGGTCAGGACAGTGAAGAGGTCATCGCTAAACGAATGTCTCAGGCAGTTGCAGAAATGGAACATCATGGAGAGTATGACTACGTAATCATCAACGATGATTTCAATACGGCTCTGGCCGATTTACAATCGATTATTCGTTCCGAACGTCTGCGATTAGAAAGGCAGACTCAACGACATGATGCGTTAATCAGCAAATTATTGGCAGACTGAACTAAGTTTCAGTATTATGCCCAGTCACTTATTTATCTGTGGAGTAGCACACATATGGCACGCGTAACTGTTCAAGACGCAGTAGAAAAAATTGGTAACCGTTTTGACCTAGTGTTGGTCGCTGCTCGCCGAGCACGCCAATTACAGGTAGGTGGAAAAGATCCTCTTGTTCCAGAAGAAAACGATAAGATGACTGTTATCGCTCTGCGTGAAATCGAGCAAGGTCTTATCAATAATAAAATTCTTGATGTTCGTGAACGTCAAGAGCAGCAGGAGCAAGAAGCTGCAGAAATCAAAGCTGTTTCTGCTATCGCCGACGGTCGTCGTTAATTTTACGGTAGGTCTGCCTTGTACCTGTTTGAAAGCCTGAACCAGCTTGTACTTAAATATTTGCCTGAAGATCAAATTGATCTATTAAAACAGGCTTATGTCGTAGCACGGGATGCCCACGAAGGGCAAACCCGCTCCAGTGGTGAGCCATATATTACTCATCCAGTCGCTGTTGCTTGTATTCTGGCTGAAATGCGTCTTGACCATGAAACACTTATGGCCGCACTTCTGCATGATGTCATTGAAGATACTCCAGCGACATTTCAGGATATTGAGCTATTATTCGGCACAGCCGTCGCTGGATTAGTGGAAGGTGTCTCCAAATTGGACAAGTTGAACTTCCGTGATAAAAAGGAAGCTCAGGCCGAAAACTTCCGCAAAATGATCATGGCAATGGTACAGGATATCCGTGTCATTCTGATCAAACTGGCAGACCGAACACACAACATGCGAACCCTTGGCTCTCTGCGCCCTGATAAACGGCGGCGCATCGCCAGGGAAACGTTGGAGATCTACAGTCCGTTGGCCCATCGGTTGGGGATCCATCACCTGAAAACAGAATTGGAGGAGCTTGGCTTTGAGGCCTTATATCCTAACCGCTATCGGGTGATCAAAGAGGTTGTTAAAGCTGCCCGTGGCAACCGTAAGGAGATGATCCAGAAAATTCTGGCAGAAATTGAAGGTAGATTAACGGATGCGGGTATCCAATGTATCGTTAATGGACGGGAAAAACACCTCTATTCTATTTATCGTAAGATGCACCTGAAAGAACAGCGTTTTCATTCCATTATGGATATTTACGCTTTTCGTGTCATCGTCGGTAATCTTGATACCTGTTACCGTGTTTTAGGGCAAATGCACAGCCTGTATAAACCCCGTCCCGGTAGAGTGAAAGATTATATTGCCATTCCTAAGGCCAACGGCTATCAATCCTTGCATACCTCTCTAATCGGTCCACATGGAGTACCTGTTGAAGTCCAGATCCGGACAGAAGACATGGATCAAATGGCAGAGATGGGGGTTGCGGCACACTGGGCTTATAAAGAACAAGGGGAATCAGGTACCACAGCGCAAGTCCGTGCCCAGCGCTGGATGCAAAGCCTGTTGGAGCTTCAGCAGAGTGCTGGTAGCTCTTTCGAATTCATTGAAAGCGTCAAATCTGATCTATTCCCTGATGAGATTTACGTTTTTACTCCTGAAGGGCGTATTGTCGAATTACCGGCAGGTGCAACACCTGTCGATTTTGCTTATGCCGTCCATACGGATATTGGTCACGCTTGTGTCGGAGCTCGAGTTGATCGTCTGCCTTACCCGCTATCTCAGACCTTAAGCAGTGGGCAAACTGTCGAAATCATTACCGCCCCAAGCGCACGCCCTAATGCGGCATGGCTGAACTTTGTCGTCAGCTCTAAAGCACGTGCTAAAATACGTCAGTTACTGAAAAACCTTAAGCGGGATGATTCCGTCAGTCTGGGAAGGCGTCTGCTCAATCATGCACTTGGCAATGGACTGAAAATTAACGATATTTCACAGGAAAATATCGACAGAGAATTGGCAAGAATGAAACTTGCTTCACTCAATGACCTGCTGGCAGAGATCGGATTAGGTAATGCGATGAGTGTCGTCGTTGCCCATAATCTATTGGGTGCTACAGAAAAAATTCCGAATGGCAGTAACAGTCAATCTCGTAAGCTGCCAATCAAAGGTGCTGATGGCATCCTAATTACCTTTGCTAAGTGTTGTCGACCGATTCCGGGTGACCCGATTATTTCCCACATCAGTCCGGGGAAAGGTTTAGTTATCCATCACGAATCTTGCCGTAATATCCGCGGTTATCAGAAAGAACCGGAAAAATTTATGCCTGTTGAGTGGGATAAAGATATCAATAGCGATTTTATCGCTGAAATTAAAGTTGATATGTTTAACCATCAGGGAGCACTGGCAAATCTGACAGCAGCTATTAATGATGCAAATTCCAGCATCCAAAGCATGAATACTGAGGAAAAAGATGGCCGCGTTTATTGTGCTTTCATCAGGCTGACAACCAAAGACCGTATCCAGTTGGCAAATATCATGCGTAAGATACGTGTTATGCCAGATGTACTGCGAGTCAGCCGTAACCGAAACTAGAGGTTATGAATCCTAAACGTTATGCATGTATTTGTCAGATGATGGCAATGCGTCAACCTGACCTGACAATTTGTTTAGAAGAAGTACACAAACTCCATAATATATCCGCAGTTATTCGCTCTGCGGATGCAGTTGGTATTCATCAGATCCATGCCATTTGGCCTACTCATCAGTTACGGACTCAACTGTGGTCGCGCATCGTAAAGGGCTGGAACGACCATTCATTGATAAACAAGGGCAAATTATCGCAAGTGAATCTTGGTGGGTAACAATGCAGGCAACGACCGCACCATCAACAGGGAAATAAATCACACTGACGGAGAAAAGGTATGAAAGGCCGATTACTTGATGCCATCCCATTAACCACTTTACATGGTGTTGGAGCCAATCAGGTGACTAAACTTGCCAGATTAGGATTGGTCAATCTACAGGATTTGTTGCTGCATTTACCTCTCCGTTATGAGGATCAAACCCGCCTGTATGCTATTAACGATGTATTACCCGGTATTTATGCTACGGTGATGGGTGAAATATTGCGTACCAATGTGGTTTTTGGGCGCCGGCGTATAATGACCTGTCAAATCAGCGACGGAACTGGCATATTAACTCTGCGTTTTTTTAATTTCACTACTGCCATGAAGAATAGTCTGGCAGAAGGCAAGCATATCATTGCTTATGGTGAAATCCGCCGCGGCTCCCAAGGAGCAGAAATTATTCATCCAGAATACAAGATCCAGCAACACGCTGAGCGCATTCAATTGCAGGATACATTAACTCCTGTCTATCCCACGACAGAGGGAGTGCGTCAAACCACACTGCGCAAGTTGATCGAACAGGCTCTGGAACTGCTTGATACTTGTCCAATTAATGAATTATTACCAGATCAGTTTAGTCAGCAGATCATCAGCCTTCCCAATGCCCTGCGTACTCTGCACCGTCCACCACCAGATATTTCTCTGGCGGATTTGGAAAATGGTAAACATCCAGCACAACACCGATTAATTCTGGAAGAACTGCTGGCACATCATTTAAGTATGCTGGCTGTCAGAGCTGGTGCTCAGCGTTTCCATGCCCAGCCGCTCACAGCAGATAATTCATTAAAACAGCAATTACTGGATCAGCTCCCTTTTTCGCCAACACGTGCGCAGGAGCGTGTAGTAATGGAAATAGAGCATGACCTAGAAAAAAATGTCCCGATGATGCGGCTGATACAAGGTGATGTCGGTTCCGGTAAAACGCTGGTGGCAGCACTCGCAGCAATACGGGCTATTGTTCACGGTAAGCAGGTTGCCTTAATGGCACCGACCGAACTTCTTGCGGAGCAACATGCCAACACTTTTCGCCAGTGGTTTGAACCACTTGGTATTCAGGTAGGATGGCTTGCGGGTAAGCAAAAAGGCAAGGCGCGCCAAGCGCAACAAGAAGCCATTGCCTGTGGTCAGGTAAGTATGGTCGTTGGTACTCACGCAATGTTTCAGGAGCAAGTTAAATTTGCCGGGCTGGCATTGGTCATTATTGATGAACAACACCGATTCGGTGTTCATCAACGTCTGGCACTTTGGGAAAAAGGGCGTGAACAGGGGGTTCATCCTCATCAATTGATCATGACTGCAACACCGATTCCACGAACATTGGCAATGACCGCTTATGCCGATTTAGATACTTCCATTATTGATGAACTTCCCCCTGGACGGAAACCTGTAACAACGGTCGCTATCCCTGATACTCGCCGGAATGAAATTGTTCAACGTATCAAAAATGCTTGCTTAGACGAAGGGCGTCAGGCTTATTGGGTATGTACCTTGATTGAAGACTCCGAAGTTCTGGAAGCACAAGCTGCTCAGGTTACCAGTGAAGAATTGGCCCTGGCGCTACCTGAGCTGAAAATTGGCCTCGTGCATGGGCGGATGAAACCGGTGGAAAAGCAATCCATTATGGAGGCTTTCAAGCAAGGTGAATTACAGTTATTGGTTGCCACCACGGTGATTGAAGTCGGTGTGGATGTCCCTAATGCTAGCCTGATGATCATCGACAATCCTGAACGGTTAGGGCTGGCTCAGTTACATCAGCTCCGTGGCCGCGTTGGGCGTGGAGCTGTAGCTTCTCACTGTGTCCTGCTCTATAAAACACCGCTGACCAACACAGCTAAAATACGTCTGCAAGTCTTACGGGATAGTAATGATGGTTTCGTCATCGCCCAAAGAGATCTGGAAATTCGGGGGCCAGGTGAACTGCTTGGTACGCGTCAGACCGGTAACGTCGAATTCAAGATTGCTGATTTATTAAGGGATCAGGCAATGCTCCCCGAAGTACAACGTATTGCCCACTATATCCATCAACACTATCCTGAACATGCCAAAGCATTGATTGAACGCTGGTTGTCCGACCGCTCGCAATACAGCCATGCCTAATCAACGAGCTATCATTGCTTATAAGATAATTAAAAAAATGCCGCTGATAATTGCAGCGGCATATTTAGCCAAGATATCAGGCAAAAGCAAAGGTGAGTTAAGTTAGCCTACTACAGATGGGAATACTGGTAATAACAGATAAATCTTGATAACGGCTGAGTTAACGATATCAATAAAGAACGCACCTACCATCGGTACGAGCAAAAACGCCACATGTGATGGCCCGAAGCGGTCAGTAATCGCCTGCATATTTGCAATCGCCGTTGGTGTTGCACCCAAACCAAAACCACAGTGACCAGCTGACAATATTGCCGCATCATAATTTTTACCCATCACTCTGTAAGTGACGAAAATAGCGTACAGAGCCATAACCACTGTTTGTATAGCAAGGATCACCAGCATCGGCAGCGCAAGGGATGCCAGTTGCCATAATTTAAGACTCATCAATGCCATTGCCAGGAAGAGAGACAAACTGACGTTACCTAGCACTGACACTGCCCGGTCAAATACCCGATAAAAACCAAGCAGGGACAAGCCATTACTGAGTATCACTCCGGTAAACAGGACACACACAAAAGTTGGCAAAAAGAGCGTACCTTCCAGAACCTTCTCAAGATAGCTACCCGCTAACAAACAGATAGATATTAAAGCGATGGTTTCGAGCATTACTAATGGTGTAATCAAACGGCCGGTATAGGGTTTTTCAAACGCAGTCGGAACTTCAGTATCTTCAGCTTTCAGGCCAGGTGTTTTGTTATTCCTTACCAGCAGACGAGCAACAGGGCCACCAATCAGGCCTCCTAGTATTAAACCAAATGTTGCACATGCCATTGCAACTTCAGTGGCATTCTCAAAACCATAACGTTCAGTAAATACCTTACCCCAAGCAGCACCAGTTCCGTGTCCTCCTGAAAGGGTGATTGAGCCAGCCAACAGCCCCATCAATGGATCAAGCCCAAGCATTTTCGCCAATGCAATCCCCACTGTGTTTTGCACCAACAATAAGCCCACAACGACAACAATAAAGATTACCAAGGATTTTCCACCTGCTTTCAGGCTGGCAAGGTTAGCGTTTAAGCCTACAGTAGCAAAGAACGCTAACATAAGAGGATCTTTGAGAGATAAATCAAAGCTAACTTCCCAGCCCGTGGACTGTTTAACTATCAGAAGAACAAAAGCAACCAGCAAGCCACCTGCGACCGGCTCTGGAATCGTATATTTTTCAAGAAATGAAATTGACTGTACGAGTTTTCTTCCCACTAGCAAAACAAGTGTGGCAGCCACGAGCGTGCCATAAATATCCAAATGATACATTTATGTACCCCATCCATTGTTAAAATTATGTGAATTTAATGCGACGTTATAATCATCCTATAAAAACGCCAAGAGCAGGTAAGGGTTGGATTAGAAAAAAAATTACCGATAAATACAAGATAAAACATTTAAAAATGTGACGAAATAAAGTTATACCTCATAGGTAAAATTTCACGCAATCGATTGCTTTTATAAGCCAGAGCAATAAAATGTGTCTTTTGTTGACTCGAAACTCCACACCATGGCTACCTCAACCCACAAACACTCAGAATCAGAAATCCCCGAAAAATCGGGTAGCGAATTAATTTACCGTCTGGAAGATAAACCACCTCTTCCACATGCCCTGTTTGCCGCCTGTCAGCATCTGCTGGCAATGTTTGTTGCTGTCATCACACCAGCGATATTGATCTGTCAGGCTCTTGGGCTTCCCGAACAAGATACACAACGCATTATCAGTATGTCCTTGTTTGCTTCAGGGTTAGCCTCACTTATTCAAATCCGTTCCTGGGGGCCAATTGGCTCAGGTTTGCTTTCCATTCAAGGAACCAGTTTTAATTTTGTAGCTCCTCTTATCATGGGTGGCCTGGTCATGAAAAATGGAGGAGCCGATATTCCAACAATGATGGCTGCCCTGTTTGGTACATTGATGCTTGCAGCAACCACTGAGATATTTCTTTCCCGCATACTGCATCTGGCCAGAAAAATCATCACACCTCTAGTTTCCGGCATTGTTGTGATGATTATTGGTCTGTCACTGATTCAGGTTGGGTTAACTTCTATCGGCGGCGGTTATACCGCTATTCAGCAAGGCACATTTGGTGCCCTCGAAAACCTTTTGCTGGCGGGAGTTGTTCTTGCCATTATTGTGTTGCTGAATCGCCAACATAATTCCTATTTACGGGTTGCGTCTCTGGTTATTGCCATGGCAGTAGGATATTTAGTCGCTTGGTATATGGAGATGCTACCCCATTCAACTACAACAGAAGACAAACCAATTATCATTGTTCCCTCTCCACTGTATTACGGGCTTTCTTTGGACTGGAATTTGTTGATCCCACTTGTCCTGATTTTTATGGTGACGTCACTGGAGACAATCGGTGATATTACAGCAACTTCAGATGTTTCTGAGCAACCTGTCAGCGGCCCGTTATACATGAAGCGTATTAAGGGCGGTGTACTGGCAAATGGTCTCAATTCGATGGTTTCTGCTCTATTTAATACATTCCCGAATTCCTGCTTTGGTCAGAATAATGGAGTAATCCAACTGACTGGTATTGCCAGCCGCTATGTCGGTTACATTATTGCTTCCATGCTGATTCTATTAGGGCTATTTCCGGCAGTAGCAAGTTTTGTACAGCATATTCCTGAACCGGTATTAGGTGGCGCTACTATTGTGATGTTCGGTACGATTGCCGCATCTGGTGTCAGAATTGTTTCCCGTGAACCGTTAAATCGACGTGCCATTATGATCATCGCCTTGTCACTGGCTGTGGGATTGGGCATTTCTCAACAACCACTGATCTTACAATATGCACCTGAATGGGTAAGAAACCTGCTTTCTTCTGGCGTTGCCGCTGGCGGGCTCACAGCCATTCTCCTAAATCTGATTTTTCCTCAAGAAAAATAGCCATAATTTTCGCCTGGCTCTTCTTCTCCCGCTTATATAGCGGGAATTTTTTGTGTAACTCTTCGCATATTCTTTTGCAATATTCTTCGCAATTTTCCTGCCAGTATGCCGGAATGAGTGCTTTTTCAGTGTTGCCTATTGAGTAGCGATCCGTTTTACGGCATAAAAGGGATTCTTTTCAGGACGAGCGTATTGAGGTGAGATTATGAAATGGTTAGGGAAATGCTTTGCTACTCTGCTGTTGTTACTGATTCTGGCAATGATCATTGTTTATTTTGTTGCCCAGACACATTGGGGAGCTAAACAAATAAGCCAGTGGATCAACAAGCAAGGTTATTATCAGGTCAATATTGAAAGTATCGACCACAGTTGGCTCCGACCTATGACCCTAATGCTCAATAATGTGAGTGTCAGCGATAAACAGAGTTCTTTCTCACTCAATACCAATACGGTGGATCTGGATCTCAAATGGCAATTCCTGCCCAAATTCACAGATCTCCATAAGCTGACATTACAACAAGGTAAGTTAGCGCTGTCAGGCAATCAGTTTCCCCCTGCTTTGAAAGCCGATATTTTACAACTGAATCAGATGGATATTCAGTTAACAACCCCTCATTCGCAAATTCAGGGAAAAAATATTATCGGCGGTATCACCCCCTGGATACCTGATACCAACTCTCCTTTTGGTTCGGGGCAGTACCAGTTCAGTGCCAGTACAATCAGTATAAATGGACTTCCGTTTGATAAGGTCGTCATGCAGGGAAGCCACCAGAATAACAGTCTGACCATCAGCGCCTTTGGTGCAGAGTTTCTGAAAGGTTTCATCTCTGGAAATGGACAACAATTACCTGATGGCAGTTGGAGCTGGGATAATATCCTGATCAATGATATACGCTGGCAGTCCCCAATGGCACTGGCTGCTCTGGTAGAAAAAACTCATCAACTCCCGACCATCCACATTAAAGATCTCAATCTCACTAACGCCAAACTACAAGGGAAAGATTGGTCTGTCGATTATCTTGATACAACCATCAAAGGACTGGGGTTAGTTAATGGTCGTTGGCAGGCCGAAGATGGCTTGATTGATTTTAATGCCATGAATATGACCTTCAATGACGCTCAATTCCGGGATATATTGGGTAAATTCCGCTTTTCCGGTGATATTTTTACCATCGCCAATCTGACAGCTCATTACCAGAAAGGTTTATTCAATATTAAAGCTCAGTGGGATCGCCAGAGCCGCCAGTTAACCCTCAACGACAGTTCAGTGACAGGCTTGATTTACTTCCTGCCAGCAAAATGGCGTGACTATATCAAAAATCCCGCATCAGAATGGATTTCAGCACTGAAATTAAACAATGTCAGTATTAACAATACACTCCTGATTGATGCGAATCCTGATTTTCCATTTCAGCTCACCACACTATCAGGCTATGTCGATACTATGGATATCCTGAAAAATGGTCATTGGGGATTATGGAATGGACAAGCATCGTTACAAGCCGCCAGCGGAACATTCAATAAAGTAGAAATCGCTCGTCCTTATCTGCAATTACATGCTACAGATGACAGAGTCGTGGTTGATAAAATGAATGCCTTCACGGGTGATGGATTACTACAATTTAACGGTATGGTTGAACAGTCAGCTTCTCAAAAACCTTTTCAGCTCAACTTCAAGGGAATGAATGTGGATTTGGGTATTCTGCCACAGTGGGGTTGGAGACCGCTCAATGCACATGGCGATGGCAATTTTTCACTAGCTATCACCGGTGATCTCTCTGCTGACAATATTAAGGAGACCATCAGTGGCACACTGGCGGCTGAAGACAGGTCATCCAATAAAGAGTCACAGTCCATTAAACAAGGGGTAATGACGACCGATAGCAGCCCTGTCGGTCAATCTGATGCAACCCAATCTGACGAAGCAGGACAATCTCACACAGAGCAATCATAAAAAATAGAACAATTGCAAAAAGATAGCGAAAACAGTTCTGCCACAGAAAAGGGTAGAACCTGAATCGCTATCCAGTTATAGCAGTTCAGATTTTCACAGGCCGTTCAGCAGGCAATACGATATAAGTACCGGTGAACACACTACCCACTCCCAGTTCACCGCTTACTTGTACTTCCAGCTTAACACGCGCTTTATTGCCACGTGCAAGTCGGGCTAAATCACCGCTTATATTATTGAGGTCAGCAACAGCACTGGGGCGGCCAGTGATTGGTTTATGGTAACGAATATTCGCATCAACCAGAATGATATCTCCCCCCAGTTGACGCTCCTGCAATAACAGCCAGATCAATCCCCACGCTGTTAATGTCGATTGAGAAAACAAACTACCGGCAAAAATAGTATGGTGAGGGTTCTGGTTACCTGCTTCCGGCATTGTGGTAATAAAACGCTGCCCTGTGTACTGAGTAATACGCAGCCCCATTTTTTCACTCAAGGGAATGTGCTTGTACCACGCCTGTTGCAATTCCGCACACCAGTCCGGACGGTGCAAAATATCATCAAGACTTATAATAGGCTTAATCATCAAGAAGTGATTAATAGGAGACGACTGGGCACCATTAATAAGTCCCCGGTTTTGAAATCCCAACTTACTAAAGAAATCAACAGCATCCTCACGCGCACTACAAACAATCCGCTTTACACCTTCTTGTCTGGCAACGGATTCCAATGCCATTGCAATCAGTGTGCCTAACCCTTTCTGTTGTTCATTAGGGTCAACGGCCAGAAAACGGATAGCACCTTCACTATCTGCATTGATATATAAACGCCCAACAGCAATCGGTTTACCCGTTTCATCCACCACCATTTGATGATGAGCCATCGAATCATAAGCATCTCTTTCTGAGCCAATCGGCTGGTGAAGTGGCTTACGCAGCATCTCCCAACGAAATTGGTAATAGGTTTCTAGCTCTTGTTCGGTTTGAGGTACTCTGAGGTGATACATAGAAACAGCCCCTTCTTTGCGTGTTGTCATGTGTAGTCAAGGAAATATATATAGCAAACGATAGTTATCTTATTTTTGTTATGTTCATCGCTCCCGAAAGTACGCACTTATACCCGTTGTCTTTCAAATTGCAACTTTGTTGGCTGCATCCTGAAATCCATTGGGTACACATCATACTTGCAACCAGAAAGTCACAGGCCCATCATTTGTCAGACTTACTTTCATGTCCGCAGCAAATTGCCCCATTTCTGTTTTTATACCAGTTGCACGGCACTGTTCAACAAAATAGCGATAAAGTTGATCAGCTTTTTGGGGGGTAGCGCCACCAGAAAAACTCGGTCTTAAACCTTTTTGAGTATTAGCAGCCAGGGTAAATTGGGAAATAACTAATAAGCTCCCATTAGCTTGCTGAACATTCAGGTTCATTTTTCCATGCTCATCGCTGAACACGCGATATCCCATTACTTTGTCACACAGACGCTGGGCTTTTTGTTGATCATCTTCTTTTTCAACCCCCAGAAAAACCAGCAGTCCCTGCTCAATTTCTCCAATAGTTTTACTATCAACAACAACTTTTGCCTGTGTTACACGTTGAATTAATGCAATCATTTTTCTTGTGAGTGATCCATAAAAGATAGAGTAACTTGTAGGGATAGTATCTTGCTTGCCAAGATGCTATCCCATTTAGAACCTGTTAACTGTTACGTGAAACAGTTACATGAAAACGGTTATGTGAAAAATACTATGTTGCTTCGGGAAGTGAGAAGTCATGTGTTTTAAAATAATCAGGAATGATTTTCCTGTCAGTCACATGAATGGCATTGATACCTAATTTCTGTGCTGCATCAATATGTTCCAAAACATCATCAAAAAAAACTGCCTGTTCAGTAGTTACACCTTCTTTTTCAAGCAAATATTTAAAGATATCCTGATTTGGTTTACGCATTCCCAAGTCTTGGGACAGATAAAGAAAATCTGCCGAAGCAGTAATTTCAGGATAGTGCTGTGACCAGTACTGGAGATGCAAGTGGTTTGTGTTGGATAATACAACAACCCTATGCCCTTGCCCCCGCAGTTTATTCATTAACTCAATGACTTCCTGCCTGACACCAATGAAAATCGCATTCCAACCTTCAGAGAATTGTTCAAAGCTGAGTGAGATCTCCATTTCATCACACAGCACTTCAACAAATTCTGTATCCGTGATTTGCCCACATTCATGCTTTTCAAACGCCTCTCCCATTGTAAATTTGGTCGTCAACGTTGCCAGTGGTGTACCACTTAAGTTACTCCAGACAGCCAGTACTCTTTTAAAATCAATATCAATAATCACATTACCCATATCGAAAATGTACAGCATAATCCCTCCTGACTGGTGCTTATGGTTTTGTACTTTTATCATAATTTAATCAAGAAAAAAGGGTAAGACGACAAAGAACAGACAAATTACGCTATTGAGCAATCGTCATTGAAACAGTTAACAATTTAACTAAATCGTAATACTAGCAGGCTGAGGCAGGTAAGCGACAGGGAGAAGAGTTTGGTCAGAAGAGCGCTGATAAAACTCAGGGTGCCGAAGCACCCTAAGCTATTCAAAAGAAATTAACCTTCTTTACTACGGCTTGCGCGACGACGATCATTTTCAGTCAAATGGCGTTTACGCAGACGAATTGATTGTGGTGTAACCTCAACCAGTTCGTCATCATCAATGAACTCCAGCGCTTGCTCCAATGTTTTCTTGATATGTGGAGTCAGCGTTGTCGCTTCATCTGTACCAGAAGCACGAACGTTAGTCAGTTTTTTACCTGTCAGACAGTTTACGGTCAGGTCATTGGAGCGAGAATGGATACCAATGATTTGGCCTTCATAAACTTCTGTACCGTGACCAAGGAACAACTTACCACGCTCCTGCAAACCATACAGAGCATAAGCAACGGCTTTGCCCTGACCATTGGAAATCAGTACACCATTCTGGCGACGACCAATTTCACCCGGACGGATGTCATCATAGTGGCTGAAGGTTGCGTACAGCAGACCAGTACCGGAAGTCATGGTCATAAATTCAGTACGGAAACCGATCAAACCACGGCTTGGGATAACGTAGTCCAGACGCACGCGACCTTTACCATCCGGCAACATATCACGCAGTTCACCTTTACGTTCACCAAGCGCCTGCATCACATCACCCTGGTGCTGCTCTTCGATATCCAGTGTTACCTGTTCGAAAGGTTCCTGCTTACGGCCATCAATTTCACGGAAAATAACTTTTGGACGAGAAACCGCTAATTCGAAACCTTCACGACGCATATTCTCAATCAGGACGGAGAGGTGCAGCTCACCACGACCAGATACACGGAAAGCGTCTGGATCTTCAGTTTCTTCAACACGCAGTGCGACGTTATGAACCAGCTCTTTTTTCAAACGATCCAGGATCTGGCGGGAGGTCACATACTTACCTTCACGGCCACAGAAAGGTGAGGTGTTAACACAGAAAAACATGCTAACGGTAGGCTCATCAACTGCTAACGCTGGCAGAGCTTCAACTGCATTAACCTCACACAGAGTATCAGAGATGTTCAGTTCACCCAGACCGGTAATCGCAATGATATCACCGGCTTCCGCTTTGTCAGATTCGATGCGATCTAATCCCAGATGGCTGAAAACCTTACCAACTTTACCATTACGCGCCTTACCTTCACTATCAATAATCGTGATGTTCTGGTTTGGTCTTACCGTTCCACGCTTGATACGACCGATACCAATAACCCCAACGTAGTTGTTGTAATCCAGCTGAGAAATCTGCATCTGGAATGGGCCATCAAGATCAACTTTAGGCGGCTCAACATGCTCAACGATTGCCTGATACAGCGGAGTCATATCCTCGGCCATATCTGTGTGGTCGTTACCGGCAATCCCCATCAGTGCAGATGCGTAAACAATAGGGAAATCCAACTGTTCGTCGGTTGCACCAAGGTTTACGAACAGGTCGAATACCTGATCGACTACCCAGTCAGGGCGAGCGCCAGGACGGTCAACTTTGTTGATAACAACGATTGGCTTCAAACCGTGGGCGAAGGCTTTCTGAGTTACAAAGCGAGTCTGCGGCATCGGGCCATCCATCGCATCCACCAGTAACAAAACACTGTCGACCATTGACATCACGCGCTCTACTTCACCACCGAAATCGGCGTGGCCCGGGGTATCTACGATATTGATGCGGTAGTCATTCCATTTAATAGCGGTGTTTTTTGCAAGAATGGTGATACCACGTTCTTTTTCCAGATCATTGGAATCCATCACGCGCTCGGTCGCGGCTGCACGCTCACCAAATGTACCAGATTGCTGTAGAAGTTTATCAACCAGCGTAGTTTTGCCATGGTCAACGTGAGCGATAATGGCAATATTTCTTAAGTTATTAATTGACAAGTATTTTTACCGTTTTAGCTATTTGAAGAAATATTAAATACAGACAGCGTGACAGATTGCAACGCTACTCTCATTTAACACAAATATGGTGCTATTTTACACGTTATAGCTACAGAGTGAAATAAATGTGAAGTGCATCACTTTTGAAGTTTATCTATTTTCTGAATATAAACGTGTCATAACTTAAAGTGATAATAACAGTAACTGTAATGGATTAACCTTATTTATTTTCACTAAAATGGTGCATTATTGTCATTTTTATTCACTAATTTAGTGCAAGAATACTTAAGGATCCCTCTGTGCTTTTGTCTATTTGCTGAGTTTTATACCTATTTATAAATATACACAATCAGATTCAATGGCTTTTAAAAGTTGGCACGTTTTTCGCAATGTGTTCTGGCATTGAAAATCGCAATAAAATTGGCTGTATACAAAGACACTATCAGCCACTTAAGATAGGGTAGCCAGCGCCTTATCCAGCCTACGTAAACCAGGAGAACTCATATGTCCGTTGAACATGTTTTGTCCATGATTGAAGAACATCAGGTGAAGTTTATTGACTTACGTTTTACTGACACTAAAGGTAAAGAACAGCACATCACCATTCCTGCCCACCAGATTGATGAAGATTTCTTCGAAGATGGCAAAATGTTCGACGGTTCATCTATCAAAGGTTGGAAAGGTATCAATGAATCCGACATGGTACTAATGCCAGATCCATCTACCGCAATGCTTGACCCTTTCTTTGACGATGCCACGCTCATTATACGTTGCGATATCCTGGAACCTGGCACAATGCAAGGTTATGGTCGTGATCCTCGCTCTATTGCAAAACGTGCGGAAGATTTCCTGCGCGCAAGTGATATTGCAGATACTGTTTTGTTCGGGCCAGAACCGGAATTCTTCCTGTTTGATGATGTCCGTTTCGGCAATTCTATTTCAGGTTCTTATTATCATATTGATGATACCGAAGCGGCCTGGAATAGCGGCACTCGCTATGAAGGCGGTAACAAAGGCCATCGCCCAGGAGTTAAAGGTGGCTATTTCCCTGTCCCTCCGGTGGACTCTTCTCAGGATCTGCGTTCAGCAATGTGCCTGACCATGGAGGAAATGGGTTTGGTTGTGGAAGCCCACCACCACGAAGTGGCAACAGCAGGTCAGAACGAAGTCGCAACTCGTTTCAACACCATGACCAAAAAAGCGGATGAAACCCAGATTTATAAATATGTGGTACATAATATCGCCCATGCTTTCGGCAAGACAGCGACATTTATGCCAAAACCGCTGGTCGGAGATAACGGCTCTGGAATGCATTGTCACATGTCACTGGCTAAAGGCGGTGTCAACCTGTTCGCCGGAGACAAATATGGTGGGTTATCTGAATTGGCTCTTTACTATATCGGCGGCATCATCAAACATGCCCGTGCCCTGAATGCCTTTACTAACCCAACCACTAACTCGTATAAACGTCTGGTACCTGGTTTTGAGGCTCCCGTGATGCTGGCCTATTCTGCCCGCAACCGCTCTGCATCTATCCGTATCCCGGTTGTAGCCAGCAGTAAAGCTCGTCGTATTGAAGTACGTTTCCCAGATCCGGCCGCAAATCCTTATCTGGCCTTCTCTGCTCTGCTTATGGCTGGCCTTGATGGTATCATCAACAAAATACATCCGGGCGATGCGATGGATAAAAACCTGTATGACTTGCCAGCCGAAGAAGCCCAAGAGATCCCAACCGTAGCCTCTTCTCTGGAAGAAGCACTGGCTGCACTGGATACAGATCGCGAATTCCTGACCCGAGGTGGTGTTTTCACTGATGATGCAATTGATGCTTATATTGGTGTCTTGAACAGTGAAATCGAACGCGTTCGTATGACTCCACATCCTCTGGAGTTTGAACTGTATTACAGCGTGTAATGCTTGAAAGCACTACAATTGCTCCTTTTTATTTTGTTGCCGTGAAACTTTTGGCCCATCTTCGGATGGGCTCTTTTCCCTCTGAACTTTCCTTCTCGATAGAGTGGGTGACCAATTCATGATCAAATAAGATACAACGCACCAAAAAAGTGCAAAGGCTGAAAGGTTGGATAGAAATGGCTGATTTTCCCAAAACAGAACAGATTCTTGATTCACTGATAAACAGTGTGTTGGTACTGGATAACGATTTAATTATCCACTATGCCAATCATTCCGCCATGCAACTTCTGGCACAAAGTACACGTAAATTATTTGGCACTCCTCTTCCGGTATTGTTCAGCTATATCTCATTGGATACGGAATTTATGCGTTCCAGTCTGATACGCGGGCATGGTTTTACGGATAACGAAGTCATATTAGTGATCAACAATCACTCACATGTTATGTCGCTCAGTGCCCAACCAATTTCCGAACAGTTTATTCTGCTGGAACTCGCTCCTATGGATAGCCAGCGCCGTTTAAGCCAAGAGCAGATACAACAGGCACAACAGGCCGCTGCGCGGGAATTGGTTCGGGGGCTGGCACATGAAATCAAAAACCCACTGGGGGGTTTACGGGGAGCCGCACAATTGTTGGCAAAAACACTGCCAGATCCCTCCCTGCAAGAATATACTCAAGTCATTATCGAACAGGCAGACAGGCTTCGCACCCTTGTGGATCGATTATTGGGGCCACAACGTCCCGGAGTTCAGATCCGCCAGAGCATTCACCATGTGGTAGAACGGGTCTATCAATTGGTATCACTGGAAATGCCCGACAATGTCACATTAATCAAGGACTATGATCCCAGCCTGCCGGAGCTGTCCCATTACCCTGATCAGATTGAACAGGTTTTATTGAATATTACCCGCAATGCCCTACAAGCATTGGACAGTAAAGGTGGCATAATCACCTTACGAACCCGAACAGCATTCCAAATCACCTTACATGGTGAGCGTTATCGCTTAGCTGCCAGAATTGATATTGAAGATAATGGGCCAGGCATTCCTTCCGGTATTCAGGATACGCTATTCTACCCGATGGTAAGTGGGCATGAGGGAGGAACCGGGCTAGGTTTATCTATTGCCCGCAGTCTTATTGATCAACATCTTGGAAAGATCGAATTTACCAGTTGGCCGGGACATACGGAGTTTTCCATTTACCTGCCTATCAAGAAATAGGGGATACCATGCAACGAGGAAAAATCTGGATCGTTGATGACGACAGCTCTATCCGTTGGGTACTTGAACGAGCGCTGAGTGGCGCAGGTATGGAGTGTATCAGTTTTGAAAACGCAGATTCCGTATTGGCAGCACTATCACAAGGTTGTCCCGACGTTTTGCTGTCAGACATCCGCATGCCGGGTCTGGATGGGCTGAGCTTGCTCAATCAAATCAAACAGAACTATCCACAACTTCCGGTCATCATTATGACTGCTCATTCCGATTTGGATGCAGCCGTCAGCGCCTATCAACACGGTGCATTCGATTATCTACCGAAGCCATTCGATATTGATGAAACTGTCGCGTTGGTTGAACGTGCATTAAGTCATTCCCGGGAACAACAACACTCATCCCGTAATTCTAAAATATCGTCATCAGTCTCTGAAATGATTGGAGAAGCTCCTGCCATGCAGGAGGTATACCGGATTATCGGACGGCTTTCCCGCTCCTCCATCAGCGTCTTAATCAATGGTGAATCAGGCACAGGGAAAGAATTGGTTGCCCATGCTCTGCACCGCCATAGTCCAAGAGCCGCAGCCCCTTTTATTGCCTTGAATATGGCAGCAATCCCAAAAGATTTAATTGAGTCAGAATTATTTGGTCACGAAAAAGGGGCTTTCACTGGTGCCAATCAGATTCGCCACGGGCGTTTTGAGCAAGCTAATGGAGGTTCACTGTTTCTGGATGAAATTGGCGATATGCCACTGGATATCCAAACACGCTTATTGCGGGTTCTGGCAGAAGGGCAATTCTATCGCGTAGGTGGCTATGCGCCCGTAAAAGTTGATGTACGAATTATTGCAGCGACCCACCAGCACCTTGAGCAACGGGTTAAGGAGGGTAAATTCCGTGAAGATCTCTATCATCGTCTGAACGTGATCCGCGTACAATTGCCACCTTTGCGGGATCGTGCAGAAGATATTTTCCGTCTGGCACAACATTTTCTGCAACAGACAGCCAAAGAGCTGGGCGTTGAAGCGAAAACACTACATCCTGATACCGAAACAGCGCTGATGAGCCTGTCATGGTCTGGAAATGTCCGTCAGCTAGAGAATGTTTGTCGCTGGTTGACCGTGATGGCAGCCAGTAAGGAAATCCTGGTGCAAGATTTACCGACTGATTTAATTGAAAGTCAGTCCTCTAAACAAACAGATAATCCTCCTGTTTCCCTCCTTTCATCATCAGGAGATTGGTCACAGCAATTGGCATCATGGGCAGAAAAAGCCTTACAGGAAGGCCAGGTTGATCTCCTTTCCGATGTATTACCGCGATTAGAACGTACATTGCTTAATTGTGCCCTGACACACACTAATGGACATAAACAGGAAGCTGCCCGTTTACTCGGTTGGGGAAGGAATACAATAACGCGGAAATTGAAGGAATTGGGATTGGGGTAGGTATACTTTTAACGCGTCACTATCTTTGTATGGTGCACCCGCAAGTTATTTCTCCTGTATCAGCGGTTATCGGCTTTTTGAACCAGAACAGCATAAGAGATTTATCATTATTACCCGGCTTCAATGCTGTTAGGCTGTATGGAATACTTTCAGGAGTTATAATCAATACCATATTTATCAAGTTTCGTATTGGTTTGAGGCGCTTTTTTAAAATATAAAACTCCCAATTTTGTATTTGTTACAATTCCGTATCCCGCTTGTAATACCGAATACAGTGTTACCCTGCTCAAAGTAGGATACAACCCCCGTGATGCTACGTTGTTCAACACCATCCTGCAAAATGGTCAGTGTGGCTGTGCGATCCAGTACGGTTGGAAAATCAATAGCCGGATCAGCACTCGCCAGTCCTACATTCAAGTTGAACGGTTGGGGAAAACTTTCATTCAAAGTGAAGTCCATAACAACAAAGTTTACTCGTCACCGACGTGTTTGGCGGCACGGTCACGCTGTTCAGACACATAACGCAAGCGGTCATAACGGCCGAGCAGCGCGTTAAAACGCTCATTGATTCCTTTCATCAGTACAGGCGGAACAGCTTCTCCTTTTTCCACATGAGCACTCAACTGGCGCAGCAGCTCTTCCAGTGGTACTTCGCTGCCGTGGCTGCGCTGGATGTCGTAAATGGCAGTCTTAAGATAAGAGAGGGTAAAACTGCCACGGGTGCGCTCCTGTAACAAGATTTTGTCTGCCAGTTGCTGGAGCTGATCACGAGTGGTGTACCAACTGCCTTTCAACGGTACGCTGTCGATACGGGCAGTCATCTGTTGTTGCCAGTTACGGGTGGCGTTAACCTGCTCTGCCGATTGTGGCCACTGTTTCTCAGCGGTTGTTGTCACTGTCCGGGCTGATTCCCATGTGGCGAGCGGAGATGTCTCTGCCAAACGGTCAAGCTGGAATGAATAGTTTGCTAAGGCCGGCTGGTACAGCCACGCCAACCGTGAACCTGCTGGTTGTTCTGTCATGGCATTCAATTGCTGTTGCAGCGGTTTGTAGAGCAGCAACCAGCTTCCTATCAATACCAATACCCCCAACAATGCCCCAAGACCAAAGCCCTGCCATGCTGTCAGGCCGCGCGGCGGTTGTTCAGGAAACTGTACTTTGACCCTCTGCTGGTTATCCGTCGTAATACTTTCAGGATATGGCGGTAGAGAAGATGGTGATGTTTCCGGCTCTGATTCGGATTTGGACAGATAGACCAGTGGTGGCATCTGTACCGGCTGATGTACCGGTTTCGCGGTTTGCCGCGGTTTCTCCAGTTTTTTCGCCGCGTTCTGGAAGAACCACAGTAAATTCTCCACTCTCGGTAAACGTTTCAGGTCGGATTGCTGTAGCCGGTCGATAATCAGCTGAAGTGCCCGCTCGGCACGATAAATCATCCGCAGGTCACTGGCGGCAAAGTCCAGTTGACGCAGTATGCTACCAGTACGGGTGTGGAACCATTCCAGCAAATCAGTACGTACCTGCGGCTGTGGCGGCCACAAGGCATCCCACTCACTGACGATAACACCTGCCAACAGTTCACAACCTTCAGTGAATCCCGCCAGCCCGTTTAGCTGCATTCTGGCTAATGTGTAATAAATTGCCGTCTGCAAATCAACGCCATTGGTTTTGAACAAGGTCAGTGACAGCGATTCCACCAGCATCCAGTTCACTTCCGGTTGCGCCGGATGGCTGGTTTTGTTGATTTCATCGCGGATAACCGCGAATTCCGGCAGGTTCAGTGGACTGCCGCCTGCCCGGATAATGAGATTTTCAGGGTGCCCGCTCATGTCTGTTTTTTCTCCTTAAAAAAAACCTGCCCGGAGGCAGGAGAAGTTTTTACTTTCAATACTCTTCACCTCAATAGAGGGTGTCCGGCAGTTTGAACTGGCTGAACAGCCCACCGGCAAACGGGTTGTCCGATTCATCCACGTAGATGCGGTAGGTCACCTCACCTCCCTCTACGCTAAAGCGTACGTCGAAGGAACCCGGTTGAACGTTAGTCAGTTTGCCGCTGTTAATCAGCCGCAACTGCGCCCACGGCCCCACATAGCTGACAGAGCGCGGTGCATGATTGCTTCTGTCCGGCATCAGAGTCAATTTACTTTCTGTACCCGCACGCATGGTGTTCGGCCATATCAGACGTGCAACATTACTGCGGCCGTGGGTATAATCCACCAACTGACCATCAAGGTTCAGCAGAGCACGGCGTTTGTTACCAGTCAGATTCACTGGTTCAATGGCAAATTGAGTTCCCAACCCATTTTGTGGTGAGAAGAAGGTGGCGCGAATGCGGTTTGCATTCTCCAACTGTTTCAACACGTCAGGACGGATCAGTTCACGACCATCCGTACCCGTGGTGAGGTTGTTTGCCACAAATGGTTTCAGGCTCTGCTTGTAGAAAGCATCCAGTGTGCCGTCCGGACGGAAGAAGCGCTCAAATTCGCTTAACGGTACTTCTTCTTTAGCATTCGGATTGAACGGATAACGGCCAGCCAGATAGGTGTTGTACTGTTTGACGACAGTATCTTGCCATTCCACTTCCAGTGAGCGTACCGCCTCCATCATCACCACACGCCACGCCTGATTAGCCAGTTCTCCAACCCAGCGATCTAACGGCTCCGGCAGGTTTTTCGCCATCTGCTGTACTTCAAAAATTGCATCACTGTTGTTCTTATCCAGACGCATCTGAACTGCTTGCAGTGCCGCCTTACCGGGTGTTGGTGAATTCTGGATAGCCAGCAGATAACGATGCAATGCCATCAATTTCTGGTAGACGCTTTGCAATGTACTGCCCTTATCACCATGCTCAATCAATACGCCGGCTTCCTGTGCAAAACCACGGCTGATATCCGTCAATAAGCTGTAATCTTTTTTCTCCAATAACGCATTTCTTTCCGTATTGCTCAATGAGCTGTCGAGCATCGGCGGGTTGGTGTTATCGCTCAGGATTTGTAACGCCCGTTTGATAGGCTGTTCACCACTAATTACCTGTTCAATGGCACTGATAGCCTGTGGCAAATCCTCAAAATCACGTACTTCGAGGTTGTTCATCGCTGCCCGCCATGTTGCGGTGTAATCTGCCAGGTACAGTTCAGTGATTTCATTCTCAATCCTATCCCGATCTGCTTTACTGTAATTGTCTTTACGTTGTGACGGCTCCGACTCTTTGTATTGATCTTTATTCTTCGATAAGTTCAGCACCCAGCTATCCATCTCGGTCAGCTCTACCAACTTATCACTCTGCTGGACGAAGTAATCCATAAGGCCATGACGGGTCAGGAACTGAGGTATCACCAGCCGTTTTTCGTTACTGGCGACAAATACGCTGTCAAAACTCGGGCCAATCTGATCACGCAGGTTGATAGGCGCTGACAGAGTATCCTGAGCCTTGATACGCAGGTTTTGATAAACCCGTTGTTTAACGGAGAGTGTGCTCAGCTCCTGCTGAGCCTGTCGGATTGGTTTCGCAAACGGAGCGAAGCTATCAATGGCCTCCCGATCGCCTGCATCGCGTTTCTCTTTCCACTTAGAAAGATCCAATGCGTAATTCAGGTGGGTCAGCAATGCCTCCTGCACATCACGCTGACCATAAAACGCCTTACTCCAGCGCTCACGCATATACTGTGCCACCAACCCTTTATTACGTTTACTCTCATCTTCCATCATGCGCATGACACGCAGAATTTCGAGTTTTTCCTCACTGCCTGCTGGTGCCTTATTCAGGTCATCCAACAGAACACGCATCAGGGATGGCAGGAAATGCTGCTCCAGCAGATTCAGATACGTGTTTTCCACTTTCTTCCCTACCCGGCTGCCCTGATACAACCCCATGTCCGTCAGGAAAGATTTGTTCTCGTAGTAGTTGCCGTAAGCCAGTGTTGCGTCACGGATCGGGTTCAGCAACGGCAACTGGAGACTACCGTAGTTGTCATCACCTTTCGGAGCGGGTACAGAGAGGAATTTTTTCGCCTCTGCCAGCACTTCTTCCCCTGCCCGATAGTTTTTCTGGTAGAAGTAATGCCAGCCACCCCACATTGTCAGTATGACCAGCGCACTAACGGTGGAGAAGGTGTACAACTGGCGGCGATTGCGGCTCAGCCAGATCCGGTTTTCTGCCGCCAGATTCGGCTCTGCCAGTAATACGTCTTCAAACAGGGATTGAGTGAAGTATGGCAAAGTGTCACCCGTCGGCCATGTCGGAAACGCCTGCGTACCGAGGTGATACTGCGCCGAAGCCGACTGGGTAAATATGTCGTCCATCTGTCCCATCTGATGGGCGGAAGTCAGGTAAACTCCGCGCAGCCTCGGACGATGGTTTTCGTCATTGTACAAAATGTCTTCCAGCATCTGCACGATATAACTGTGCAGACCCTGAATCTGACGGGTGAAACTGAACAATGCGCTGCGCTGGTTGGCATCAACATTGTTCAGCATCATATCCGGCATTGCACCGTTCAGGTTGTTCATCCACTTCTGCCAGAATTGTTCCAGCTCACTGCGCCATGCTTTTTCATCACGGCTGCTAAGGTGATTGTTGAGACTGAAAGTAACACCGAGGATCTGATCACGCTGTTTGCGATCCAGTGACTGGTACATCGCCTCAAAGCCGTGCAACAAGTCAATCTTGGTCATTACCAGATAGAGCGGCAACTGACTGTGGAAGGTCAGACGGATTTCTTGCAAACGCTGGTGGATTTCCCGCACGTAACGATCCCGTTGTTCACGGTTATCTGTCAGCAAACGCAAAGTGTCTACGGTCAGAATAATGCCGTTAAGCGGCTGACGCTGGCGATTTTCCGACAACCAGTTCAGCAGAGCTTCCCACAGGCGACTGTTGATCTGCGGTTTGTCACTGTTCAGCGGAACGGGCTGGTCAATCAGATGGCCTCTGGGGTCAATGATGACTGCTTTTTCCCCCAACCAACAACGCAGCAACAGAGGAATTTCGCCGTCCTGACGCAGGTATTCCGGTGCGGCAATTTCAGACAGTTTGTAACCTTCCTTAATCAAAGAAGTTTTACCGCTCTGCTGGCTACCGATCACCATGTACCACGGACGTTCGTACAGGTAGTTGTAGGAGTCCAGATGGCGCTGTAACTGAGATTTCCAGTGATCGAGGTAACGGTCTTGGTATTCAATATCTACGCGTACCGGATCAACCACTTTCAGTTCAACGTCAAGGTTCAGTTTTTCAAGCTGACGCAAGCGACGCCATGCTTTCATGCCGATCCAACCTAGCACAGCCATAATGATAATGGCCGTCGCCAACCAACGGGCAGCAAGGCTTTCCAGCGGGTAATCTTCACGTATTTTCCATTCCGATCCCCACCACCAGACTGCTATCAGGAGCAGACAGGGGATAAGCGCCAGAATAAGTGCCGTCGTTGCTTTAAGACGCGGCATGGATTTAAATTTCCCCAGCGCCGGCAAGACCGATTTCAATTGAGAGATTGATGACAAAGAGGGCCATTTCATGGGTTAACGCTCCTGTTGGAAGCAGTATCCTTATCAAGCGAAGGGATTTTTTCAGCCAGTAAAGTCAGTAGGCTGGGTTCCCATTGAGTCAATAACATGTGTTGTCCAGTGTGTAACAAATTCCGGTAATGCTGCTGTGCCAGTGCTGTCATGCCAGCTTCTTCAAGAAGTTTAGCATTGAGCAACTGACCATAGAATTGATCACGGGGCTCCGTGAGTTGCTGCTGGTGCTCTTCCAACATTTTCAGGGCTGCTTCCAGCCCTTGCTGCTGGAAACATTGCCAGATAGCTTCCTGATCAGCAGACACCGAACCGCCTCCGGTTGATGCAGTCGGTTCAGGTGCCAGCCAATTCAGAGTCTCTGTAGAAATAAACGAACTCATATCGGAAAAACTTAAGGTTTTTAATATGGGTAACCGTTCTAAAAACGCATTCAGTTCGTTACGAATGGCCTGTGCAACATTTTTATAGCCCAGTTGTAACGCGGCCTGAGCAGCAATGGCGTGTCCATCCAGCCAGTAAGGCGCAAGTGTCAGACTCTGCTCGATCTGCGCCAGCAGCTTGTTATCCGCTGTTGGCAGCCTTGCCAAATAATCAGCAGTACGATCCGCAGAAGTCGGTGCCAACGGTGTTTTACCCGTGGCATTCGCCATTGGTGCCGTCGTGATGGTATGCCAGACGGCATGACGGCGCAGGCAATAACCGATAGGTGATTCCGGATATCGTTCACAAAGCAGATCTGAAACCGTCATCAGGGTTTGTTTCCACGCTTTTTCGCTGGAGCTATTGACGTCCACTTCCGGCATTGGTGCAACTTCATTGACCTGATGTGAATCTGTCTGATGTGAATGTGCTTCAGTCTCTGCTTTGGGTGCCATTGATATCGCAGGAGTAGGCTGTGATGGTGCCGGGCTTGCTCCTGGCTGACGGTTATAACGGGTACGCAGTTGATCAATTTCTTTTGCCAGATCAGGTTCACTCGCGTGCCAGCATTGTGCAAGATGAGCTAATACCCCTTGTGCATCATCCCGTTGATTTTTGCTGGATTGCTCTGTAAAGCCTGCCTGAGCAGAATCAAAACGTTTGATCACCTGCTGTGCAAGACGGCGCTTCAACAATGGTTTGTTCGGCCATGCTTTTTCCCAGTAGTTTTTCACGTACTCAGTCAACAGCTCTATCGCTAAGAGCAATTCAGCAGGATGGCCTGCGTGTTGCAGGGTTCGCAGCAAGTGCACCATCAACCGGAAATCTTTGCTGGTTTCGCTGAAAAGTTGCAGAGCCTGTCGCTGGATTTCTCCGATATCCAGCGAGCTATGTGACAGCGAGCCAAATTTAATCATTTCGCCATCAATAAATTCCCATGCCGGTTCATTGTCATCCAGAGCTTTGCCAATCTGTTCGTCGGACAGTGGGGTCAGCAGGGAGCCGAACCAGTCGAATTGTGTTCTGATATCCATGTCGATTACCAACGACAGGCTTCGCGCAATGGTTTCGCGGCCTGCTCCAACTGAGAAATGTTAAAGGTTATCTGGCTACCTTGACCTGGCGTGATGGTCATCTGGTCGCTGCCCATTAAGCGTTTGATTTCATCAATCCCCGGCAAGCCACGGCTGGATTCCCATAAGTAACCGCGTTCCCGCAAGAACCATTCGGTTTTGAACTGGGTTTTGTTTGTCGTGATAGTGACCTCCCCCGACTCCGCCGGTTTAGGCAAAGCTACCTGCAAACGGGTGATGCGATCAATGCAGCTCAGCATCAAGACAGGCCGCGGTGGCGGAACCCCGATTGCAGGGGTGGTCAGGACTATCCGGGTTGTACCGTTTTCTCCCTGTGTGACGATGAAACCGGTGGAATAATCGGTACGTTGCATTTCCTGCTCCATCGCTTTCCGCCATAAAGGCCCCATGTCTTCCAGCGTCACAGGCAAAGCATTGACCTTAAGGTTATCCAACTCCCTGTCATAACATGCCAGTCGGATAAGAGGAGATGGCTCAAAGCGGCATTGTTGCAGTGCACTCAATTGTTTTTCCTGTTGTACAATCACTTCTTGTACAGCCACTTCCTGTGGTTTGGACTCTGCGATTTCTTTTGCCCCTGCCATCTCCGCAAGTTTGGGATCGCCTGCCAATGACGCAAGTAATGAGCTGATAATTAACACAATATTCATAATCTACACCCGTATTTTGCCAGTTTGTAAACCAACGTGCGCTGAGCAATGCCCAGACTTTGAGCAATCAGTCTGGTGTCATTGCCATATTGACGCTGACGTTGAACCAACACGGCACTTTCAAATTCTTCTATGGCTTTTGGCAGATTATCGATGTGGCTGTAATCCACGGAGATACTGCCTGCCCTTGAGTTTTTCGATTCACTCAGGGAGGCAAGCAGTTCATCCAATTGTTTTTCTTTTTGGCGCTGGACCTGAAATACCTGACGGATCTGGCGTAACTGCCCACGCAGTTGTTCAAGTTCCTGCAACTTTTTCAGACGGTGCTGCATGACATGGCAATAGATGCCGAACATGTTTTCATTGTTGATAAAATGGCTGACATTTTCGGCAAAAATGGCAATAACACCGCAAGCCTGTCCGTTGTAGTCAAACAGAGGAATGGCATACAACCCGCAGTTATGCGGCAGCTCTGCAATAAATGTGCGGAAGTGAATATCGTCAATACGTGCTCCGTGGTTAAGGGAATCCCATAACGTTGAGGTTCCCTTACGCAGCACTTGTATCAATGGGTTATTGACATCATCAATATCCACATGCAGCCTGCGTGAGCTGGTTTGCTGATGTTCTGGTAAGTTAAGATCTGGCAGATTGATGTTTGGCAAATTACAGCATTCTAGCCTGTTCTCATGACTGTTAAGCAGGAAAACTAAAAGGGCATCAAAACGCGAGCTTTGGCTCACCAGCAAAAAGTGGTCAACCAGTTGTTCAATGGTGTTATCTTCCAATAACGCTAACGCGCTTTTCAGCCGCTGTTTCATTATTCTGCCTCCTCAACCTCTGCGTGGAACTCATGTTCTGCCACGGTTAAACGAATGGCACGGATTGGGGTGCCTGCTGCCATTTTCTGCAATAGCAACAGTGAAACTGGCGGCAACAGTGCACCGTCAATGATGGATTCCAGCATACGGGCACCATTTTCCGTACGGGTAGCACGTTGCAGGATCTCTTCGGCCACATCATCGCTGATAGTGACTTCTGCGTTGAAGCGTTGGGACAATAGTTTGTCCAGTCTGTCCAATTTGGCCCGAATGATAGTTTTCAGCGTTTCATGGCCCAGCGGCAGGTAAGGGATCACTTCCATACGAGCCAGCAGGGCAGGTTTGAAGAATGCCGCCAGTTCCGGGTAAAGCTGATCATTGATCTGCTCTGGTTGCTCGGCGTAATCAACAATGGTTTGGTAGCCCAGATTGGAGGTCAGGAAGAACACGACGTTTTTACAGTCGATGATACGGCCTTCACCATCTGCTAATTCACCTTTGTCGAATGCCTGATAGAACAGGTTCAACACATCCGGGTGAGCTTTTTCCACTTCATCCAACAAGACAACGGAATAAGGTTTCTGACGGATAGCTTCGGTCAGCACGCCGCCTTCTCCGTATCCCACATAACCCGGAGGAGAACCGATCAGACGTGAAACGGTGTGTTTCTCCTGAAACTCAGACATGTTGATAGTGGTGAGGTACTGACGACCACCAAACATCAGTTCAGCAAGTTGCAATACGGTTTCGGTTTTACCAACGCCACTTGGCCCTACCAACAGGAATGCTCCCAGAGGACGTCCCGGACGACGCAGGTCAGCACGTGCGGTCAACAGGTGCTTATGCAGGTATTGAATAGCAATTTCCTGCCCTTTGATGCTCTGTCCCAGATGGATAGGCAATTCAGTCACGATTGACAGTTCGCTCTGTGACAAGCGGTTCAACGGAACACCCGTCCATTCAGCGATAACAGCGGCAATCTGGGTTTTGTCCACATGCGGAGAAACCAGTGTTTGTTTCTGCTGAAGTTCAGCCAATTGTGCGTTGAGTTGTGCCAGTTTTTCGATCAGAGATTGTTCATCGGCTGGTTCTGCGGCAGTTTCTTCTTGTTCGCTCGTGTTATTTTCTGCTTGATCACCAGACAACAGCTGACTGCGCAATTCGATGATCTGCTTCACCAGTTCCTGCTGTTGCTGCCAACTGTTTTCCAGAGTGGTCAGTTGCTCCTGGATCTCTTGTTGCTGGTTTTGCAGCTCTTCCAGTCTTTCTGCATGTTCGTTCAGCCCCATCCGCTGTTCTCTTTCCAGCACATCGATTTCCATCTGCATTTGATGAAGTTCGGTCGTCAGGGAGGAAATCTGACGCGGTGGCGATGTCAGGTTAATAGCTACGCGGGCACAAGCGGTATCCAAAACATCAATCGCTTTATCCGGCAACTGACGACCAGAGAGATAACGGTCACTCAATATGGCTGAGGATTTCAGTGCTTCATCGTCGATCAGGACCCCATGTGCCTGCTCGTAGATGGCTCGCAGGCCACGCATAATGATGGTTGCTTCTGCTGCGCTGGGTTCAGAGACTTTTACTAACTGGAAACGACGGGACAATGCCGCGTCTTTCTCGAAGTATTTTTTGTACTCGCTCCATGTCGTTGCAGCGATGGTTTTCAATTCACCACGCGCCAGTGCAGGTTTCATCAGGTTGGAGATATCCAGTCCGCCGGCCTGATTACCTGCCCCAATCAGGGTATGGGCTTCATCAATAAACAGAATGATCGGCACAGATGACTGATTGATTTCAGTCATAATGCCTTTGAAACGTTTTTCAAATTCACCTTTGACTGCGGCTCCTGCCTGCAACGCACCGAGATCCAGAGTCAGCAATTCACTGTTACGCAGTTTATCTGGTACACGATCATTGATGATACGCAGCGCCAGACCTTCAATCAGAGCACTTTTACCTACACCTGCTTCACCCACAACGATGGGGTTGTTTTTACGACGGCGGCAAAGAATGTCGATCATCAGGTCGATTTCATTATCACGGCACAGTACCGGATCGAGTTTGCCCTGACGAGCCTGCTCAGTCATGTTCTGGGTAAAGCGCGCCAGCAAGCTGTCACTGTTTGCCGGATGTACACCTTGCCCCTCTTTATCACTGGCACTGAAAGGCTGTTCGGCAGAGCCATTTGTCCATTCAGCAAAGTTCTGGCGCAGCAGTTCACGGTTAATGCTTGCCAGCAAACGCGCAGACTGCGGAGCCAGATAGCGCAGTGGGCTGAATAACAAGGCAATCAACATTACGCCACTGCGCAGTTCGGGATGTTGCATTTCGGTGGAAGCCAGCAGCCAGCTATCCTGTAACCATTCCACCAGCATTGGAGAAAAGTTCGGATAAGTTTGTACAATCGCCTGATGATGTGCGACCACCTGATCGAGTTGCTCTTTCAGCAAATCTTTATCGACGTCTGCTTTATTAAGGATCAAACGCACATCACTGAGTGGTGTATCGATCATTTGCAGCAGCAGTTGAGCAACCGTGATCTCAGGTTGCTGTTGACTGACGCAGGATGCCGCCGCCGCTTCCAGTGCATGACGGGCCATCGGGTTTAAACGGTTTACAAGAGTGGGCAGATCAATCTGAATCATGACGACTTCCTATCTTAATAAGTTATTTAGCTGCTTTAATATGTCTTGAGTCTGATCACCGAGGCGGATGGCATAAAAGCTATAAATCGCAATCAGCAGACCGACGCTTATCACAAACAGATGTTTGATTTTCAAACGCCTGCTCAGGCGATAACGCGCATCTCGTTCGTTGATATTGACATACAGCGTGGTCGGTGGTGCTTCTCCACGCAGTGAGTGAAGTTGCTGCTGCAAGCGGCGGAACAGGCGGTCAAAGTCGTCATTTTTCTGGGTACTGACTTTGTAACGTCCGCGATAACCAAGACAGAGACAGAGGTAAATGAACTCCAGCAGGTGCTGGTAGCGCTGAGCCTCTCCCATCAGGCGTTCGAGCAATACAAAGACTTTCTCACCGCCCCAGGTTTCATTGTGGAAGTGCACCAATAGTGATTGCTTCAACCACCCATTCTGGCTGTTCCAACCGTGCCCCAATGCGGTTTCATCAATGAAGGTACACAATACGTAACGGAATGAAACAATCGCACCGGGTTCATAACCTTTGGTTTGCAGAAGCTGCTCAATAGCGCGAATGTCAGTAACAACCTGTTGGTAAAGCTTATCTGGCAGTGCCTGATCACTCATGTCCTGCAAACGCAGTACCATCCCCAGTAAAGGAGTGGCGGCGTCGATCATCGGGTTAAGGCTTTCACCACGTAACGGTAGCTGGTACTGGCGCTGAAACGTTTTCAGCGTTTCAGCCTGTTTTTCAAATTTTTCCAGTGACGGACTGTCAACATTGATATCACTCATGATTATTCCTTACCGCCCCTGATAGCCCAGAGCTGCATATCTAAGTCAGGAAAATCCCCTGATACGTGGAACGCGATGGAATTGCCCTGCTGGATCTCTTTCCATGCCGGACTCTTCTGATCCAGACGGAAGTAGGTATATCCAGAGTGATATGGCAACTGGCGAGGTGCTGCGGACAACGCAATCAGTGGTACACCCGGCAACTGAACGCTGACCAGATCACGGATACGTTCCATAGAAGTGACTTTGGTTTGCTGTACGAACTGACGACGTAACTGTTCCTGTGGTGTGCTAGCGCTGATAGCCAGAACAAATTCGGCTTTACGCAGCAAGTCGTTGTCGTGGAGTGTTGCGACACGAATACCACCTTCGTTCTGTTTCAGGGCAATTGATGTTGCACGTGGTGTCAGAACAACGTTCAGCGCATCACGGATAGCGTGCATGGCGTCCTGGAAAGTATCTGTCAGATTATTGTGATCATAGGCCAGAATATTTCCCGGCAGACGGCTTGCGTCCGTGAAGGTTCTCAATTCGCCACAGGTTTGGATCAATTGGGTATACAAATGCAGCGGATGCAGGACGGTTTGTTTAGCATAATGATTGAACAAAGGTTGAACGCGGTTCAACAGTTGGAGCATCATGAATTCTGCCACATCTGCAACGCCCTGCTGACCCGGAGAACCAATGCGTTTCGCCAATGTTCTTGAACGTTCTGTCAGTAATCCATCAATTTCCACCATGAAGCGTTTTAGTTTGTCAGCAATAAAAATGGACAGGCAGGTCGGGATAAATTCGTTATCCAGAACGATTGTGCCATCTTTCTGCTTTTCTTTGATGCGGCACAGCGGAATGGCAGTGTAGGCACTCATATCCTCAGAACCCTGCATCAGTACCGGAGTCAATTGAGCAAGATTAAGAATGGAGGAGTCACCACCTTTAGTATGCAGGTCACGAATATCGCTCGGCAATTCGCGGTAACGTACTGCACTCTGAATTTCAGCATCCCGATCAGCTACTTCACGAATGGTATCGCTGGACATCGGTAATGCCAGATAGACGTCTTTGCTTTTCAGATCATTGATGTTTTCAATATCCAGTGGTTTTGGCAGCAGATCCTGACTCGGTGCTGAAAACACTGTACCGTCCGGCATGATGCCGCTGGCTTCGGTGATACCGATACGTCCTAGCTTAAGCAAATCATCATTGATGCTCAGGGAGCTGAAACCATGACCGTATGCTGTCAACACGGAGACAAGACTATGAGCCAGATAATCATTGTGTTTTTGTTGTTGTTGGAAATGTTGTGGCTTGATGAATAATCCTTCGTGCCAAATCACCCGATTTTTTCCTGGCATGATTACTCCTCCTCCTCTTTTCTAAGTTCGACGTCGTTATTTCTGACATGCACCAAAATGTTGTAATGGCGACCCATGTCTTTTACCCGGATGATCTTTTTCCATTCAGACTGATTGACGCCTGCATAATGAACAATGACACCGATGTAACGGTTCTTCTTTTCCAATGTGATCGTTTCCAGAGGCTTATATTGCCCCGGCAACAGGGTGTAATCCTGATGATCGATGTAATTTTTTCCCAATGCTTTTTCGAGCTTGTCACTTTCAAGCTGGTCATAGTCGGCAGCCAGAAAACGCGAATCTTCACTGAGATAAACCAGATTCATCTCAACAGGCGCGGGTTCACCACTTTCATTTGGATTGATATCGGGTTCAGCCAGCAATGTGATGTTGGCAATTGAGGCTTGTTCACTCGGTTTTCCCACAGGAGTGGAAGGATCCCAAATGACCTGCCCAACTTTTTTAGTGGCGTTCCATGCGCTGCTACAGCCGTTCAGTAATATCACTGACAGCAATAAGATCCCTGTGGCCCATATGCGCTGACTACCGGAACGTTTCATCATTGGCGTCCTCTAAGCCCTGACGCAGTGCGCGGTCATAAGCCTGCTCGTACACCTCGCGGAATAACTTTTCAAACCCCTGCTGGCGGCTGGAAGCCAATTCGCGGTAATAGTTGGTGTACATTTCCCACGCCCAGGACGCATCTTTGTTCCTGACCTCATTACTACGGCGATAGTGTGAGAATCTGCGGAGTAATTGTTCAGGGGAAAAGGCTTCCAGCATGGTATCCAACGCCGCGGAGATCGCTGTCCGGTTGGCCTGATAATGCAGTTGCAGGTTATGCAGGCTTTCCGCTACGGCGGCGGGTGCTGACAGGTGTACAGGACTTTTCTGATCGGAAAACATCACCTGCATGGTGGTGTCATAATCCATATTCAGACGTAGTGGGTTATCCTCAATAGGACGAAGCTGTTTATCACGTAATCCGTGCTGTTCACGCTGGAGCGCCAATAGCCCTTCGATCGCCGCTTTCATGGTTTTACCCATCTCTTGCAGAAAATCGTTGGCCTGCTGGGTGTCATGCAGAGGTAACTGTGTATCCAGCCCGCGCATCAAAGGGGTAATGGCGACATGATCAACATCCATATCTTCGTAATGCCGATCGGAAGCGATATCCGGTAAATCAAGAAACTCCTGATCCATAACACTGCCTCGGTTATCAGAAATAGGGTTAGCAAATGGGGGGGATTGATAATGATCAGGCGGCAAAAGCTGCTCCGTATCATCGGCTTCAACCTGTGGTTGCAATGTAGTCAGACTCTCACTATCAAGTACTCTGAGAGGATCATCGCTGAAACGGTGCATTACGGTTGGCGCAATACTGTCATCTTTGGCAAACACGGATTTTTGTAGCGATACACCTTCCATCATGGCATCCAACGGATTTCTGTAACTGGAAACCAGCGCCTCCGGTGATACCGTCGAAGGGTCAACCCGATCCGCCTCAGAAAAGCTGACGTGGATCTTGATCGACAAGTTACCCGCCTTAATCTGATCTCCCTGTTGTAAACGGATCAGACCGGATTGCGGTGTTAGTGGGGCATTATTTATCTGTACCGGATCAGCAAGCACTTGCAGGCAGAATGAACCATCACGCCATTGAATAGAGAATTGTGATGGCTGGATATTGCCCTGGCTGTCCTGAACAGACCACAAGTGACTTTCACTGCTACCGACCGTACCACCCTGTGTCGAAAACTGGTAGCTGGCGGCTCGACCACTCTCTAGTTGCTCACTGTTGAGCACCCGCAATGAAAGCGTTGGTTGATGTTTTTCCATAGTCGTTATTCCATAACTGAAATTGTGACAGAGGGTTTCTTTTCTGGTTCGCCGAGAAAGCTGGTCCATCCCAGATGGTTATTCTGCTTCGCCCCCAACACCATGCCACTGACCTGGTTTTCCGCCAGGCCAAGACGCAATTCCCAGGCAAACTGGCTGCGCATGACGAAAGAGATAAACATCACCAACGGGAGATAGTTCTTTCCATCCGGCAGGAATGATAGAAACCGATCACGGGGCAGATTGTTGATACTGAGCAGAAACTTTCCGCTGTAATCCCCGATCCATGAGCCGATGGTGAAGTTCTGCCCCAATACGGACAGTTCGGTATCACCAATTTTTTGCCCTTTATTCGTGCCACCCAGTCGATTCTGTTGATCAACGGGGATGATGACTTTTCTGAATTGCCAGCCGTGCAGAGTGACATCCTGCAAATCAAAACAGTGGGAAACCAGGCTGCATATCACCTCCGGTGAACGACCGGGGCTTGCCAGCAACCCGGCATACGCCAGCATTTTGCTGTGATTGATGTTCAGCATCCGGCGGTTGACATCACTTCCCAATCCCACCAGCGAGAACATGCGCTGAGAAAAGCTATCTTCCCCACCTTGCTTAAAGCAGATGTAATAGCGGTATTTCCGCCAAATCTGGTGCAAGAGCGTGATTAAGCGGTGGTTAAACAGGTTGAGGAAATCCGTCAGTCGGTTTTCGCCTTGTGCGTCTTCCCACGCTAGTGCATCCAGGTAATAACCCGGCATCGGGGATTGGCTGCCATGTAGCCCCATAAAAGAGACTTCCAGCTCAAAATACCCTTGCTTAGACTGCTTCAGTGCAATCACATCACGAGTAGGAAATGCCAGACTGGCATTGGATTTGAAACGGACAGATTCACGATCAGGCCGATCCGTCTCGCCGGTTTTTTCCCACGCTACCGCCAGCTGATTGAGCAATTCGACCAGCTGGTAAAAGTTGTATCGTGAGATATCCAATGCCAATGGTGTGGCAGGATCCTGCTCAGTGATTACATCAACGAGTGTTGACCTATCTGTACCGGCCATTCATAACATTCCTGATTATCTAAATTGATTACCTTCAACATATGAAAAGCGTTGACGCTGGCATACAGTGAGAAAAACCGTGACAGAATCGTACTGAATAGATACAGCTCGCCTTCCGAACTGAATGCCTGTTGCCGGATATACAAAGTGGAACGCAAACCACGTACAGGATGTCCGCGGAACAGGCGATCTGTCGGCTCTGTCTCAATCTTTTCAATGGCATCAAGCCGTTTCTGTGATGATCGTTTGGACTGTCGATTGTGAATACTTGGAAAATCGTAAGTACGCAGCACCTGTTTCAGCGCATCCTTATCCAGCAATGACATATAGTTCAGCGACATATTTGACAGCAACGACCAGTGCAAACCACCATCCAACAACGGATAAAGCGGTACTGACGGACGCGTAATATTGCGGAATGTTGCAAATGACGGGCTGCCGATGGAGGGGTAATTAATGTCGCCGACACGAAGCTGCAACGGCAATTCACGGTTGGTACATGTCAGGCCGATAGAGACGTTCTCTTTTAGTTTGAGCCTGAGTAGATCTGATTCATCCCCACGTACAAATGAGATGAAATGTTCCAGCCCTCTGCGGAAAGATGACTCTTTCACTCGCAGACGGTAATAGCGCATTGAGTGTTCATCTTCGTTATTAATCTGATGATTGAAACTTTCAAACGGGGTATAAACTCGTTCACCGATACGTGCCCGACTGCGTTCGCCATTTTCTCCCGTCAGCCAACTTTCAACACCATCTACAGAAAAGATGTCGTAGTTATCAGGAAAGCTATAACTGGCCTTCAATGGGTATTCAGTCTGACTGCCATTCAGTTCAATGGCTTCACTGTCCATTGGAAACAGATTAATAGCCGGCGTACAGTGCAGACGGAAAGTATCGTGGCGAATCTTAGCTTCTGGTGGTAACGCCTGAGAAAAATGTAAATTCAGTTTGAAATCTTTGGTTTTGAGATCTTCAGGAAATTCAGGGAATCCCTTAACGTCAAAAAACAGGAAACTTTCCGCAAAACAGAAATATTCCTGCAAAATGCGATACCCCATATAAGCATTTTTGGGATAAGGCAACAGCGCATCTTCCCGTTCAAATCCAACCGGTACGAAGTCAAAATCCGGCAGAGGAATCACCGTATCACCAATCACCAATTCTGCTTTTCTGAAGTAATAGCAGAGCCAGAAATAGAGTTGAGAAGTGGTATAGTCATCACCACTCAGATAGAACCGCAATTTACCCAGCTCCAGTTCATGCAGGTTCAGTTCCGTTTTCGAAGCAAAATTCAGACCAATAATCCCTTGCTCATTACTATTATTAACGGAAATGTCCTGAATGGAGAGCGGAAAAAGCCAGACATCACGGCACAATGTGAAAGTACAGCGGCTATGATCGTCTCTTTTGCCACTCGATTGTCCGTTCAAAGAATGGTCGTTCGAGTAAATATCATCATGAGTTGACAGCGGATTACTCATAATTTGTGTGCCGCGCTTAACCTGTGTTGCTTTCGTCACAACACTCTCATCAGGGGTATATTCGATGATGGTCATGCTAGGTGTCGGACGCAGGTAATTAGGCCAGAGCATATTGAGCAAGCCGTGAGTCAGTTCCGGGAACTGATCATCAATCTTTGCCCGCAGATTGCCTGTCAGAAATGCAAAACCTTCAAGCAAACGTTCAACATCGGGATCAGAGCCTTGTTCAGACAGAAATGCGGCAAGATGAGGACGCTCAACTGCGGCTTCTTTCCCCAGTTGTCGCAAATAGTTCAGCTCATCTCTGAAATATTTTTCAAATGACATTTATTGAGTTCGCTCCAGGCAATAGCGCCGGTTGTTATCCAACTGGATGCTGAATTCCACAACATCGTTGATATCATCCAGGGAAATCTCAGCACTGATATGAAAGCTCAATAACAACGGATCTGAATCATCATTGATGGCACTGACAGAAACCGCTGATATTCTGGGCTCATAATTTCTGATGCACTCTTCTATCGCCCACTCGATACTTTGTTTGAAATCCACTGACGTTGCAGTTGCATCATTGAGGTCAATGACACCCAGCTCAATGGCACTCTGGCAGGCACCAGGGCGCGTATTCAGCACTTCGTTCAAATGCTTCTTTATAGAATCAAGCAGTGCACGCATCCTTGACTGACGGGAAGAGCCGGAGCTCTTCCCTTGAATGCGCTCGAACAGACTGGCAGAGCTGCCTCTGTTCCAACTGTACAGCGCAGCCATGATTATTCCTTATCCAAACGTCCGACCAGAGACAGTTCGAAACTTGCACCCATGTATTTGAAGTGTGGGCGAACCTGCATTGCCACCTGATACCAGCCTGGATCGCCTTCAACGTCCAATACCTTGATTTCAGCGGCGCGCAGTGGGCGGCGGCTACGAACGTCAGTTGGTGGGTTTTCCTGATCAGCGATGTACTGTTTCAGCCACATGTTCAGTTCGCGCTCCAGATCCTGACGCTCTTTCCAGGAACCGATCTGCTCACGTTGCAATACTTTGATGTAGTGCGCCAGACGGTTGATGATGAACATGTATGGCAACTGAGTACCCAACTTGTAGTTGGTTTCCGCACTTTTCCCTTCACGGGTATTTGGGAAAATTTTTGGTTTCTGAACCGAGTTTGCGGAGAAGAATGCAGCGTTATCACTGCCTTTACGCATGGTCAGAGTAATAAAGCCTTCTTCCGCCAGTTCAAATTCACGACGGTCAGTAATCAGTACTTCAGTTGGGATCTTCGCCTGAACCTGACCCATTGCTTCATACAGATGGACTGGCAGATCATTTACTGCACCGCCACTTTGTGGACCGATGATGTTCGGACACCAGCGGTATTTAGCGAAGCTGTCAGTCAGACAGCTTGCCAGCAGATAAGCAGTGTTACCCCACAGATAGTGTTCGTGGTCACGGCTGACATTTTCCTGATAGTTGAAGTTTTTAATTGGATTTTCAACGGTAGAATATGGCAGACGCAGTAGGAAACGTGGCGCGGTTAAGCCCAGGTAGCGAGAGTCTTCAGACTCACGCAATGAACGCCATTTGGTGTGTGACGGGCCTTCAAATGCGGATTTCAGATCCTTGATAGCTGGCAGATCAGTAAAGCTGTTAACACCGAAGAATTCAGGTGAAACAGAAGAGAGGAATGGCGCGTGAGCCATTGCTCCTACCGAACTGACATACTGCATCAATTTGATGTCAGGAGTGGTGTTGCTAAAAGCATAGTTACCAACAACGGCAGCAACAGGTTCACCACCGAACTGGCCGTAACCCGTGGAGTAAACATGTTTGTAGAAACCAGACTGAATGATCTCAGGAGAGAATTCAAAGTCTTCCAACAATTCATCTTTAGTCGCATGAATAACGTTGATTTTGATGTTTTCACGGAAATCAGTGCGATCCACCAGCATTTTCAGTGAACGCCAGGAAGATTCCAGCTCCTGGAACGGCTTAGCGTGCATGATTTCATCCATCTGCTCACTCAGCTTTTTATCAAGCTCAACGATCATTTTATCAACGAGAAGTTTGTTGATAGGTTCTTCGTTAGAGCCTGTATCCAGAATGCTGCCAATAAAGGCTGCTACACCCTGTTTTGCAATATAATAGCCATCATTTTCAGGAGTCATCCTCGCTTGAGACATGATTTCATCAAGCAGAGAAGTCGTTGCGCCAGAAGCAAGTGCTGTGCTGTTTTCTTCGTGCTGAGCCATTTAAAATTCCTTTAACGAGTTATTTTTTATTGATGATTTCAAGTTCTTTCAGGAGTTGCTCACGAACGGATTCATCATCCAGCAGTGACTGCAAGCGAGCGCGAAATGCGGGGATATTTCCCAGAGGGCCTTTTAATGCAACTAATGCTTCACGCAGTTCCAGCAGTTTATTCAGCTCTGGTACTTTCTTGGCGATATTATCCGGTGAGAAATCACTCAGTGATTTAATTTCCAGATTAACTGGTAGATCTTCTTCACTATTTTCTTCAAGGCGATTAGGGACGTTAAAAGTCAGGTTGATGTTCGCCTCATTCATTACCGCATTAAAATTATTTTTATTCACGGAAACGGTCTGTCGTTCTTCAATTGGCGTATCTTCTTTCTTTCCTTTCAAGTCACCAATAACCAGAAGATTCAGAGGTAATTCAACTTCTGCGGTCTGGTCGCCGGTATTAGGAACATATTTAATATTAATTCTTTCTTTCGGAGCTACGCTACCAGGACTATTCTTACTCATATTTCAACCCTTTGGCTAATACAACCATGAACTGTCTAACAACCCATTATTGGTAAGAGAATAATTACAATGTTTAACCGTATAACAAACGCAGCAGGCCTTCCTAAAGAAATAGGCTGCGCAAGACAACTGTATTTGCAGGAACAAATAGATTTTTATATATCAGCATATAGATAAAGATACAGAAATATTCTATCCAATAGTGGAATTAACATCGATATAAAAAATCGTCAATAGCGAGTTTGACACTTTATTTTTTTGATGTAAAGCCAAAACACTTATTGATAACCCCCTCTATTCTGGCTTTTAGTACCTTTATGGTGTTTTCTGGAAACTTATAAATATTTTTTCCTTACAAAATAGATAAAACTTTGGTTTTACTCTCTATAAGAGTATATAGACCGATTACCTGTCAATTGTATATAAAGGAATATTTTTCATATCTTGTGAATAAAATATAGTCTGCAAATTTGTGACCTATGATTATCATAAAGTATATTTTTTATTTTATTTAGATTAATTATTCTCCATTAAAAACCTTATCCAACTCATTTTTTTGACGCACATCACACTTTATAAATGATCATAAAAATTATATTATTCAAAAATAAAAACACACTTATTATCAACATGTTACATAAATCAAAAATATGAAGATTGATTTTTATACAGAGAAACAGCCTTGATTTTTATAAAAATTTAGCCATAAATATTACGACGGCAATGATTATAAAATTTTTATTTGTCATTGAATTTAAACTCGTCTTGCAATTTACAAATAACATTGCATCAGACAATTTCAGCTTTATTATTCGCCCCAAGTGTTCGGCATCGCTAATTTCATTTCATCAATGAATGGAATCATCACGCAAGGAATGAGCACTTACACTTATATTTATATTGGTAAATTTTTATAGGATATTCATATGCCAACTCCATGTTATATTTCCATCAACGGAAAAACTCAGGGTAATATCACTGCTGGCGCATTCACTGCTGAATCAGTAGGTAATATCTTTGTTCAGGGTCACGAAGACGAAATGCTGGTTCAAGAATTTGACCACATTGTTACTGTTCCAACTGATCCACAGTCTGGTCAGCCTTCTGGTCAGCGTGCACATAAACCATTCCGCTTCACCGTTGCACTGAATAAAGCAGTTCCTCTGCTTTACAACGCACTGGCTTCAGGCGAAATGTTAACAACTGTAGAACTGAAGTGGTATCGTACTTCTATCGAAGGTAAACAAGAGCACTTCTTTACTACTAAACTGATAGATGCAACTATCGTTGATATCGACTGCAAAATGCCACACTGCCAAGATCCAGCAAAATCTGAATTCACTCAGTTGATTCGTGTTTCTCTGTCTTACCGTAAGATCGAGTGGGAACACACTACTGCCGGTACTTCTGGTGCTGACGACTGGCGTGCGCCAATTGTTGCTTAATATCTTATTCATCAGATTTTAAATAATAAGTTTTAAGCAATAAATTTTCAGCCAATGAATATTATTCATTGGCTGAATAATACTTTCCCACATTACCTCCCTCTATTAATTTACTTTAATTCACTTTTTCCTTGTTTATATTTCATTCTTTTGTTTTTTGAAAGTAAGATTTTTATATAGTGATTATTTTCTCAATAAATAAGAATGTATAAATTAATAATCACATGCACTATTAATAACCAATATCACACTTTTAAACACGAATTTTTGAAAAACAAAACTCGTGTCTTTCCACCATTTATTTGAAATTTCAGTTAAATCCACTTCTCATTTGAGTTAGTTTTAAATCACACGACAAAACATAACTAAAATGGGTAATAGTAAATGGTTAAGTTAAATATATAACTATAAATAATCATATAAGGCAGACTGATCCCGTTAATCAGAGCCAAATAAAATAATTTCTATGCTTAAATGATTAATTAGTGAACCATTATAACTATATCCAATAGATCTCAAGTTACTTTTCAACTTAACCATTATCATTTGGGTGTTGCGATGTTCAAAAATACAGCAATCATCGTCTTATTATCTACCTCTTTTAAGGTAATTTCATTGCCTGAAACTCCCGACTCCGCACTATCTATGACTGAATCCACAATGGATGAAGCCAGAAGAACCTTACAGGACAGTTCACGAGAAATAGGCCGGTTAATTGAACAACGCCGACATCAAGGATTTATTGATCGTACTGATAACACTTCGCCACAAACCGTATCACCTGTATTGGTTGAAGCACCACCATGTCTGGATATCAATGGTGTTTATCTTCAAGGAATGACTCTGCTCTCTCTGGCAGATCTGAATATACTCAGTGCATTGTCCGATGATTGCATTACTAACAATGACATCAACAAACTGACAGCAGAAATCACTAATCTCTATCTTGCCAAAGGCTATATTACAGCTCGGGTACAATTTATACCTCCCAATCACCGTGGAGAATTGGGACTCAATGTTGTTGAAGGGTTCGTCGAAACCATTGAAGGCGGTGATCACTGGGTTAACAGCCGGATGTTATTCCCCGGATTGATCAATCAACCTTTGAATCTCAATCAGTTGGATCAAGGGCTGGATCAGTCGAATCGCCTACAATCAAACAAAACAACGCTTGATATTCTGCCCGGTACAGTTAATGGCGGCTCTATCATCAGGCTGCATAACCAACATTCCCCCCCGTGGCGGATCACCGTAATAACTGATAACTATGGGCAAAAAAGTACTGGTAAATGGATTAGTCGGCTGAATACCAGTATCGACAGCCCTTTGGGATTATCCGATTTCATCAGCCTCAGCGGTGTCAGTACCCTCGATAAACCCAATAGCCAATATAACCGGGCCGCCACTCTGTTCTATTCACTCCCTTACGGGGCTGTGACTTTCAGCGGCTTTACCAGCTATTCCCGCTACACAAGCCATCCAAAATTACAGAAACATTCGAGCAAACTGCATGGTAATTCACAACAGTCGGGCGTACGTATGGATTGGATATTCCACCGTAATCAATCGCAGCTCTCGACGGCCAACAGCCAATTTGTCTACAAGAATTACAACAACTATTTCGGTCTTGAGAAACTTAGGCACAGTAGCCAGACATTAACTGTGTTTTCACTTGGAATCAGTCACTTACAAATTATCCCCAGTGGACTTATCACTTTTGAAGCCGGTATTGAGCAAGGAACGCCGTGGTTCAGTGCTCAAACCTCCACAGACAACCTGAATAAGCAATTCACCAAAGGGAAGCTATCAGTAAATTTACAGCAGCACTTCAAATTATTTGCCATGCCGTACCGGTTTAATAGCCAGTTTTACGCTCAGTACAGCCCAAAAGGATTACCCAGTGTTGAGTGGCTCAATATTACCGACCGTAATACTGTGCGGGGGTTCAGCAATCATACACTTTCCGCAGATAACGGCTGGTATCTGAGAAATACCTTATCCCATTCAATACCGCTGTCTGAAAGTTCACTTACCCTACGTATCGGCGCAGATATCGGCCAGATCAAAAGTTACAACCACCAGGAATCATGGAAGAGCAATGCGGGATTAAGTGTTGGTATGGCTTTGCGCTATCAACATTTCTTTGCCGATGTTGAGATGAGCCGCGGCAAAACGCTAGCCCATAAAAATAAGGGTAAGGATGAACCCATGCAGCTGTTAACCCGTTTTTCTTACACTTTTTAGCTTATTAAATCATCAGATTTTTTAACCGTAGCCAACTTGGGAACCTTCTCCCAAGGTAGCTGCACACTCACAAGAAAGAAAGTAAACAGAGGTAATAATATGAAGAGAAAAAAGTTCAGATTATCTCCTACGGGGAAACTTGCTGCATCAATGGCAATTATTCTGACAACTTGTTCAACCAGTTTTGCCAACGGCATTACGCCCGGTGGTGATGCAGCTCATCGCCCGGATGTCACCATTGCAGTAACAGGTGCTACAGTCGTTAATATCGTAGCCCCTTCCGATTCGGGTTTATCCCATAACCAGTATCAGGATTTTAACGTCAACCAAATGGGGGCTGTATTAAATAATTCATTGGTTAATGATCAATCCGAACTGGCCGGGCAGTTATCAGCTAACAGTAATTTGAATGGGCAGGCAGCCAGTATCATTCTGAATGAAGTAGTCAGTCGCAACCCTTCATTCTTACTCGGTAAACAAGAGATCTTCGGCATGGCCGCCGATTATGTGCTGGCAAACCCCAACGGCATCACCTGCAACGGCTGTGGCTTTATCAACACGAATCAGGCATCTCTGGTTGTCGGTAACCCGTTAGTTGAAAATGGTATCCTGCAAGGATTCAAGAACTTCGATAACCAAAATGCCTTAAATATCAGAAACAATGGCTTGTCCCACAATGATGTTCTGAACCTTATCGCCCCCAGAGTTGATATCAACGGCAAAGTCATCATCCCAAAAACGCTCAATATCACAATGGGAAATAATCAGATTACAGCGGATGGTCAGATCCTGGCATCACAGCAATCAGACATGGGCGCACTTGATAGTTACTACCTCGGTAGTATGCAAGCGGGACGTATTCGTCTGTTGAATACTGCAGAAGGAAGCGGAGTCAATCTGCAAGGTAAGATGACTGCCGATGATGGTATTTACCTTACCTCCCACGGTGATGTGAAATTGGAGGCCGCTAACCTGCAAGGCGGAGATATTACATTACAGGGCAAAAATCTGCGGTTTCAAGGTCGCCTTAACCGGACTTCATCACATGAAACAGGCGATGATAATTATGAAAGCCGTTTTAGCGGCGTCCATACCTCGCAAAAGCAAATTAACGAATCCATTGCCCGCACTCAACTTACCGGTAAGAACATCACACTAATCGCCCACCAGAATAATCAGGTGATGGCAACCGATATTGCAGGGGATAATATCAAACTAACCGGCGCCAATCTGAAGCTGGATGGTCAGCAACTTCACCAGCTTGACCGTAATATCAACAATAAATGGCGATTATCCTGGCAGAATGATGTCACTATTGAGAGTGAAAAGTACCAATATGAAGGAAATTCCCTCAAAGCGCGGGAAAATGTTCATCTGACCGCTAGTGAAGGCCATGCCGAAATACTTGGCAGTAAAATTACCGCCGGAAACCAGCTTTCCATATCCGCTAAACAAGATGTAAAACTGGCTGGTTTAGTGGAATCAGAAATGACCATTGAAACAGGCTATAAAAAGAATCATTCCCTGGCACTGCAAACTGGTAACTGGACAAAGGCCAATACTGCTCAGCGCAGTGTCAACAGTGAGTTGAACGCAGGGGGAGATCTCGGGATCAACGCAGGAGCTAATGCTGAAATTATCGGCTCTCAGGTACATTCAGGCAAAAACCTGATTGTTTCAGCAGGGCAACAGGTAAAAGTCTCTACGCAATCCCTCGTCAATGATCACCTCATTGAGAAAAATAAACACTATTGGGGTGGCATTGCAGGTGGCAGCAATAAAGACAACCAGGATAAAGTGGAAACACACCATGCCTCTGACATCAAGGCAGATGGGCATTTACTGCTGACTGGAATAAATGGTGTCACCATTACCGGCAGTAAGGTAAAAGCGCAACAAGGAGCGTATGTTGAAGCTAATGATGGGCAGTTAGTCATCGATAATGCTGTTAGTCATGCCTATAAAAAAGTTGATGAGAGAAAGGGCACAATCTTTAATATCACCAAAAATTCCAATCAGGAACAAACAAACCAGCAAACTAGCTCCGGTAGCCAGTTAATTTCTGATGCTGACCTGAAATTACTCAGTAACAAAGATATCAATGTCATTGGCAGTCTGGCGAAAAGCGCAGGAGAGCTGAATCTGAATACATCAGGCAAAATCAATGTACTTGCCGTTGATGCACAAAATAAGTATCAGCAGGAAAAAACCAATCTTGACTGGCACTATTACACTAATGAGACGAAAGATAAGCAATACCGTGCTGGTGTCGGTTTTGAACATACCGTCGATAGTCAGAAAACCCACTCCACCGCACAGCATCAGGCGGAGTTGCACGGTAGCCACCTTTCCATAAACTCAGGAAAAAATGTCACCCTTACAGGCGCAAAACTGGTAACAACACAGGGTGACGCCAAAATTACGGGTGATAACATCGCTCTGCTGGCAGCGGAAGATCATACAACAACCGAGAATTCACAGGCCAAAGTCCGTGGCGGTGTATTCGCTACTGGTGGCATGGATAGGATCGGAGGTGGAGCCGAGGGTGGTTATTCCAATAATGTTCATTCCCAGAACCGTACCACTGCGGTAGTGTCAAATACTCAGATCAATGGCAACCTTGAACTGAACGCAATGGGAGAACTGAAACAACAAGGCACTCAATATCAGGTACAAGGAACTTATCAGGCTAATGCGGGCAGTATTAAAAATGTTGCGACTGCCAATACAGAATCAAATTCCACAAGCCAATTACAGGTAGGTGGTGAAATCAGTGGTTCAGCCGATTACAGTGCAACGTCCCGTCCGGTGGAAAAAACGGCCAAAGCCGCAACCGACGGGAAATTGGATACCGCGATCTCAAAAACCGGATTGCCAAATGCGGGTCTTGAGCTTGCCATGAACGGCAAAAGTAATAACACCAATACTTATCAATCAAATGCTGTAGTGACTACTGTTAAAGCCGATGATATCAAAGTAACTACCAATGGAGATGTTTACGATCAAGGCACCCAGTATCAGGCGAACAAAGGCGGCGTGTCACTGACTGCTGGCAGCCATACCAGTGAAGCAGCCTACAATCGTCAGAACAGCAATTCTTCTAATACTGTTGGCGATGCCCGTCTGCGCATTTACACCAGCACAGGCAGTGACCTTTCTGTCAATGGCAAAGGTAACGGCAGCTATCAGGCAGAATCCACCAGCAATAACAATGCCGTTACCAGCAATATCAATGCCCAAAATGGTATTCATGTTCAGGTGACCAGAGATGCACGTTATCAGGGAACATCCATGAATGCGGGCAATGGCGGGACAAACGTTAGTTCTGGCGGAAATATTCAGTTCAATCAGGCTACCAATCGCAGAGAACAGAACAATTACGGCTATAGTGGAGAACTTTCCCTAACTGGGGGCACTAATCCAGATGGTAAAAACTTCAGTGGCAGTGCAGGGGTAGGCTATAACACCAGCCAACAGAACAGTACCACAGCCCAGACTAGTACTATCACCGGTGGGCAAGGTATCAATCTGAATGCGGGCAATAATCTGACACTACAAGGTGCGAATGTCTCTGGTAAACAAGTAGATTTGACTGCACAACGTGGTGGAATTGAACTGGCTGCTGCTCAGGATACAACTAACAATAATGGCTGGAACTTTGACGTTAAAGGTAAAGGTGGTGTATCCAGTAAAGCTCGTAATAATGAAGGCAGTGATAATACCGGAGATAATGGAGAAACAAATAACAGCATCATCGACAACAAATACAATATTAGTGGTGAAGTTAAATTCGGTGTCGATCACCTGAACAAAGTCACTCACCAAAACAGTCAGGTTTCTGGGGATAATGTTGTATTGACCAGTGCCCGGGATACATCCCTCAAGGGAACTAATATCGCCGCAGATCAAGTGACGGGAAATATCGGTGGCAACCTTAATGTTGAAAGCCTAAAAAATAGAACTGATAGCCTGAATATCGGTCTGGATGCAGGATTAGGGTATAGCAAAACCGTCAAAGGAGATAATTCCCATAAAACGACCCTACCGGTTGTTGACAGCAACTCACCCGAAAGCTCACCTGAAACAGCGGTAACCAACGATGAAAAAGCCAATAAGGAACCCCCAAGTCTGACTGATCGCCTGACCGAGGCCTTCAAAGGGTATAGTGGGAAGCTCAAGAGTAATTACGATACTCTCGATCAGGAAACCATTGGTGAGCAATCAACCATCAACGGTACTAACGGAGTTAATCTGGATGTCGCTGGTAAAACCCACTTAATCGGCAGCCGGATTGACAGCACACAGGGGCCGGTATCCGTCAATACCCAACAAATCGGGCATCAATCTGTAACAGGCTACGATAGAGGTAAAAATATGGGAGTTAACCTGCCGGATTCCATCACAGGTCTTGCTAACGAAGCTCAGAAAAATATCTTCTCCGGCAAAATTCCTTTCGTGAAAAATGAGAGTCACAATACAGAAATACCCGTTACACATAGTTGGATCAAGGGTCACCCGTTGGATTAATTGACCTCTCTTTAATTCACTTACATCGCACATAATACATAATACGGTAGCCGGTAACATAGCTACCGTACTTTTCCCATATTCGGCCAACCATTTATCCTCACTCCCACCCTATCTGGCAGTAGGATTGGGATAAGTAAACTGATCAAAGCTGCAACTTGGAAGACGACGGCTATAATGGGCTACATTATAGTCATATCAGGCAAAGCCAAGGGGACGTAATGCCAAATGATTTTGAAAAAAGGAAACATTCCAGCAAAGGAACAACCAACACACCATTACAGAAAGGATTAGATGGCAGCAAGAAAGCGTTTTCGGTGCCGATCCGCATCGGCAATTATATCCGCCATATACCATTTATTGCCCATCTGATCCGGGCAGCTCAACGTTTCAATGATCGAATGGGCAGTCAGTTTGGTGCAGCTATTACCTATTTCTCCTTTCTGTCACTGATCCCAATACTGATGCTCTCTTTTGCTATCGCAGGTTTTGTGCTGGCTTCCAATCCTGATTTGCTGGCAAAACTCATCAACGGTATCGCCAATAGCATCAGTGATCCAACTCTGGCAAATACATTGAAAAACAGTGTTGATACTGCCATAAAGCAGAGAACAACAGTTGGATTGACAGGTTTGGCGATCGCGCTCTACTCAGGCGTGAACTGGGTCGGCAACCTGCGGGAAGCGATCCTCGCCCAATCCCGTAATGTCTGGGAGCGTACTCACGAAGACAAAGAAAAAATCTACTCTCAATATATCCGGGATGTTTTCTCTCTATTTGGCCTGCTATTCGCATTAGTGATAACACTTTCCCTGAACTCCATCGCTGGTTCTGCTCAGGCAACTATCGTCCATGCCCTTGGCTTAGAAGGTATCGAATGGCTGCGCCCCGTATGGACATCCATTGGCATGACGATTTCCATTTCCGCCAATTATTTGTTATTTCTATGGATATTGTGGATCTTACCTCGTCATCGGCCTGAGCGAAAAGCCCTGTTTCAGGGAACATTAATGGCCGCCATTGGATTTGAGATCATTAAATCGATTATGACCATGATGCTGCCACGCCTTGCCAGTTCACCTTCTGGCGCAGCCTTTGGCTCAGTAATTGGCCTGATGGCATTTTTCTATTTCTTTGCCCGACTGACCCTATTTTGCGCTGCCTGGATCGCCACAACAGAGAAAAAAGAGTAACAAAACGAGACCGCTTCATCAGAAGCATTTCATAACAAATCAAAAAAGGAACCATTTATGCCATTTGTGAACATCAAAATCACCCGCGAAGGGGCAACCGCTGAACAGAAGAAGCAACTGATTGAAGGTGCAACCCAGTTGCTGGTGGATGTACTTGGCAAGAATCCGGCAACAACATTTGTCATTATTGATGAAGTGGAAACGGATAACTGGGGAATTGGTGGCAAGAGCGTGACGGAAGTACGGGCTGCTGCGAAGAAGTGACATATATTTAAAAAATGAAATAAACGATTAGGGCGAATATAGCGCCCTTTTATTTTTTTAAAAATTAACAAAAAACTAATAATAATGGTTATTATTTTATAAAATATAATAAGAACATTAATGATAAATAAACAAAATAAATTATTTAAAATAAAATACTATCGCGAAATAACATGGATATTAATCTAGCAAATAGCCTTTTTTCGAATGATAGAAAATAAAACATACAAGATATCATTCTATTAATTAACAAATTAATCTTTATAAGAGGTGGTTTTGAATTTATTTGAATCTTATTTTCAGCAGGAACGGGATTACCTGCACCAGCTTGAACAACTCACTGCAAGAGATAAACCGCATCTGGCTGATAGCCTCAGTAACCATGATCCCGATATTGAACGGCTGAATGAAGGCTTTTCTGTCCTGAATGCCCGGACGCGCCAAAAAATTGATGATGCGTTCCCTGAAATTACCTTGCCCCTGTTGCAGCGGTTACAGGCGCAAAGTGTAAAAGGCATTCCGGCCACCAGCGTAGTACAGTTCGACGGCGGTACAGAGTTTGATTTTGCCTGTACCCTGCCACGTGGCACCGAAGTGACCACCGACAGTGGAGTGCCATTTCTCACCAGCCGGAACTGTGCTATTGAGCCGTTGGTACTGGTATCCCGACAGCTTACCCATCAGGTCGAAACCACCCACCTGATCCTTAAATTCCAGTACACAGGCAAAGAAGACTATTGGCCTATCCGCCCCTTAAGCCTGTTTCTCAGCCCCGATACTGAAGTGGCTGATACTCTGATGCTCGCCCTGTGCCACAATTTCCGCATCGCCGAACTACATCATAACGGGCAGATCTGGCCAGCAGAGCCGATGAGATTTGCACCTCAATCCGGTACTGAACGACTGGTACTGTCTCCGCCGATTGCCGTCGCAGGTAACTGGGCACCCCAGATGCTGATGGAATCTCTTTACCTGCCACACGTGCACCATTTTCTGACCTTAGCTTTGCCGACGGTGATGTGCAGCCGTTTGTCCATGACCGAGAGTAAAGAATTCAGTATTACGCTGATCTTTGATGATGTATTACCACTGTCTGAAAACCAGCTAGCGACAGCCTTTCAGCTTCATTGTGTGCCAATAGTGAATCTGGAACGCAAAGCTCAGGTGACATTACCGTTTATTCCGGATACCGCCCGTTATCCGCTACCATTGCCTGTCGGACAAGCGATATTGCACGTCACCGATTTGGCTCTGAAAGATGAACCGGAAACAGAACGGGGCCAGCATTGCTCTTTTTTACCCATCAGCCAGCTCAACCACTTTGCCCGTGATACAGGGAAAGAGAACTGGTTCTATGCACTGGATGTGACCCGTGATGCGTTGGGCAGGCTGGAATATGCTCTGGTATTCTATGACAGCCACGCCCGGTTGATGACCTCACCACCGGAACGGGAATTTACCTGTCATTTTGTCGCCTTTGATGTCGCCCTGTCTACGCAGCCTACAGGAGCAATCTGCCATGCTGATGAGCGTATTCCTGATGGCTTGCAGGTCAAAAACCTCACTTCCATTGCCTCCGGTTATCCGCCAGTGACGGACAGCCGTCGCCACTGGGCATTGCTGTCCCATTATTCCGCCAGCCCGTTCTGGCTGCATTCAGTGGAAGCACTGCAACAGCTGTTACAGGATTACGATTTTTACCCTGACCTGAATCGTCCCGCCCACCGTGATATTCAGCGGATGACTGCGGCTATGCTGGCGATCCAATCTACTCCCGGTGACCGGATATTCCGTGGTCAGCCCTACCGCTGCCTGCATATCGAACTGACACTGGATGAAACCGCCTTTGAAAGTGCCGGTGAGCAGTTCCGGTTTGCCAACGCGCTATACCAGTTTTTACCGTTTTGTCTTTCACAGGACATGCGCCTACGGATGACTGTCACCGGTATACCATCCGGCACCATCTGGTGTTTGTCCCCCAGCCCACTACAGGGCTATCGTCCCATCATGTAAGGAAATGCAATAATGGATGGATTAGTATTTACCTGCCAGATAGGCTCACTCCCGCAAACCACGTTTCAGGTAGTGAATTTCAGTTTACAGGAAGGCCTGTCGCAGCTTTATCACCTGACTCTGAACGTAGTCAGTCCAGCGAACAACGTAATACTCGGCAACTTACTTGGCGCCTATGCCGCCCTGACCATACTGCGCAACGGTAAAATTGAGCGTACTGTGAAGGGTATTATCGCCGGCGCGTCACAGGGTAATACCGACGGACATCGGACTTACTACAACTTTGTCATCCGTCCAGAAATGTGGCGCATGACGCTTAATCAGGACAGCCGACTGTTTCAGCGGATGTCTGTGCCGGACATTCTCAAGAAATTACTGAAAGAGCATCGCGTAAAATCCGGCCATAAATTATATGACGATGCTGACCACCATCCGGTACGCGAATACACCACCCAAAAGCGTGAATCAGCCTATGATTTCTGGTGCCGGCTGGCTGCGGAGGAAGGAATTACTTTCTGGTTTGAGGAAGATCAGCTGTTTTACAGTGACTCCCATCTTGGGATGACCGCTGGCCTGAACCTGATCTACAATGCGCAGCCCAATACCGATGACAACGATACCTCCGTCTGGCAATGGCAGTACGGCGAATTTCTCTGCCCGGATGAATATATCCACAAAGATTACAACTACCTGCGCCCTTCCCAACCCTTGCAGCCCAAATCCACGTTGCCCAACGGTGCCGGGCATTCCGTCTTTGAAAGCTATGGCCGTTTTCCGTGGAGTAAAGAAGGCCAACCACTGGGAGACACCCGCTTGAACCAGCTCAACAGCGAAAGCAAACTTGGCTCTGCCAGCAGTAACTGTATCCAGTTACGCCCCGGCAAAATCTTCACCCTAAAGGCTCACCCCATCGCTGTGATGAATGACCGCTGGCAGGTAGTGAACATCTCTCACCATGGCAGTCAGCCGCAGGCAGACAATACCGGCGGTGAAGGTACGACACTCATCAGCAATATGACCTTTATTCCTGGCCGGGATAACTGGCGGCCACCATACCGCTACAAACCAATGGCAGACGGTGATGAACTGGCGACCGTTGTCGGCCCTGAAGGCGAAGAGATTTTTGTCAATGAACACGGCGCAATTAAGGTGCACTTCCACTGGAACCGCTATGACGAGCCGGGGGATGGCTCTTCCTGCTGGGTGCGGGTAGCACAGGGCTGGAATGGCAACAACTTCGGTTTTATGGCGATCCCCCGCATCGGACAGGAAGTAATTGTTTCCTACCTGAACGGCGATATTGACCGCCCCATCGTGACAGGCTGTAACTACAACGGCCGCAATCGTCCGCCGTTGGATTTACCGGCTGAAAAAACCCGCACCACCTTCAAAACTCATACCCATAAGGGAGAAGGATTCAACGAATTGCGTTTTGAGGATGCCAAAGGCAGTGAAGAGGTGTTTATCCATGCCCAGAAGGACATGAACACCAAAGTACTCAATAATCGTGATACCTATGTGTTGGCAAATCATACGGAAACCGTGGAGAAAGATCAGACAATCAAAGTCAATGCCCACAAAAACGAGATGGTGAAACTCACCAGTACCGAAACGATCGGGATGATCTACACACTGACTGTCGGCTCCAGCATGAATACCACAGTCACCGCCAGCCAGACTGAACAGGTGGGGCTTCACAAATCCGTTATTGTCGGCAATACACTGTCCGTCCAGGCCGGCGATGTGATTGAGCTGAAATGCGGTAAAAGCGTTCTGCGTATGGACAGTGCCGGACGTATCACCCTTCAGGGCAGTGAGCTCAAGTTTGAAGCCAGTGGCCCAGTGCAAATCACAGGTAAAGACATCGACCTGAACTAAGAAGGACAGACTAAGATGGAATTTCGTAACCTGACCCCCTTTGCGGTGATGAACTATTCAATGCTGGATGTTGAGGATGTGGAGCACCACGTGGCGGTCATGAAAATCGGCTACCAGCTATTGCCTGTCGGACAGGGGGAATACAGTGCTGAATTACTGCCCGCGCCGCTCCTGTGTTTACAGGATGAATACCGTGGACAGATGAATGCCTCACAGGTGTTGCAGGAGAGTGATCTTGCCCCGTTTAAACCACGCTGTGACGTGATTGTCAACGGCACGGCTTATGCGCCGGATAACCGACCCTGTACCGAATTTCCTGTGCGGTTGCGTGTACAAAGCAAGCAGGGTCAGACCCTGCTCGACAAAACACTGACCGTGACTGGCGAACGGGAGTTTATCCGTGACAGCAGCGGCAACTGGCAACTGACTGCACCGAAACCCTTTACGACACTGCCGTTGGATTATCTCTACGCCTTTGGTGGCGAGTGCAAAATTCAGGCAGATGATAAAGCGAGCGAACACCTCAAGGAAAATGATCGGCTGACACCGGAACTGCGTCAGCAGCATCCAGACGGGGAAAATGCGCCTGTTGCTCATGCCGTTTGTGAAACCAATCCGCTGGGAACAGGGTTTATCACATCGTGGTACGCCAACGCCAAACAACTTACCCACTACCCGGCACCGCGCATTACCCAGCCGGATGCCCCGTTCACCGCTCAGCATTTTACGGCTCAACTGGATGGAACGTTCCTGCCTGATACTCCAGCCTGCCAGCCGCAGGGCATGGGTTTTATCGGTCGTCCGTGGTTGCCCCGCCGTCAGCTTGCCGGCACTTACGATGCTGAATGGCTGGAGCATCGCCATCCCTATCTGCCGAAAGATTTTGACTTCGGTTATTGGAACGGAGCACCGGCTGACCAACAAATTGACTGGCCTAAAACTGATATTTCCATCACCCTAAGCGGCCTGACACCCAACGGCAATCTGCACATCAGCCTGCCGGGGCACCGCCCGTTTATCCTGCTGCGGATGCACAACGGCATGCTGCTACCCGTTCCGATGCGTCCTGACACTTTTATTATCGACAGTGAAGCAAGGACGCTGCATATGACCTGCCGTCTGAGCTTCAAAGCATCACTGCCCATACGGGTAGCCGAAGCTCGGTTTGAAATCAACCCGGATGCCCCTTTGCTCAAACTGGCTCCACTGGAAGAGGAGAAAACGGATGGCTGATAACTACATCGCCCGAACTGCTGGTACTTGGATGATTATCGGCATGCTGCCGGACGTGTGCAAAACCCCGATGGGTCCTTCTACACCGCCCATCCCCTATCCGGTGGTAGCAAAACTGGCGGACAGCTCCTCGCCAGTGAAATCCGTGCGCGCCAATGGCAAACCCGTAGTGGTGTTTGCCCGCAGTTTTGTCCCCACTACCCTCGGTGACCAGCCGGGAGTGGCGAATGGCGTCAAAAGTGGCACGGTAGGCGGCAAATGCCACCCGAAAGATCACACCCGCACCGTGCGGGCCGGCAATAAGCTGGTGCTGCGCCACGGGGATAAGTTTTGGATGAATGGGTCATAAGGAGGGAACCATGTCAGATAAGATGCTCGTCACACCGAAGAGCGACGATGTTAGAGCCGAAGAATATTGTAAAGAATTTAACATTCGCACACAGGCTGAGGCGGAGAAAGCACTAAGCAATGCTGATACGTTATATCGGCAAAGCTCTCGCTTTTACGGCGATTACGGAGACGACCCGGAATTAGACGTTAGCTATAATCAGTTAGACGCTGACTTCGAAGCTAAGGCTTTTAAGAAAACGGCTCAAGATACCGTTGAAAAATTCAAAAGTGGTGAATTTCCAAAGAAAGAATGGGAAGAGGAGAAAGAAGAAGACGGTCATCCCAAGCCCAATACAGCGTTGCCTCAAAAACCACGAGATGACAGTCCAACCGGTGAGGGCAATACGATAGGTCAAATCGTCGGACAGGCACCACAGGGGGCAAATCCGCCATATGAAGCAAATGCGGCCGTCACACCGGAAACTGAACAAGAAAAAGGATTTTTGGACAAGGCGGGAGAATGGTGGGATGAGACCAAGGAAGATGTGCAAAAGTGGGGAGAGGAAGCCAAAGAAAAGTTGAATGCCGCCTGGGATAATCCGGGAAAGGCCGCCATAGGTGCAGCAAAAGGGGCTTGGAATACCGTACCTGATATAGCTGAATTAGCCATCAGAGCGGGGACGATTATGCCTTCTTCACTAATGTCTAGTACCGGCACCGTATTGAAATTCGTAGGTGCTGATACCATAGGTGATACCGTCCTTGCCGCTGCCGATACATTAAACAAAGCTGCTGATAAGGCTGTCGAATTGAGCCATGTGGATGCCATCCGGTTCGACATCACGGATAAGGCAGAACAAGGTGGGGCATTGTTCGTTGAAGGTGCCAGTTGGGCAACAGGGTTGGGAGGGATAGCCAAACAAGGTGCGAAAGCAGTGGTTAAAAATGCCAAACCTCCCGCTGGCGGTAAAATAAAAGCCCAATCCCAAAATGCCCCGGAAGTGAAACCCAAAAATACCGAACAAGATCCCGTTGACAACAAGTCCACTAACAAAGAAGGCAGTTGTAACGGCACCTGTAGCGTAAACGGTGAACCTGTCGATATGGCCACCGGTGACTTCCTGCAAGTCTGGCCAGTTATTGCTATTCCCGGATTATTGCCGATTACCCTGACCCGTACCTATCGCTCCACTGCTAACTTAAACGGCCTATTTGGCCCTAAATGGGCAGATGACTGGTCACGCCAGTTGGTACTGACTGACGGAACAGTCAATTTTACCGACGCAGACGGAGTCATCTACGATTTCACCACGCCTGATAATCAAGTACTCGCCCGTAATCAGCATATTCCTCATTACATATTAACCGGGGAATTAACGGGTGAACTACAACTGACCGATCGCCAGTCCCAGCTTACCTACCACTTCAATCATGCCATCGGATCTATCCGTAAATTATCCGCGATCACCGATCGCCGTCAAAACACGATCCAGTTTGTCTACGATAAACAATCGCAACTGATTGAAGTCACGCGCACAGATGGCTTCCGGTTGATCTTAAGTTATCAGGGGCAACAGCTCCAGACACTGGATTATCTGGAAAAGAAAAAGCAACAGCGGCTGGTCACCTGTCACTATGATCCACAGGGCTACCTGCATGAATGCGCAGAGTTCCAGCACAATCACCTGTGGCATGAATATGATGCTCAGGGGCGGATGATCCGCTGGCACGATACCGACCAAACCGATTTAACCCTGACTTATGATGAACAAGGACGAGTACTCAGCACAACCTCTTCCAGTGGTTACTGGTGTGATCGCTTCCACTATGACGATAACGCCCGTATCACCACCTATCAAGACGGTGAAGGCGGTGAAACCCAATACCATTACGATAACAACGGGCTGGTTCTGCGTGAAGTCGATCCATTAGGACGTATTACCCGCCGCCAATGGCACCATAGCCAAATTGTCTGGGAAGCTGATGCAGAGGGGGGAATAACCTCATTCGATTACAACCCTGATGGTGCCCTGACTGAAATGGTACTGCCGACCGGAGAAACCTTCTCTTACGGCTATGATGAACACGGGCAGCTAACAGAAAGTGTGCTCCCTACCGGAGAACGATGGCAATTTCACTATGATGATCAAGGCAACCTGACTGCCCTGACTAACCCGCTGGGACACAAAGAAGAGTACCAATACGGCACCCATGGCGAATTACGCCAGCGCCTGTTACCGGATGGTCGTCAGTGGCACTATGCCTATGACGAACAACAACGGCTGGCTGCCATTATGACTCCAGACGGTCAGACCACCGGTCTGCAACTGGATGAGCTGGGCCGTTTGCGCCAAATCACCGATGCCCTCAAACAACAAACCCGTTACCGCTACAGTGACGCTCATGCCAGCCTCAATGGCAGCCTGACCGAAGTCGAACTGCCAGATGGTGCCACCCAACAGTTAACCTATGACAGCGAGCGGCGTGTGGTCGCGGTCACCGATGGCGAAGGCCGCACTACCCGTTATCAGTACGGGGCTTTTGACCTGCTTAATCAAGTCACCCGGCCCGATGGCACCATCCTGCAATTTGGTTATGACCGTTTGACCCGGTTGAATACTGTTACTGCTTCTACCGGTGAAACCTACCGCTATGAGCGGGATGCGGCTGGTCAGATTATCCGGGAAACTGACTTTACCGGTCGTACCATCAATTATCAGTACGATAAACTGGGGCGACGTATTCAGGCGCAATATCCGGATGATCAGCAGTTACGCTGGCACTACTCCGCCGCGGGATTACTGGTCAAACAAGAAAGCTGGCAGCCAGAAGATAACTTGCTGGTTCTTAAGACAACCACCACTTACGAATACAACACCCGTCACCAGCTAATTAAGGCTATCAATGACGATGCGGTAGTAGAATATGAGTATGACAAAACCACTGGTCTGCCCACCTGCGAACGTATCAACGGACGAGAAATTACCCGTGAATGGGATAGCCTGACAGGACGCCCACTCAGCGAAAATGTCGATGGCAATACCCTTCACTTTGGCTATAACCTGCCGGGTGCTCTGAATCACTTTCAGTTTAACCAGCATACGCCGCTGGCCTTCCAGCATGATGCATTGGGACGAGAAACAGTACGCGAAAGTGCTAACGGCTTTATCCTTGCCAGTCGCTATACCGCAACTGGCTTGCTGGCGCATCAGTCTGCGGGACAGGCAACTAAATGGTTTCGGGAAACGCTGGCACAAAATGATCCGCACTTCCCACCACAAGCGACTGCCGTCAATCGCAGCTGGCAGTATGATCGAGCCCATAATGTCCGAGTCATTGATGACAGCCGCTGGGGACAGACCCGTTATCGTTATAATACGAACGACCAAATCTTGCATACCTTGTTTGAGGGTGCGCGTCCGCATGAAGAGCAATTCAGTTATGATGCTAATGGCAACTTGAACCAACATCTGCCGACCGATTCACGGGGGGCAATGGCACAAATCAGCCAACGCCAGCAAGCTGGGCGCGTCGTACAGCAAGGGAATATCCGTTATCGCTATGATGACAATGGTCGTTTGGTAGAAAAAACCGAACAACGTGATGGCTTCCGTCCGCAAATCTGGCGCTATCGCTGGGATACGCAAAACCAGCTCACCCACTGCGAAACGCCGGACGGTTCGCGCTGGCACTATCGCTACGATGCGTTCGGGCGGCGTATCCGCAAGCTCAAAGTGCACGATGGTAAACTGGCCGCCACCAACCTCCGGCGCTGGCTGGATGGCAAACCGGATTTGACACCAAGAGCGGATGCCATCGCCGGGCAGGATTACCTGTGGAGCGGTGACCAGCTTATCGAAGAAACGCCACTGTATGCAGATGGCCGGCCTGCGGCAGAGCAGCGTATCCGCTGGCTCTACGAACCCGGTTCACTCACGCCGTCGGCCCGCTTTGAGCAAGGCAAGCTGCACTATGTTGTCAGTGACCATCAGGGCACCCCGCGCGAGATGTTAGACGAGCAAGGGGTACTGGTCTGGGCACAGCGGCTGACCACGTGGGGCAAAGCGGAACGTTTTCAGGTGATTGCCTCCAATAACCCGGATTATCATGTTAGCTGCAACCTGCGGTTTATGGGGCAATTTGAAGACGAAGAGTCGGGTTTATTCTATAATAGGTTTCGGTATTATTCGCCGGAGACGGGGCAGTATATATCACCAGACCCGCTAGGGCTGGCAGGCGGGCTGAATCCGTATGGCTATGTACATAATCCCGTAGGTTGGGTTGACCCTTGGGGGTTAAATGGTACTGATGCAAC
>NZ_NIBS01000049.1 GCF_002632465.1 Xenorhabdus budapestensis | reverse complement strand
TGGTCCCACCTGACCCCATGCCGAACTCAGCAGTGAAACGCCGTAGCGCCGATGGTAGTGTGGGGTCTCCCCATGTGAGAGTAGGGCACTGCCAGACATTCATTTATAAGTGTTGCTAAAATGGCAGCACTTTTTATTTTAGCATTTGCTGATATGGCTCAGTTGGTAGAGCACACCCTTGGTAAGGGTGAGGTCCCCAGTTCGAATCTGGGTATCAGCACCATGAATAATATGTTCGGCAAATAAAACAGAATTTGCTTGGCAGCAATAGCGCGGCGGTCCCACCTGACCCCATGCCGAACTCAGCAGTGAAACGCCGTAGCGCCGATGGTAGTGTGGGGTCTCCCCATGTGAGAGTAGGGAACTGCCAAGCTTTAATATCCAGTCAAAAGGCCACTCATCTGAGTGGCCTTTTGCATTTCTGGTTATTTTGTTTTTTCTCTTTTCTATGTCTTCTATAGTAAGTCAGTTACTACTGGTTTATCTTTCAAAGATATAGTCTGCTAGACTACAGGCAAATTATTTATCGAGTTCGAAATGAATGTCTGTCTGTCAACCAACTCAACTAAAAGAGTTCAACACGTTTGGCATTTCAGCCAATGCTGAACGTATTTGTACGGCAACCTCAACTGAATCACTTTTATCTTTATGGCAAGAAGCTGAGAAGAGTGGTCATCCTATCCTTATACTGGGAGGAGGTAGCAATGTTCTATTTACTGAAAACTTTAAGGGAACAGTAATCTTAAATCGCATTCTTGGTATCGAGATACAAGGATCTGATATTGCATGGTATATTCATGTCGGTGCAGGTGAAAATTGGCATGAATTAATTAAATATTTACTAAATCGGCAAATTTTTGGTCTGGAGAATTTGGCATTGATTCCTGGGAATGTTGGCTCTGCTCCTATTCAAAATATTGGAGCCTATGGAATTGAGTTTAAACAAGTCTGTGAATATGTCGACTTAGTTGAGTTGAAAACTGGTAAACAAATTCGTTTGATGGAAAACGAGTGTCAATTTGCTTATAGGGATAGTATCTTCAAACATCAATATAGAGAAGGATATGCAATTATTTCTGTTGGTTTGAGGCTAAATAAAACGTGGCAGCCTATATTAACCTATAGTGGTTTAACGCAGTTCTTGAGTGACGATGTTACACCAGAGCAAATATTCCATGCAGTCTGTGAAATGCGCCAGAGTAAGTTGCCAGATCCTGTTGTTATAGGAAATGTAGGAAGTTTCTTTAAGAACCCGGTTGTATCGATTGAGTTGGCGCAAAAAATTAAATCGGAATACCCTGAATGCCCTCAATATCATCATAATGAACATAGTGTAAAAATAGCTGCGGGCTGGTTGATAGATCAATGTCATTTAAAAGGGTATCGTGTTGGTGATGCTGCTGTTCACATGAAACAAGCATTGGTATTAATCAATCTAGGTAGTGCCACAGGGCAGGATATTATTTCCTTGGCTGCTTATGTACGCAAGCAAGTAGCCAATAAATTCAATATTTCTTTAGAGCCTGAAGTCCGTTTCATTGGTAGTGAAGGTGAAATAGACGGAGTGGAATGTATTTCATGAAAGATATTAGTATTCCATTAAAATTAATTAACGTGTTATCAGATGGTGAAATTCATTCAGGGCAGCAGTTAGGTCAGGAATTAGGAATGAGCCGGGCAGGAATAAATAAACATATCCAGACTATTCGTAAGTGGGGAGTGGAGATTTTGACGATCTCCGGTAAAGGTTACCGCTTTCCTGCCCCAATGAATCTTCTCAGTAAAGAAATGATTGAAAGCTACCTGCCAAACAATCGCATTGAGGTTATTCCTGTTATTGATTCCACAAATCAGTATTTGTTAGATAAATTTGCTGAACTTACTTCGGGGGATTCCTGCGTCGCAGAATACCAATATGCAGGGAGAGGCCGTCGTGGAAGACAATGGGTGTCTGCTTTCGGACGGAATTTATATTTATCTATGTTCTGGCGTTTAGAACAAGGGCCTGCTGCTACAATAGGATTAAGCTTGGTAGTCGGCATTGTAATTGCGGAAGTTTTGAATCGTCAGGGAGCAGAAAGAGTAAAAGTAAAGTGGCCTAATGATTTGTATCTGGATGATAAGAAACTGGCCGGTATATTAGTTGAATTAATGGGGAAAACAGGAGATGCAGCTCAGATTGTCATCGGAATTGGTATGAATATTTCAATGAGCAGTGAGCAGCATAAATTAATAAACCAAAGGTCGACTAATCTACAGCAGGCAGGAGTAACTATTGAACGGAATAAGTTAGTTGCTGAAATCGTTGTTGAACTCAAGAAGGCGTTGGTCCGGTTTGAAAACGAAGGATTATTACCATTTATTTCCAGATGGTTTAAATTAGATAATTTTATGAATCGTCCGGTGAGATTGATTATTGGTGATCAAGAAATTTATGGGATCTCCCGTGGAATTGACCAGCAAGGTGCTCTATTGCTTGATATCAATGGTGTCATTACGCCTTATATTGGCGGTGAAATTTCTCTGAGAGGTTGCTGAGTATAAAGCCGGAAGATTTCCGGCTTTATACATTATTTTCTTAATCTGACGCTTTCAATAGCGTGGTTAGCACCTTTAGTCATAATTAAGCTGGCGCGTTCTCTAGTTGGTAAGATGTTTTGCTGTAAATTTAATCCGTTAATTTCTTGCCAAATGCCTGATGCGACTTTTATTGCTTCTTCTGTCGTTAATTTAGAATAACCGTGGAAATAAGAGTCTGGGTCAGCAAAAGCGCCTTGGCGGAATTTAAGAAAACGGCTGACATACCATTGTTCGAGTAATTGTTCTGATGCGTCAACATAAATAGAAAAGTCAACAAAATCAGAAACAAAAACATGGTGCGGCTCATGGGGATAATCCATGCCACTTTGTAGCACATTTAGACCCTCTAGTATCAGAATATCTGGTCGTTCTATGACAAGCTGTTCGTCAGGTACAATATCATAGCTAAGGTGAGAATATACTGGCGCTGTGACCTTTTCAACACCTGATTTTATATCAGAGACAAATTTGACTAAACCGCGCATATCATAGGATTCGGGAAATCCTTTTTTCTTCATTAAACCGCGCTCATTTAGCACATTGTTAGAGTGTAAAAAGCCGTCTGTTGTCACCAGTTTCACGCGACGATGTTCAGGCCAGCGGCTCAATAATGCTTGTAATAAACGTGCCGTTGTACTCTTCCCAACAGCAACGCTACCTGCAATACCAATGATGTAAGGTATTTTTTGCCCACCAGTTCCTAAAAATTGTTCGAGAACAGCCTGGCGTCGTAGATTGGAACTAATATAAAAATTAAGTAGGCGTGATAATGGCAAATAGATCTCAATTACTTCATCTATTGAAATTTCTTCATTAATTCCTTTTAAAGCAGCAACCTCTTCTGCTGTTAATGTTAAAGGTACTGAGTCACGTAAAGTTGCCCAATGTTCACGATCAAATTGTAAATAAGGGGTTGTTAAAAAAGATTCTTTCTTATTCATAAGCCAACATCTGCCTATCTATGCAGGTTGGACGGGTTGTTGTGCAGACCCGTATCCGACAAAAAATAAATCTCATCATATCGGCTGAACTATCTTAGGCGTAGAAATTTTTATTATTTTAGTAATTTTTTTGATGGAAAATACAAAATTGCGAAAAAATGTGTAGTTTTTTTGTTTGCCTTTTAATAAGTATTTAAGGCCTTTTTAAGGAAAGTGGCTTTGATGTGATAAGTAATATTTCAAAATAATCTATCAGTTTGTTATTGAAGTTTTCATCTTGCGAATTTTTGTTTGTCATTTGTACTTTATCTATTGAAAAAATCACCAAAACAACCTTGATTGAACGTAATGTGAGCGAAAAAACAAAAAAGATAATTTTTTTGTTGCATCACAGGCGAATACTACCTAGAATGCGCAGCACTTGATGCCGGCATAGCTCAGATGGTAGAGCAACTGACTTGTAATCAGTAGGTCCCGAGTTCGATTCTTGGTGTCGGCACCATTAAAAATTTGGAAAGGTGGGGTTCCCGAGCGGCCAAAGGGAGCAGACTGTAAATCTGCCGTCACAGACTTCGAAGGTTCGAATCCTTCCCCCACCACCATAAACCAGTTTTCATCTTGAGTGTTCTGCTCAGGTAATTATTACAGACAGAATATTTAAGATATAATACAGCTGATTAAAGTCAGGTAGCCGAGTTCACGCGGGCATCGTATAATGGCTATTACCTCAGCCTTCCAAGCTGATGATGCGGGTTCGATTCCCGCTGCCCGCTCCAAGATGTGCTGATATAGCTCAGTTGGTAGAGCACACCCTTGGTAAGGGTGAGGTCGGCAGTTCGAATCTGCCTATCAGCACCACTTCCTTAGTTCTTGCCTCCTGGTTTTCTTCCTGTTGATATCTAAACGAGCACAATTGCTTGGTTGATGTGGTGAAACCACCGATTCCGTGTCTTAGAGGGATAACCTAATGTCTAAAGAAAAGTTTGAACGTTCAAAACCGCACGTTAACGTTGGTACTATCGGCCACGTTGACCACGGTAAAACTACCCTGACTGCTGCAATCACCACTGTTCTGGCGAAAACTTACGGCGGTAACGCTCGTGCATTCGACCAGATCGATAACGCACCAGAAGAAAAAGCACGTGGTATCACCATCTCTACTTCTCACGTAGAATACGATACTCCATCCCGTCAC
>NZ_NIBS01000048.1 GCF_002632465.1 Xenorhabdus budapestensis | reverse complement strand
ACTCAAACACCCGGCCCGATTCCGCGCTCTCAGTCATACGCAGGCCACTTTCTGTCACACTGACGGTCAGTTCACCCAGTGTCGGATGCACCAATGTCCCCGCAGATCCGGTTTCACAGGCCGCCACCAGATTCTTTCGCTGTGTGATGACATCCGGGGCGTCATAAACCGCACTGTTCTGAATGATAAACCCCCGGATCGTTATCCTCCGGGTCGCCCGGCCCAAATCTTCCAGCCAGGCAGTATCACGGTACGGGTATTCATGTACAGCCTGACGGCGGCCAAAGACACTTTCACCGGATACCACCGCAAACGGCACACCACGAAACGAGGCAGGGTGTAAATGTTCTGACCATTTCCATGATGAGTCATTGCCGCCACCCAGCAGAGAAGAAAGGGCATCTTTTATCAGGGCCATGACATAACCTCTTTTTTGGACAAAAAAACCGCACCAGGCGGCATCAGGAATGAAAAAAACCCGCACGGAGCGGGCTTAAATAAGATAATTATCTGACAGTGTTCACCCAAATAGCTGACTGTGAGAACCGAGTCTTGCTAATTGCAGGGTTTCACTATCCGGTTTTTGGTAAATAAGTAACAAATCGGGTTTGATGTGACACTCTCTATAGCCTGACCAATTGCCGTCCAGCTCATGATCACGATGACGGCGTTCGAGAGGTTCATTATTCGCCAGAGCGACGAGAACAGGCACTAACGCATCATCAAGCCCAACGCGATACTGACCCTTAGATTCACGTTTATAATCCCGCTTAAATGCCGTTGAGCGCTCAATCGTCCTCATGCAGATCCGCCATTAGCGCAGACACGCTATCGAATCGCTTTCCCTTTCCTGCTTCCAGTTCTTCCATTGCTTTCTGAGTGGTTGCGTTCGGCACTCTGACATCGAAAGGCAAACGCTGCTCATCCGCGATGCGCAACATCAGTAAGCGAATCGCATCAGACACAGATAACCCCATGGCTTCCAATGCGGCACGAGCCCGCTCTTTAGTCTCTGCATCAATACGTGCACGGACATAAGTTTCAGTGGTCATTAGTCAATCCCCCGGTCATATAGTGTCCTAATTGTAGTCACAATAAGACTACATCGCAATGATGTTTTACGAAACTTTTGTAAAACTCAACTAATAACCAATAAAAGCCCCATAAGGGGCTATTTTATGCACTGCTGATCGGAAAGAAGGTAATTTTTGCTATCATCCAGTCTGCAAATTTCCTTTCCATTCTTGTTCAACAATACATTTACCTCATAACGCCCTGTTTCTGGGGAAACATACGATTGACTTACTGATACGTTCCCTGAGTTCCCAACCCAGAATCCAGCTCCATGAGCGAAGAATTTAGCTGTCGCCCTTGTAGATATGATGCTGGGAAGGGCTTCAAATTGATAGAGAGTGACGTTAGTCGCGTCTATGAGATTAAAATATATCCTATTGAATTGATTTTTTGATTTGGCAATACCAACAATATTGAATGAGCCATCAGGATCTGAATTTGGCATATCCCTGTCTTTATCAATCAGGTTTGATGACGATCGTATTTTCCCGGCAGCATCTATGGCAACCATCTCTATAACTGCGGCACCGGTATTTTCGTTGTATAGCGCGACATACATAATTTCATAATCATTTAGTTTCCATGTGGACGTAATCCGAAGACCATCCCCTGCTAAACCTTTTTTACCTGATTGCTCTGCCAAAGTCTGAGTATAATCCACCCCTTTATAACAAAGGGCGTAAGCACCACCATTATTTTGTTTTTGGGGTGCGGTTAACACATAGAAATATCGCTTAGAGGCACTACCACGGCATTCATAATCTACATTTGACGTGACAGGTTTTTCATATTCCTCATGTAATTTCTGGACGAGTTTATAGTTATCATATGGCGAAAATTTCAGTTCTCCATCCTCGGCATAAATAATATGAGTTTCCATTTTATGAGGATAGACAAGCGCCTTATCTTTATCCAAAATGGCATATTTCATAATAACTGCATCATCCTTGTCGCCTTTCCCTGTCAGAGTATTGATTTCTCTTGCGCCATAACAAAGTGAGCCTTTACTTTCATAGAATTCACCAATCTTCCTGTCACAATCAGAACTAAATACAAAGTAAAAAAATGCGGAGCCAATCAGAGCAAAACCTATACCTCCGCCAATTAATGAAGCTATAGCAGTAGCTATTGTTCTATACCAAGTTGGTTTTGATGATTTAGCGACCATTAGTGAAACAACAAAGATCACAAGAAGAAGCCAAAAAGTATTCCATATAGTCATCGTTACCCACCTACCTCATATCTCATTCATAGAATGCTAAAACCACCATTACTGAATAAAATATAAGTCATTTTCAAGGGTACTGCATAGAAGTTGTGACTTTTCCGGCAGAATTCGACTGGAACTTTTGCCGCTCTCCGGTCTTATCATTAACCAAGACGATCTCAACCTGAAACGGTTTATCCCCCATAGCCTCCTGAAACGCTTTCGCCATACCTTTTGCTATTTCTGCCTCAGATTCAACATCCTTTTTCTTGCTGTAGAGTGAAGGGAATTGCTGCTCTTGCTCACCAGAGCCGTATTGCAGACGCTGCTCTCTGAGTATTTGAGGGTTTCGCTTACCTTTCCAGCGATCACTGTGAATAGCGTCATTAATAGCCGCTTTGATTTGCTCGTCACTGTAAGGATTTGATGCATTTTCAAATTCAATCATCTTTTTCATGACATTTTTCAGGATTTCAGGGTTATACATATCCAAAGGCTGATTGCGCCCATAGCCTGTTCCCTTAGAAACCCATTCAATATAGGCAGGCGTATCATTACCACCTTCTGGTCCCGCATATTTATATAATAGAGAGGTAATGTCATTCCGCCCTCTCTCTGCATCCAGCATTATTTGTCGCGCCATCGCGGATAACCCATCATGTGCTGTACCAAACTTCACATATTTGTGATTATTACCGAAATCTTCTCCTGTGGTATTTGGTGCAGCAATTAAATTGCCGGGGTTATTATTGCGAATGCCTCGCGGGGGGGTGCCTGAGTTTTTTACCCGATTTGGATCATTCGGTATTTGATAAATATCCTGATAATGTTTTTGATTTTCAGGCACAATGGGAGGTTTCGTTTTTTCAGTCCCCTTTTTTTCATGCCATTTTTGGTATTTTTTCCGGTATCCATCGGTCATCAGGCCAAAATCCAGCATCGTTTTTTCATACGTACTGAGTGTTTTATAAAATTCCGGCGTGTTATAACCCCATCGCAACTGGTCTGATTCATTCCCTCTTGTTGCCCCTAGGGTGCGCATGATCGCAAAGTTGTCTGGACCATAAGTTAATATGTCACTGACCCCTTTAAGACCATCGTCAACAGAGCCATCTGAGGTTAAAAAGTTTGTAGTAGCATTACTGACACGTTGCTTAAGCCCTTCCCATGAGGCATTGAGTTCATTTATTGTGCCATTTAAATCGGTGAGTTGCTGGTTTAATCCATTAGGGACCGTTAATCCTAATTTATCGGACTTGGCTAATAACTGCTTGTATTTGGCCCCTTCACGCAATAACGATAAGGTATTCGCATCTAATCCCAGAAAATCAGCAATGGTTTTCTGTTTTGCAGAAGAATAGGTCGGAAACACTTTCGCCAGCTCTTCCATGGTCTTCGAGATATCCGCTGTACCGTCTTCCTTACGAACAATGGACACGCCCATGCTATTAAGCTGTGCTAATGTTGCACTGTTCCTTGCCTGTAGCGGATCGTTAAAGATTTTATACAGCCCATCAACAGACTCTTTTGCTTTGTCTGCATCTGTGCCTAATATCACCATCGCACCCGACAATCGGGAAAACTCTTCGACGGTCATATTGTTATTTTTTGCCATAACATCCAGATCATAGGCTTCCTTGCTTTGTTCGTTCAGCTTTTGCCCCATTTTGGCGATACCGTAACCGATGGCACCCACGCCACCGACGATCCCCCCGTATTTTTTGGCAAGACTGCCATATTTTGCGGTGAGTTCGCCGACATTTTTCAACGGAGGAATGATAGCGCCGATGTGCTGAACGTTATCTTTGGCAAACTTCGACATATCACGTAGCTGATTACTTAGTCCCCCTACATTTTCCTGTGTTTCATTGCCGCCGAACCGCAATGCTTCACGTGTCGAATCCAGCAAAGGGTTCAGTTGCTTAATTCTGGCTTCAATCTCTGCCAGTGCTTTTGTGGCGTTATCATCCGCGTGTAACTCAAAGTCAAATGCATTACCCATTACCCGACCTCGCTTGATTGATCCGTTCTGCCTGCTCACCCCACCAATTTAGCCGCGACCGACTCAGGAGCCACGCGTCTTGTGGCCCCCAGCGGTAAAAATAAGTGACATCAGCCGCTAATTGCTGCCATCCCCGGAGGGGGTATAAACTAAAAAATTCGTCAAAAATTCCCGGCAAACGTTAAAGTCGGTAATAGCCATCTTTTTTAAGATCGATTCGGGTATGTTTGATACCAACGCAATCAGCAGTCGCATAGCAGGCAGAGAGCTGTTAGGGTTCTTCGCTTGTGCCTCATAAAACTGCTCAACCTCAATCAGGCAGGGTTCGCGCAAATGAATTTCTGGGTAAATTTCTTTGCCGCCGTTACTTTCAATCGGCTTGCTCAGTGTGATAACTTTTGTTTTTTCCATGATTGCCTCTTAGTTTTCTGTTACCGAAATGCCTTCCCAACGGACTTCGAACTCCGCATCTTCGCTGCGCACTTCCTGCGTGTTTACGGTCCACATGCCTTCACCAATAATG
>NZ_NIBS01000047.1 GCF_002632465.1 Xenorhabdus budapestensis | reverse complement strand
TAGCCTTTTGTTCCTTTATTTCTCTATTTTTGACGACTTAAAGTTATAAAGGAGCGGCTATGTCATTTCAACTCATCATAAAAGTCGAGCATCGCGTTACTCTTATCTTACTTATTTCACTAGGCGGTGTACTCTCACCGCCTGGGAGAGTACACTTTTTTGGGAGTACTCTCAATTGAAGAAAAAAACTAATGTAGATGTAGAAAAGGATATCTATCAACAGGTGACTGATAAAATTATTAGTGCCTTGGAAAAAGGCACTCTTCCGTGGAAAAGGCCCTGGCGTTCTGCGACTAAACGATTTGGGGATATGTTACCTACTAATGCAATGACTGGAAACCATTATAATGGTGTGAATATACTATTGTTGTGGATGTCTGCGGAGGAGATGGGAACTAATATCAACAGTTGGTTAACGTATCGTCAAGCTCAACAGTTAGGGGGACAGGTTCGAAAAGGAGAGCGTTCTACTCTTACTGTAATATATAAATCGTATGAAATTCAGGCTAGAGATGAGGATAACGATTTATTGTTTGACAGTGAAGGCCAGCCTCTGATGAAGCAGTGTGCCATGCTGAAGAGTAATCAGTTATTCAATGTTATTCAGTGTGACGGGCTGCCAGAACATCTATTACATGAAGGTGGACGAATACCGGAAGATAGACAGGAAATTCTTTCACCTAGAATCAGGAGCGAAGTATCCACAATGTTGAATGCTACTGGTGTAAAGATGACTTCATTACCACAAAATAGGGCTTATTACGGAATAATTGGTGATCGTATCGTAATGCCTCTTGTGGAGCAATTTAATACGGAAGCTGACTATTGGTCTACACTGCTACATGAAATGGTGCATAGTACCGGACATGCAAGCCGATTGAATAGGGAGGGAATAACAAGCATAACTCGAAAATTCGGTGATCCTATATATGCTTTTGAAGAATTAGTTGCTGAAATGGGAAGTGCTTTTCTTTGTACTCATTTGGAAGTGTTCGGTGAAGTTAACCATGAAAGTTATATTGAACATTGGTTATCTATTTTAAAAAAGGATAAAAAAGCTCTTTTTAGAGCATGTAAGCAAGCCAGGGAAGCAAGTGAATACTTGTTAAATTTGCGTACATCCCATAATGCGAAAGTAGCATAGGGGAATATATGCGATACAACATTATTCGTTTCAAATTGCTGGCGCACATGTTGTTAATACAACATGTAGGTGTAACATTAAGTGATACAGTATTGTGTGATGATGAGACAGTAAAAGATTTCATTGAGCAAGGTGTATCACCTGTAGAAGCTTTTAATAAGATAGGAATACCGATAGATATATCGAAAGTACCAGTCTCTTATTAGAAAATAAAAAGTAAACGCGCCTCTTCGGAGGCGTTTTTTTATCAAAATGGAAAAAGAGTTTTTACTGTACTTAAGTCCCCGCGTTTTTAATTATTATCGTAAATTAAATTGGCTATTTTAAATAGAGGCGCTATTCATGTTTACACTGACGGATGAACAAAAAGCAGTGGTGGAATGGAATGGTTCAAAATTAGTAGTAAATGCGTTTGCGGGAACAGGGAAAACATCTACATTAGTAAATTATGCGTTAGCTAATCCTAAAGTTTCAATGCTCTATTTGGCTTTTAATCGTGCCGTAAGAGAAGAAGCAGAACGTAAGTTTCCTTTTAATGTTGAATGTAAAACCTCACATCAATTAGCCTGGTTAAACCAAGGACGTCATTATAAAAATAGATTGGTTAATCAACTGCGTATTACAGACATTGCGCGAGCTTTAAATACTCGTCATTGGTCATTAGCACATCGAGTTCAAAGTACGTTAAATCGTTTCCTATCCAGTGATGATATAAAAATAAAACTAATTCATTGCCCAGATGAAGAGGTAATACAGGGCATTGACCCTATTAAAGTCATTCAAAGATCAGAACATATTTGGAATTTGATGAAAAATTTGAATGAATCCTTTCCGGTTACACATGATACTTATTTAAAACTTTATCAATTATCCCAACCTGATTTATCTGGCAACTATCAAACGATTTTGTTTGATGAAGCTCAAGATGCTAATCCTGTCACTCATGCAATTGTTTTAAGCCAAAACATAAATGTGGTTTTAGTTGGCGATAAGCATCAACAAATTTACCGTTTCCGGGGGGCAGAGAATGCCTTAGATGCGCCACAATTAGCTGATGCTGATCGCTTATGGCTAACAAATAGTTTTCGTTTTGGTCCACATGTTGCTGAGATTGCGAATGCGTTACTTGCCTTGGATGGTGAAACTCACCAGGTTATTGGGTTGGGGGAAGAAGATGAAGTTTTGTTACCACAATATTTTGATGTACCTCATAAAGCGGTATTGAGCCGAACGGTAGCTGGTGTAATTGATACAGCACTAGGGGCTGCAAAAGAAAAAAAATCAGTGTATTGGGTTGGAGGGATTGAAGCTTATCGAACTGAGGAACTGGAAGATCTGTATTGGTTCTCGGTAGATATGCCACAGAAAGTACAACAGCCTCGTTTAATGCGAGATTACAAAGATTATGATGAATATTGTCGAATAGCCAGAGCTACACAAGATGTTGAAATGATGCAATCTATCAACCTGTTAGAACGGTATTTTCCGCTACCACAAAATTTAGAAATAATGCGTAAATTTACGGTAACTAACGAAAGTAAAGCAGATATAACTCGCCAGGAGAGATGAAATAAACCTACTCTATGTCGCCGCAACTCGTGCACGTAAGAAGCTTATAATTAATGACATTATTGTCATTGTGCTTGCTAATAGAGAAAAACCATCAGAAGAGAATTTAGTTAATCAGAATGTATCTGATAGCGCTTCCGATGTTTCGGGGGGAAACAAATAAAAATATGAGAATATTTAAAGAATGGCTGAATCACCGCAATAGTGCTTCCGGTGTTTCGGGGGGAAACAAATCAAAGAATGAAATGCTCACTGCACCGGATGGCTATTTTTTGCCTAAAAAGTCATGTGATTTATTAAATACTGAATTACGTCAGAACTGTTTACAGCAACTTTGGGAGAATGTTTCACTGTCAAAATCACAATATCAAGAGTTTTTCTTATCTCCTCTTCAACAGTGTGCTGAGCGAATTCAGAACTTACCAGCTTTTAAACAGGGAGCTTTTTCTCAGGAAGGGGGTCTTCTTGATCTGATATTACTTACTATGGTTTATTCGGTTAGGCTATCAAAAAAGAAGCTATTACCAACAGGAGCGTTACCGGAAGAACAAGCCAGCCAAAGTGGTGCTTGGAACGCTGTAGTATTTTATGCTTCTATGCTTCATTGGTTGCCTTTGATGAGACAATTTGACGGAGAATATATAGATCAGCGTTGTTGGATGCCTGGAATTATTACGCCGAATAAAGCTTACCGTTTTCGATTTAAATCTGATAGCTCAAATATAGAAGAACTGCGATCAATTTCAGGAGCATTAATGAGTTATACCCTATTGCCAGAAAAGGCTATTTATTGGTTGAGTGAAACACCAGAAGCATTACAGGCTCTAATGCACTGTATAGCCGGAAAATGGGAAGGGGGAAGAGATATTAGTGATTTGATTGATGAAGCTGTGAGTAAGCTACCAAATATAGCCGCATCACAAATTATTACTCTAAAATTACAAAATGAATCAAATGATGATCTGGAGAAAATTGTTGATAGTCCTGTTTTAGAAGTCAGCGAAAATTTTAGTGATACATCTTCTATTCCATCTGCAACACATATACAAAGTGGAATGAATGAGAATCATGAAGAGATACAGAATGCAGACATAGCATTGTTAAAAAGTGCTTTTAATAACGTTAATTCACAGAGTGAGGAGTTATCAGGAGTAGCAGAAACTACTTTTACTGTAAATACAGAAGAATCTATTAGTGATGACGTGAAAACAGTAATGTCACTTTTAGACATAAAAGAAAATACTGTAACAGAGTGTGATTTTGTTGAAAGTTTACCATTATGTAGCACATCTGATCATAAATGTGACTATAAAGTAACCAAAAGTGAAAGTAAAGTGTGTGATAGTTCAATTATAGAAAATAAATCATTTGAAATTATTGAAAAAAATGTAATTCTCAAGGGAAATGAAAACGTAAGTACTGTAGAGGCGCATACAAGGATGGAAAGGCAGAAGCAGGGAGAAAATGAATCATTAAAGATAAAGTTTTGGCAATGGCTTAAACAAGGATTGCTGACTGAGGGCATTGAATATAATACAGCTAATGCAAAAGTACATTGTGTCGCAGGATTTTTATTCTTACAGACTCCAGCAATTTTTTTTCTTTTTTTGCGTCAACATCCAGAATTAGAAGTCGATCATAAGCAATTGTTATCTGCGTTCGAATCATTAAATGTACACCGAATAGAAAAGAAGGGTAACAAAAGGAAGCGCCATTATACTTGCAAGATCTACCCAATTCCCATTAATGAGGAAACACGTAGAAATAATAAGTTTATACGTGCCAGTGGGTATCTAGTGAAAGTAAGTTTAATTTTTGTAAAAGAAACACCTTCAGATAGCCTCTTCGTTGATTTTACCTCGGAGTAATATAAGTATGATATCGATTAAAAAAGGAGTATAGGAGTATTCTTTATGAAAAAAAACGTCTTTAGTGTAGGAAAAGAACAATCCTATTTGGTATGCATTATTGGATGAATATTTTTATGCAAAGGTTCTACGTCCAGATACTGAAAAGACGTACAGTAAGATGGTTAGGCTATTTCTTCATTATTTAAAATAAATAGAAAATATACAAATCCTCCCGGAGGAAGTAACTCATAAATATGTTTTACGTTGGCGTAGGCATGAATTAAATGTTAAAAAAGTTGCCGAGCGAACTTGGAATACAAAGGCTAGACACATGCAAGTGTTATATAGTTTTTGGATAAAGAAAGGTTTGTTAACTAGAATAGATAATCCATTTTTTGATAGTCAGGTTGAACCAGGAATAAAAAGGAAAAAAGTTTTTACAAAAGCACAGCTTCGTACCATGTATTGTGTTTTTGAGAGATTTACACAGCTAGAGAAGGAAATGTCAGCACAGCAAGCTACTTATCGCTGTTGCGCATTATATCCGACACGATTTTGGCTTGTTGTAATGGAAACTTTTAGATTAACGGGGATGCGTTTAAATCAATTAGCTCACATTCAAATAAAAGACATTGATTTCGAAGAAAACTCCATTACCCTACGAAGTGAAAGCAGTAAAAATCATTGTGAATACCAAGTAGCTTTATTAAGCCCACTGACTCCATTATTACAGAATTTGCTGAATGAAATGGTGTTAAGGGGAGCTACGCCTGATGATGTATTATTCAATGTACATCGTCTATCAGATAGGGAAGTAGATAAAGAGAAAATGATTGATAGCCAACCTGTGAAATCATTTTTCCGACGTTTCTCTAGAGAATGTGGTTTTCCAGTTAGTCCGCATCGGTTCCGTCATACATTAGCGACAACACTAATGCGCAACCCTGAACGTAACATGCAGTTAACAAAAGATGTATTAGGGCATAGAAGCTTATCTTCTACGATGGAGTATATAGGTCTAGATATTCACAATATTCGTCACATGCTGGAAAACGAATTGTCTGATTATTTGACAATGGGATTAGGTGGAGAACATCAGCGCTTAACTGTGATGCGTTAGACGAAAAAATTAAAAAAAATTTACATGGAGTTGACGAATTGTTCAACTCTATGTATAAAAAGCAATGAAAAAAGAACGCTTGCTGTAACATGCGCTCTTTTTTGAAACTTACATTCAACCATGTGTGTAACTACCAACTAGACATGATTGAAATTCAGTTTCCTAAATTTTTACTGATCGTTGACTTTCTCACTTTCAACGTTCAGGCTAGGAAATTTGGTGCCGGACTCGGAATCGAACCAAGGACACGGGGATTTTCAATCCCCTGCTAAGTTAATAAAATGTAACCATTTGATTTTGTACTTAGTTTGTATGCTCAAATTACTGAGTGTACAACATGATAATTCTTCCGATAATTTCCCCCAAA
>NZ_NIBS01000046.1 GCF_002632465.1 Xenorhabdus budapestensis | reverse complement strand
TGAAAACTAAGCGTCAGAAAGCAGGATGGGATAATGGTTACATGCTGAAAGTCCTCACGGTGGGTTTTACGTCAGTATAATTTAGACCCGTTTGCCCTAATCAATTGGGTTGCGTAATTACAAAAGTCAGTATATTGTGATAAGAGTGAAAGCAATGTCACACAGCTTATTAATCTCAGACCTCGCCTCGGCGGGGTTTTTTTGTCATCAAGACAATAAATGCATAATTGCTTGTAAATGGCGTAATTTTGATTTATGTCATTTCAGAAGAGTAAAATAAAAATATTAAATTATTTGTCTCAATATGATTATTAATAAATTCTATATGAATACAATTGAAATATATTTCATTGTGGTAAATTTGATTTCATAAGCGCTAATTTTTAATGTTTTTATTTTGCTTTTCTTTGGTATGGTGGTGCTGTAAGTAGCTTACTAATTAAATATGGATCCATTGTTATTTTGGTTGCATATAAAAGATAATAATACCACTAACTAATGAGGGTACTATAATGGCAGATGTGATTGATATATTAGTTGCCATAGATGAAAAAGTTATTGTTAGGGAGAATCAATATAATAAAAATCCTAGCAAACCAGAACTTGTTGATTCTAAATACGTTCATGTGATGACTTATGATGAAAGTTTAATAACGGATAATCATGGAGAACAATTAACACTGTTATCAATAGCGCGTGGCGATCAGATTAGGTGGAGAGGTATCTCATTATCACCTGTTGATTCTCCCTACTCTGCGATTTTAACTTCATTTTTACCAGATAATGTGGCTGATTACGATGAGTACCTTAGTAGGGCTACTCGTAAACCGCTCAGCAAAAATGTGCCAGTTGTTCAAGCTGGAACAGGAAATATAGGATTTCAGGTAGTTCCAAACGATTACTGGTTGAGCGAAGTTAAAAAAAGCCCCGTTACTCAACCAGTTACGCTTCCTTCTACAGGATATTTTACGATATACGATCAGACCTCCCAACCAATAGGCTATTGCAAGTGGCATCATACCTTAGTTCTGGTAAGTTAAATTGATTTCCTAGCCTCGCACTCGCGGGGCTTTTTGCTATCTACCCGTCGTAAATCCAACTACGAAAAGATATTTCGTAGTTCAAAATCCCGACATGGGAATTCCCATAACGGAACAAATTCAAGTGGTTCGGTTAAGTCGAATAACCGAACATGGTCGGTCAACACCTATATCACTGTTAAATCAATAGGTTAAGTGTGATTTTAGGTGGTATGGTCAACACTTCGATCGGGGTTAGAGAGCACCCTATATGTTATATAAATCAATGTGTTAATGTGATTTTTAACGGAAAAGAGATCACCCCGTTTAGATCACGGATAACGAGTTTCAAGGCTGCGCATAGCGTGGCTTTTTTTTTGTTTTGTCATCCTAAAGTTAGGAAACTAGAAATGAAAAAGTTAACAGTCACCCTTTCAGGTCTAAATGAGAGTAACGCCGCTGGCTCTGTAATTTTTAAGGTATGGCAGCGTGATAAGTTACTGATTGAAGACACGTTGAAAGGGAAAGTTTCAGAGAGATATAGCAAGGTTTATGATATCGATGGTTCTAATGAGCCTGTAAGAATTGAGCATAACCGCAACGATCTCCCATCACTTAAAATTACTGCCCGCATCGCATAATCAATTGCGCTTTATTGAACTTTAGTCAACCAATTAATAATCTATTCTCCGGGTACCCAATCGAAGGAGATAGAAATGTTTGTAGAAGAAGGGTTAAAGCCAGATCCGGATAACGCTGGTTTTGTGCTTGGATGGGGAGTTGTGCGCTATTCTCCTTGGCATTTAGCTGGCGTGTATGCCACTAAAGAGAAAGCCGAAATACAAGCAGTTAATTTCGGCTCAGTTTATGAAGTCCATTACGGATCGCACAGAACGGGTAGTGATGACTTCGCATGGGGCATTGATCCCTAATCATTACTTATTTCTGTATGGATTAACGTCAGGGTCGCAAATGCGGCCTTTTTCGTATCTGCAATGCTAACTAATTGAAATTAATCCGATACCGGAATTCCGGTGACGACCTCCTATTAACTCAACTCACAGGGGTAACCATCGTTCACCCCACGGACGCCCATTGTTCAAATGGGGTGGAATATGAAGATGAAAGAAAATCCTGACTTATGGGCTGACCTATTAAACGGCCTTAAAAACTCGTGGCCGCAAATATCCGGCTCTGCTTTAGCCATCGTCATTTGCTATGGGCGTCTGGTGTATGACGGCGTAGACCGTAAAAATAAATGGATAGAAGGCATTCTGTGCGGGGCGTTGTCATGGGGGATTTCGAGCGGCTTAGAGCTGTTCGGTATACCCAGTAATGCCGCCCCTTTCGTTGGTGGGCTGGTGGGCTTTATTGGCGTTGAGAAGATACGCGAGTTTGCTATCCGCACCATCAATAAACGGTTGGGAGATAAACAGTGAGCAGAGGCATTCGTAATAATAACCCCGGCAATATTGATCACAACCCCGTGAATAAGTGGCAGGGTCAGTTGCCTCATGATGAAAAGATTGAAAAGCGGTTCTGCCGGTTCGAATCACCAGAGTATGGCATTCGGGCACTGATGAAGCTGCTGTGCAATTACCATAAAGGCGGACACAACAGCGTCTCTAAAATCATCAACCGCTATGCCCCAAACTCGGAAAACAACACCGCTGCCTATATTAACAGTGTTGCTAAGACACTCAATGTTGACCAGTTTGAGAAAATTACACTCGATAAATCCACGCTGATTGCACTGACCAGATCAATCATTCAGCACGAGAACGGCAAGCAACCGTATACCGATGAAATATTCGAAAAAGCATTCAACTTACTCTGAGTTATAAGCCTCTGAAATCGGAGGCTCCTCCACATATGCGTACTGACGTGCGAGCAACCCAATCATGAGCTTATAGAAATAGAGCCTGAGAAGTATCGCCAGGTGGCGACCTCTCATGGGCGATATTTCTACGTCAGCAGGCTCTTATTTCTATAGGAATACGCAATATGCATACAATTACAGTCCCTTTTTATAACGATGAACTTTATGTTGTGGAATACAACAATGAACCTTATGTCCCGATGAGACCTATTGTCGAAGGTATGGGAATGGATTGGGCTTCACAATACACCAAAATAAAACAAAGATTTAATACCTGTGTTGTGAATATCACAATGCAGCTTCCCGGAGATAAACAGCATAGAGATGATGAGGTTTTGATTTGATATGAAACTCAATAGCCAATACTTCACTCTTGGTGCGATGGTGATTGTCTCTGGCCTGCTCTGGTTCTATTACAGTGAGTATCATAACAAGGCCAAAGAATACAATAACTTAAAGTTAGAGTATGACGAACAGGTCATTGCGATAAATAAGCAGCAAGAACGCATCAAGCAACTCGCAGAACTGGACAAGACTCACACTCAGGAACTCGCCCATGCCAAGACTGAAATCAACACTCTTCGGGCTGATGTTGCCGCTGGTCGTCGCAAGCTGCGCATCAAGGCCGCCTGTCCTGTGCCTGAAACCACTTCCTCCGGCGACGTGGTCAATGGAACCCCCGTCGAACTCACTGGAGAAACTGGATCAACTGTTCTCGATATCCGAGAAGGCATCATCAACGACCGGGCAAAACTGAGATATTTGCAGGATTATGTTAATACTGAATGTAGAGGAAAATAATGGAAAACCAACACCGCAAAATCACTGGCTACCGTGAATTGTTCCAAGATGAAATTAATTGTATGAACAAGATTAAGTTGATGGGTGAGGAATTAGGCCAGCTCTATGATCATCTTGTAGTGACACATACACAAACCGGAAATCACCAAATTGATATTCGTTGGTTGAATGAAGGTCGCACTGATTTGCAAAAAGGGATCATGTGCTGGGTTCGTGCCGTGGCTCAACCAACGACATTTTAATTGGTTGCCACCCCAGAGCAAATAATTCTGGGATTGCAGGACTATATCAAAACACAACACAAATGATTGAGGTCATCATGAAATTTGAAGAATTAACACTAGAATCACAACAAGCAGCGCGGGAAGCTCTGTTGAATGTAATTAGTATAGAAATGGAATCTCGTGGCTATATTGACAACGACAGGGCGAAATACATCGCCCGAAATATTAGAGATAGCTTTATTGCTCTTGAAACAGAAGACCCAAAACGAGGAAATGGTGATGATGAAGCTGAAGTTGAAGATTAGTCTTCATCCAAACCAGACCATTTTCTGGTTCCATTTGATTTAGTGACAAGAATAGCTGGATTAGTTTTTACTTTTTTTGCTGTATCAAGAGCTAAATCACGAATTTCTTCTGTGGATTTATCACTATTGATTGAATACTCCGCATCTGGCAAATGATAGATCTTGCCAGCTTTGGTGGTAATCGTGCGTTTAAATCCAGCATTTCCCATTTTTTCATGTAATTTATCGTAATCCTTAGAGTTTGCATTATGTAACTCAACGCGAACTGTAAAATTTGCCATTCTTCTTATTCCTTATTTTGACTATGGAATAGCCAACTTATCACTTTCCCTTAATTACGGTAAGTGAGGAACCACCTCGCCTGATGTGGTTAAAAGCAGGCAATGATTTCAGTATTAGCAACCTATCAAAACACAGTGTCAGTGAGCCTCTGAGTGATCAGGGGCTTGATAGAGTTTTGTGTAAGTTTTGGGCTGTACTGAATTAACTACATATACAAGAGGTTATTATGCAAGAAAGAACCATTGATAGTGATAATAAACCGAACTATGAAGCTATTGGTCGCTGTAAATTATTAAAAGAAAAGATAGCCAAACTTATTATTCAGAGGAGTGAGAGCGCTGATAAATTGAGTGATGAGATTATGCACTTGAAGGGGCATCCCTATTCAGGGGAATATTTTATTCCAAAGTTTGATATTGACTACATACATAAGCTACTGGAAAAAATCGCTGTTGTGAATACTGAACTCGTGCAGACAGTAAACAAATTCAACTTTTACTGTCAGGATGCAAGCGAACTGCCTCTTAAATTTACATTGTCACATCGGAAGTCAGTTCGTGAATGCGGCAGAGCAGGCTCAATTATCGGTATGAGCTAATTATCATCGCATAGCCTTCTCACCCCGAGGGCTATTCCATGTTAATGAGTAAGGAATCATTGGGTTGGTCCGGGGAATGAATCTACGTATTTGATAGTAAAATCTGGGAATGCGTTGACGAACTGAATCTTGTAATCAGGTGATGCAGTCACCATTCGCCATTTGCCCGGAGAATTCGCGGAGCTGGTGACAACTTTGACTTTCAGATCGGGGAATGAGTTAACAACCTTCACCTTATAGTCTGCACCGGAATTGACCACTTTGATGTTTCCGTAAATTTTAGCAACATCAACTTTGGTTTTAGCGTAAGCACCAAACGGAAGTAATAATGCGGCGACTAACAGGACTGCTAATTTTTTCATATGAACTCCTGTGCTTGGCAAATTCGTCATTTCGATAATAGGACTGTTTAATTCAGTTTATCCGATATGCTGGAGAGTACAAATGGCTACACTGAATGATCTTATCAACCAATTAGCAAAGATACGAAAGCAAATCCCCTTTGCAACGGCTCAGGCGCTTACCGAAGTCGCACGTAAGATAGAAAAAGCCCAGAAAGTGGCATTCGAACGCAAGCTGGAAAGCCCGACCCCTTTCACGGTTAAAGCGGTCAGAAGCAAAGGCGCACGTAAGAACGATCTAACCGCAAAAGTTTTCGTATTGCCAACGGCTTCTAGTTATCTGGAACCGTTTGAGGTTGGTGGTGTTCATAAACTGAATGGCGCTGCTTTACTCAACCCCAAGAACGTCAAACTGAACAAGTATGGCAACTTACCTCGCAACAAGCTGAAACAGCTGAAAGGCAAAGACGATACCTTCATTGGTGAAGTCTCAACGCGATACGGAAGTGATGTTAATGGCGTATGGCAGCGTAAGAAAGCCAAAAAGGTGAAAAAGAACAAGCAGCGGTTAAAACGCTCACCTAATGGAACACGCAGACCGAGAGAGAAACAAAGACCCCCAAAATTGCTTATTCGGTTCGGTGATGCGCTACCTGTTGAGCCTGTACTCGGCTATCAGGAACGGGCGCAACAAATGGCTCAATCGCTGATGCCTGCTGCTATCAGTCAGGCGCTGGATGAGGCGATACGGACAGCTAAATAAAAACTGGGACC
>NZ_NIBS01000045.1 GCF_002632465.1 Xenorhabdus budapestensis | reverse complement strand
GGGGCTGAAACTTCTTTTCATCATGTCACCTGTTGAATTATCGAAGTGAGCATATCACCTCTATAACGGTGACCAAAATCATTGAACCACATCAATATTTCCCATCTTATGCTTGGCACTATGCCGATTACTTGGATGATTGTTGGAGCTTGAACTTGCGTTTCCGCCGTAAAGATGAAATTACGGATTTACTTAACTGGACGTTCCCCGACTTATATAGCAAAGAGTTAGGTCACTTATTGTTGGACGAGGGGGTAGACGATAGCACCAAAGAAGACATTCTCTTTAGGCTGGAGAAGGCATTTGTAGGGCAGTTTATCAATGGTTCAGAGAAAGCTCTCCATATGAGGCTTTTAGCCAAACAATTGGCCAATGAGTATGGACATGCTGCCATCAGTTCTCTCTATTCGGTTGATTTAGAAGAATATATACCATCAACATTAGCGGAGTGGACAGATTTCGATCATCCCACTCGTCCGAGTTTTTTATAAAAGTATTTATTGTAAGAATGACACGCTAAAGATAAGCGTCTTTTGTCCATACTGGAAATAAAAACTAAATAATCAAATAATGTTAAGGGAGGGAGGTATGTTAAGAAGCTGGCTTTGTTCTTCAGCCTTAAATGGAAAATTGTTTGAAAAATCAGAGAATTAAAATGCGGATGTGATTCATTTTGATTTAGAGGATTCAGTTCCTCTTGCCCAAAAGGAGGATGCAAGGAACTCCTTGTTGAAACACTACCCATTCGACCACAAATTGCCAGTGGCAATCAGGATCAACAGTCTCGACACTGAAGAAGGATTGAAAGATATCCTGTTTTTGACCGAACGATCCCTCCAACCTGATATTGTGATTGTGCCAAAGTCCAGCATCGCTCGTGATGTGCCGCTAATAAGCACTTATTTTAAAAACAGTTTGATATTTTCTGTGATTGAAACCATCGATAACTTTTTCGAATTACGTCATCTCAATCACCGACCTAAAGCTTTAGACGGGGTCATTTTTGGGGCAGCGGACTTTGCCGTTGATATGGACTTAAACCCTCAGACGCTAACTAACGAATTATCTTACATCAAAGCGGAAATCAGTATTTGTGCTAAGAGGCTTGGGCTACATGCTATAGATTCTCCCTGTTTCTCAGTGTTTCTCAGTGTATGAACACGATATGTTACAGTTGGAAATCGAGAAGGCGAAAAAACTCGGATACACTGGGAAAATTGCCTTACACCCGAACCAAGTTTCTACCATAAACAAAGGTTTTTCTATCTGTGAAGAGAGTAAGGCCAAAGCACAGTCGATCGTATCTATGCTCGAGTCGAACAAGCAGCGATCTGTGGCTATGGATTCAGAAAAAATGGTTGGACCGCCACATCTCAAGTATAGCAAGAAAATATTGTCCGGGCGAATTCGATAGAGTTGTAGTAATCAGGAATAAAATTATATGGAAAACAAACCTCTCAGTATATTAGAGGCCATCGGGCCACAGCGATATCGTGAAAGTCATGGACTCTATTTTGATGACTTCAACATTGGGGATGTGTACGAGCACAAACCTGGGCGTACTGTTACTGAAGTTGACAACATATGGCAATCTCTGATCAATATGAATACTCACCCTTTGCACATCGACAATGAGTATGCAAAGAAAACTGAATTTGGTCAGACTTTGGTATCCAGTCTTGTCACTTTTTCCATTAATTGGGGGGTTAAGCCTCGCCAGTACTAGTGCCAGAGCGATTGCCAATCTGGGTTGGAAAGAAGTCAAATTGAGTCATCCGGTTTATGTTGGCGACACCTTGTATGCCGAAACGACTATTTTGACCAAACGCGAATCGAATAGTCGTCCGGGCCAAGGGATTGTCACAGTACAAACCCGAGGACTGAATCAGAATGATATTGCAGTGTTGTGTTGGGAGCGGAGCTTTTTAATTCCACTACGTCCATGCAAGGATTCATGATGTCTATTCTAAATATTGGTGCCTTTGGTTGGCCTTTGTTGCCGGAACTGACTGATCTTAAACCATTAATATCTTATTTCAAAGAATCATTTTCTAATGGTAGAGCTGAGGCTGCACGGGTACCGGCAAGATCGATGATTATAAAGCAAAGCCCCTTTTCGGCGTTTGGTGCTATGCCAGCATATTGCCCTAACAGTAATTTGTTTATTACAAAAGTCGCCACTTTGGTAGTTAATGGAGAGAAAAAAGGCAATTCGGTAAATGCCATTGTCAATGTTTTTGACGGTACTACAGGAAAACCATTGGCTTTGCTAGACGGTGCCCAGTTGACCAACTTAAAGTGTGCAGCAGTCAGTGCCATGGTGACTGATATTTGCGCGTCCGATGATGCCAATAAAATGGCGTTAATTGGTTGCGGCACTCAAGCTTGGCAACAAGTATTAGCGGTTATGGCTGTCCGTCCGATACGCCAAATACGGTTGTATGGAAGGACTTCCAGCAACACCTTGGCATTTGCAAAAAAAATTGAAGAGAAATTTGGTTCTAATATTGAAGTTCTTATGCCTGCATCTGTAACAGATACTGTAAGTAATACAGACATTATCTGTACTGCTACCACTTCAAGATCGCCGCTATTTTCTAATGTAGAGCTTACTGACCACGTTCATGTTAATTGCATGGGGGCGCATACATGTGACTCGCGTGAAGTTCCAAATACGCTTTTGCAAAGCGCCCATGTGATTGTGGAGGATCTTGATACTGCAGTGGCTGAAGCGGGAGAGTTACATCGTGATGCTTTAACACTGACTAAAATGCTGACATTCGACAGAAACAAACTAAAAAACACTGCAACCGTTTTTAGTTCCGTCGGACATGGCTATTTGGATCTATTGGCGACTGCTTATTTATTACAACAATCTCAGAATCCGTAAGGAAGGTTAAATTGAATTTTTATACCCTGAAACAAATTGTGGAAACAGCGCGACAAGGCTCACCTTTTTACCGCTCACTTTATGAAAATCTCGGTACGGAATACCAGCTTGAAGATTTGCCGATCGCTTCTTTCGATAAAGTGATGACAGCGGTACACGATGATTTTTCGGCTTTATTTGCCAGCGAACAACCTTACGGTATGTTCTATACAACCTCTGGTACCACCGGAAAACCCAAAGCAACTTTGTTTGGTCGTGATGAATGGCGCACTGTTAATCGCTTGTTGGCTGAAACACATTGGCGCAATGGCCTATTACAAGAAAAAGATATAATTCTCAATCTATCAGAGCCTGGTAGTGCATCATTTATGGCAGTGCATCATGTTGTAGGTATGTTTCCGGGGCGATGTTCGGAAATTCCCTTAGGCTGTGATCGTGATTTCGAAGAAATTATTTCCTTGTATCAACATTTCAATGCCAATGTGATTACTGGTATGAATCCCACGTTTTTGGGGTTGGCTAGCCGTTTATTGGATACTACAGGACCAGATTTGAATATCACACGGCTATTAGGTGGAGGTGAAAATCTCTATGGTAGTCAAATGGCACTGCTTGAAGAAGCGTTTCCGAATGCAACGCTGTACCCGTTTCTTTATGGTACTACCGAGGTTGGCCAAGTAGCGTACAGTAAAGTGCCTACTCGATACAATGAATACATTCCTTTCAAAGAACTGTGTACTATTGAAATCATTGACCCTGAAACTGAAGAAGTTATTAGGGAAGCAGGAAAAAAAGGCACTTTGTTGGTTACCAGCCATGTTCGTTTACAAACTCCAGCTATTAGGTTGGATACAGGCGATGTGGCTCAGTGGCTGGATGATCCAACGCAACCAGAAGCTCGTTTTTCACTTCAAGGACGCCGGTTTGTATTCGAACATGCTTTAGCCGATACTGTAATCAATAAAGATATAGTATTCGGAATTATCGACCAACTAAATACGAAATTGAACATTACTATGTTTAATGTAGAAATAGGTGGAACCTCAACTCAGCCTGAATTAAAAGTTCTTGTCTCATTACACCAACAGTCGGTGGCCCCGCCAGAATTGAAAGATTTGGTTCTGAGTGCTATGGAAAAAGAGTCTCCTGCGCTTTTCGAAGCCATCCAAACTGGAAAAATTCGTCAAATTATCGTCAATCAAGTGACGCTTTCTCACTTTGAATTAGCAACCAAAAGAAAAACTCGTTTCATTACTGACAATAGATATTAAAACTTTGTTATTCATAATGCTCGAAGTTAAGTATAAAACGTGAGGATATTGACTGGGCTTTATTTTTGCCCAAACTGTGGACGGAGGATCGATCCCACTGTTCCAAGCTTAATCATATAAATAATAGGTGATTTTTATGGGGCAATACTTAAATATCGGCAAAATGGTTACTTCCAGTCTGGTTAGTTGGCGGAAAGCCAATGAACATGGTTTGACAGGCATCAGAACTATAGATTACAAGGGTAATAAGCTGATTACGGATGATGGCCATGAGTTTATCAATATGTGCTCTTGCTCTTACCTTGGCCTGAACCGACATCCGAAAGTCATCGATGGTGCAATCAGCGCCCTTGAGCATGAAGGCACGATGAGTACTTCAGTTTCACGAGCACGGATTGCTCCTAAGTTGATGGTCGAAACCGAGCAACTTATGTCCAAGGTATTCGATGCCGAGATCATTTTGACTACTTCTTGTTTTACCGCTTCTGTATCAGTTTTACCTTTGTTGGCTTCAGGGCAAATGACTGAAGGAAAAAAACCTTTGATGATTTTCGACCGAAGCTGCCATTTCTCCATGAATATTCTCAAGCCTAATTGCGGTAATGAAACCGAAGTGGTTACTTGTCCACATAACAGCATTGAGTTTATTGAGCAAGCCTGTAAAGAAAACGATACCGTAGCATATGTTTGCGACGGTGCTTATAGCATGGGTGGCAATGCCCCGATTGAAGAACTAATTCGATTACAAAAAGAGTATGGCTTGTTCTTATACATCGATGATTCACACTCCATTTCCGTATACGGCGAACGAGGCGTCGGTCTATCACGTTCATTTTTTGATAAGTTGAATGATCGAACTGTTATTGTAGGCTCTCTCGCCAAAGCGTTCGGCGCCACAGGCGGAGTGATAATGCTTGGCAGCAATAAATATCGTGAAATGCTCGACTATTGTTCAGGTCCACTGGGGTGGTCACAAATGATTAATGCGCCAGGATTAGGTGCAATCAAAGCTTCTGCACAGATCCATCTGAGCGATGAGTTGCCCAAATTACAGGCACAATTAGGCGAAGCCATGGCACATTTCGACCGTATAATTCCAAGCTCCAATGCTGGTAACGGTCTGCCTATACGAGTTATCGATTTGCCATCAGTAGATGATGCTGTTGAAGCATCAGCTCACTTGTTCCAAAAAGGCTTTTACTGCTCCGCTGTGTTTTTTCCAATTGTAGCTAAAGATCGGCCTGGAGTCCGGGTTATGGGACGGGCTAACATGAGCAATGAAGACATTGAATCCTTCTGTGAAGCACTAAAAACGATTTAATTTCTATTGGTTTAACCTTTTGGGCTACATAGATGATGAACGAAAGCAAACAAAGTGCTTTGATGCTATGGCTGCATATGGAAGGTGGGGAGAATGCACTCTTTAACCATTGGCACAATCAAGAACATATTCCTCAGCGTATGGAAATACCGGGATTCTTGTCGAGTCAGCGCTACTATTGTTCACAATCTGGCGAATACCTATGCTATTACCGCCTGCAGAATCAGGATGTGCTAGAAAGTGAACTGTATCAGAAACAAAACGAAATGGATCCAAGCGATCTTGCTAAGAGGGTGGACAAACATCTTCGCTTGGAAGAGCGAAAAGTCGCCGATCTGCTTTGGTCCGAAGGCGATGCTACTGGAGGCTCAATGGTTACAGCTCGATTGTCTATCGATGCTTCACAGCTTCCCACTGTAAGTGAATTGCTACATGTTGAGCTAGCCGACTTATTGAAGAACGATGCCATTTGCTCCGCGTGTTTGTATCACGATACCAACGTTGACCAAAGCGGTAATAACCTGATTTTGATGGTGGAGAATGCGAATGGTTGTCAACATGATGACATAACCGAACTTGTGACCAAGGTTCTTGAAAATCAAAAAGTAGAGTGCGAAATGATTCAGTCTTATCAACTACAATACTTTTTGAGTAAGTAAACGCGATGCTCGACTTTAACATCCTATAACGTTGGCTTGTTGAAGCCAGTCGCGTTGACTTTTACCTTGTTTAAAATTGGCAAAAATACCCAACGTGTG
>NZ_NIBS01000044.1:4276-7757 GCF_002632465.1 Xenorhabdus budapestensis | reverse complement strand
ATCAATACGGTGAAGCTGAATAGTCGCCGCTTGCTCTTTAGAGGTTGGGAAAAATGCCCCACCGACTTCCGCAAACAGGTCGGTATCATCCTGCTGTGCTCTACAGTGTTCGCAATGGTTTATCCAGTGCTGTCTGCGCAGCCGTTGGCTGACCGCTTTGCGCAGGGTGTGATGAAAACCGGGCAGCACGCTGCGCACAATAGTGGGAATATCGGCGATATAAAACAGAAACGCCGGGCTGTCCTGCTCTGAGTAGTCCACTTCCGTGCCGGGTTCATCGCCGTTATCCGCCTCCAGTAGCTGGTGTCCGGACGGCAACATAAACGCCGTGACGGTGGTGTGTTCATGACAGTGCGGGCACGGCGTCCGGGTTTGGGCCAGATACCAGAATTCAGCGTGGACATTGTAGAACGGTAACCAGTTCATAAACGGGGTCGGGTCAAAACTGTGGTCGATATACCAGGTTTGGGCGGCCGCATCCCAGTGCGCGCCCAGCTTTCGTACCTTTTCGTATTCATCGTCGGGAACATTTAAATCAATCCGCAGCATGGGTCTTCCTTCATTATTAAATCGTTAACCCAATAAATTAGTCAGACTATTTAGCTAATTTTTACCAAAGCATAAAGAGTTTATTGCTGACCACCGCTAAAAAACGCCGCATCCTTGGCATTTTGGAACCCATCATAAGGTGAGTATTTATGCGCGGTAGCTTTTCGATATCCTGTTCTGTTTGTCTGCTGGGGCTGGCTGTGTGGTGTATGCCGCTGGCTCAGGCGGCCGAAAAAGACGAACTGGCGAGTGCAAAGCGTCTGATTGAGCAGGTGCAAATGGCACTGGAACGCGCAAATATCGCAGAAAATCAGTCTGATACTTTAAAACACCCTCGTTATGACTTTGATTATCAGCGCATCCAGGCTGATCTCAACACCATCAAAGCCGGCATCGATCACTATCTCACGCCTTCCCGCGACCAGCCCCATGAATCCGGCGCGTTATCCGGCCATTACCGTCAGGAAAACCCACAATGACTGACGCACAACGCAATGCCTTTGAAGTGGCCTCCGGGCACTTTGATATCACTTTTCTGTATCTGGTATGCGTCGGGTTTTTCCTGGCCACCTTGTTTTTCTGGGCGGCCTGGGCCGCGGTGGATGTCTGGCATGGCTGGGCGAATGAAAAAGTGCGTAATCAGACCCTCAGCCAGTTTGCCATCCGAACCGCGGTATTACTGGTCGTGGCTGTCTGGATTTTTGCCAGTTAATGCAGCGAACATAATGAAAAGGAACAGAGTCAATATGAAGCAAATTTTTACCGTCTGCCAGCGTATCAGCACAAGCCTGATGACACGGGTCAGTACGTTCATACTGTTATTCGGCCTTTCCTGTGGATCAGCCTGGGCCGATTTACCGGCTATCGAACCGCCTAAAAGTGGTGGCGGTGGCGGATTGCTGGGACAGGCGAAAGGGTACGCGCAGGATGGCATTGTGATTGGCGGGTTGATCCTCTCGGCGGTGGCGTTCTTTAAGGTTGCCTCGGCCGCCGTCGAAACCTTTTCCGAAGTGCGGGATGGCAAATCGACCTGGACCCAGTTTGGCGCCATCGTCGTGGTCGGCGTGGTGCTGTTGGTTGCCGTGATTTGGCTGCTGTCGAAATCGGCCAGCATTATCTTTTAAGGCCGTCACCATGCAGACGATCGCTTTCTTACCTGACCGTTTAAACGCCGAACCGGTGGTGTTTCGTGGGTTCACCACCCCTGAGATGGGACTGGCCGCATTGGCTGGGATCGTGCTTGGACTGGCCGTCAGTCTTCCCCTGCTCCCGTTAGCCGGTTGGGTCATGATCCCGACCGGCATGTTGGTTATGCCTTTGTTCCTGATAAGCCTGGGCGGGCGCTGGCTTACGCATGTTAAACGTGGCAAGCCGGAGAATTATCTCTGGCTGAAGCTGGAAGAGAAAAAACGCCGGTTGGGTATCGGTGATCCGGCATGGATTATTGCCGCTCAGGGCTGGTCGTTGCGCCGCAGCAGGAGAGTACGATGAGCCGGTTTCGTCATGCGGTGAAAAACCGGGATCAGCATATTCTGACCCTGCGAGTGGTGTGCGGCATTTTAGTGTTGATATTGCTGCTGAGCCTGACGGGCTGGATGGCTTCACCGCGCCATCTTACCATCCATCATCCGCCAGACTTACGCACCGGCAGCACGCGCCCGTGGTGGGAAGTGCCTGCGCCCAGCGTCTACAGCTTTGCCTTCTATATTTTCCAGCAACTGAATGCCTGGCCGAAAAACGGGGCACAGGACTATCCGGCCAAAATTTACGCTTTATCACCTTATCTGACGCCGGCCTGTCAGGATTTTTTACGGGAAGATGCCAAAACCCGTGCCGACAGTGCCGAGCTGCCCGACCGGGTGCGGGTGGTGTATGAAATTCCCGGCCGCGGCTATGGGACGCGCAGTGTGACGGTGCGTGACCGGGATAACTGGGTGGTCCGGCTGGATTTGGTGGCCGATGAATATTACCACGCCGAACCGGTCAAACGGGCACTGGTACGTTATCCGCTGAAAGTGGTACGCTGGGAAGGCGATGCCGAACGTAATCCCTTCGGGCTGGCACTGGACTGTTACGACGGAATGCCACAGCGGCTGGAAGCCATGCCGCAACCTTTGGAAGAGAAAAAGGGCGTGTTTCAATGAGAGGATATCTACCTGGCTGCCGTCGTATTTGGTTAGGACTGGTCAGCATATTGCTGTTCAGCGTGGGCGCAAAAGCTGATGAATTAATGAAATGGGAACGTATTCCATTATCCCTCTCACTCAAGGTGGGGCAGGAGCGGATAATTTTTGCTGACCGGAATGTCCGTGTCGGTTTGCCGCCGTCACTCAGTGATAAATTGCGGGTACAAAGTGCCGGCGGGGCGGTGTACCTGAAAGCCCACAATGCCTTTTCGCCAACCCGTCTGAAATTGCAGGACAGCGAAAACGGCGAAATCATTTTACTGGATATCACCGCCAGTAAAACGGGCGCAACGGAACCAGTGCGTATTGTTTACCCGGATGAAAAACAATCCCTTGCGACTGGAAAATCACAATCGCAAAGCAACGCCAAATTATTGGCACCCGTTCCGGTCGCCTTAACCCGTTATGCCGCGCAGCAACTGTATGCCCCGTTACGTACCGTCGAGCCAGTGGCCGGCATCCAGCCAGTGAATCTGCATCTGACCCCATCCATCACCACCCTCTACCCGTCAGAGCCGATAGCCATCTCTCCGCTGGCAGGCTGGCGATTACACCCTCACACGGTCATCGCGCTGAAACTGCGCAATACGGCTAAACGCACTCTCACCCTTGACCCACGAGCCTTACAGGGGAAATTTGTCGCGGCTACGTTCCAGCATCGTTGGCTGGGTGAAACGGGGTCGCCGGAGGATACGACGGTATTGTACCTCGTCACAAAAGGGCGGCCGGAGAACGCCTTTATCCCT
>NZ_NIBS01000044.1:0-4176 GCF_002632465.1 Xenorhabdus budapestensis | reverse complement strand
ACGGCGCTGTGTGAAACAGACACGGTCGCTGAACTGATACAAAACGGCATCCGACCCTCTGAGGCCATTAACGAATTAGTCGATAAGTACGATTTAACCCGGCTGAATGCTCCGGTCATCACGCACAGTACGCCTTACCTGGAGGTGCATGACGAACTGATGGTCATTTTCGACAGTCAGCTGGCTGATATTTTAAAACCGGATAGTCTCTAAATCCTTTTTTACTTACCCAACGGGGGAACTGACTCCCCGCCGGGACAGTTCCTCCTTTATTTAACATTATCAATCAAGAGGAACTTAACCATGGCAGAGTGGATCACGAATCAACTGGACATCACCGGCAAATCCGTTTGTATCGATGTGATGCAGCAATGGGTCTGTGGCGAAGAAGCGCCCCGTTACCGTCAGGCAGTCTTGCAGAGTCTGCGGCTGTTTCTGGCCGGGTGCGCCGGGATACTGAAACCAACCAAACCCCTGACTTACGCGCCTTATCCGGCGCTGATACGAGGTACTACGGCACAGACTGCGCAACATCTGGCCTTTGAGCAGTGGCTGATGTTGTTACAGGATAATGCGCTGCTAACCGGCGACACCATTAAACGTATCGACCATCTGTACCGTCAGTCGGGCTTAAGTCTGCTGCGCTGGGAAAATATTCCGGAACCGGCGCGTGAGATTATCGCATCACTCCTGATCCGCCAGTATACCGACTGGTTCGGTATGGTGAGCTGGTCTGATAGTCCCGATACCGGCGCCTGCTGGGACAGGCTGAATGTGTCTCCGACATCCGCCCAGCCCTGCGATATGCTGATGATCATGCCGACCCGGTTAGCGACCGAGATTAACGGCAGCAGCGGATTGCTGAAAGGCATTGCCTCCACCGTACAGTTCTACGACGAGCACTACGGGCTGGAATGGCCGTTCGGTCACCATGTCCGCTGGGAACGGCGTAATGTCAGCAGCTTAACCGTGCGTTTTGATTCACCGTGGGCACCGCCCTCTGCGGAACTGATGGGGGAACTGTCAGCGATGTTTGATTGCGAGATCCGCCATTGGTACAGCGAACCGTCAGGAAGCCTCAAAGGCTACGATTGTTATGATCAGGGTGAGCATGTAGACAGCGGTAATGGCTTACCCGGACGCGAAAACCGGCCTGCACTCTATCTGGTTAACGGTGAACAACCCGAAATCAGTCAGGCACTGCCGGCGATTGCTGTCGGACAGTAGCGATTTGTTCAGTACCTTATTCTTTATTTTCACTTCAACCGAAGGGGGAAGCACGTTCCCCTTCCGGGGCGTGTTTTCCCTATTTTTATGCGACAAGGAAAACACGCCATGGCGTCTCGTACCGATTACCAACAGGAATTTATCTCGCTGTTTAATCAAACCGCCCGCTATCAGCCTCGTTATCAGGTCTTCCGGGATTTTTGTCACTGCGCAATGGCGGCCATTCACAATAAATATTGTTTCAGTGAGGAGCTGGAGCAGTTTTATCTGAAAACCATCAGGAAATATGCGCGGGAAGATGTTGACCGGATTGTAAAACTCTTTTCCACTACCGTGCTGGCACTGGCAGAAGCGCCCGGCGATTTTCTCGGCACGGTGTTTATGCGGCTGGAGCTGGGGAATAAACACCTTCAGCAGTTCTTTACGCCCTGGAGTGTCGCCAGAATGATGGCGGAGATACAGTTGCAGGATGTTTCCGCACGCTTGCAGGAGAAACCCTTTGTGACCCTGTACGAGCCGGCTTGTGGGGCGGGCTGTATGACACTGGCCGCTGCCGACGTCTTGAGAGAGCAGGGACATGATCCGTTATGCAGCCTGTGGGTGTCAGCGATTGATATTGATCCGCTGGCCGCGGTGATGGCTTACGTCCAGCTTTCCCTGGCCGGCATTCCGGCCGCGGTCACTGTCGGCAATGCGCTGGATGATGGCGGCAGCAAACGGACACGTTACACGCCGGCCCATTATCTGGGTAACTGGTCGAACCGTTTACGGGAGCATCAGCAGCCACAGGCCGCCTGAATTTTTTCAGCCTCTGTTCTGTTACTCTAATGCGCCTTTCGGGGCGCTTTCTTATTTTCGAGTAGTTTTAATATATTGATTTATAGTGAAAATTAAGGTGATCCGATAAGCGAGTCGGTGGGTGAATCGAGTCAGTTTAATTTTCATTTCCGCAAAAAGAGTTTTTCCTTGTTTCAGACCGGGATTCACCGACACTGAGCCCAATTTGAACCGAAAGAGGAAAAGCCATGTTTCAGCGTTTTAAATCGCATTTTGCCCGCCAGTCTGCCACACCGCAAAAATCATCCGAACAACAACCGGAGGCCATTCGTGACAGCCGGGGCTATTTCCGGCCGCAATCGGCTGACGAGTTACTGGCAACCTCCCTGCGCCGTCAGTATCTTCAGCAATTATGGCAAAACACTGCCCTGCCCGAAGGGCTGTATCAGCGTTTTTATCTCGCACCGGTGAAGCAATTGCTGAGCCGTGTCCAACAGGTGCCGGCAACACCGGAAGGTAACTGGTCGGGAAGCGGGGATTTTGCTGACCTGACGCTAAAGTTTACCACCTGTGCCGTGCGGCTGGCGAAGGGACATCTGTTACCCCCCGGGGCAGCACCGGAAACTCAGGCTGCCCAGAGCCTGCTATGGCAGGCGGTTGTGTTCTGGACGGCATTATTTTACCACCTGCCCCTGTTGCAGCACCTGGAAGGGGAGCTGGATGATAGGCATGACTGGCAGCCGGGATTGTGGACGCCAGACCGTCGCTTTCGTTTCCGGTTCCGGTCGTCCCGGCCAGATTTGTCTGTGCCACTGAACGCCATGATGGCAGCCCGTTTACTGCCGGAAGATGCGGTGACCTGGTTGTTTCTGGTACCGGACGCATGGACTTGCCTGACATTGCATCTTGGTGGTCATTCATCCTCTGTACCGTTGATTGATGAATTACTTCAGGAAGCCGCCGGACAGGTGGAGTCGCCTTTATTGAAACCGGGGAATTCTGCAGAATTGTCTGATGTCGCTGGGGTATCACCTGAACCTGGCCAGGCTTCTCCGGATTCCCCATTAGAAATGGCACCGGCATCTGAGCCATCCGGCGAGAGTGATACCCAGACGTTATTGTCTTTATTTCAATCCGGTCATGGGTCCTCTCATCAGGAGAAGGCAAAAAATCATCATCACGGCTCGAAATTCGCCAAACAGTCTGTATCGGATAAAGAAAATGTTGCCAGAAAAGATAACCACAATACATTATTGTAATGTAAATAGTTTAACTGATTATTTATATCTTGTATTTCCATAAAACAGTTTATGAACAATTGAGTGTCATGATTTATTTAATATATTAAGGAAAAAATAACATGTTGCCTGCCGCAGAAAAAATCAGTTGGGATGAGTTATTGGAAGAGTACTTTTTTTCACATATGTTGCGACCGGCCACCGAGTGGAGTTATCGCAAAGTTACCCGGGTCTTTATCCAGTTTATGGGAGAAACGGTGTTGCCGGAACAGGTCACTCACCGGGATGTGCTACGGTGGCGGCGTCATCTTTTGATGGAGAAAAAACAGTCGAGCCATACCTGGAACAATAAGGTGGCCCACCTGCGGGCCATTTTTAACTTCGTAATGGACAGGAAACTGCTGCCATTTACCGAGAACCCGTTTAGCAATGCGGCGGTGAAAAAAGAGAAGAAAAAGAAGAAAATTCTGAGTAAAGTCCAGATAACCCGTCTCTACCTGCTGATGGGGCAGTATGGGGAAGAAGAGCGAACACAGGTTGCTCCCCGGGGAGGGCGTTGTGCTTTATACCCGACCGGGTATTGGCTGACGGTGCTGGATACGTTCCGGCTGACGGGCATGCGTCAGAACCAGTTACTGCACCTGCGATTACGGGATATCAACCTGGATGGCAATTATATTGTATTGCGCGTCGAGGGCAGTAAAAATCACAGTGAGTGGCGGATACCGATGATCCGGCAGCTTAAACCCCGGCTGGCGCAACTCCTTGAACAGGCGAGAGCCTGTGGGGCGAAAGATGATGATCCGCTGTTTGATTTAACCCGTCTGAGTTTTCGTCATCACGGGCGGATGGCCAGTTACCAGTATGATCACGATAAAGAAAGGCAGCATATTCGTTCTTTTTTCAATCGGTTGTCGAAAGAGTGTGGTTTTGC
>NZ_NIBS01000043.1:3962-7824 GCF_002632465.1 Xenorhabdus budapestensis | reverse complement strand
CTCGATTTCATCAATGCTCAGGATATACCGCGGCAGGCGTTTTTCTTCCCGCGGCAACTCAATGTCCGCTGCCGGGTTCGCCAGTATCAGGTTCTGTTTCGTCAGCCATTTGAACCATACCTGTAACGGCTGCAACTGCGTGCGTTGGGTGCGGATGCTCAGCGGCTCTCCGTTGGTCTTGCGGTACTGGTACAGGTAGCGCTGGTAACGCTCCAGTATTGGCCGCGTGATGTCCGCGGCATAGTACAGGCCCCGGTCCGTGGCCCACAGGATAAAGTGATAGGTGTGATGGGTCTGCACTTTCAGCGTGGTTTCCGACCAGTTCCGTTCCTGCCGCCAGGCCACGAAGCGCAGCAGCAGCGCATACAGGCTTTTTGGGTCATGTGCCGGACCGACAGGCTGACGGTAGACGTCATCGACGGTCAGGAGACTTCCCTTGCGGGGTTTACGGTTTGCCATGATTGACCTCCGGTTGAGATTGAGGGGCGGGCGCAGACAAGGGGCGTGTTTTCTTTTTTCCTTTTATCACGGTGTCTTCCGTTACCCCGACTTGCGGTACGCTGAACCCGTGTTCTGCCTGCCCTGATGGGGATTTTTTTACCCCAGACTTAGCCCGGACCTGGCCCAGACTTGAGGCAGACTGGCGTTCATTTAAGTCAGACTTGCTCTCATGACCTGTCGGGACGGCTGCCGGCGTTTTATCCCTGTCGGGTACGGGCAATGCGCCTCTGTGATTATTTTCCTTAATAACTGCGTTTTCATCTGCCCGGACTTGTGCCCCTGCCGGCCCTTGTTCTGTCTGGGCTGACGCGGGTTTTTCTTCCCCAGACTCAGGCCAGACTTGCCCCGGACTTGGGGAAGACTTACGACCTTCCGGGTCAGACTTGCGTTCACTGCCGGCGGTTTCTGAGTCCGCTTCTCCGACATCCAGCAGGCCGCACAGGTGGGCTGCGCCGTTGTCTTCTCCGTCCCACAGCAGTTCATAATGCAGCAGGTGCCCCCGGCTGCCGCCATGCAACAGCAGGTATTCCATTTCCGTCAGCCGTTGACAGTGGTTTTTGAGCTGGCTGTCGCTCCAGTGGGTAAAGGCGCGGATATCCCGCCGGGTAAAGCGCACTTCATTTGGCTGGCAGTGCTGGATTTGCGCCTGTTCGTTCACCATCTCTTGTATCAGCAGTAACAGTTTGCGTGTTTGCGGCGGCATTTCATCCAGCGTGCGCCCCAGCACCTCATGCGCCAGCCGGTTGGCGAGGGCAATATCGTCTTGGGTGACTTCGATATATTCGATGACCTGCCCGCGGTGGGTCGTTTTCTTCACTTCACGTTGATACTGGTGCAGCAGGGCAATGGCCTGTATCAGCGTCAGGTATTTCATGTGGTCGCGCCGCATCCGGGTTTTGTCTGACAGGAACGTCAGTTGGTGGGCGTAAGGATTGACCACTTTCAGCGGCCTTAACAGGCGCTGGGCGTTCTGGTGTAACTGCGTCAGATAGCCTTTCTCCGAGTCAGCCAGCAACCCGGCCAGCGTCTGGCGGTGCCGCTGCATGGCGTGGATGGCCTGCGTCTGCTCGCGCGATTCGTTGACCGTCAGCACCAGACAGCGGTTCAGCAGCTCTTCATCCACATCAATGGCCGTCGTCGTTAACATCAGCATCACCGGTCCCTGTACCTTGTATTCCCGCGTCACCAGTTCGCCGCTCTGCTCGTTCTTGCCGGTACTGGCGATTTTCAGCTCGCCGTCGGATTGCAACAGTTTCAGGGCATAGGCCGCCTGCCGCACCCCTTCTTCTTCGGCTATCGCCAGTATTTTGTGTTGCAGGCTGGTTTCGCCGAGGTAATACAGGCTCTGTCCGGTCATCGCCGAGTACTGGATACGCTCCTCTTCCGGCATCAGGTTCAGCACGGCATCCATCAGGCTGCTCTTGCCTGCCGCGCTGCTGCTCTGGATTAACACGGCCAGCGGTTTATCGAGTTTGCGCGAGACTGCCGCCAGATACCCGGTCAGCAGATTGGTGGATTCGCCGACCACGCCACAGGCGGCCATGTCGTTGATAATCTGTTCTGTCAGGTTCGGCGATGTCAGCAACGCCAGCGCGGCGGCTTCGTCTTCCGCGCTGACCGTGACCGCCGTTGTCCCTGAGGCTTCGGCGTCGGCTTGCTGTTGCGCGTCCTGTTGCTGCTCCAGCATCAGCAATACCCGCCCGGCTTCGCGTTTGATGACCGACAGCTCGCATTCCAGCTCTTGCGCCGCCGTGCTGATGTAGTGCTGACGATGCCGCGCGTGATACATGTCCAGCGTATCCACATGGAACAGGCCGGACGTTTCATCCCGCACCTGCACATTGACTTTCATCACGTCCGGTACCGGGGATTTTTTCATCCCCCGTATCCGCCAGACCCGGGGGCCGCTTTTCATCAACAACTCACCGGACGCCGTGCGCTCACAGGGCACGGGGGCAACGGTCAGCGCCGGCGGGGCGGCTAAAGAAGAAGATTTAGCCACCCCGGCACTTTGGGGCTTTTCCGTCACCGTCGGCAAGACGGGCCGCTCATGGCTGAACACCGCGCCCGGCGCTGTTCCCTGTCCCAGCCAGACCGCCTGTTGCAAGGCCAGCCCCAGCGCATGTTCGGCATTGCCGCTTTTCAGCGCATAGTCATTGGCATCCATGCCCGGCGGGAACTGCACCCGCCATGCCTCGATACCGGCTTCCAGTAAGTCAGCCGCCACATTAGCCGCGCCACGGTCTCCGGCCTCGTCCCGGTCAAAGGCAATCAGCACCCGCTTCACGCCGTGATACTGCAAGGCTTCGAGATGCTCACGGTTAAACCCGTTCACCCCGAACGCGGCGATCACGTTGCGGAACCCGGCACACCAGAAGGTCATAGCATCGATCAGCGCTTCGCACAGGATAATTTCCGCAGCGGCTTTCATCGCTGCCTCATTCCAGACCCCGGCCAGTGGTGAGGACAGGTACAGATGCTTTGGGCTGTCTTTCAGCACTTTGTAATCCGGCTGGGTTCGGCGGCCATACAGTTGCAGCACCCGCCCGCGGCTGGCCACACTGGCCGATTCGGCCCAGCCAATTATCGGCACCACGACACAGCCCCGGAAGTGGTCCTGCCGGGTGGTGGTACGCAACACGCCCAGCCCCGACAGCTTGCCGCGCAACTGCTGACCTTCCTGACTGTCTTTGGACGGCAACAACCCCGCGGAACCGCTGATACCGTGATGGCCCGCATACCCCAGTTTAAAGTGGCTGACCAGTTCAGGATGGTTCAGCCCGCGCCGCTCCAGCCAGGCTTTGGCTTCCGGTGACGCCAGTAAGTGCTGATGATAAAAATCAATCACCTGATGCAACAGCGCCTGCCCGTCATCGTCCAGGTCGGCCAGTTTCGGGCGCGGCAGAGGTGCCGCCTGTGATCCCGGCGGGGCGGCTAAAGAAGAAGCGGCCACAACCGCATTGTCCATATCCGGCAACCCGGCCAGCTCCCGCAGCCGGCGGATAGCGATTTTCAGCGTCACCCCTTCCGTTTGTATCACCCAGTCCAGCACCGATCCCGCTGCGCCACAGCCAAAGCAGTGATACAGGTTCTTAGCAGGCGATATCACCATTGAGGGCGTTTTCTCGTTATGGAACGGACAGCGCAGCACATAATCCTCACCGCGTTTTTTCATCGGACGGCCTTGCTTACGCGCCAGCCCCAGTAACGAGACGGTTTGCTTTAAGCGGGCTAAATCGGTATCGGGAACGCGGGTCATCAGTGACCTCCTGTAAAAACCTGTCAATAGGGTTTGGATAAAAATAACTCGACAATCATATACTACAGCTGGTAGTATTTACAACAGTAAGATGTAAAACAT
>NZ_NIBS01000043.1:0-3862 GCF_002632465.1 Xenorhabdus budapestensis | reverse complement strand
ATGTTTTACATCTTACTGTTGTAAATACTACCAGCTGTAGTATATGATTGTCGAGTTATTTTTATCCAAACCCTATTGACAGGTTTTTACAGGAGGTCATTGATGACCCGCATTCCCGATACCGATTTAGCCCGCTTAAAGCAAACCGTCTCGTTGCTGGGACTGGCGCGTAAGCAAGGCCGTGCGATGAAAAAACGCGGTGAGGATTATGTGCTGCGCTGTCCGTTCCATCACGAGAAAACGCCCTCAATGGTGATATCGCCTGCTAAGAACCTGTATCACTGCTTTGGCTGTGGCGCAGCGGGGTCGGTACTGGACTGGGTGATACAAACGGAAGGGGTGACGCTGAAAATCGCTATCCGCCGGCTGCGGGAGCTGGCCGGGCTGCCGGATATGGACAATACGGTTGTGGCCGCTTCTTCGTTAGCCGACCCGCCGGGATCACAGGCGGCCCCCCTGCCGCGCCCGAAACTGGCCGACCTGGACGATGACGGGCAGGCGCTGTTGCATCAGGTGATTGATTTTTATCATCAGAACTTACTGGCGTCACCGGAAGCCAAAGCCTGGCTGGAAAAACGCGGGCTGCATCATCCTGAACTGGTGAGTCACTTTAAGCTGGGGTGCGCGGGCCATCACGGGATCGGCGGTTCAGCGGGGTTGTTGCCGTCGAAGAGCAGTCAGGAAGGCCAGCAACTGCGCGACAAGCTGTCGGGGCTGGGCGTGTTGCGTACGACCACCCGGCAGGACCACTTCCGGGGCTGCGTCGTTGTACCGGTGATCGGCTGGGCCGAATCGGCCAGTGTGGCCAGCCGCGGGCGGGTGCTGCAACTGTATGGCCGCCGAACCCAGCCGGATTACAAAGTGCTGAAAGACAGCCCGAAGCATCTGTATCTGCCGTCACCGCTAGCCGGGGTCTGGAATGAATCGGCGATGCAGGCGTCAAATGAAATTATCCTGTGCGAAGCGCTGATCGATGCCATGACGTTCTGGTGTGCCGGGTTCCGCAACGTGATCGCCGCGTTCGGGGTGAACGGGTTTAACCGTGAGCATCTCGACGCTTTGCAGTATCACGGCGTGAAACGGGTGCTGATTGCCTTTGACCGCGATGAGGCCGGAGACCGTGGCGCGGCTAATGTAGCCGCTGATTTACTGGAAGCCGGTATCGAGGCGTGGCGGGTGCAGTTCCCGCCGGGCATGGATGTCAATGACTATGCCGTCAAAAGTGGCAACGCCGAACATGCGCTGGGGCTGGCTCTGCAACAGGCGGTCTGGCTGGGACAGGGAACGGCACCAGGTGCGGTGTTCAGCCATGAGCGGCCCGTCTCGCCGACAGTGACGGAGCCGCCACAAAGCGCCAGTGAGCTTCAACCGGCTTCTTTAGCTGCCCGGCCTGAGTTGCCAGTAGCACCGGTGCCCTGTGAGCGCACGGCCTGCGGTGAACTGGTGATGAAAAGCGGACCCCGTATCTGGCGGATACGGGGGATGAAAAAATCGCCGGTGCCCGATGTAATGAAAGTCAATGTGCAGGTGCGGGATGAAACGTCCGGCCTGTTCCATGTGGATACGCTGGACATGTATCACGCGCGGCATCGTCAGAACTACATCAGCACGGCGGCACAAGAGCTGGAATGCGAGCCGTCTGTGATTAAACGTGAAGCGGGTCGGGTGCTGCTGATGCTGGAGCAGCAACAGGATGCTGAGCAGCAAGCGGAGGCCGAAGCCTCAGGGACAACGGCGGTGACGGTCAGCGCGGAAGATGAAGCTGCCGCGCTGGCGTTGCTGACATCGCCGAACTTAACAGAACAGATTATCAACGACATGGCCGCCTGCGGGGTGGTCGGCGAATCCACCAATCTGCTGACCGGGTATCTGGCGGCGGTCTCGCGCAAACTGGATAAACCGCTGGCCGTGCTGATACAAAGCAGCTCGGCGGCAGGGAAATCGTCCCTGATGGAGGCGGTGCTGAACCTGATGCCGGAAGAGGAGCGTATCCAGTACTCGGCAATGACCGGGCAGAGCCTCTACTATCTGGGGGAAACCAGCCTGCAACACAAAATACTGGCGATAGCCGAAGAGGAAGGCGTGCGGCAGGCGGCCTATGCCCTGAAACTGTTGCAGTCCGACGGCGAGCTGAAAATCGCCAGCACCGGCAAGAACGAACAGAGCGGCGAACTGGTGACGCGGGAATACAAGGTACAGGGACCGGTGATGCTGATGTTAACAACGACGGCCATTGATGTGGATGAAGAGCTGCTGAACCGCTGTCTGGTGCTGACGGTCAACGAATCGCGCGAGCAGACGCAGGCCATCCACGCGATGCAGCGGCACCGCCAGACGCTGGCCGGGTTGCTGGCTGACTCGGAAAAAGGCTATCTGACGCAGTTACACCAGAACGCCCAGCGCCTGTTAAGGCCGCTGAAAGTGGTCAATCCTTACGCCCATCAACTGACGTTCCTGTCAGACAAAACCCGGATGCGGCGCGACCATATGAAATACCTGACGCTGATACAGGCCATTGCCTTGCTGCACCAGTATCAACGTGAAGTGAAGAAAACCACGCATCGCGGGCAGGTGATTGAATATATCGAAGTGACGAAAGACGATATCCAGCTCGCTAACCAACTGGCACATGAAGTTCTGGGGCGCACGCTGGATGAAATGCCGCCGCAGACGCGCAAGCTGTTACTGCTGATACAAGAGATGGTGAACGCACAAGCGCAAATCCAGCACTGCCAGCCAAATGAAGTCCGCTTTACCCGGCGAGATATCCGTGCCTTTACCCACTGGAGCGACAGCCAGCTCAAAAACCACTGTCAACGGCTGACGGAAATGGAATACCTGCTGTTGCATGGCGGCAGCCGGGGGCACCTGCTGCATTATGAACTGCTGTGGGACGGGGAAGACAACGGCGCAGCCCACCTGTGCGGCCTGCTGGATGTCGGAGAACCGGACTCCGAAACCGCCGGCAGTGAACGCAAGTCTGACCCGGAATGTCGCAAGTCTTCCCCAAGTCCGGGGCAAGTCTGGCCTGAGTCTGGGGAAGAAAAACCCGCGTCAGCCCAGACAGCACAAAGGAAAACAGGGGCACAAGTCCGGGCGGATGAAAACGCGGCTATTAGGGAAAATAATCACGGAGACGCATTGCCTGTGCCCGACAGGGATAAAACGCCGGCAGCCGTCCCGACAGGTCAGGAGAGCAAGTCTGACTTAAATGAACGCAAGTCTGCCTCAAGTCTGGGTCAAGTTAGGGTTAAGTCTGGGGTGAAAAAATCCCCATCAGGGCAGGTAGAACACGGGTTCAGCGTGCCGCAAGTCGGGGTAACGGAAGACCCAGTGATAAAAGGAAAAAAGAAAACGCGCCCCTTGTCTGCGCCCGCCCCTCAATCTCAACCGGAGGTCAATCATGGCAAACCGTAAACCGCGCAAAGGAAGTCTCCTGACCGTCGATGACGTCTACCGTCAGCCGGTGGGTCCGGCGCATGACCCAAAAAGCCTGTATGCGCTGCTGCTGCGCTTCGTGGCATGGCGGCAGGAGAGGAACTGGTCGGAAACCACGCTGAAAGTACAGACCCATCACACCTATCGTTTTATCCTGTGGGCCACGGAACGGGGCCTGTACTCTGCCGCGGATATCACGCGGCCGATACTGGAGCGTTACCAGCGCTACCTGTACCAGTACCGCAAGACCAACGGAGAGCCGCTAAGCATCCGCACCCAGCGCACCCAGTTGCAGCCGTTACAGGTGTGGTTCAAATGGCTGACCAAACAGAACCTGATACTGGCGAACCCGGCAGCGGACATTGAGTTGCCGCGGGAAGAAAAACGCCTGCCGCGGTATATCCTGAGCATTGATGAAATCGAG
>NZ_NIBS01000042.1 GCF_002632465.1 Xenorhabdus budapestensis | reverse complement strand
GCGAGCCAATTCCGAACCGGAAGCAGGCGATAACAAGACATCCGGCGCTAATGCCCGCAGTGACTGTAAGCCTGCCATTTCACTGACATTGACGACCAGTCCAACAGCGTGCAGTATCTTCAGTCGTGTTGTATTCTGGCTTAACCACCGACGTGAATCAGCGTCATCACCAATCAGAAATAACGCGCCAATTCCCGGCAATTGCAGTGAGCGGTTGACCACTTTTCCCGGTGTCAGTTCCGGTGTGTTAACCGGCAGCATGGCCGCTTCACCCGCCACTTCTGGCGAGAAAGGGTGTGGCTGTGCAGAACGATAATTCGGCTGGGCATTAATGCTTTCATAAAAAGGCGAGGCATCTTTACCACCCAAATCGGCAATCACGTTCAGTTCGGCATGGCAGGGAGTCATCCATAACAGACCGATAATGGGAAATACGTTCAGCCGTTTCATGGTAATGACGTGACCTGCCATCCTTGTTCCCCTTGTCGCAATAATACCGGCATCAATCCTTTACCAAACCGGAACCAGTATCCCGCATCATGATTCAGCGTGATGTGTCGGTTACGGACCTGTTCAAGGGGAATGTGATGCGTTTTAGCCCACTGCCGTAAGATGTCATCATTACGTTGACTGTCGACCAGATAGATATCCACCGGCTGCTTTGCCGCCAGGACTTCAGTCAAGCGGGTGTCACATTGCGGGCAATCTTTGGTTCTGACAAACAGCGCCAGCCGACCGTTTGCTTCATGCGATTTTTCCATATTGACCGGCAAAACATCCGGAAACAGCCGCTGCCAGGCAGCATTCACTTCCCGCTGGAAACGCAGCTCTTTATCGGTACGGGCAAACTCCGCCCTGACCCACTGTTCAGCATAACGACGGCGTTCGACATCGCTTTCGGCTTCAATACCTAATGCGGTCAACGGATCAAGCCCCGGCGACCGGATACCCCGTGGCCCGTTCATCAGGTGCTGATAACGCTGGTATTCATCGGCACTTAACTTCCACTGTTCAGCCTGACTTTTCAGGGCGTGCTGCTGGCTTTCTGTCGATTGTGTCTGCTGTGAAACTAACGGTGTCGGTGTGGCTGCCCAGACCGAATTGCTCAGCAGTAACCACATCAATAGACCGGATCGGTGCGATGTCATCAACGCTCTCCTTCCTGCTGGGCTTGTTTAGCCGGAGCCGGGTGCTGATAACCCTGTCGCAAATGGTGACACACCACACGCAGCACCTCATCCACTTCCAGTTGCCAGGCCGGACCTGCCATCACCTGCAACGCAGTGCGTAACCGGACAGGGCCTAACTGAGCGTGCACTGACGGCAGCGGCTGACGATATAAGATGGCATTGGTTTTTTCCGGCGTACATAACGAATAGCCCGATTGACGCAATACGTAACGCATGGCATCAGCAACAGTAGGTTTCTGGGAAGCAGAGATATGGATATCAATCAATTGGGAAAGCGGGTCACGTTGTGCCTCTGTCGGGTCGGTACTCACCAGTAAATAACGCCCGTAGCGGACAATTTCAGGCATTGGCTGATAAATATCCGGTGAAACAGACTGGATGTTTTGTGTCAGCGTGACGGAAGAAAAACTATTTTGGGAAGGCTGAGGTAGCGGTTGTTTTACGGGAGCCGTGCATCCCGTCAGTATGACCGCCATTAAGCCGATTAACGCGTTTATTTTCATGCCAAATAGGTTCCTGCTCAGTCGTAAAATAATCCTGACTATGCAAGGAACCCGGTGATGTATTCAATGAATAACTCAACTGTGTTTGCTGGAAATTCACATGCCGAAAAAGGTATTATCACATTATTGTTTATATCAGCGCGTTATTCAGCCACTGGCTGGCTTTCATCAAACGGCTGACGTATTTTTCGTTCAATAAAATTGCCGTAATCATCGAAATAACGGCTGGGCCAGATTTCAGCGGGTTCCATTCCCAAACGGGTGGCGATGATCAGTTCTCCTTTAGGCCATGAACGAGACAGAGTATTTGCCAGAGTGGAAGAACTGAGTCCCGATTCGCGGGATAAAGCGGCGAGTGTGGTACCCCGTTTGCGTAATGCACAAATAATTTCGGCTGGGTGCCAGTCTTTCTGAGTGTGAATCATCGTCATACCTGCTTCCCCTTCTGTAGATTATTGGTGGTAGTTCAGACAGGGTTAGCAATACCGGAGTTATCAGCCGGCGAGACCGAAGTCTCCCCTGCCTGAACCGCCATAGAAGGGACGATAACAGGCACACTGGTAGAAACTTCCTACCAGTGGATAACTTACGGGGTTGCTAATCCCCGACTATCGGATTTTGCCGATAGCTTTTTTACTTTAACCGATTGTGTTACCGAATTCAATAATTGAACATGTAAGTTTAACCCGTAAATTAAACTGTTTGAGTTACTGCTATAGCTCAAATAGAATATAGAACAATAATAAAGTGCTTATAATATACTCATATACCTAACTGGTTATGGTAATTTTGAAGCGTCGTAAAACGATATTCCAGGCTGTTAAGAACATGTTTATCCCTTTTTTTAACTGCTTTAATATATTTTTCTACGTACTTTTCAAATTTTTTTTTGATGAAAAATTCTTTTCCCTGAATATTTTTATGTTGCTCTGGCGGGATCAAAAATATTTCATCAGAAATATATTTTGGATTAATGATTAATAACGCTTTCGAGTAATCTAATCCTTTCCCTTTAATCCCTTTCTGGTTAGACTTTTGAGTAATATATGCTGCGTTATGTTTAATTGAAGTTCTAAGTGGAATTGCAAAAGTTAATTGGTTGATGTTAATTACAACAATACCATGTCCGCGAGTTTTACCGGGCGTCCACTTTCCATCTTCATTATCAAGCGCTTGTATAAGATGAGAGTTCTCATCATAGAAGGCTTGATCTAATTTTCTTAATTTCATCCTGATTACTTTTGTCTGGAACAAAAAAAACCCCAGTTCAGGGGCTTTTTCTGGCAGTTAATTCTGTTTGGAGGCTTCTGTTTTTTACGTGGGGTTCTCCTACCACCACTGTACTTCTGTTTGGAGGCTTCTGTTTTTTACGTGGGACTCTCCTATCGCCACAAACTGCACTTATATAATACTGCCGATAGATGTTATTGTCAATATGATCATTTTCTTAGCAATCAGAATGAAGATTTAACCTTCACAAACGCAATAAAATCACATAACATATTGATTTAAATAAATTAATACAAAATTCATTGGGGTTATTTGTTATGATTACCATTTTGAGCATTTGTAGTGATTAATTTAGACTCTAAATTGCCCCCTTCATTCTCTTTTTTTTATTTTGATCACAAGTCCAACTATTCCTTTCAGATATAAGAGATAATTTTAATTTTTTTCAGCATCATACCTCATATATGGATTTAGATTATCCATAGCTAACAGGAGAGCACACACAAATTAGAATATATTTTTTATAAGTATCTAAATAAAAGGGCCACATCTAAAAATATTGAGCACTTAAAACAAATTGGTAATGACTTCAAGAGGGATAATAAAGTCACCATTATTACAGAGCATAATAGATTTTATGAATACGCTAAAAAACACAATCTATATACCAAAATGTAATATCATAAAAAGTAATGTTTTTTTAACTAAAAAAATAATAAGCCCTGCAATAACAGGGCGATTTGTTAACTATAAGAAAACACTCAAAACGGAATCTCCGAATCCCAATCATCGTTCTCTTCTTCCGGTAAAACAAAAGGTTGTGCTGCTTGCGTTTTTTTTCTCTCCTTACTGGTGGGTTTAGAAGGCGGTTGCTGCTGTGCGGGCTGATGCCCAGCTTGTTGTACCGTCGTATTCTTTGTATCGCCACGGCTGCCCAACATCTGCATCGTGCCATTCACATTCACCACCACTTCGGTTGAATAGCGATCCTGTCCCTGATTATCCTGCCACTTGCGGGTTTGTAACTGGCCTTCAATGTAAACCTGAGTCCCTTTTTGCAGGTACTCCGCCGCGATTTCCGCTAATTTGCCGAAGATCACCACCCGGTGCCATTCGGTTTTTTCCCGAGTTTCGCCGGTTTGTTTATCCCGCCAACTGTCTGACGTCGCCAGCGACAGCATTGTCACTGTGCCACCCGTAGGCAAGTAGCGGATTTCCGGATCTTGCCCCAGATGCCCCAGTAAAATGACCTTGTTTACTCCCCGTGAAGACATACCCATTTCCTCTCTGTTACGATGACTGACGTTGTGTCCACTGCCCCTGCTTCAGGGCAAACTCCACCTGTTCTCGGCTGGCAAAATATTCCATAGACTCACGGGAGCAGGGCACGCCGCCCTCTATCGTGCCGATATAAAAGCCTGCACGGGTTTGCAACACCGTTAACGGTAATTGCTTATGACAATATTGCAGTGCCAGAATTCCAATGGGTGCGATATTCATCTCTGTATCCTGTTGTCTTTGATAATAAAGGGACTGCCCTGAAAACATTCAGGGCAAGTCAGTGGAATAAATATCAGAATGAATTCTCTGCATATTCGGTTTGCGCGACACCGTTTTGTGGTGGCGTCGAATCGGATTGTTCGGCCTGATAGACTTTGTCCTGACCAATTTTAATCCAGTCCACTTTGATCAAACGGGCTTTCAGGCTGACGCGCTGTTCACCGGCGTGCTCCCCGCGTTTCAGGGTAAAAATATCGGTGGATGGGTTGCTTAAGGTAAATCCTAACAGCACTTTTTTGTCCTCATCTACCGATTTCTGGCAACGGGCGATCAGACTGGTCGCCTCCTTGCCGACCACAGTAATATCAAAACGCACATAGACCGGATTATCACTGGGGCCATTTAACGCATTGATCACGCAGCTCAGGAACGTACCATTGGCAGTGCTGACATGGCGGATATTATTCAAATAGCCGAGTCCCTTAATATTCAGATTGAAATAGTCATTTTTGGTTAACGAAGTTGTGTTCTCAGACATACGATTTTCTCCATGGAGGTAACAATAAGGAATGACGGAGAAAACCCTACTCCCTGACGGGAATGGTTTTTCCCGCCGGGCGTCAGACATATACGTTGCTGACGTTCTGATAAAGAATAATGAACCTTCATTGCCGTTGGATCGGCAATATCTGCTTTCAAAGGTGAGCAGATGTACCGCAGTCACGCGCTCCCTTTCAGGCTACGGGAGTTTTACAGCCACCCAAAGGCGATCGTTGCAGGCTCACCGATCATTTAAGAAACAGGTTGATTCTTAAAGCATCCTGTCTGAACGTCAATCAACAATCAGATCGTCAAACTTTCTGATTTGCCCGCCTGACCTTGCGCGATTGTGTTACCGCTTTGTCATTCAGCATCCCTTTACAGCCCGGGTAGTTCACACAGCCCCAGAATAGCGAAGTTTTTCCCTGCCGCTGCCGCATCCGGCCGCCACAGTTCGGGCAGTCCGGAGTTTTCGGTAACGTCAGGTGTAACGGTTGGGTCTTTCCGCGTTCGACTAAATGCAAAATCCATTGCATTTGTTTCTGCATAAAAACATCCAGCGATGTTTTGCCCTGCGCAATATCCTCCAGCAACTGCTCCCATAACGCAGTCATGCCCGGACTGGTCAATACTTCCGGTAACCCGGCAATCAGTTCCCGTGCCAGTGGCGTTGACTGAATCGCTTTCTTTTTCCGCTCAATCAGCTGGCGTTTAAACAAGGTGTCCAGAATGCCGGCACGGGTCGCTTCCGTACCCAACCCGGCACTTTCTCGCAAGACTTGTTTCAGTTGTGGATCACTGACCAGACTGGCGGCATTTTTCATCGCGGCAATCAGCGTACCTTCAGTAAACGGTGTCGGCGGTTTGGTGTGGAGTGACTGAATTTTTGCCTCAATAATCTGACAGAAATCGCCCTGATTAAGGGTCGGTAACGGTAAATCAGCTTCCTGCTCTTCTTCCTTCTCATGCTCTCCCGTTCCATCTGCAAACAGCGCTTTCCAGCCCGTAACCACATTAACCCGACCTTTTACCCGGAATAACTGCCCGCCGATCTCCAGTGTTACCTCAGTCACATCGGTTTCCTGAGCAGGCAGAAACTGCGCCAGATAGTACTGACGGATAAGCTGATAAACCTTTAGCTCATCGGTCGTTAAGCGGCTGATATCAAAAGCATGACGCGTGGGAATAATGGCAGGGTGGGCCGTAATTTTTTTGTCATTCCAGATGCGGGAAACACGTTGTTTATCCAACTGGCCAATAATGGTATCCATAGCCGGGTCGGTTCGCGCCAGTGCTGTCAGCACGGCAGGAATATCTGCCTGCATGGACACAGGCAGATAGCCGCAATCCGTGCGCGGGTAAGTCGTGGCTTTATGGGTTTCATACAGAGACTGGGCAATCGCCAGCACCTGGCTCGCCCCCATGCCCCACAAACGGGAAGCAGCCTGCTGGAGTGTGCCTAAATCAAAACACAGCGGGGGCGGGGTTTTCTCCCGTTTTTTGCTGGCTTCCATCACGGTGGCGTGTGTTGCCTGCTGACAACGTTGCTGCACGCCCTGCGCCACAGCCTCCCGGATACAGCGGTTCTCATCATCACAATCATTTTCTGAAGGCAACCATTTAGCCTGAAAGCGGACAGTGCCTTTTTCCAGCTTCGCCAGAACCTGCCAGTACGGTTTTGGCACAAACTGACTGATGGCCTTATCCCGGTTCACCACCAGTGCCAGTGTCGGAGTCTGCACCCGCCCGATGGACAACACCTCACCAAAGCCCAGTGCCTGTGCTTTCAGAGTATACAGGCGGGTCAGGTTGATGCCCGTCAGCCAGTCGGCCCGTGCCCGCCCCAGTCCGGCCTGATAGAGTGCTGCCGTCTGCTCACCCGGCAAGATTGCCGCCAGCGCCTGCCGGATGCTGGCTTCATCCAGGGCCGACAGCCACAGCCGCCTGACCGTGCCGGTGAAACGGCAATATTCCAGCAGCTCACGGGCAATCACTTCGCCTTCACGGTCGGCATCGGTGGCAATAATCACCTCATCCACCTGTTTCAATAACTGCTGGATAACGGCAAATTGGTCAGCGGTCTCTTTTTTTACCGACCATTGCCATTGAGCGGGCAGCACCGGCAATACATCCATGCGCCACGGCGGAGCAAACTGCTCGCCATAGTGTTCGGGCGCGGCTATCTCCAGTAAATGCCCGATGGCCCAGGTGACAATGATACGGGCACTGAAGAGAAATCCCTGCCCGCGCTGTCTTACCCCCAGGACTTTGGCAATGTCTTTGGCCTGAGAGGGCTTTTCACACAGATAAAACTGCATCGCATCCCCTCCATTAATTTGGTTCAACCGAACGTAAAGGTGAAGAGAAAACCGAACGCAACTTGCCTGACAAAATATCGGGATGGGGTTCACCCAGCAGTTTAATCGCCTCAAGCCCGGCCGGCGTTTTTTCCGCAATATCATGCCGGGTGACCGCCAGTGAACGGTAGGAACGTACCATGCCGTAAATCTGACGAATGGCACGGCTGCCATTGTGCAGAAAGGCATCACGCTCTGCCCGTGAAATCAGCCCATAATGGAAAACCTGAAACGTTTTCATCGCCAGCTGGTCATAGCCAACCAGCAGCCAGACACAGCGATAGCCCAACGGGGAGTGGCTGTAGACGCCGATATTCAGCGGTTCTACAGAGGATACTGAGGACAAGGTGATCTGCTGCGGTACCGCATTCAGGATATCCTGCAACGTGGCAAGACTCTGCTGGAGATTGGCGGAAGCTGTGTCCAGCGCGTGTTCCAGTTTCACCAGCCAGGCATCGGCATACGGGTTATCCGCTGCCGAATCCACGCTGATATTACCGGCACGCTTAATCACCTGTGGCATCCCGAGAATGCCTGAAAATTTTCGTGGATTACTGATCTCTTCCCGTCTGCGCCCTGCCCACAGCCGGATCGCATAGTGAGTATGCAGTTCAATCGTTAATGAGGAGGTTAAAACCCCAGCGCGTAAACGCGGCTGAGATGCGGTTTTTTCTTCTGCATCAGACATGCACAAAAACTCCTGTTTGGCCTTGATAAGTCAGTCAAACTATTAAGGCAAAGGAGGCGGTGACTCAATGGATAACCAGTTATGGAAAAAAGAAAAATGATGGGTTTTGTTCATTGTCAGAAGTGATGATTTTTTAGTCTTGTGTGCCACGGGCACACCCGTATGGTTTTTAATCACCATTGACTCAGACAACACCGCAGGGTTTTCCATCTTCATTGCGCGGGCCAAAACAGTCTGTTTTTTAATCTTGTGTGCCACGGGCACACCCGTATAGTTTTTAATCACCATTGACTCAGACAACACCGCAGAGTTTTTCGTCTTCATTGCGCGGGCCAAAACAGTCTGTTTTTTAGCCTTGTGTGCCACGGGCACAGTCGTCTGCTTTTCAATCAATATTATCATGATGGTATTTCGCCATTGTCAGTCGCTGACGAATATCTTTCACCACACTGCGCACATGGGCTTGTGAGGAAGGTGAAGCAGGCCGCTCAACAGGTTGAGTAAACTCAACCGATGTCTTCGCAGGGGCAGGCGTGGTAGCCGCAGTTTCAGCCTGCCCGTATAATTTTCCGTCCCGTGCCCGTTTCATCATCGTCAGCAGCCAGCCGACCGGATTGCCGATTTTGCCAGCCCGTAACGCCTTGTCCAGACAGCTCAGTACGGTCTGCGCCTGTTCAGCGGGCAGTGCCTGCAACTGGCTGGTCAGCATCGTCACATCATCCGGCTCCAGTTGTCGGCACAGCCCTTCCGGCAGAAAAAACGCGGATTGCGGATCCACGTATGTTTTTTTATTCACACGCTGTGTGAAAGAACGTACATAACAGTTCGGTTTAGTGGAACCCCGATAAGACGTTGATTTCAGACTGAGTTCGGCATCCGAATTCAGTGTATTCTGCCCCTTTGGAAGACTGGGTTCGGTTTCCGAACCCGGCTTAATTTCCCTGAGTTCGGTTTGCTGTTTGCCTGGTTGAGGCGACTGACGCATCACCCTTTGCTGCGGTGTCTGCACCGCATTCAGCCTCTCTTCCAGCAAATGAATATGACTGTGGCGATGGCGCATCAGCGGGTCTTCTTTGATATCAGTCAGCACATCCCGGGCTGTCTGGCTGATAGTCCGGTTTTTACTGCGACACGCTTCCGCCACGGTATCCAGCCAGTGCGGATCGAGCATTTCGGCATCACGGCAGGTCAGCGGCTCATCGTGTTGCGCATAGATATTACCCCGCACCCGCCCGTGCTCATCCCGGATACGTTTGCATAAACTCAGCCAGCCGGTTATTCGCAGCATCAGTAACACCCGGCTGACCGTTTCCCGGGATGCCTTGCCTTTGTAGGGGGATGCCAGCAACACCTGCAATTCGTCATAGCTGGGAAACACCGCGCCTTCATTATTCAACGCATACAGACGGATCATCATCCAGCCGGTTTTATCCAGCGGCGACAGACGATCATCCAGTAACAGGCGGCGGGGATAGGCATCCTGAATATTGCCCATAAACAACAGACCACTGCGAAGCTGTGAAACGTCATCGTCTGAATGTTGTTCCAGACGTATTTTCATCCTGGCAATTGTGTGTGCAATTATACTGTCTGCTGACAGGTTTATCATGAGCCCGTATCTCCGGCTTTTGCCTTTCCATTTAATCGGTAAAAATAATGTCAGGGCTGCATCCTGTTGCCTTGAACAGGATGCAGAATGACACCACTTCAGGACTGACTATTTACGAATTTCATTGTTGTAACGTTCATGGAGCATCAGCTCCCACGATTGGCCGTCATCCCGGCTTAACAACCGCCAGAACAACCCCACATTGATTTTCAGATACCCGTTGCCTTTTTCTTTCAGCCGGACGTAATTGCGCTCGCCCCGCTGGTAACACCGCACCTGATGTTGCGCCTTGCGACGCAGTGACAGCGGTGTCGTTGCGG